>NZ_JBFTNI010000003.1:0-598545 GCF_056397405.1 Variovorax sp. 05N34
CAGTGCGAGTTTCACGTCGGGCCGCGCGGTCACGATCACTCCCAACAACGGCAGCATCCAGACCGATGCGGGGACGACGCTCACGCTGACCAACACGCTCTCCGGTGCCAGCGGCGCACTGACGAAAGAAGGCGATGGCACGCTGGTTCTGACCAGCAGCAACACCTATGGCGGCGGCACGACGATCTCGGCGGGCACACTGCAGATTGGCACCACCACTGGTCTCACCGGTTCGATCGTGGGCGATGTCGCCAACAACGGCACGCTGGCGCTCGGACACGGGAACGCCTGGACCTTCACCGGCGCGATCAGCGGCACCGGCAACGTCAACCAGATCGGCTTGGCCACAACGACGCTGACGGCCGACAACACCTACACCGGCGGCACGACGATCTCGGCGGGCACACTGCAGTTGGGCAATGGCGGCACCAGCGGTTCAATCGTTGGCGATGTGGTGGACAACGGCACGCTGGCATTTAACCGCAGCGATGCGCTGACCTTCGCGGGCACGATCAGCGGCACCGGCTCGCTCAGGCAGGCCGGCACCGGTACGACCACGCTCACCGCGGACAACACCTATGCGGGCGGCACGACCATCTCGGCGGGCACGCTGCAACTGGGTGCCGGCGGCACCACCGGAAGCATCGTCGGCAACGTCACCAACAACGGCACGTTGGCGTTCAACCGCTCGAATGCGATGACCTACGCGGGCACCATCAGCGGCGGAGCCGTGGTGCAAGCGGGTGCCGGAACGACAACGCTCACGGGTACGGGCTCCTCGGTGTCCAGCGTCGATGTCAACGCCGGCACGCTCGACCTCGCTCAGGCGGGCGCCTTCAACGCGAACGCCTTTACGACCGCATCCGGCGCCACCACGCACATCGCCGCAGAATCGACATTGACTGTCGCAGGCGCATTCACGCAGGCTTCCGGAAGCACGCTCGCCGTCGATCTCGGCAGCACCCAACCCATCGTCTCGGCGGCCACGGCCAACCTCGGCGGCACGCTCGACATCACCGGCTTCGGCGCCGCTGTGCCGAACACCGCGAGCGCCCTGACGAGCACGCATTTCAACGTGATCCACACGTCGGGCGGCATCACCAATGACTTCTCGACGGTTGAACTGGGCGGGGCCGGCGGCGATCTCGACTTTCTCACATTGGCCGGCAGCAAGTCGGTCGATTCGCTGGACTACAACGTAGGCTTCGGCCTGGCTTGGATGGCGGGTGCGACGCAAAGCCATGGCGTGTTCACGCTCGTGAGCGCGACGGAAACCTTCGACGTCGATGTGCCATTGGGCAACCAGACGCCTTCCAGTTCCGGGTGGGATGGCACGAGCCTCACCAAGAACGGCGCGGGCACGCTGGTGCTGTCGGCGGCCAATACCTACACAGGGGCGACGACGATCAACGGGGGCACTCTGCGAGCCGGCATAGCGGATGCCTTTGCAACCAGCAGCGCCGTGAACGTCGCGGCCGGCGCTACGCTGGCGCTGAATGGGTTCAACCAGCTCGCGCACAACCTCGGTGGTGCTGGCAGCGTCACGCTCGGGAGCGCTGCGCTGACCGTGCAAAGCGACAGCAACACGACGTTCGGAGGCGTGATCAGCGGTGCAGGCAGCGTGACCAAGGAGGGTGCCGCCGCACTGGTGCTCGCCGGCGACAGCACCTACACCGGCGGCACCACGATCAATGCCGGCACATTGCAGATCGGCGATGGTGGCACCGCCGGCGGCATCCTTGGCAACATCACCAACAATGCGGCGCTTGTCATCAACCGTTCGGACAGCGTCCAACTGCCCGGACCCATCAGCGGCAGCGGTTCGTTGACCAAGCTTGGCGCTGGCGTCGCCTCATTGGCTGGCGCGAACACCTACAGCGGTGCGACCAACGTCAACGTGGGCACGCTCAAGGCCGGTGTTGCCAATGCCTTCAGCGCTGCATCGGCTCATACCGTGTCGAGCGGCGCGACACTCGATACCGGCGGCTTCAACCAGACTGTTGCGGCGCTGGACAACGCGGGTACTGTGAGTTTGCTGAGCACCACGCCAGGCAGCACGCTCGCGGTCGCCGGCGCCTATGTCGGCCGGGGCGGCACGCTGCGCCTGGGCACCCGGCTGGGTGACAGCGCAAGTCTCAGCGATCGGTTCGTGCTCGACGGCCCCGGCGCGAGCGCCAGCGGCACCACCCATCTGGAGATCACCAATGTGGCCGGCCTGGGTGCGCTCACCAGCGGCAGCGGCATCGAGGTCGTCAGCGCGCGCAATGGCGCCACTACCACGGCGCAGACCACCAAGGATGCCTTTGTGCTGGCCGGCGGCGCGACTATCGCCGGAGTCGCCAAAGGCAACACCACGCTGCAAGCGCCTCACATCGATGCGGGGGCCTACGAGTACCGCCTTTACGCCGCGGATGCCGGCGGCTCTGGCGAGAACTGGTATCTGCGGTCGACTTCCACGATCGTCCCGACGCCACCCCCGGGGCCTAATCCGGTCATCATTCCTCCGCCGGTCGAGGTACCCACCTACCGAGCCGAGGTGCCCATGGTTGCCGGTCTCCCCGCACAGTTCCGCCAGGGCGATCTGGCCATGCTCGGCAATCTGCACAGGCGGATCGGCGACGAGAACATTACACAGCCGCAGACTGCGTCGGATGCTTCGTCGGCAACGCCGCGCGATCGGCGCGCATGGGGGCGCGCCATCTATACCGATCTCGACATCCAGCAGGAAGGCACCGTCAACCCTCAAAGCAGCGGGTATCTTGGCGGCCTGCAGGCCGGCACCGACCTGTGGTCGGACAGCGCCTGGCGCGCGGGCGTGTATGTGGGCTATCTCGAAGGCGGCTCCGACACCAGCGGCAATGCACGCGCAACGTTTGGCCACGTTGGCCGCAACGACCTGCAGTCTCGCTACCTCGGCGGCTATGCGACGTGGACGCGCGAGGACGGGCTCTATGCCGATACGGTGCTGCAGGGCGGAAGCCACCGGTACACCCTGCGTCCCGACTTCAACCCGAGCGTCTCGGGCAAGGCCAGCAGCCTGACGGCCTCGGTTGAAGCTGGCAAGCCCTTCAAGCTTTCCGACAGCTGGAGCATCGAACCGCAAGCGCAGTTGGTTTATCAGAGGAGCAGCTTCGACGATGTGCAGCTTAGCGGCGCAACCGTGCGGCAGGACACCGATGCCGGATGGATCGGCCGGCTCGGCGTTCGCATCAAGGGCGACGTGGCGACATCCGCAGGACGGCTTCAGCCCTACGGCCGCGCCAACTTGTACTACGGCGGATCGGGCACGGATATCGCACGCTTCATCTCGCCCGGCGCGGTGACCGACATTTCGAGCCGGACCGGCTATACGTCTGCCGAGCTGGCTGCCGGCATGACGTTGGCACTGAACGACAAGACCAGTCTTTACGGGGAACTGGGGCGCGTGTTCAGTGTCTCCGGAGATGCGCGAGTGCGTTCCTCCATTCAAGGCAGCGTGGGGCTTCGACTCTCCTGGAAATAAGGCCGCTGGCGATCGCCGATTGGAGCCCAGGGCATTGTCATGTTAGGGATGGACGTAAGCGCCGTCGATCAGCATGGTGGCGAACTCGACGATGGGGAGTTTGCGTAGGCGGTGCTATTGATCGAGATATCCCGATCGATCAAGCCACCGATACGTTCGCCGTCGACATGCCGAGACGATGGGGTTGAGGCGTGATATGGGCGCCGAGAAGGCCGAGAACACGATCAGCGGTGGCGCGCCCTATCCCGCGGAACGAGGCAACATCTCCTCGAGATGCGACTCCACGCAGCGCGTCCAGTGTATGAATGCCGCAAGCGCTCATCGAGTCCACCGACGCACCCAGCCAGGGCCGCAATTCGACGATCGGCGTCTCGGGCGCCGTGGGAATGTGAAGTTCCTTCGTCGAGACCAGACCGTAGCGCCAGAGCTCGAACGGAGGCGCCGAACTGGCGAATGGACGATCGGTCGCCATCAACAAGTCGTAGACCTCGCGTGCCTCGCGTTTTCCGAAACGCTCGCACAACAGAGGCAGGGTGAGCCGTCGCAATTGACCGACCGTCTCCTGATCATTGGCCAACGCCCTAGTCAACGTGCAAGGTCGCAGGCCCAGCGCGGACACAGGCGCGGAATCCGCAAGGCCACGCAGCGCGAGCGTGCGCGCCTCGGACGGCAGCGCAAGCACCGCTTTGCTTTGTTCATGCGCGCGTTCTTCAATGTTCGGATTCGGTAGAAAGTCGAGTCCCACGCGCGCAAGTATTGCGCGCAATCGACCGACCGTCTTTGCACCGATCCCCTCTTCTCTCAGAAGCTCCTGCTCGCTGATCTCCGACAGATCCTCGATGCAGAAGATGCTGAGCTCCCTCAGCGCTTCGCGGGCGCTCGCACGCACGGGAATCTCGTCGATCGGCGTATCCGGTTCGAGCCGGATGGGCGTGTTCAGCAGCTGGGAACCTTTGGGTCGCCAATTGAAAGAGGGATACGCGAACGGCAAGCCCGCAGGAACGACACGCTCTCGAAGTGCGATCGCGTGTTGCCGCTTCGCTTCAACGATGGCAAGCCGAAGGGCGCCGAGACATGCCAGCAATTCTTCGTCAGGAAGTTGCGCCAGGTCGTCAATGGATTGGATGGTTCGAGCGGACATAGCCTGGAATTGGGCCGTTAGTCGCCTGCCGCTGCTATCCGAATAGTTCGCCACCTCTATCCGAAAAGTGGGCATCCGGGACAGAGTGACGGTGCGACCGCATGCGGGCGCCAGGTCGCGGTGCATCGAGGTCGATATTCCCTCTGCCATCTCAACAGCCCGCGTCCGCTGCCTGCGCGCACTACCGTGGATCCGCGTGCGCATGTCCTACCTTTTTGGGGGAAGGGCACCTTATCGCAAATAAACGACGACCTCTCGTTTCAATGCTGAGAAACCCTATAGTGCTGACGAGGCTCTCGCCGATACTCGCATTTGTTAGGCGATGGTTCTCGCTCTGACTATTCGCTCGAGGGGGCACGGCTGGCCATGTTGTTCAAGGAAGCATTGCGGCCGGACGGTTCGATCTTGGCCAGGGGCCTGGACTGGAATGCCGCATGTGAATTACACGAGGACCTCTACGGGCCGCACTCAATGCATGTCTCGGCGCCCAGTCGTTTTCGGATGATGTACAGCGGCCACGTCTTGAGTGGTATGTCCACGACCGTCGGTTACTCCGATATGAGCGGCGTCGAGCTGCGGATCGATACGGACCGGAAGCAGCAATCCGCTAGCTACAGCTTCAGTCTGCCGCTTTCAGGCGAGCAGGAATTGCGATCTTTACAGGGCCGTGTGCGCTCCGACTCGAATCGTGGCATTGCCGTGTCGCCCGAGCAGCCATCCGAGTTCAGCCTTGCGGGAAATTGCCGCAACATTGTGGTCGGCATCCCGCGCTCAGCCTTAGAGCAGACTTTGAGCGATGTCCTCGGCAGGCCCGTCGATGGCCTGCTGGTGTTTTCCGAAAGCATGGATGCCGTGGAGGGGGCGACAGCTGCTTGGTGGCGCATGGTCAAGCACTACCTCACCGAGATCGATCGCGCGCGGGAACTCTACGGGTGCGGCTATTTCCGACGATCGATCGAGGAGACCCTGATCAAAGGCCTTCTGATCTCACAGCCGAGCAACTATTCGGGGCAGATCCAACAAGCGCTCGGCGCCAAGATCCCCGCATTTATCGCGCGTGCCAGAAGTTTCATCGAAGCAAACTACCGTGAGGCGATCCACCTCGAAGACATCGAGGCGGCTTCGGGCGTTTCGCGGCTCAAGCTCTTTGAGAGCTTTCGCAAGCACACGGGCTTCACGCCGGCTGCCTACCTCAAGGATTACAGGCTGCGCCAAGCACGTGCTCAGTTGCAGCAGGACCGATCAGACCAAAACGTGTCGTCCATTGCGCTGGGTGTGGGCTTCAATCATCTCGGTCGCTTTGCCATTGACTACAAGCTCGCCTTCTCGGAAACGCCGTCCGAAACCATCCAACGGAATGCTCGGTCCTCGTGAACTGCCCGGCTATCCCCACCACGCGCGAGGCCTGATCCGTTCGCTGGGCCACAAGACACGCAACAGGCTGATGAGCGCGAAGATGGCCAGCGTAACGCCGGTTACCCAAAGCCATTGCTCGTGGTCGGCAATGAATTCAGAGAATTTGGCGCTGCAGCTCGCCAGTCCCGCGACAAGCATCGCGAACAGCACCACGAGCATGCAGTCCAGCGTGAAGATGTCCCAGGCCAAGTCCTCGGGGCACTTCAGCCACAGGTGTTTTGCAGTCTGCACTGGGTTGCGCATGACAGCGGCCTTTGTGGGGTCACGCCACACCAGCAAGCTGGACGGCGGGCACCGAGAACTCGCGTCCGACACCGATACGCGCATAGAGGTAGTTGTTGCGAGCCCTGTCGCTGAGCGAGTCCATGGTCACCTGCCCGTCGGCATCGCACGGGAACGCATATCCGCGCCCCTCGTTGAAGAGCGAGCGAAAGCGCAGTTCGTAGAGAGTGCTCGGGCGCAGAGTCACCTGAGACGAGTTCATGATGTGCTCCTTTCCTCTCATGTGGACTCATGCGTCCGAGCGAAGCAAGGTTGGATTTGCGGTGGGCGCGCAGGCGTTCGGATAGCTCCTGTCGCCACGGAAACCCGAGCGCATGGGATGCGACGATGCGCGTGCCACCTATTGAACGAAGGATGGTGTTCATGCTGCTCTCTTCCAAAAGGCAGGTTGCCGAAATCTGCGATTCATGACGAGGGTTGACGAGGGATCGAATAGCGTCGGTCGAGACGTTTGTCGCGATCCGGTTCTTGTTGCTCGCGGTCATTGGACCGTCAATCGCCTGCCGCTGCTATCCGATTAGTTCGCCACCCTTGTCCAAAAAATAGCGTCCCAGGGCGGTGGTGTCAGGCGACACGACAAACTGACCCCCAGATGGTCAGTTTTCGGTTTACCCAATCCGGCCAGCGGTGCTGCATTCAAGTCACGCCCCCCTACCACACATCACGGGGCGGGCGGCGGCTTCAGGTACGGCATCGAATCAACAGCCACGCCGCCGCGGCGCACTTCGAAATGGAGCTTGGTCACGTTCGTGCGCTGCGACACCGCTGTCGCTGACGCAGGCGCAGTTCGATGCGCTGGTGGTGGGACTGCCTTGGAAGCGCCTGCCAGAGATGAGTGTGATCGCACGGCTATAGGCTCGCAGCAGCGAGCGCGCGTTGACAGCGCAACTCCCAATGACGCGAAGCAGGCGAGGGTTGCATGATGGGTGTCCATGCAGGACCTGCGCGACCCCAAGGATGAGACCTTCAAGGTCTGACGCCCGAGGCGGTCACGGCGCTCGCCCAACAGATGCTGCGGCACATCCAGCGCCAGGCGCAGGACTTCCGCCTGAAGGACGCAAGCTCGAGAAGCTCACGTTCGAACTGGCACGTCACAAGGCCTGGAAGTTAGGTGCGAAGTCCGAGGCGATGAGCACTGAGCAGCGCCGGCTGTTCGAGGAGACACTGGCCGAGGACGAAGCCGCCCTGCAAGCATTGCTGGATCAGGCGAAGGGCACGTCGGCGGAAGACGACGCCGCTGACACTGGCACTGAACGACAAGACCAGTTTTTACGGGGAACTGGGGCGCGTGTTCAGCGTCTCCGGAGATGCGCGAGTGCGTTCCTCCATTCAAGGCAGCGTGGGCCTTCGACTCTCCTGGAAGTAAGACCAGGAGTGTCCTGTCGCAGAAATGGGTTTGGCAGCGTGCAGCGCCAACTTCGCGAGGCAATCGGCGTCTCATCGGTTACGCTGATAGTCGCACTGCCGACGGATGGGTGAGATGGACAAGGCCTTGAACTGTCCGATCGCCGATGAGAGACATCAACCTGTGGCGGAGAGTGTGAGATTCGAACTCACGGACGCTTTCACGTCGGCAGTTTTCAAGACTGCTGGTTTAAACCACTCACCCAACTCTCCTGGGATGCCTTCTGTGCAAAGAAGACAGCCGGCGATTTTAGCGGTTGTCTTCCCGCGTTTCGGCCGTCGGCGCCCAACCTCGCATGACCAAATCAACAATCCCTTCAGCCCAGGCGCGGCGCTCCTCAGGCCCGGCCAGAGGCTTCGAGATGAAGAAGCGCACGCCGCCAAACGCCAAGGTCGACAACTGCACCGCGGCCAATTCAGGTGACGGCACATGCAGCGTTCCGGCCCGATGTGCTTCGGCAAGGTATTCGACGACAGGCGCGAGCACGTAGCTGTTCTCCGCATAGAGCGACTTCGCCAGTTCCGGAAAGCGCACGGCCTCGGCAATCACCAGGCGCAACAGCGCCAGGGTCTTCGGCTCGGTCGCGCTCAGGTACATGCGCTCGATCAGGTCGAGCAGGACTTGCCTCTCGTCGGCGCCCCGGCGCACCAAGGTGGCCTGCATGTTTTCGCGGGCACTGCTCACGGCGCGGTGAACCACTTCCCTGAACAAGGCTTCCTTGTTGTCGAACTGGCGGTAGATCGTGATCTTGGCGACGCCCGCCTCGCGAGCAATGGCCTCGATGCTGGTGGCCGCATAGCCCTTTTCGAGGAAGGATTCCAACGCGGCGGCAAGGAAGGATTCGCGCAGCGCGACGGCCTGTTCGGGGCTGGGCCGTCCGCGGGATCGGCGCTTGACTTCGGGAGATTCGAGGTTTTCCATGGCGGTATCTCTCCTCAGGAATCTGGCAGGAAGATCGTCTGAAGATCGCTCAGGAAGTCGAAGCCGCGCGTTGTCGGCCACACGCGCGCCAAGTCGCGCTCGATCAATCCCTTGCGCTCGGCTTCTTCCAGTCCGCGCTGGATGGCCGTCACAGCCAAGCCGGTCCGTTCCGCGAACTGCGCGAGCGTAAAGCCGTCCTTCAAGCGCAAGGCATTGAGCATGAATTCAAAAGGAAGGGCACCGATGCCAACATCCTCACTCTGCGCAACGGCATGGGCGGCAAGTGCGTTGTCCATGTACAGACGCGGCTCCCGGAACCGCACTTGCCGCACGACACGATGCGCAAAGCTCAGCTTGCTGTGGGCACCAGCGCCGATACCCAGATAGTCGCCGAACTGCCAATAGTTCAGATTGTGCGCGCACTGGTGGCCGTTGCGTGCATAGGCCGAGATTTCGTAGCGTTCGAGCCCCACCTCGGCCGTGCGCTCGCAAATGCGGTCGAGCATGGCGTAGGCGGCGTCGTCTTCCGGTACCACCGGAGGAAATTTGGCGAAATAGGTGTTCGGCTCAATGGTCAGGTGATAGACCGACAGGTGCGGCGGCGCCAGCGAAAGCGCCTGATCGAGGTCCGCTTCGAGGTCCTCGGGCGTCTGGCCCGGCAGCGCATACATCAGGTCGAGGTTGAAGGTCTCGAAGCTGGCGGCGGCCTCCTCCACTGCCGCAATGGCCTGCGCGCGATCGTGCACACGGCCGAGCGCCTTCAGATGCTCGTCGTTGAAGGACTGCACGCCGACCGACAGGCGCGTGACACCGGCCGCCCGGTAGGCACGGAACCGGTCGCGCTCGAAGGTGCCCGGGTTGGCCTCCAGCGTGATCTCGCAATCGGGTGTCAGCTTGAGTCGAGCGCGCAAATCCCCAATCAGCCGGTCGATGGATGCCGGAGAAAACAGGCTCGGCGTGCCGCCCCCGATGAAGATCGTGTGAACCGTCCGGCCCCAGATCAGCGGCAGCGCCGCGTCCAAATCGGCAACCAGGGCGTCCAGATAGCGTTGCTCGGGCAATTCGCCGGACGCATTCCGCCACTCATGGGAATTGAAGTCGCAGTAAGGGCACTTGCGCAGGCACCACGGAAGATGAACGTACAGCGACAACGGCGGCAGAGCCGACAACTGCAGCGGCCCAGGCCGCATCAGGTGCAGGGCGTCGTTGGCGTCCGCCGCACCCGCGGCACTCTCGTCGCCGCTGGAGATCGGAATGATGGCGCTCACGACCAGCGCTCGCGCATCAGGGCCAGCATGGCGCGCGCAGCTTGTCCACGATGGCTGTTGGCGTTCTTCACTTCGGGCGACAGTTGCGCAAAGGTCTTGCCGAACTGAGGCAGGAACATCACCGGGTCGAATCCGAAGCCGTTGTCGCCGACGGGTTCGCTGGCGATCAAGCCGGCGACGCGCCCGACCGCAATCAGCGGTTCAGGGTCGTCGGCGTTGCGCAGCGCCACGAGGGTGCTGACCAGGGCGGCGCGGCGATCGGTCTTGGACGCCAATTGCTCCAGCAGCGCACGCACATTGTTCGCATCGCCTTTTTCGTAGCCGAACTGCGTCGCGTAGTAAGCAGTGTCGACGCCAGGGAGGCCGCCGAAAGCCTGAACGCACAGGCCCGCGTCGTCGGCGATGGCAGGCAGCCCCGTGTGCGCCGACGCATGGCGCGCCTTGGCAAGCGCGTTTTCGACAAAGGTGCGGAATGGCTCCTCGGCCTCGCCGACGCCAAGTTCCGACTGTCGCACCAAGGTGACGTCGAGTGGCGCAAGAAGAGCCTGCAACTCGGCGAGCTTGCCGGCATTGTTGGACGCGAGAACCAGCTTCATCGTCGGTGCTTCAGCTCGAGAGCGCCTTCGTCTGCAGCGCGGTCAGTTCGGAGATGCCTTTTTCGGCCAGCGCCAGGAGCGCGTTCATTTCGCCGCGCGAGAAGGCGGCGCCTTCGGCGGTGCCCTGCACTTCGACGAAATGGCCGGCGCCGGTCATCACGACGTTCATGTCCGTGTCGCAGGCCGAATCCTCGATGTATTCGAGGTCGAGCAGCGGTGTGTTTTGCACGATACCCACCGAGATGGCGGCGACTTGCCCGCGAATCGGCGATGCGGGGATCTTGCCGTCCGCCAGCAGCTTGTTGACGGCGTCCTGGGCAGCAACGAAGGCGCCGGTGATCGCGGCCGTCCGCGTGCCGCCGTCCGCCTGCAGCACGTCGCAGTCGAGGTGGATGGTGCGTTCGCCGAGCGCAGCCAGATCGAAGACGGCGCGCATCGAGCGGCCGATGAGACGCTGGATCTCCTGCGTCCGCCCGCTCTGCTTGCCACGAGCGGCTTCGCGGTCGCTGCGCGTGTGCGTCGCGCGCGGGAGCATGCCGTACTCGGCCGTGACCCAGCCTTCGCCGCTGCCGCGCTTGTGCGGGGGCACCTTTTCCTCAACGGAGGCCGTGCAGAGGACGCGCGTCTGGCCGAATTCGATCAGGACCGATCCCTCGGCATGGATGGTGAAGCCACGGGTGATGCGCACGGGGCGCAACTGATCAGCGGCACGGCCGCCGCTTCGTACGAAAACAGTCATTTTTGATGAACGGAAAAGAAAAAAGAGGGAACAGACTCAGCCCTTGCGCGCGGCGGAGCGGCGGATCGCCTCGTTGATTTCAGCAATCGATCGTTCGATCGCGTCTTCGTCGAGATCGTCGAGTTCGCTGTCCGACGGCATACCCGCCTGGATGGTCGACGCGAACACGCCATCGCTGATGCTGTCGGTGGAAACACCCCGTTTCTGACCCGGCGCGTCGGGGGTTTCCCATTCGAGCGCGATCAGGGTCACGTTGTCGCTGTGGCTGCCGCCGTTGCGCAGTGCCATTTCGGCGAGGTCGGGGGCGGCGTCGGAAACCGGTCTGCCCGAAGACAGCGTGTGAACGATCAGGCTGTCGTCCAAAACGCCCCAGACGCCATCGGAACACAGCATGATCCGGTCACCGCGCAACAGTTGAAGCGGCTCCGAAATGTCGAACAAGGGCGGCGTCGGCGAACCCAGGCAGGTCAGGAGCAGATTGCGATTGACCGGCTCGGGGCCGGCATTGGCACGCGGACGTTCGGCGTGCGAGTGGTCGCGGGTGCGCATGAGGAGTTCGCCGTCGCGCACAACATACAGACGCGAATCGCCGCAGTGAATCCAGGTGGCGGTCGTGCCCTGGATCACCGCCGCCACGACGGTTGTACGAGGTGTGTCGAGCATGCCCTTGTTGCCGGCATACCGCATGATCTGCTGGTGAGCCGCCATCACGGACGACGTCAGGAATGCCTTCACGTCCTTCACGATCGGCCGCGCTTCACGTTGATACAGCGCCGCTATGGTCTGCAGGGCCAATTGCGCCGCGACTTCGCCTTCCGGATGTCCGCCCATGCCGTCTGCCAAAACGAACAATCCTGATTCACGGGTGTAGCAGTAGCCCATGCGGTCTTCATTCTTGAGACGACCGCCCTTGCGGCTGACCTGAAAGACAGAAAATTTCATGCGGGGCGGGTGGTCGGTGCTGCCGCTTTGGGCAACCCCTTCTTTTCAAATGAACGCATGTTGTCTATGGAAAGTCTTACTTTTTCACCGACCGTGAGCTTGGTATAGCGGCGCTCCCCCTCCCGGCTCAACTCCTTCTGCAGGGCGAAAACGGACTGCGGACGCGAAAGCGGATCGAGCGACATGCACCACTCGACCACCTCGATAAGGTTGTCCGAGTAGATGCCGCGCAGCCGGGACAGCGAAAGGCCGAGGCGATCTTTTTCGATGCGCTGCGGCGCGTCGTTCGGCGGATACCCCTGCATGCACGCGTAGATGCACGCGCCGATGGCGTAGATGTCCGTCCAGGGGCCCATGGATGAGTCGCGGCGGTACATCTCAGGCGCCGCGAATCCGGGCGTGTACATCGGCCGGATGAAATTGCCTTCCTTGGACAGCACTTCGCGCGCCGCGCCGAAATCGATCATTACCGCCCGGTCGTCGTCGGTCACGAAGATGTTGGCCGGCTTGATGTCCAGATGCAGCATCTTGTGCTGATGAACGATGCGCAAGCCACGGAGGATTTCGTCGAATAACGAGCGAATCGTGGATTCGCGGAAGACCTTTTGCTTTTTGAGGTCGCGCGCGGTGACGATGAAGTCCTGCAGGGTCGCACCCTCCAGATAATTCATGACCATGTAGACCGTCTCGTTCTCGCGGAAAAAATTGAGAACGCTCACGACCGAGGCATGCGAGATCTGCGCGAGCGAACGACCTTCTTCGAAGAAGCTCTTCAGTCCAAGGCGGTAAAGTGAAAGCTTTTCGGGCGGGACCTGCGGCGCCAGTTCGCCGGTGCCCCGCGTGGCGAGGGACGACGGAAGATATTCCTTGATGGCAACCTGCTGGCCACTATGGTCGACGGCGAGGTAGACAACACCAAAACCACCCGCCGAAAGCCGGCGCACGACGCGATAACCGCCAATGACCGTGTCTGGCAGCAAGGGCGAAGGTTTGACCTTTGACATAATCCGGGAGTTTCGCCCGAAGGCGATGGTGCGGCAAGCGAACGCCGTGCCGACGTCACGGTGCAAACAACAGATTCACAGCGAGGCGCAATGCCAGTTTACAGCATGACCGGCTATGCCAGCGGGCAAAACAGCCCTGCAGGCGGCCACCCAGAAGCCGAGGCGCGCCCTCCCGCCGGAGCTCGTCTCGGGGTCGAGATCCGCTCCGTCAACAGCCGTTTTCTCGACCTGACTTTCAAGTTGCCCGAGGAACTGCGCCAGCACGAACCGGCGCTGCGCGAGGTCATTACCAAGCAGCTCAAGCGCGGCAAGGTCGAAGTCCGTGCTGCAATTGAATCGACGGCAGCCGCAGGGGTGGGCGAGCCCTCGGCAAAGTTGCTGCAACGCCTCAATGGCGTGCAGGACCAGATCAAGTCGTGGCTGCCCAGCGCTCGGGATCTCAGCGTCGCGGATGTTCTGCGGCTCGCCTCGGGCGACAGCGCGATAAGGGGCGACTGGGGTCCGGAGATCACCGCATTGACAGAGAAGACGTTGAAGGCCCTGATGTCTGCCAGGGAGCGCGAAGGCTCCCGTCTCGCCCGCATGCTGCAAGATCATCTTGAGCAATTGCGCGGGCTCGCGATGCAGGCGTTGCCGTTGGTGCCCATGCTCGTGGAGCAGCAGCGCACACGCTTCCTCGAGCGCTGGCAGGAAGCCATGGGTCTGAGCGGCGGCGCCACGCCCCCAGATGCGGCACAGGATCGTGCATTGACCGAGGCCACTGCTTTCGCGATCCGCATCGACGTCGCGGAAGAACTGACCCGGTTGAACTCCCATCTCGACGAGATCGAGCGCCTTGTCAAGAAAGGCGGAGAAATCGGCAAGCGGCTCGACTTTCTGATTCAGGAATTGCATCGCGAAGCCAATACGCTGGGCTCGAAATCCGCGACCCTCGAACTCACGCGCATCGGCGTGGACATGAAAGTCCTCATCGAGCAAATGCGCGAGCAGGTCCAGAACATCGAATAGAGAACCAGCGAATGGACTACCCCGGCAACATCTTCGTGGTCGCTGCGCCGAGCGGCGCGGGCAAATCGAGTCTGGTCAAGGCGTTGATGGAACTCGATTCGGCTGTGCAACCTTCGGTCTCACACACGACCCGTCCCCCGAGGGGTCAGGAAAAGCACGGCCGGGAATACTTTTTCGCGTCCCACTCAGAGTTTGACGCCATGGTGGCCGCTGAAGCTTTCGTCGAATGGGCGCACGTTCATGGCCAGCGCTACGGCACGTCTAAAAAAGCCATCGAAGAGCGTATTGCGCAAGGCGCAGACGTCATTCTCGAGATCGATTTCCAGGGAGCGCTGCAGATCCGGAAGACATTCTCGAACGCCGTGATGATCTTCATTCTTCCCCCTAGCTGGGAGGAGCTGCGCTCCCGGCTCGAGCGGCGCGGGGAGGACAGCGCCTCGGTCATCGAGCTGCGATTGAAAAACGCAGCAGAAGAAATGGCCAGGGCCAGCGAATTTGATTTCGTTATAATTAACGAGGTTTTTGAGCGCGCACTTTTCGATCTGAAAGCGATCGTCCACGCTCAGCGGCTTCGCTATTCTGCACAGCGCCGCATACGTGCAAGCACCTTTGCCGCACTGAACATTCCCTGATCCGCCAACCGTCAGCCCACCGCCGAAAGATCCTCATGGCCCGCATCACCGTCGAAGATTGCCTGCAACAAATCCCGAATCGTTTTCAACTCGTGCTGGCCGCGACCTACCGCGCCCGCATGCTGAGCCAGGGACACGCCCCGAAGATTGAAAGCAAGAACAAACCAGGCGTGACCGCGCTTCGTGAAATCGCCGAAGGCAAGATCGGTCTGGAAATGCTCAAAAAGGTCCCCGGCTGACCTGATGCAGACAAGCAACAAGGAAGCACCGCATGCGGTGCTTTTTTTATGCCTGAATGCGTCGACCCGGCTGCCACGCTAAAGTGGCAGTTATGAGTGCGGTCGTCAAGCCCCAATCCGAGGCTCCTCGAAGCCCCCAGCCGAGTCCGGCGGCGCTGAATGCGGCCGCCGCGAGCTTCGCCGCGCTGACCGACCGGCTTGACTATCTTGGCGCCGAGGACATCGACCAAGTTCGCCGCGCCTATCGCTTCGCCGACGAAGCGCATCTGGGCCAGCTGCGCAACAGCGGCGAGCCCTACATTACGCATCCGATTGCAGTCGCTGCCCAATGCGCAGAATGGAAGCTCGACGCGCAGGCCTTGATGGCGGCTCTGCTGCATGACGCGATCGAAGACTGCGGGGTGACCAAGTCAGAACTGATTGAACGCTTCGGAGCCCCTGTTGCGGAGCTGGTCGACGGTCTCACCAAGCTCGACAAACTCCGCTTCAATACGCGCGAAGAAAACCAGGCGGAGTCATTCCGCAAGATGCTTCTTGCCATGGCGCGGGATGTGCGGGTCATCCTGGTCAAGCTCGCTGACCGGACGCACAACATGCGTACGCTGGACGACGCGCCGCGCGAAAAATGGGCGCGCATCTCGCGCGAAACGCTCGAAATCTACGCACCTATCGCGCATCGGTTGGGCCTCAACCAAACCTACAGGGAGCTGCAGGACTTGTCCTTTCGGCACCTGCGTCCGTGGCGCTACGCCATTCTTGCCAAAGCGGTCGCGAAAGCCCGGGGACGACGTCGAGACCTTATCCAGAAGGTTCAGCAGGAAGTAGAGACAGCCTTTGCCAACGCGTCGATGAGCGTACGCATCGCAGGGCGCGAAAAAACCCTTTATTCGATTTACCGGAAGATGGACGAAAAGCACCTGAGCTTCGCCCAGGTCACCGATATTTATGGTTTCCGGCTGATCGTGCCCAGCGTGATTTCCTGCTACACGGGGCTTGGCATCCTGCACCAGATGTACAAGCCGCTGCCCGGCAAATTCAAGGACCACATCGCGATCGCCAAGCTCAACGGCTATCAGTCGCTCCACACCACCCTGGTGGGGCCAGCCGGCGTGAACGTCGAATTCCAATTGCGGACCGAAGCCATGCACGTGGTCGCCGAATCGGGCGTCGCGGCGCATTGGCTCTACAAGGCCGCGGAGCCAACGGCGCCGACCAGCGAGCGGCTGGGTGCCAAGTGGCTCCAGTCGCTGCTCGACATCCAGGATGAGACGCGCGACGCGGCCGAATTCTGGGATCACGTCAAGGTCGATCTCTTTCCTGATGCGGTCTATGTCTTCACGCCGAAGAGTCAGATCATGGCGCTCCCGCGTGGCGCGACCGTGGTGGACTTTGCCTATGCGATTCACAGCAACATCGGCGACCACACCTCGGCCGCGCGCATCAACGGCGATCAGGTTCCGCTTCGCACCGAACTCAAGAACGGAGACGTCGTGGAGATCATCACGGCGCCCGTTTCGACGCCCAATCCCGCGTGGCTCGGCTTCGTGCGGACCGGCCGGGCGCGCTCCAAGATTCGTCACTACCTCAAGACGCTCGCGCATGCAGAGTCCGAAGGGTTGGGCGAAAAGCTGCTGGCGCAGGCTCTGCGCGCCGAAGGTCTCGGGAATCTGCCGGTCGACGACGCCGAGCATCAACAACTGTGGGAAAAGCTCCTGCGGTTCACCGGCAACCGAACGCGGGCCGAATTGCTGACCGACATCGGACTGGGCAAGCGCATCGCAAGCATTGTGGCAAAGCGGTTGATGGCGCTGATGGCCGAACGTGGCGAAAAGCCCGATGCGCTGATGCTGAGTCGTGAGCGATTCGCGGCGCATGATGCCGTTTCGCAAGGCGCTGTCACGCTGGACGGCAGCGAAAACTCATCCGTGCGCTTCGCACTTTGCTGTCGCCCTATTCCGGGCGACCCGATCGTGGGCTATCTCGGGCACGGCGAAGGCCTGGTCGTGCACACGGAGGAATGCGGTGTCGGCCAGCGTCTGCGCTACAAGGACAGCGAACGATTCTTCGCGGTCGAATGGGCAGATGATCCGGTCCGGGCTTTTGAAACGGGAGTGGTCATTACCGTTCGCAACGACAAGGGCGTATTGGCGCGGGTCGCCGCTACGCTCGCGGATACCGAGGCCGACATCACGCACGTGGAGATGGCGGATGAGACTCCGCAGGACTCCACCGATTTGCGCTTCGTGATCGCGGTGCGCGACCGCACGCACCTCGACGTCGTATTGCGCGCTGTTCGGCGGACCTCCTCAGTCCTTGCCGCTACCCGGACGGTGCCGGTCCCCTGAATCTCAGCGGCTCAATGGGGTCCGTCCGAAGGCGGCGGATAGCTCACCGACAGCACTTCGATCTCATGCACGCCGCCCGGCGTGGCGAGTTTGACGACATCTCCCTCTCTGGTTTTGAGGAGCGCGCGCGCGATCGGCGAAATCCAGCTGACTTGTGACTGAGCGCTATCGGCTTCATCGATGCCAAGAATCGTGACCGAACGTTCGTCGCCGTTCTCGTCCGCATACAGCACGGTCGAACCGAAGAACACCTGGTCGCTGCCGTGATGCACTGACGGATCGGTGACTTCGGCGACCTCGAGCCGTTTGGTGAGAAAACGAATCCTGCGGTCGATCTCGCGCAGGCGCTTCTTGCCGTAAAGGTAGTCGCCGTTCTCCGAGCGATCTCCATTCTTCGCGGCCCAATGGACCGCTTCGACCACCTTCGGACGCTCCGTGTCCATCAAATCGAGCAATTCGGATCGCAGCCGCGCGTAACCAGCCGGCGTGATGTAGTTCTTGCCGCCGGCCGGAAGCGGAGGCAGAGCGCTGCCTTCTCCGCTTTCATCGTCGTCGGCGTCGTTTTCTTTCGTGAATGCCTTGCTCATTGCTCCAGCCTTCGACCCACAGGAAAATCGGGCGCCGGTTGTATCACACCGGGCGATCGTCGGTCGCTGGAAATTGCCCTTGCCAGAGGGCCGCAGGGTCAGCCAGACTGCTGCTCGGGCGCGGACGCGTCTGAGGTGTCCGAGACTGGCAGGGACTGCTCGACTTGCCGAGAGATGTCCGGAACAACCAATCTCTTCCCTTGCTCTCCAAGAGCAATGCCCTTGACGAGATGGCGCGGCAAATGATGTGTTCGCTTCAGGCGAGAAAGTGCCTCGCTGCGAGCAGGCTCGGAGACTGGCAGGAACATTTGCAATGAGCTCATCTTGTTGTCCCCAAAGAAGGCCAGGAAGGAAACGTGGGACCCTCCATCTGATGGATAGAGGGTAGTCACTCCAAGCAGCGCTGGCTTCGCCGTCAACGATTATGGCCGCGGGTAAAAGGCTTGGCGCTTTCGGCCCTGAGCGCGGTAGTGTCAACGGCATAGTCGGCCGGGAGCGCCACTTACATCAGGTGACGTAGTTCTGGACACAAGCGGCCGGAGACGCTCACAATGAACGCTCTCCTCTGGACTCCAAGGTCCTTTCGCCCGCTTCGGCGGGCTTTTTCATGCGCCGGGAAGAACCTGCGAATACGGCCGCACCAAAGAAAAAGGGTTAGCTCGCGTCAACGAGCTAACCCTTTATTGAGATGGTGCGGCTGGCAGGAATTGAACCCACGACCCCTTGGTTCGTAGCCAAGTACTCTATCCAACTGAGCTACAGCCGCACAGCTTGCAAGTATAGCATTCAAAACTGGACACTTTTTCTCGATCCAGAGCTTCACGCAAGGCAAAGAAAAAAACGGGGTGGTAGGCCGTGCTGGGCTTGAACCAGCGACCAACGGATTATGAGTCCGCTGCTCTAACCAACTGAGCTAACGGCCCACGCGATCCGGATTCTAGTGGGACACAGGCGCGCACTCCTGCTTCCTTTACTTCGCTACTTCCGATGGCTCAAAGCGTTCGTGACGAGCTTCGACGTGATGTCGACGATCTGGATCATCCGGTCGTACGGCATTCGAGTCGGGCCGATGACGCCCAAGGTCCCCACTACTTGACCATCGACCTCGTAGTTCGCGCTCACGATCGAGAGGTCGTCGAACGGCACGACCTGGCTTTCGCCGCCGATGAAGATGCGCACACCTTCGGCCTGGCTGGAAACGTCCAGCAGACGCATCAACTGGGCCTTTTGCTCGAACAGTTCGAAAGCACGACGCAAATGGCCCATGTCGCTGGAGAAATCGGTGACCGCAAGTAAATTGCGCTCTCCGGAGATCACTACTTCGTCCTGCGCCTCGGTCAGGACTTCCGAGCTCACTTTGACGGCCGCCTGCATCAGTTCCGCGATTTCGCCGCGCAGTTGCTCGACTTCCGACTGCAGTCGGTCGCGCACCTGCTCGATCGACAGCCCCGCATAGTGGGCGTTGATGTAGTTCGATGCCTCCACTAGCTGCGATTGCGAATAGTCGGCCTCGGGAAAGATGACCCTGTTCTGCACGTCGCCGTCCGGCGAGA
The DNA here is from genome assembly GCF_056397405.1 of Variovorax sp. 05N34. NCBI lineage: Bacteria > Pseudomonadati > Pseudomonadota > Betaproteobacteria > Burkholderiales > Comamonadaceae > Variovorax > Variovorax sp. 05N34. The sequence continues at coordinate 19,581 of NZ_JBFTNI010000003.1, forward strand.
CGATGATCACAAGCAATCGGCGATCGGAAAGCCGGAGAAATTCGATCTGCCTGAAGATGGAGGCGCGCCGCGGGGCCATGACAACCCCGACGAATTGCGAAAGGCTCGACAGCAAGTTCGCGGCATTGGCGATGACCTTCTGCGGCTGGTCCGGGGCAAGGCTTGGCGCGGCGAGGTGTTCACGTTGCGCCGTCAGCATGGTGTCGACAAAAAGCCGATAGCCGCGTGCCGTGGGGATGCGGCCTGCCGACGTATGTGGGCTTGCGATCAAGCCGAGGGTCTCGAGGTCGGACATCACGTTGCGGATCGTCGCGGGCGAAAGATCCAGTCCAGAGGCGCGAGACAGAGTGCGGGAGCCGACGGGCTGGCCCTCGGCGATATAGCGCTCGACGAGTGTCTTCAGCAGCAACTTGGCGCGATCGTCCAGCATCGGGCAATTTTAATGTTGTAATTTGTAGATGGGCCCTCGCTTTCGTCACGTCGCACTCATTGGCAAGTACCAGGCTTCTGGTGCTCGGGCGCAATGCGGCGCTCTCGACGAAGTCATGGAGGGCATCGGCGCGTTCCTCGAATCACAAGGCTGCACTGTCTTTGTCGAGCAGTCCCAGGCGGAAATCGTCGAAGTGAGCCGCTACAAGGCGCTCACCGTCGAAGAAATCGGGGAAGAGTGCGACCTCGGCCTGGTGGTCGGAGGCGACGGAACCATGCTCGGCATCGGACGGCAGCTCGCGCCATACGGTGTTCCACTGATCGGCATCAACCGGGGGCGCCTCGGGTTCATCACCGACATCGCACTGGACAACTACCAGGCGACGCTGATTCCAATGCTTGCCGGCGAATACGAAGAGGACCACCGCAGCCTCATGCACGCGCAGGTAATGCGCGACGGCGTGTCGGTCTTCGACGCCCAAGCCATGAACGACGTGGTCGTGAATCGCGGCGCCACATCCGGAATGGTGGAATTGCGAGTAACGGTCGGCCGTCATTTCGTGGCGAACCAGCGGGCAGACGGAATGATCATTGCGTCGCCGACGGGGTCGACTGCCTATGCGCTGTCGGCGGGCGGGCCTTTGTTGCATCCGGCTGTCCCAGGCTGGATCCTTGTGCCAATCGCACCGCACACCCTTTCCAACCGCCCGATCCTGCTCCCGGATGCAGAAGAAATCTCCATCGAGCTCGTTGGCGGACGGGACGCGAGTGCCAATTTCGATATGCAATCCCTCGCATCGCTGGTCATCGGAGATCGGGTCCTTGTGCGCCGCTCGGACTACCGCGTGCGGTTCCTGCACCCCCGAGGCTGGAGCTACTTCGACACGCTGCGCAAGAAACTGCATTGGAACGAAGGAGGTTCCTGACATGGCATTGCGCCGTATCGCATTGCGCGACTTCGTGATCGTGCGCGCCCTCGAAATCGATCTCTCCAAGGGCTTTACCGTCCTCACCGGTGAAACCGGCGCAGGCAAATCGATCCTGGTCGACGCGCTTCAACTCGCGCTTGGCAATCGCGCAGACGCCGGTGCCGTGCGCGAAGGTGCCGACCGCCTGGACGTCAGCGCAGAATTCGACGCCGACCCGGCGCTGAGTCCCTGGATGGACGAAGGCGGATTCGAGGCTGGCGATTCCCTGCTCCTTCGAAGGACAGTCGATCTACAGGGGCGCAGCCGCGGTTGGATCAACGGCAGTCCCGCCACCGCCACGCAGTTGCGTGAACTCGGCGACCACCTGCTCGACATCCATGGTCAGCATGCGTGGCAAAGCCTGACTCGTCCTGATGCGGTTCGAGGTCTGCTCGATGCCTATGCGGGCGTCACGACCACCACACTGGAAGCTGCATGGCACGCCTGGCGGCAAGCCATTTCCGCACTGGAAACCGCGCGATCGGCGCAGGATTCCCTGCAGCGCGAGCGTGAGCGGCTCCAGTGGCAAGTCGCCGAGGTCATGAAACTCGACCCTGGCACGGACGAGTGGGAAGAGCTTTCGGCGAGCCATGCGCGCATCTCCAATGCCCAGGCCCTCATTGAAGCCGCCGAGGGCGCATGCTCCGCCCTCGAAGACGACGACGGCGGAGCGCTGTCCGCGCTGAGCCGTGCGGTGACGCTGCTGCAGAACTGCGATCACATCGAACCCGAGTTCAAGGTTCTAGGCGAGGTTCTGGCCTCGAGCGTCGCGCAAGCCGCGGATGCCGCTCACTCGCTGCACGGCTATCTCCGGCAGGCTGACACGGACCCCGAGAAGCTCGCCGAACTGGACGAGCGGATGGGTCTCTGGATGTCGCTTGCCAGGCGCTACCGGCGGCAACCTGCCGAGCTTCCGGTCTTGCTGTCCGGGTGGCAGTCCGAGTTGGAAGCGCTCGATGCCCAAAGTGACATCGGTGCGCTCGAACGTGCCGAACTGGCTTCGCAACAAGCGTACATGAAAGAAGCGAAGGCCTTGGGCAAGGCGCGCAAGCAGGCCGCACCGCGGCTCGCGCAGGCGGTCACGCAGGCCATGCAAGAGCTTGGAATGAAAGGCGGCCGGTTCGAAGTGGCACTTCAACCGCTGGCGCAACCCGGCAGGTCGGGCCTCGAAGACATCGCATTCCTGGTCAGCGGGCATGCGGGCAGCACGCCGCGCTCTATCGGCAAAGTGGCCTCCGGCGGCGAGTTGTCGCGCATTGCGTTGGCCATCGCCGTGACCACCAGTGAACTCGGCGAGGCGCAGACCCTCATCTTCGACGAGGTGGATGCCGGCGTCGGCGGCGCGGTCGCTGAAACCGTCGGGCGACTCATGAGGCAGTTGGGTCGCGACCGGCAAGTTCTTGCAGTCACTCACCTGCCGCAAGTCGCTGCCTGTGCCGATCACCATCTGGTGGTTGCGAAGCGACAGACGGCCGCCAAGGGCCAGGACGGTCTTCGCACGGAAAGCGGAGTCTCCGTCCTGGACAACGAAGGCAGGGCGCAGGAAATCGCGCGCATGCTGGGCGGGGAACGCGTGTCGCAGACCTCGCTGGCGCACGCTCGCGAGATGCTGGGCAACAAGACACCGGAGACTTCCGCATGAGTCTCGAACTCGTGCTGATCACAGGAATGTCCGGCTCGGGCAAGTCTGTGGCCCTGCACGCGCTCGAAGATGCCGGCTACTACTGCGTCGACAACCTGCCGCCGGAACTGCTCGCGCCTTTCGTCGCATTGCAGCAGCAACAACAGACAGCGCGGGTGGCGATCGCCATGGACGTGCGCAGCGGCGTTTCGCTGCCGCTCGTCCCGCAGCAACTCGAAGGCTTGCGGCGAGAAGGCGTTTCGCTGCGCTCGCTGTTCCTCGACTCGACGACGGACGCGCTGGTGCGGCGCTACTCGGAAACCCGTCGCCGCCATCCGCTGTCCCGGCAGGAAGGCCACACCTACGCACCCGAGCAACAGCGCGTGCTGACGCAAGCGATCGACCTGGAGCGCGAACTGCTCGCCGACCTGCGCGATGGTGCCGATGTGATCGACACCAGCATCATTCGGCCAGCTCAACTGCAGAGCTACATCAAGTCGCTGATCGCGGCGCCCGAGAGCGCCCTCACTCTGGTGTTCGAGTCATTCGCCTTCAAGCGCGGCGTGCCGCTCGATGCCGACTACGTCTTCGATGTCCGCATGCTTCCCAATCCGCACTATGTGCCCGCGCTGCGTCCGTTGACGGGTCGCGATGCGCCAGTCATCGAGTGGCTGCGCGAGCACGACGACGTCGCGCGCATGTACGACGACATCGCGCAATTTCTCGGAAGATGGCTGGACGCGCTTGCGCGGGACCACCGCAGTTATGTGACAGTAGCCATCGGCTGTACGGGCGGACAGCATCGGTCTGTTTTCCTGGTCGAGCAACTGGCGCGCGGCTTCGGCTCAAAATGGGCCGCACTCAAGCGGCACCGGGAACTCGACGGATCCTGAGCGCGGTTGCGCGATGGCGCGATTGCGGTCGGCTCAACCAGCGTTCAAGAGCAATTTGCGCACCGGCGCGGGCATGCCGAGCGCCGGCCACTGGCGATCGTCGAACCATGCTCCGTCTTCGCTCAGCGTCGAGGGTGCGCGGCAAACGACCGCAACCGGATGCAAATGAAGGTCCTTGTGCGTCAATACATGAACAAACCCGGCTTCGTCACGTGCCTGCTTGCGATCGGCGGCGGAGAGTTTGTCAATCAACGCTTCGCGGGAATCAAAGACGGGCAGGCAATAGAGCCCTGCCCATATCCCTCTGGCGGGACGCTTCTGGAGCCATACGCGCCCCTGATCGTCACGGGCACTCAGCATCCATAGCGACTCGGCACTGCGCCGCAGCTTGCGCGTTTTGACCGGATACCTCTCCGGTGCACCTTCCCGTCTGGCAACGCACGCATCTCCCACCGGGCAGATGATGCAACTCGGGTTGCGCGGAAGACAAACCGTGGCGCCCAGGTCCATCAATCCCTGCGTATAGCGGGCGATGGCTTGCTTCTGCGTGGCCGGCGGCAACAGCTCGGTCGCTTCGTTCCAGAGCGTGCGCTCCTGGGCCGAGGAAGACAGGTCGCCCTCAAACCCCAGCACTCGCGTGAGCACCCTCTTGACGTTCCCGTCGAGGATGGCGACGCGCTCCCCGAAACAGAAAGCCGAGATTGCAGATGCCGTGGAGCGGCCGATGCCAGGAAGTGTCTGCAATTGTGCTGCCGTACTCGGAAACTCCCCGCCAAAGCGCGCGATGACTTCCTTTGCACACAGATGCATGTTGCGGGCGCGGCTGTAGTAACCGAGTCCGCTCCACAGCCCCATCACTTCATCTTCAGGCGCTGCAGCGAGCGCCCCGACAGTCGGAAAGCGCTCGAGGAAACGCGCAAAGTAGCCGAGCACGGTTGAAACCTGTGTCTGCTGCAGCATCACCTCGGAGAGCCAGACGCGATAGGGGTCTTGCGTGTTCTGCCATGGAAGCTCACTGCGCCCATGCGTGTGCTGCCAGGCGACGACAGTTTCTGCGAAGGCGGGCGCGATGAGTTGCGCCGGCGACCGAGAGCCTTCAGACCGCACTGAGCTCACTGCGCGCCGGCACGGCGCCGGGCGTCTCATGGCTCACGAGCAACGTTGTGAGCTCGCCCAAGCGGCGATGCAATTCAGCCAGATTGCTCTCTTGGGCGGCCAGCTCCGCCAAGCGCTCGTCGAGGCTGCCGGCAGCTCCCTGAATGCGTTCGACGGCCTCGATCCGCTTTGTGAAGGTGCGGCGCCGCTCCTTCAGCTGAGCATCCAGTTGTGCGCCAGCGCCTTTGCTCCAGCGCTCGACCTCGGTCATGGCCGCTTCGTTGACGACGCGAAGACGGCTTGCCAGCGCGCGCACCAGCTTGTCGCAGAAATCGGGCTGCGACAACTTGAGCAGATTGCCGACGCCGAGATAGTGCGTGTGGCTGCGCTCGATCTGAGTCAGCTGCTGCTCGAAACCCGTGAGATCCGGCTCGGGCGGAGCCTGGAGCGTGAAGCCGTGCTCTGCATTGAGCTGCCGGAAGGTGGCATGCAGCATCGCCTGGATCTCGGCGGTGGTCGCCTGGACCTCGCGCAGATTATTCCGCAGCGCGTCGAAGGTTTCGCCGTACACCTTGCGCACGTTGAACTTGATGCCGCGCCGCTTCAGGGCCGCAGACAAGCGGCCCATGTCCGCTTTGAGCGCGGTGCTCCCGAGGACTGCATACACCTCCCGCAGCAACTTTCCCTGCACGGATCGCAAGGCAAGGATGCGCGTATTGCTGCCTTCGAACTCGGTTTGCTCCTGTTCGATGCGCACCCGCATGTGACGGATCACCGAGCCATTCTTGCCGCGTAGGCCCTGCAATTCGAGCGCCTGTTCCGACAGGTCTCGCTGGCGCACGTGCAGGATGCGGGCTGCTTCTGTGCGGAGGGCTGCGATGCCGGCATCGACCGCCAGCCGCAGCATTGTTTCTCGCTTGCCGAGCAATCCTTCACCCAGCACGGCTTCCAGCGCGGGAAGGCGGCTCGCCTGAAGCAAAGGCACGTCCCGGCGGATCTTTGCCTGCAGACCCTTCTGGGCCGAAACCGGGAGTACCTGCGAAAGCGGCACGCCGAGCAGTTCAGCCGCGCCCTTGCGCTGTCGCTGGATCTGGGCGTCGACCTGAGCGGGCGTGCTGAGGATGTCCCACATCGTGTCGATCTTGTTGAGCACCACGATGCGGGTTTCGCTCACATCGCCCTCGGTGACCAGGTGTTCGCGCCAGATCGAAAGATCCGAGCGTGTCACGCCGGTATCGGCGCCGAGGATGAACACAACCGCGTGAGCCTGCGGGATCAGGCTCACCGTCAATTCGGGTTCGGCGCCGATGGCATTGAGCCCCGGCGTATCGAGGATGACCAGCCCTTGCTCCAGCAACGGATGCGGCATGTTCAACAAGGCATGCCGCCAGCGCGGAATCTCCACACGGCCATCAGAATCGGGGACCGGGTTGTCGTCGGGCGCGTCGTCGCTCCAGAAGCCAAGTGCCTGAGCCTCTTGCACCGGAACCCAGCGTACCTCGGCGACCTTGCTCATCGCCTGCGACAGTTGCTCTGCGTTGTCGACATCGATCGCGATTTCGGTCCAGCGCTCCGGTTCGTCCCGCCAATGCGAGAGAGAGTACGCCTCTAGTCGGGTTTCGATCGGTAGCAACCGCAGGCTGGCCGGATGCGTGGCGTCGTAGCCCAGCTCCGTGGGACACATTGTGGTGCGCCCAGCGCTCGCGGGCATGATGCGGCGCCCGTAGCCTGCAAAGAAGATCGCGTTGATCAACTCGGATTTGCCACGCGAGAACTCTGCGACAAACGCGACCATGACCTTGCTGGTTCGCAGTTGCGACTCGACGTCCCGCAAGCGCTCCGCAACGCTCTGGTTCAGCAGTTCGTTTTCGTTCAGCCAGCTGGCAAGCCACTTCAAGCGGTGCGCGAAATTGCGTCGCCACGCGCCATGCTGGTCGAATTGCTGATTAAAGGAAGCAGTCAAGGGGACAAATGTAAGGAGGATTTACAAAATATAGCATCGGCTGGGCTTTTGAAGGCCAATCGCCTGTGCTGCTTCAGTACTTTTGGCAGTTCGGGCAGAAATACGTGGACCGCTGCCCCTGCCGCACCTGACGGATTGGTGATGCACAGACCCGACAAGGTTCACCCGCCCGCCCGTAGACGTTAGCTTCCAACTGAAAGTAGCCACTCTGCCCGTCCGTGTTCGAAAAGTCACGCAGGGTGCTTCCCCCGCGCTCGACGGCTCGCGCCAGAATCTCGCGGATCGCTGCATGCAGGCGCAATGCGCGGGGCCGACTGATCCGCGACGCAGCAAGCGTCGGGCGTATTCCGGCGGCAAACAGCGCTTCGGAGGCATAGATGTTTCCGACGCCGACCACCACTTCGCCCGCCAACAGCACCTGCTTTACTGGCGCCTTTCGACGGCGCATTCCGGCCAGAAATGCATCGAAGTCGAAGGCTTCACCGAGCGGCTCCATCCCCAGTCCGCCCAGCAATTTGCGCGCGAGCGGCGAAGCCTCGTGGTCAACGTACACCACCGCACCGAAGCGGCGCGGGTCGTTGAGGCGCAGGACCCCTTGATTCGTCGCGAGGTCGAAGTGGTCATGTGCGCCCGAAGGCGGCAGAGAGGCATCGAAACGCAGGCTGCCGGACATTCCGAGGTGCATGAGAAGAAGGCCTGAGTCAAGATCGACAAGCAGGTATTTCCCGCGTCTGCGCACGGCCTTTACCGTTCGCCCGACCAGAAAGGCGGGATCGATGCCGAGCTCCCAGCGCAACGGCTTGCCTACGCGCACAGCGTCGATGCGGGCTCCAATAATGCGATCCGCAAAACCGCGGCGAGTGACTTCAACTTCAGGTAGTTCGGGCATGGGAGCAAGCGTGGGACGATCCGCGACGACATCGGCAGATATCGAAACCCCCGTCCGCCATCGCTCGGGAGCCTGGATTATTATGGTCCGATGACCTTTCCGCTTCGTCGATCCCGCCTTGCGGCGGCTGCGCTCTTTGCTCTGACCACGCTTGCGGCCCAGGCCCAGACAGAACCGCAAAAGCCTCCACTCCCAAGCGACCTCACACCCTTGATCGAGCCTGCGAAGACGCCGCAAACAGCCGCCGCCGCGGCCAGTGCCGACAAGTCGGAGCCGCTGTCCTCTGCCATGACGGCCGAGCTTTTCTACGAGGTACTGGTCGGCGAACTTGACTTGCGGTCGGGAGATCCCGGCGGTGGCTATGCCCAGATACTCAATGCTGCCAAGCAGGCTCGCGACGGCAAGCTCTTCCAACGTGCCGTCGAAATCGCCGCTCAGGCGCGCTCTTGGGACGCGGCGCTTGCAGCGACGCGCGCCTGGAAAGAAGCAATCCCCGAGTCGCGCGATCCGAGGCGCCTTGAACTACAGATCCTGATCGCGCTCAACCGGATCGGCGAGACGGTCGAGCCGCTGCGAGCCGAAGTGGCCGCAACCCCGCAGATCGAGCGCCCTTTGCTGATGGCCGTGATCGCGCGCAACTACGCGAGAGCCACGGACAAGAAACTCGCCGCATCGGTCGTCGAGCAAGCCCTCGCAGACGACCTCAAGAGCCCCGCCACGGGTGGGGCCGCATGGGCGGCTGTCGGGCGCCTGCGTCTTGCCGCGGGCGACACCGCAGGAGCGCTCGATGCGGCCATCAAGGGCCAGGAAATGGATCCGGCTTCGGAAGGTCCGGCACTGCTTGCGCTGGACTTGATCGATCCCTCCCAACCGCTTGCGGAGCCGATCGTTCAGCGCTACCTCGCAAATCCCAAGGCGCAGCCAGAAATGCGCATCGCCTATGCCCGTGTACTGGTCGAAGGACGGCGCTATTCCGACGCAACCGCGGAACTCGCCGCCCTCACCGTGGCACGCCCCGAATTGCCCGAGCCTTGGCTTCTCCTCGGCAGCCTTCAGGCGCAGGCGCGCCAGGATGCGGCGGCCGAGGCGTCGCTGAAGCGCTACATCTCGCTCGTTGGTACACAGGGAGACGACGAGGCACGCGACCGGGGACTGACGCAAGCCTATCTCCTCATGTCGCAACTCGCCGAGCGCCGCAAGGACTTTGCGGGCGCTGACAGTTGGCTTGCGCGCATCGACAACTCCGAAGACCTGGCGGCAGCACAAGTGCGCCGCGCGTCATTGCTGGCCCGGCAAGGCAAGTTGCCCCAGGCCCGCGAACTGATCCGCAGCCTGCCCGAGCGCACGCCCGAGGAGAAGAAGCAAAAGTTCCTGGCCGAAGTCCAGCTGCTGCGCGATGCCAAGCAATACCAAGCTGCACTGGACATGCTCGCGCAGGCCAGCGCAGCGGCGCCCTCGGACACCGACCTCATCTACGACCAGGCGATGGTTGCAGAAAAGCTGAATCGTATGGACGAGATGGAGCGCCTCCTGCGTCGCTTGATCGAACTGAAGCCCGACAACCAGAACGCCTACAACGCGCTGGGCTACTCGTTCGCGGATCGGAAGGTCCGCCTTGAAGAAGCTCGGACACTCATCCAGAAAGCCGTCCAGCTTGCGCCTGACGATCCTTTCATTGCAGACAGCCTCGGTTGGGTCGAATTCCGGCTTGGCAACACGGGCGAAGCCACACGAATCCTGGAAGACGCCTACAAGCGCCGGCCCGACCCCGAAATCGGGGCGCATCTGGGCGAGGTGCTGTGGGCGGCGGGGCAGCGTGACCGTGCGGTTTCCATCTGGAAAGAGGCCTCGCTGGCCGATGCTGACAACGAGACGCTGCAGGAAACGCTCAAACGCCTGCGCGTAGGACTTTGAATCGGCGTTCACTCTTGTCAACCGCCTGCGCTGGCGCGTTGATCATCTCGGGCTGCGCAAGCCCGCGCCGCAACGACGCGCTCGACGCCCGTGCCGAAGCGTGGAGCGGAAGGTTGTCGCTGCGCGTCGACAGCCAGCCTGTGCAGACCTTCTCCGCGCTCTTCGAATTGCGGGGCATGCCCCAGGCCGGCGAACTGACGCTGACCAGCCCCATCGGCAGCACTCTGGCGCAGCTTCACTGGTCGCCCAGAGAGGCCTTGCTCAAAAACGGCGCCAAGACACAGCGTTTCGATTCCGTGGACGCGTTGATCGAGGCAGCGACGGGCGCGGCCATCCCCGTGGGCGCCCTGTTCGCCTGGCTCGCGGGCCGGAACGAACGCGTTCCCGGCTGGCGTCCGGATCTTTCACGCGTCGGCATAGGCCGCTTGCAGGCCACCCGCGAATCGCCAGAACCGCGGGCCGACCTGCGCATCGTCTTCGAACGCGCATGAAGGCAATCTACGATCTGCCCGCGCCCGCGAAGCTCAACCTCTTCCTGCACATTACGGGGCGAAGGGCAGACGGATACCACCTATTGCAGTCGGTTTTTATGCTCATCGACTGGTCAGATACGCTGCATGTCGAGCGCCGAAGCGACGGTGCGATCAGCCGGGAAGACCTGACGACGAAGCTTCCTGCCGAGGACCTCGTCGTTCGAGCCGCACGAGCCTTGCAGGACTTCACGCAGACGAACTACGGCGCTCACATCGCAATCGCCAAGTACGTGCCCGCGCAGGCGGGAATGGGGGGCGGCTCTTCGGACGCGGCCACGTGCCTCATGGCATTGAATCGTCTTTGGGGCTTGAATCTGCCGCTGGCTCGACTGGAACAGATCGGCCTTACGCTTGGCGCCGACGTGCCGTTTTTTCTTCGCGGGCGAAACGCCTGGGTCGAGGGGATCGGCGAATCAATCACGCCGATCAACTTGCCATCCGGTCGCTTCGCCGTCGTGAAGCCAGCTGATGGCCTGGACACTCGCTTAATTTTTGCGGCACCTGATCTCCAACGCGCAACTCCCGCTGCTATACTCTCGGGCTTTGCTGCACATAGCGAACAGAGAGCAGATAGTTTTCGCTTTGACTTTGGTCATAACGACCTGCAGCCGGTCGCACAACGGCTTTGCGCCGCGGTCACCGATGCCATCGATTGGCTCGGTCACCAAGGTTTGGAAGGCCGTATGACCGGTTCGGGAAGCTCGGTATTTGCGGCAATGTTGCATGAAGCCGAACTCGCAACGGCCCCGGAGGGCTGGCAGGTTCGAAAGTGCAACAACTTGGCTGTTCACCCACTGGTGGGGTGGGCGGTCTAAATGGTTTAAACATCAGGGCGCTATATGCGGTCTGATGTTGGTAGTCAGGCCGCGCGCGGCCTGGTGCGACATATCGGTTGATGGCATTTGCCATTGACCCGTGTAGGGGAGTCGCCAAGCTGGTTAAGGCACTGGATTTTGATTCCAGCATGCAAAGGTTCGAATCCTTTCTCCCCTGCCAAATCCTTTCACGAGATTTTTGGCGGCTCCTTAAAGAGCCATTTCGCATTGCCGGATGCACTTAGCCGGGACGCTCATGCAGGCTCACAACCCTGATTTCATGGTTTTCACCGGCAACGCCAATCCAGGGCTTGCCGCGGAAATTTCGCACCACCTAGGCACCTCGCTGGGCGCAGCTCGTGTCGGTCGTTTCTCTGACGGCGAAGTCACTGTCGAGATCAACCAGAACGTGCGAGCGCGCGATGTTTTTGTGGTCCAGTCGACTTGTGCTCCGACCAACGAAAACCTGATGGAGCTTCTCATCATGGTCGACGCACTCAAGCGCGCGTCGGCCGAGCGCATCAGTGCGGTGATCCCCTACTTTGGATACGCGCGGCAAGACCGTCGCCCGCGCTCCAGCCGCGTGCCCATCTCGGCCAAGGTCGTTGCCAATCTTCTGGAAACCGTTGGCGTTGCCCGCGTGCTCACCATGGACCTGCACGCCGATCAGATCCAGGGTTTCTTCGATATTCCCGTGGACAACATTTACGCATCGCCAGTGCTGCTTGGCGATCTGCGTCAAAAGAACTACGAAGACCTGATCGTGGTTTCGCCGGACGTTGGCGGCGTGGTGCGCGCCCGCGCGCTGGCCAAGCAACTGAATTGCGATCTCGCCATCATCGACAAACGCCGTCCGCGCGCCAACGTGAGCGAAGTGATGCACGTGATCGGCGAAATCGACGGCCGCAACTGCGTCATCATGGACGACATGATCGACACCGCTGGCACGTTGGTCAAAGCGGCGGAGGTGCTGAAAGAGCGTGGCGCGAAGAAGGTCTATGCCTATTGCACCCACCCGATCTTTTCGGGTCCCGCGATCGAGCGAATTACCCAAGGATCCGCCCTCGACGAGGTGGTTGTGACCAACACGATTCCCCTCTCCGATGTTGCAATGGGTTGCGGAAAGATTCGCCAGCTCTCGGTCGCGCCGCTCATTGCGGAAACGATCCAGCGCATCGCCAAGGGCGAGTCGGTCATGAGTTTGTTCTCGGATCAGGAAAACCTGTTCTGAGCAAAAAGCCGGGCTTCCTTTCGGAAGCCCTTTTTAAACCGGAGTCGCACTGGTCGCGGTCGACTTCCACAGGAGTGAGTTATGAAATTCGTCGCTTATGAGCGCGCAAAGCAGGGCACGGGTGCGAGCCGCCGTCTCCGCATTTCGGGCAAGACGCCCGGTATCGTCTATGGTGGTGAAGGCCAGCCCCAGCTGATCGAACTCGATCACAACGCGCTGTGGCACGCCCTCAAGAAGGAAGCCTTCCACTCGTCCATCCTCGAAATGGACCTCGGTGGCAACGCCAGCAAAGTGCTGCTGCGTGACGTGCAGTACCACCCGTTCCGTCCGCTCGTGCAACACGTCGACTTCCAACGTGTCGACGCGCGTACCCGGATGACCGTCAAGGTGCCGCTGCACTTCAAGGGTGAAGAAGAGTCCACCGCCGTCAAGCTCGACCACAATCTCGTGAATCACGTGATGACCGAACTCGAAGTCAGCTGCTTGCCCGCAGATCTGCCCGAGTTCATCGAAGTCGACCTTTCGAGTCTGACCAAGAATGCCACGATCCATGTCAACGACCTCAAGCTGCCGAAGGGCCTGAAGTACGTGAGCCATGGCAAGGGCAATCCGGTGGTGGTGTCCGCCGTGTCGCCGCTGGTCGCCGAAGAGCCTGCCGCTGGCGCAGAAGGCGCTGCTGGCGCCGAAGGTGCTCCGGCAGCTGCCAAGGCCGACGCCAAGGCACCCGCGAAGAAGAAGTAATTCGCCCCTTCGCTGTTGCGTCCAATGGCCCGCCCTGTGCGGGCCATTTCTTTTTGAGGCTGCACCGGACCCGAACAAGATAATCCACGCATGATCAAGCTATTCGTTGGCCTCGGCAATCCTGGCCCTGAGTACGAAGCCACTCGGCATAACGCCGGGTTCTGGTGGATCGATGCGCTTGCGCGCGATCTGAAAGTCACGCTGTCGCCGGAACGGTCCTATCACGGGCTCGTTGCTCGCACGCAAGTGAGTGGGCGGCCGATCTGGCTGCTCGAGCCCCAGACTTTCATGAACGTCTCCGGCAAGTCAGTCGCGGCATTGGCTCGCTTCTTCAAGATCGAACCAAGCGAGATCCTGGTGGCGCACGACGAACTCGACGTGGTGCCAGGCCAGGCCAAGCTCAAGCTTGGAGGCAGCCATGCCGGGCACAACGGCCTGAGAGATATTCACGCGCAACTCGGCACCGCCGACTATTGGCGCCTGCGCTTGGGCATTGGTCATCCGGGAGTCAAATCGGAAGTCGTCAATTGGGTTCTGAAAAAGCCGCTGAAGGAACAGCGCGAAGCCATCGAAGACGCCATCGTCCGCACGCTGCATGCCTTCCCGGCGCTGGCTGCGGGCGAGATGGACAAGGCGACATTGCTCATTCACACGAGCAAGCCGCCGCGCCCTAAACCGCCGAGGCGCGAGCCGGGGGACGGGGGCGGAGGCGAACCCGCCGCGGGTTAGCGGAGAGAAAGCGAAAGGGAGAAATAAAAATGAAACTGTCACGTCCAAAGATCGCCGCTCGCAGCGCATTGCTGCTGGCGGGAGCGTGCTTCCACTGGGGCGCTCTGGCCGCGGAAAGCATTGGTGCCGGCGGTGCCTGGCGCTGCGGCAACACCTATACCGACCAACCTTGCGCCGGCGGCAAGGAGCTCGACCTGGACGACACGAGAAATTCAGAGCAAAAGCGCGTCGCTAATCAATCGACACGCGATGCGCAGATTGCCGCCGACCGGATGAAGAGCGACCGCCTTCGCCTTGAGGCCAAGCACGCGCAACAGCGGCCCATCCTGATCGGAGACAAGCCCAAGGAGGCGCGGAAGACACAGACCCGGCCGGACAAGGATGCATCCAAGAAGCCGAAGAAAGGAAAGGACACCGTCTACGTGAGCGCACAGGCTGCCAGAGCCGCAGAAGCAGCGCCGCCAAAGAAGTCGAAGAAGTCCGGCGCCAGGAAGCCCAGCGAATAGCTAGGAAGCAGCCACGGGTGGGCCGCTCTCGGTCCCGCCGCCCTGAGCGGCCGCCTTGTCGGCCGTGAGGCGCTCAAACTTCTGCCAGAGAGTCTCGCGTGACTCGGCATGCTCGGGGTTGGTCGGAATGCAGGCGACCGGGCATATCTGCACGCATTGAGGCTCATCGAAGTGCCCCACGCATTCAGTGCACTTGTGCGGATCAATCTCGTAGATCTCGGTGCCCATGTAGATCGCGTCGTTCGGGCACTCAGGCTCGCACACATCGCAGTTGATGCATTCGTCGGTGATCATGAGGGCCATGTGCGGATTATCGATCGCCGCGAAACGGGCCGCCAAAATGGCGCCGATGCCCCCACCAGGGGCGCGCCGACGGGCCGAAAGCCTGCAGCCCCGGCACGCTCGTTGCAAGACTCGGGTTATGCTGCGGCCCGCCCTATGAGTCTGTTTCTTTTCAAGCGCTTCATCACGCTGATTGCCACCCTGATCGGCGCTTCCATCATCGTCTTTCTCGTGCTGGAGATCTTGCCGGGCAATGCCGCGCAGATGCTCATGGGACCGGACGCCGCACCCGACGCCGTGGCGGCGCTCGCCACCAAGCTTGGGCTCGACCAGCCGGCGTGGAGCCGCTACTGGCACTGGATCGGCGGGCTCCTGACCGGCCAACTTGGCGACAGCTACACCTACAGTTCGCCAGTTCTGGACCTGATCCTCGAACGTCTTGCACTCACCGTGCCGCTGGCCCTGCTTGCAATGGCTTTCACGACGGCGCTGGCATTGGTCGTCGGCCTGACCGCCGCGGCGCGCCACAACAAGCTCGGCGATGTCGGGTTGATGGGGCTCACGCAAATCGGCGTCGCCATACCCAACTTCTGGTTCGCGATCCTGCTGATCCTCGTCTTTTCGGTTCAACTCCAGTGGTTCTCGGCCGGTGGCTTCGAAGGCTGGGGCGAAGGCATCTTCGCGGGCCTGAAGGCGCTGCTGCTCCCGGCGTTGTCGCTCGCCGTCGTGCAAGCCGCGATCCTCGCCCGCATCACGCGTTCGGCGGTTCTCGAAGTCATGCGTGAAGATTTCGTGCGCACCGCGCGAGCCAAGGGCGTTTCGCAGCGGGCCGTGCTCTGGCGGCACGTACTGCGCAATGCGTTGATCCCGGTCGTCACAGTGATGGGCATGCAGTTTTCCGAGCTGCTCGCGGGCACGATCGTGGTCGAAAACGTCTTCTACCTGCCGGGGCTCGGCCGCCTTATCTTCCAGGCGATCAGCAACCGCGACCTGATCGTGGTGCGCAACTGCGTGATGTTGCTGGCTGCGATGGTCGTCATCGTCAATTTCGTCGTCGACGTTCTGTATGCCGTCATCGACCCCCGCATCAAGGCGAGCGACATATGAGCGCCATTCCCGCAACGACACCCAGCGCGGCTGCTTTCAAGGTGCCGGGCTTCTGGCGCCGTGCGCTGCACCACCCGAGCTTTGCCGTCGGGGCTGTCCTCACGCTGCTTCTGCTGTTGGCCGCTGCCGTCTCCCTGGTGTGGACCCCATGGTCGCCCTATGAGATGGACCTTGCCAGCAAGCTCCAGCGGCCAAGCGCAGCGCATTGGCTGGGAACCGATACCTTCGGGCGTGACGTGGCGTCGCTGTTGCTGGTCGGCGCCCGTGCATCGATTCTGGTTGGCGTGATCGCGGTAGGCATCGGCCTCACCGTGGGAACCGCGCTGGGCCTGCTTGCGGCGGCACGGCGCGGGTGGGTCGAGGAAGCGATCATGCGGTTCAGCGACTTCACGATGGCTTTTCCGGCGATCCTGTCGGCCATCATGATGACGGCGGTCTTCGGCGCCGGCATCGTGAACGCCATCATTGCGATCGGCATCTACAACATTCCTACTTTTGCCCGCATCACGCGCGCGTCGGCCAATGCGATCTGGTCGCGCGAATACGTCGCCGCAGCGCGCGCCTGCGGCAAGGGCCCGTTCGCGATCACGATGCAGCATGTACTGCCCAATATCTCGGCGGTGCTGATCGTGCAGATCACGATCCGCTTCGCGATTGCCATCCTGGCCGAGGCCGCGCTGTCGTACCTCGGACTCGGCACGCAGCCGCCGCAGCCTTCGTGGGGGCGCATGTTGAGCGAAGCGCAGACGATGATGTTCCAGGCGCCACTGCTCGCTGTTTTTCCGGGCGTGGCGATTGCGCTGGCCGTGCTCGGCTTGAACCTTCTCGGCGATGGATTGCGCGACCTGCTCGACCCCCGCCTCGCCCGCGCGCGCTGACCGCCTATGCCTCTCCTCGAAGTCGACAATCTTCACGTTGAACTGCAGACCCAGCGCGGCCCGGCCGAAGCGGTGCGCGGCGTGAGCTTCACGCTGGAGCGCGGCGAAACCCTCGGCATCGTCGGCGAATCAGGCTGCGGCAAATCCATCACCGTGCAATCGCTGATGGGGCTGCTCCCGTCGACCGCCAAAGTCTCGGGCAGCATCCGATTCGAGGGCACCGAACTCGTCGGGCTGCCGGAGCGCGAGATGTGCAAGCTTCGTGGCGACCGCATCGGCATGATTTTTCAGGAACCGATGACCGCGCTGAATCCGGTCCACACCATTGCGCGCCAGGTCGGCGAACCCTTGCGCCTGCACCGCGGCCTCTCCGCTGCCGATGCCCGCAAGGAAGCCCTTGCGCTGCTCGAGCGCGTCGGCATTCCTGATGCCTCATCGCGGCTGGATGCCTATCCGCATCAGTTTTCAGGAGGCCAGCGGCAGCGCATCGGCATCGCCATGGCATTGGCGTGCGGACCCGACCTGCTGATCGCCGACGAGCCGACAACCGCGCTCGACGTCACCATCCAGAAGCAGATTCTCGATTTGATCCGAGGTCTCGTCGCCGAGCGCGGCATGGCGCTCATCCTGATCTCGCATGATCTGGGCGTCATTGCTCAAAGCGTGTCGAAGATGCTGGTGATGTATGGCGGCAGCGTGGTCGAAAGCGGCCCCACGGCAGCGGTCTTCGCAGAAAGAGCGCACCCCTACACCAAGGGTCTCTTCGCGGCCCGGCCCGCACTTGGGGCGCCGCGCGGGGTCAAGCTCGCGACCATCAAAGGAAGCGTGCCTGAGCTCGTCGACTTGCCGGCAGGATGCCCTTTCGCCGGCCGCTGCAGCTACACGGTCGATGCCTGTCAGGCAACGCGCCCGGAGCCGGTGCGGCTTCCCCATGACCATCTGGCGCGATGCATCCGGCTCGACGCAGTCGCGGCCGCGGCCACGGCCACGGAAGGACTGATCGCATGACGGAGCCCATTGAACCAGGCGTTCTCCTCGAAGTGACTGACCTGGTCCGGCACTACACGCTGCCGCGTGAACGCCTTTTCGGGCCTCCGCCGATGGTCAAGGCGCTCAACGGCGTCAGCTTCAGCATTTCTGAGGGCCAAAGCCTCGGCATCGTCGGCGAATCCGGCTCCGGCAAATCGACCATCGCCCGGCTGGTGATGGCGCTCGATCGGCCGAGCTCAGGAACCGTCAAATTGCTCAACCGCGATCTGCACGCGCTGCCGAGCGATCAACTGCGAAGAGCCCGGCGAGACGTGCAGATGGTGTTCCAGGACCCCTATGGTTCGCTCGATCCCCGCCAGACTGTCGCGCGCATCGTGGCGGAGCCGCTCGAAGCGCTCGGCGAAACAAGCCGCGCCGAACAGCAGGAGCGCGCAGGCGAATCGCTGGCCGCGGTCGGCCTGCGAGCCAATGACCTGCACAAGTACCCCCACGAATTCTCCGGCGGCCAACGGCAGCGGATCGCGATTGCGCGCGCGCTGATCACGCGCCCCAAACTGATCGTCGCGGACGAACCCGTGAGCGCGCTCGACGTGTCGGTGCAGGCGCAGGTGCTCAATCTCATGCAAGACTTGCAGCAACAGTATGGAATCAGCTATCTGCTCATCAGCCACGACCTGGCGGTGGTGAACCACCTGTGCGACCAGGTCTGCGTGCTTCATCGGGGCCTCATCGTCGAGCGCGGTTCGCCGCAGCATCTCTTTGCGCACGCGGAGCATCCCTACACGCGGAGCTTGCTGGCGGCCGTGCCGCGCGCAGAGCCGGTAGCAGCGGCATGAGCAAATACTTGCCCCGCAGGCTGCGTCTCGCGATGATGTAACGTTCTATTTCCTTTCCACAAAGCCTTTCCCTGGAGCCCTGACCATGTTGAATCGCCGCACCCTCATGACCACCGCCGCGCTCGCCACCGTGCCGCTCGCGCTGCCGCAGTTGGCATTGGCCCAGGGCCGCAAGGATGCGATGGTGCTTGGCATTGCGCTCGAGCCGCCGGGCCTGGACCCGACCGCCGGGGCGGCTTCGGCAATCGGGGAGATCGTTCAATACAACATCCTCGAGACGCTGACCAAGATCAACTCCGACGGCAGCGTCACACCGCTCCTGGCCGAGAGCTGGGAGGTTTCGCCGGACCTGCGCACCTACACCTTCAAGCTACGCCGCGGCGTCAAGTTTCAGAACGGCGAGCCCTTCAATGCGCAGGCCGTCAAGTTTTCCTTCGACCGCGCCGGAAGCGAAAAAAGCACCAACAAGGACAAGCGCACCTTCGCGAGCCTGAAGACACAAGTGGTCGACGACTACACGGTCGTCATCATCAACAGCGAGATCGACCCCGACCTGCCCTTCCTCCTGGGCCAGGCCACAGCCGTCATCGTCGAGCCCAAGAGTGCCGACACGAACGCTACCAAGCCGATCGGCACCGGACCCTACAAGCTCGATAGCTGGAACAAAGGGAGTTCGCTGACGCTGAGCAAGTGGGACGGCTTCCGCAACCCCGGCGCGGCGAAGATCAACAAGGTGACGTTCCGCTTCATCTCGGATCCCGCAGCGCAAGCGGCCGCGGTGCTGGCAGGCGACGTCGATGCCTTCCCGCGCATCGCGACGCGCGTGGTGCCGCAGTTCAAGGCCAACCCGCAGTACCAGGTGATCTTGAGCGGCTCCCGGGCCAAGACGATCGTTTCG
Source organism: Variovorax sp. 05N34 (assembly GCF_056397405.1). Taxonomy (NCBI): domain Bacteria; kingdom Pseudomonadati; phylum Pseudomonadota; class Betaproteobacteria; order Burkholderiales; family Comamonadaceae; genus Variovorax; species Variovorax sp. 05N34. The sequence continues at coordinate 38,899 of NZ_JBFTNI010000003.1, forward strand.
ATCAACAACAAGCGCAAGCCGCTTGACGATGTCCGCGTCCGCCGCGCCATATCGATGGCCATCGACCGCAAGGCAGTGATCGAGGGCGCCGTCGACGGCTTTGGCGTACCTATCGGCAGCCACTATGTGCCGGGCGCCGCGGGCTATGTCGACACCACCGGCGTCAATCCTTTCAACATCGAGAAGGCGAAGCAACTCCTGGCCGAGGCAGGCGTGAAGACTCCGCTCGATCTCACCATGACGGTGCCCCCACCTCCCTATGCGCGCCAAGGTTCCGAAGTGGTCGCGGCGCAATTGGCCAAGATCGGCATCAACGTGAAGATCCAGAACGTCGAGTGGGCGCAATGGCTGAGCGGCACCTACGGCAATAAGGACTACGACCTCAGCATCGTTTCCCATGTCGAGCCGTTCGACCTCGGCAACTATGCCAAGGCCGACTACTACTGGGGCTACCAATCGAAGGACTTCAACGCGCTGTACGACAAGATCAAGACCACGGGCAACACCGCCGAGCGCAACAAGCTTCTGGGCGACGCCCAGCGCATGCTTGCCAATGATGCGGCCAACGCCTTCCTCTTCCAGCCGCAGTGGCCCACTGTCGCCAAGAAGGGAGTCAAGGGCCTCTGGAAGGACATGCCCATCTTTGTCAACGATCTGTCGGCGTTGTCCTGGTCGTGAACACTCCCTTGAACGAACTGAGCGCGCGCGAACTCATCGTCGCCTATCGCGAAAAAAAGCTCTCGCCGGTCGAGGTCACGCAAGCCGTTCTCGATCATGCGGCGCGCTGGGAGCCGCATTTGCAAGCCACGTGGCTGCTTCGTCCCGATGCCGCCCTCGAACAGGCGCGCGCGTCCGAAGCTCGCTGGCGGCGCGGCGAGCCGCAGGGTCCACTGGACGGCGTGCCGACGACCATCAAGGAAAACATCGCGACGCGCGGCGATCCCCTCCCTGCTGGCACCGCGGCTGTCGAGCTGAAACCTGCGCAGTCGGATGCTCCGCCCGCTGCCCGGCTCAGGGAAGCCGGCGCGGTGATCTTCAGCAAAACCACGATGCCGGACTACGGCATGTTGTCTTCCGGGTTGTCGAGCTTCCATACCTTGGCGCGCAATCCGTGGGATCTTTCGAAAACGCCGGGCGGTTCCAGCGCCGGCGCCGGCGCGGCAGCGGCGGCGGGCTATGGCCCACTGCATATCGGCACGGACATCGGCGGCTCGCTGCGCCTGCCTGCCGGCTGGTGCGGGATCTTCACGCTCAAGCCCAGCCTGGGCCGCGTCCCCATCGACCCGCCCTACATGGGTAGGGCTGCGGGGCCGATGACGCGCACAGTGGGGGACGCCGCCCTGATGATGCAGACGCTCGCGCAGCCGGACGCCCGCGACAGCATGAGCCTGCCCGCCCAGGAGATAGATTGGGCATCGTTCGAGGTCGACGTCGACCACCTTCGGGGTCTCCGGATCGGTCTCCTGCTGGATGCCGGCTGCGGACTCGCCGTGGAGCCGGAAATCCGGCAAGCCATCGAACACGCCGCCCGACTCTTCGAGCGCGCGGGCGCCATCGTCGAGACCATGCAGCCCTTTATGTCGCAGGCCATGCTCGACGGCATGGACCATTTCTGGCGCATGCGCTCGCTGGTGGACATGAACGCGCTGAGGCCGGAACAACGCGCCAAGGTGCTGCCTTACATCCGCGCCTGGGCCGAGAGCGCAGCCGGTTTCAGCGGCGAGCACGTGTTTCGTGGATTCAGCCAGTTTCATGCGACGCGGCTTGCCACTGTGGCGGCCTGCGCGAAATACGACTATGTGATCTCGCCGACTGCGCCGAACATGCCCGCTCCGGCCGAAGCACCGTCGCCCACCAACGATCCGCTCCGACCGTTGGAACACATCGGCTTCACGGTCCCGTACAACATGTCCGAACAGCCGGCCGCGTCGATCAACTGCGGCTACAGCCCGAGCGGCTTGCCGATCGGCCTGCAGATCGCCGGACATCGTTTTGACGACCTGGGTGTTCTGAAGGTCTCGCGGGCGTTCGAACTGATCCGCGAACCTCAAAGGCCCTGGCCCCAGCCGCAGGTCTGAAGCGGCGGTATCGTTATCTCGATCGATATCTCCAGGAATCGCCTTGAGTTCAGCGCCCCGATCTTGCGACAGCCTCGGCAATCCGGTCAGCGTTGCCGATCCGGCCGCTTTGCGCGCGATCAACGATTTTGTCGAAGGCTTCATCTCCTGCGAGACGCGCGCAGCCGACGTGCTCGCCGCCGCAGAGGATCCGAGTGCCATCGTGCAGGCGTACTGCGCGACGCTGCACCTGTTCGCTGAGTCGGGCGACGCCGCGGCAAACGCACGTCCCTTCATCGAGCGCGCACAAGCCGCCGCGGCGCAGGCGACATCGCGCGAGCAGCGCTACATTGCGGCCATCGCAGCCTGGGCAGATGGCGCCATCGACCAAGCCATTGCCCTGCATCAGGAGCAGGCCCTGGAGCACCCGCGCGATCTGGCGTCCATCAAGCTGGGGCAGTACCACTGCTTCAACATCGGCGATTGCCCTGGCATGCTGCGGCTAGCGCTTGCTGCGCTGCCTTCGGCTGCCGATGTGCCCTATGTCCATGGCATGGCCGCATTCGCGTACGAGCAATGCCACCTGATGCGGCAGGCCGAATCAAGCGCGCGCCGCGCAATCGGCATGGAACGCAAGGAACCGTGGGCTCACCACGCGCTGGCCCATGTCATGCTGACCGAAGGCCGCCTCGACGAGGGCCTGAAATTCATGCAGGGCGTGAGCGACACATGGGTGGGCCTCAATTCGTTCATGGTCACGCACAACTGGTGGCATGTGGCGCTCTTCCAGATCGACCTCGGGCGGAACGCGGAGGCACTGGACACCTATGACCGCCACGTCTGGGGCGTCGTCAAAGACTACTCGCAGGACCAGATCGGCGCGGTTTCCCTGCTCGCGCGACTCGAGTTGTCGGGTATCGACGTGGGGGATCGTTGGCAGGATGTCGCCACCCATCTTGTCGGGCGGCTCGATGATCACGTGCTGCCCTTTCTCGATCTGCAATATCTCTACGGCCTCGCGCGCGCCGGTCGGCCCGAAGCCGACGCGCTGTTGAGCCGCATCGAGTCTTTCACGCCGACTGCACCGCCTTCGATGCGCGACGCGTGGCAGCGCGTCTGCCTACCGGCCGCACGCGGCTTGCTCTCACATGCGCGCGGCGATGCGGCGTCCGCCATCGAATGGCTGGGGCTGGCACTGCCGAGGCTGGTCGAGATTGGCGGCAGCCATGCGCAGCGCGATCTTTTCGAGCAGGTCTATCTCGATGCCTTGATCCGGCACGGAACCAAGACCACCTTGGCCGGTGCGCAGGGCCTCCTGCAGCAACAGGTCAATGCGCAGCCCGAGTCTGTGCGGCTTCGCCGACAAGCCGGCGCGATCTATGGGCGGCTCGGCCTGACCGCGTAGATCAGCCCTTGGCGACTTCGTGCGCCGCCATCTGCTCCAGCGCCTTCACCAGCGCGGAGTGATCGAGTTGGTCCCAACCATGGGCGGCGCAGGACTGCATCAGTTGTGCGGCCGACGCCGTTTGCGGCAGCGCCACGTCCATCGCTTTCGCGCCGGACAGCGCCAGATTCAAATCCTTCTGGTGCAGCGCGATGCGAAAGCCTGGATCGAAGGTGCGTTTGATCATCCGCTCGCCATGCACTTCGAGAATGCGGCTGGCCGCGAAGCCGCCCATCAGCGCCTGACGAACCTTTGCAGGATCGGCTCCGGCCTTGCTGGCGAACAGCAGCGCCTCGCCGACGGCGGCAATATTGAGCGCGACGATGATCTGGTTCGCCACCTTGGTGGTCTGCCCGTCGCCGTTGCCGCCGACGAGGGTGATGTTCTTGCCCATTGCTTCGAAGAGCGGCTTGGCACGCTCAAACACGGCCTCCTCGCCGCCAACCATGATGGTGAGGCTCGCCGCCTTCGCGCCGACTTCGCCACCAGAGACCGGCGCGTCGAGGTAGTCGCATCCCAGCTCGTTGATCTTCTTGGCGAAACGCTTGGTCTCCATGGGCGCGATCGAGCTCATGTCGATGACAAGCTTGCCTTTGGTGAGGCCGGAGGCAACGCCGTCTTCGCCAAACAGAACCAGCTCGACGTCCGGCGTGTCGGGCAGCATCAGGATCACGACGTCCGCCGCGCGGGCGACGTCGGCATTCGTGCCGCAGGCCGTGGCCGTCTTCAACGCCTCCGGGACCTGGCGACGCGTGCGCACGAACATTTCGTGCCCGGCCTTCAAGAGGTTCTGCGCCATCGGCGCGCCCATGATGCCCAGTCCGATGAATCCGATTTTCATGATGGATGTCCTTTCGTTCAGTAAGAGCTTGAGGCGGACGACGTGCCGGCCGGCTGCGTCGCGCGCATCTTTGCGAGCACCTGTTGCGAGCCTGCGGCAATAAGCCGCGCATCCGAGCTCACGGTGACGAACTGGAACCCCTTGGCGATCCGCGCCAGCGCGCCCTCGGGCGTGCCGTTGTGAATGCCTGCGACCAGCCCGTGCGCCTTGGCGCGAGCGAGGATGTGATCAATGGCCTGTTCAACCGGAGGGTCCACGTCGTCGAAAACCGGCCTGCACCCCAGGGCAAGCGAAAGGTCCGATGGACCGATGTACACCGCGTCCAGTCCTTCCACGGACATGATCGCGTCGAGATTTTCGAGCGCCTGCGCGGTCTCGATCATCGCGAAGGTCACGATGGTGTCGTTCGCATGCTGGGCATAGTCGGCGCCGCCGTACAGCAGGGCCCGAACAGGCCCGAAGCTGCGGGTGCCGCGCGGCGCGTAATGCGTGTAGGCGACCAGCCGCGCCGCTTCATCGGGCGTATTGATCATTGGGCAGATGACGCCGTAGGCACCCGCATCGAGTGATTTCATCAACGCGCCAGGATCGAGCCAGGGCACGCGAACAACGGGCACCGTATCGGTGGTCGAGATGGCCTGCAGCATCGGGATCATCGACTGATAGTCGATGACGCCATGTTGCAGGTCGACGGTGAGCGAATCCCAACCTTGGTGGGCCATGGTTTCGGCCGAGAAGCCGTTGGGAATCGCGAGCCAGCCGTTGACCGCGGCACCTCCCGTCTTCCAAAGCGCCCGCAGGCGGTTTTCTCTCATGGGAACTCCTTGTTCTAGCGGTCGAAAGCAGGTCGCTTCGGGTCGAAAGTCCAGCCCGGAATCAGGCATTGCATCGCGACCGCATCATCGCGCGATCCCAGGCCGTGCTGTTTGTAAAGCTGGTGCGCCTTCTCGACTTCGGCCATGTCGAGTTCGACGCCCAGTCCGGGTTTCGTCGGCACCCGCACCAAGCCGCCTTCGATGCGCAGCGGTTCCTTGGTCAGCCGCTGGCCGTCCTGCCAGATCCAGTGGGTGTCGATGGCGGTCACGCGGCCCGGCGCGGCGGCGCCAACGTGCGTGAACATCGCCAGCGAAACGTCGAAGTGGTTGTTCGAGTGCGAACCCCAGGTCAACCCCCAGTCGCGGCAGGTCTGCGCAACGCGCACGGAACCGGCCATGGTCCAGAAATGCGGGTCCGCCAAGGGTATGTCGACGGACTGGAGCGCGAGCGCGTGGCTCATCTGACGCCAGTCAGTAGCGATCATGTTGGTCGCGGTCGGCAGGCCTGTGGCCCGGCGAAACTCGGCCATCACTTCGCGGCCCGAGAAACCCTCCTCGGCCCCGCAAGGATCCTCCGCGTACGCGACCACGCCGCGCATGTCGCGCATCAGGCGGATCGCGTCTTTCAGCAGCCAGCCACCGTTGGGGTCCAGCGTGACGCGCGCCTGCGGGAAGCGCTCGTGCAACGCAACCACCGCTTCGATTTCCTCGTCTCCGCGCAGCACGCCGCCCTTGAGCTTGAAGTCATTGAAGCCGTACCGCTCTCGGGCAGCCTCCGCCAGCCGCACGATCGCCTCTGGACTCATGGCTTTTTCGTGCCGGAGCCGGAACCAGTCGTTGTCAGCCTGCGGCTCCCGCGCGTACGGAAGGTCGGACTTGTCGCGGTCGCCGACGAAGAAAAGGTAGCCCAGCATTTCGACCGCGTCACGCTGCTGGCCTTCGCCGAGCAGCGCTGCGACAGGCACGTCCAGAAACTGGCCGAGCAAGTCGAGCATTGCAGACTCCACGGCCGTCACCGCATGGATGGTGGTGCGCAGGTCGAAGGTCTGCAAGCCGCGGCCGCCGGCATCACGGTCGGCGAACTTCTGCTGCAGTTGCTGCAACACACGCTGGTGGCCGCCGATGGACTGCCCGACGATGAGATCGCGCGCGTCTTCGAGCGTCTGGCGGATCTTTTCGCCGCCAGGTACTTCGCCGACCCCCGTCCGGCCCGCGCTGTCGGTGAGGATCAGGAGATTGCGCGTAAAGAAAGGGCCGTGGGCGCCGCTCAGGTTCAACAGCATGCTGTCGCGGCCGGCGACGGGGATCACGCGCAAGCCGGAGATGGTGGGCGTTGAATTGCGATCGGGATTGGGATCGCGATGGGGATTGGACATCGAATGGACTCGAGTTGAATCTGGGGCATCAATCGGCGGTGATCTTGCCGGTCTCGATCACTTTCTTCCAGCGCGCCGATTCCTGCTGCTGAAAGGCTGCGAATTCGGCAGGCGTGTTGCCGACGACCTCCAAGCCGATCGCCGTGAACTGCTTCCTGACGGCCGGGTCGTTGAGGGCGGCCACCATTGCATCGTGCGCCTTGTCTCGCACGGCGGGCGGCAAGCCCTTGGGCGCGACGATGGCTTGCCATGAATAGACCTCGACGTTCTTCACCCCGGCCTCTGCCGTGGTCGGAACATCGGGGAGCACGGGCGAGCGCTTGTCGCCCGTGACGGCAAGTGCCTTGAGTTTGCCGGCCTTGATGTTCTGGAACACCGCATTGACATTCTGGAACGAGGCGTCGACCTGGCCGCCGAGCAGGTCGGTGATGGCTGGCGCGCCGCCCTTATAGGGAACGTGGAGTCCGCTCGTGCCGGTCTGCTGCCAGAAAAGCACTGCCGTCAGGTGGTCGCTCGATCCGTTGCCCGAAGAAGCGAAAGTCATCTTGCCGGGATTCGCCTTCAGGTAGCCAATGACATCGGCGACGGACTTGTGCGGCGAATTCGCGGGCACGACGAGGACATTCGGCGCCTGCACAGCGACCGTGATCAGGTCGAAGTCCTTGGAGGCGTCGTACTGCATCCCCTTGATGAGGTGGGGCGCGATGACCAAGGGACCGAGCGAGGTGACCAGGAAAGTGGAACCGTCCGGCGCCGAACGCTTGACCTGGGTCGCCCCGATGGTGCCCGTGGCCCCGGCCTTGTTGTCGACCAGGAAGGTCTGCCCCAATTTGTCGGCGAGCTTCGGCGTGATGGCTCGAGCGACCATGTCAGTCGATCCGCCGGGAGGAAACGGAACGACGAAAGTGACCGGCTTTTGCGGCCACTCTTGTGCATGCGCGATGCTGACGGCGGCCAACGCGACGCCGAGGGAAACCAGTAGTTTTTTCATGATGTTCGTCTGTTCGAAACGATTCCAAATGGTAGCGCTATCGTGCCGCAATGATAGCGCTACCGTCGTAAACAAAACAGACGCTCTCTCTCAGGGTTTGCCCTCAGGCGCTTTCCCGGTCGACGATCGAAAAGCCGACGTCGACGACCCGCTGTTCGACCTCCCGCCCTTCGGCGCGGTCGATGATGAACTGCGCCGCCTGACGACCAATGGCCGCGCCATCGATCCGCACCGTGGTCAGTGCCGGTTCAAAGTCAGCGGCGAACTCCAGGTCTCCGAAGCCCACGACCGCAAGTTGCGCCGGTACGGAGATCCCTTGTGCCCGCGCCTCGACCAAGACACCCAACGCGAGAAGATCTGAGCTGCAGAACACCGCGTCAGTGTCGGGAAACTCGCGGAGCAATTCCGCGAGCGCCGCCCGGCCGCTCTTCAGTGTGGTGGGCGCCGGCACCGGAAAAACCGGCACATCACGCAAGCCCAGTGAGCGTGCCGCTGTGCAAAAAGCCTCGTGGCGCCGCCGGGAGCGCTCATCGTCGCCCGCTACCACCGCCAAGTTACGGCGCCCCCTGCCTCGCAGGAAGTCGACCACAGTCCGGCCAACTTCCACGTGCGAAAAACCCACCAGCATGTCAAGCGGCGTCGGCGTGAGGTCCCATGTTTCGACCACCGGAATTCCGGCGGCCAGCAGGCGCCTGCGGCCTTCGGGCGAATGCATGATGCCGGTGAGCACGATGCCGTCGGGCCGCCGGCCGATGATGGCTTCGAGCAACGCATCCTCACGGGAATCCACATACCCGGTTTGCCCGAGCATCAGCTGGTAGCCGCGCTCCGCCAGCGCCTCGGTCAGCGATTGCACCGTCTGCAGGAAAACAGGCCCGGACATGGTCGGCACCACGGCAGCAACAAGCCGGCTGCGCGTCGAGGCGAGCCCACCAGCGAGCACATTGCGCACGTAACCGGTCCGTCGCACGGCGTCGGTGACTTTTTGCAGAGCCTCCGCCGACACCTGCGACGGGGAACTCAAGGCGCGCGATGCGGTTATGGGTGCGACGCCGGCGAGCTTTGCCACGTCGTGCAACGTTACAGCGCCGCTGCCTCGGCGGGCGCGTCTGGTGGGAACGTCGTCTTTGCTCATCGGCGCATTCTAGGCGCCACGATAGCGCTACCAGCGCTTGTGTCCCACCTGAAAATCGTTGCGGCCGCTGCGGTCGGCACCCTTGAGGAGCCAGAGCGGCCGCTCGGCAAAGTTGACGGCCAAGCCGGTCTTCCCGTCCGACGGCCGCAAGTCACGTTCGAACACCGATGTCGAAGGCATGTACCGCAGCGCCACGCCCGTCCGTCTCTTGGCGGACGTATTCGCCTGGGCGCCATGGATCATGAAAACATCGTGCATGGACATCTGGCCCGGCTGCAGTTCCAGGTCGACCGCCGCCGCTTCGTCGAAGCTGCCGGCCGCCATGCGCTGGTTGAGGGTCAGGTCCGACCGGTCTTCGTGCAGATGATCGTGAAGAACCTGCCCTCGATGTGAGCGCGGGATGACCCGCAGGCACCCGTTTTCGGTCGTCGATTCCTCGAGCGCGACCCAGACCGTGCAAGTGGCCAGCGGCCGTATCGGCCAATAGTGGCCGTCCTGATGCCACGGCGTTTCATAGCCTTCGGCCGGTGGCTTGCAGAAGACGTGGCAGCCCCAGAGGATCACGTCGTCGCCGATGGCACCGGACACGAGTTCGACGATCTCCGGGTCCATGGCCAAATCGAGGAAGTGACGGCTGCCGCGCACGCCTTCGCCGTTGTCGCCCTCGATGTGCGCCGAGACGAGCTTCTCCGGGCGCACGCCCGGGTTGTCGCGGATCAACGCATCGAGCGCCTCACGCATGACCGCGGTGCGCTCCGGAGAAAGCCGAAACTGCGGTATGACCCAGCCCTCAGCCTTGTAGTGGTCGATTTCTTGCGCGGACATTCGGGCCATCGATGCATCTCCTGAGAGACGCACATTATGGGGAAACAGCGCAAACCGAGAGCGATTCGCGCTCGCAGCGGCTTATTTCTCGACGCTCTTCAGATGGCGGCGCTGGTCATAGGTGGGTTGCGCCGGCAGATCGGCCAGATGGCGGGTGTCGGCCCAATCGACGATCTCGAGGTCTTCCGGCGCAGAGGCATCGGCGATGCGGATCCGGTTGAAGCCGGCGTTAGGGATCTCGCTTTGGCGCGGTCCGTTCAGCCCAAGCGCGCGGGCGGTGCGCCAGACCATGTCGAGCACGCCCCCGTGCGTCACCACGAGCACGCGCTGACCCGAATGGACCTCGGCGATGTTTCCGAGCGCCTGCATGATCCGGCTGTGGAACTGCCGCGGCGACTCGCCTTCGGGCATTGCGTGATCTTCGCGAAACTTCAGCCAGTCCTCCCAGGCGCGAGGGTGCAGGCTCTGGATTTCGTCAGCCCGCATGCCTTCGACCACGCCGAAGTTCTGCTCGCGCAATGCAACGGTGGTCACGATCTCCAGCCCGAGTAATTGCGCGGCCGGCGCAGCGGTCTGTTGCGCACGCATCAGGTCGCTGCTGACCAGGTGATCGATCGGCTCGTCAGCCAACCGCAGGCCGAGCCGGCGGGCCTGCTCATGGCCCATGTCATTGAGGGGAACGTCGATGTGGCCCTGAAAGCGGAGTTCGCGGTTCCAGTCGGTTTCACCGTGGCGGATCAGAATGAGTTCGGTAGTGGGCATAGGCAGGGGCATATTGTCCCTGCAGAGAGCGACGGCGATGTGTCCGTGTTCATCGCGGAGAATTCGCCGATGCCAACTCTTATCCTGCTGCCCGGTCTCGCCTGCGACGCACGCCTCTGGGAAGCCCAGATCCCTTCCCTGCCCCGATCGCTCGGCGTCGAGGTGACGGACGTGCACATGCGGCACGATCGCATCGAAACCATGGCTGCGGCGCTGCTCTCGGAACATTCAGGCTCGCTGATCCTCTGCGGCGCATCGATGGGCGGGATGATTGCCATGGAAGCCGCCCGGCAGGCTCCCGAACGCATCGCCGGCCTGGCGCTGCTTGGCACCAATGCGCGTCCGGAGACGCCGGACATGTATGAACTTCGCAAATCGGCGATCGAGTTGTTCGAACGCGGCGAGGCGCGCGACGTGATCGAGCTCAACGCAGGCTTTGCCTTTCACCCGATCCAGGCACGCGATGCGGCACTCGTGCAGCGCTATATCGACCTGATCCTTGACGCAGGTACAGCGCAGTTGATTCGGCAGAACCGCGCGCTGATGGAGCGTCCCGACCAGCGCCCACATCTGGCGCGGCTGCAATGTCCGACGCTGGTGATGTGTGGCGACGGCGACCGTCTCACGCCACCCGAATGTTCACGGGAAATCGCGGCGCTGATGCCCCACGCTGAAGTCGCGTGGATTCCGCAGTGCGGCCACATGCTGACGATGGAAAAGCCGGAGTTCGTCAACGGCACGCTGGGCCGATGGCTGGTACCGCTGAGCGCGGGCAATTGAAGCCCACGCCCCAGGGAGACGCCTTCTAGGAGGGCGCGATCCAGCCCATCGAGACAAGGCCTTGCGCAAGATGCGCAAGATAGCGCCGCTGCCCCGCCCAGGCCGCCAGCGCTTCCGCGGCATCGACCTGCAGGAACCGAAGACGGCCGTCGAGCGGTGCCTGCGCCAGCTTCCACAGATCGGCCCGGATGATCACACCGATCCGCGGATAGCCGCCCGTCGTTTGCGCATCGCCCATCAGCAGGATGGGCTGACCCGAAGGAGGCACCTGAATCGTTCCGGGAATCACGCCTGAAGAAAGAATGTCAATTGGGCGCTTGCGCTTGAGTTCCGCTCCCTCCAGCCGGTTGCCCATGCGGTTGCTTCGGGGCGTGATGCGCCATGGCTCGCGCCACAGCAGCTCGCGCGACGCGACCGTGAATTGCTCATGCTCAGGACCCGGCATGGTGCGCAAGACGATGGCGCCGTCTTCCGCGTTCGAATCCCAAGCAGGCATGCGCACGCCGAAAGCCCGCCTCGACAACTGTTCGGCAGTCAAGGTCGACTTGCCTGAAAACAAGCTGTCGCCGGCTTTCAGGGGCCGTCCTTCATGGCCGCCGAATCCGGCCTTCAAGTCCGTACTGCGTGACCCGAGGATGACCGGCACGTCAAAAGCGCCTGCGACGGCCAACCAGGTGCGCAATCCCTTTTTGCGGCTCGATCGATTGGCGCGCCCGAGCTTGAGCGTCTGCCCTGCACTCACAGGCATGCTCCACCCGGGCCAGATAGGAGTGCCGTCCAAGCGGGCGTCGAAGTCGTCACCGGTGATCGCAATGCGCGTCGGCGCATCGAAGCGGAACTCGCAGCCCCCCATGGTGAGTTCCACCCCGGCAGCACCGTCGGGATTGCCCACGAGACGGTTGGCGAGCATCAACGCGAGGGCGTCCAGCGCGCCGCCGGGGCAGATGCCCAACTGGCGATGGCCGTGCCGGCCCAGATCCTGAACCGAAGCCAGCATTCCCGGCCGCAGCACTGTGATGCCGACGGCCATCAGGTCTCCAGGCTTTCAACGACGAAGCGCACGTGATCACCGGGCCGAAGCAGGGTGGGCTCGGCCGCAGTCGGATCAAATAACTTGAGCGGTGTCCTGCCGATTAACTGCCATCCACCGGGCGAGACCATCGGATAAATGCCTGTTTGCTCGCCGCCAATGCCGATCGCTCCGGCAGGGACTTCCAACCGGGGCGCCGTACGCCGAGGCGTGGCGAGCTCCGGCGCGAGTCCGCCCATGAAGGCAAATCCCGGCAGGAAGCCGAGCAGGTACACCACGTAGTCGCCCTCGCTGTGCCGCCGGACGACCTCCGACGGCGTCAAGCCCGTGTGCGAAGCCACGTCCGCCAGGTCGGGACCGAACTCACCGCCGTAATTGACTGGAATCTCGATGGATCGCCCTTCGATCGATGCGGCGTTCAACTGTGGCCAGGCCGAAAGCACCTGCATCTCGAGTTCCGCGCCATCGATCTGGTCGGGATCGAAGAGCAGGCTCAAATTGTTCATTCCCGGCAGCGCTTCGCGAACGCCGCGCCACCGCATGGCTTCAGCGGCAAGCGCCCAGATCCGCTGCTGTTGTTCGAGCGTCGCCGGCGCAGGCAACTCGCACACCAGCGCGGCCTCGCCCATCGAGTGCAAGCGAAGCGGCACCGACTGCGTCATTCGCGGCCGAGGCTGCGCACCTTGGCCATGAGACTTTCTTGCACCTTGGGCGAAACGAATTTGTCGACCTCGCCGCCGAGCATGGCGATTTCGCGCACGAAGGTACTGGAGATGAACTGATATTTGTCGCTGGGTGTGAGAAACACGGTCTCGACTTCCGGCATCAGCGAGCGATTCATGCCGGCGAGCTGGAACTCATAGTCGAAATCGGTCACGGCGCGCAGGCCGCGAACCATGGCCTTGCCACCGCGCGCCACGACAAAGTCGCGCAGGAGCCCCGAGAAGCTTTCGACGGTGACCTGATCGCTGTACGGCATGACGGCGTCTCGCGCCATGTCGATGCGCTCCTGCAAAGTGAAAAGCGCCTTCTTGTGATGCCCCGCGGCGACTGCCACGATGACCCGCGAAAACAACTGCGTCGCGCGCCGCACGACGTCTTCGTGGCCCAGCGTCATGGGGTCGAAAGTGCCGGGATATACCGCGATCACGTTGCTGGTCATGGTGGCTTCCTCCTGATGCAGCCGATCGCGGCCTGGTTCCGCGGATTATGCAGCCGCGTCCGCAGAGCGTTGAAGAAGGTGCGCGTGCACTGCGCCGGCCTTCAGATGCCTATACAGCGTCAAGCCAAGCGCGGCGATCTCGTCTTCCGGCCATCGGCGCGCTGCTTCGAGATAAATCACGCCGCCCGGCCGCAGCGCGCGCTCTGCGGCTCGCAAGGCGGGCACGTACAACGCGGGGTTTTCAAACGGCGGGTCGAGGAACACGGCATGCAGGCTGCCGGCAGCAGTGCGCTCCAGGACAGTGACGCCGTTGCCACGCTCGACGCGAACAGCATCGGCGGAGAGCTTGGTCTTCAGCGCCTGCAACTGGGTGACGAGTGCCGGGTCCTGCTCGCAAAGCAACACGGCGCCCGCGCCGCGCGAAGCGGCTTCCAGCCCCAGAGCACCGGTGCCGGCAAAGGCATCGACGCACTTCCAGCCAGGCAGTTCGCCGCCGCCTGCTCCCGCAAGGCTCGCGAGCCAGTTGAAGAGGGTCTCGCGAACCCTGTCGGGTGTGGGACGCAAACCGGGCTTGTCGGCGACAGCGAGGCGCGTGCGCTTCCATTCGCCGCCGATGATCCGGACGAAATGCGGCGCCTTCGCCAGCTTGGCGGAAGCAGTGGTCTTGGCTGCGGCGGGGAGAGGGGTTCGGGAGGTTGACTTCACGGGCAAAGCTTAACGGCACCACGTCGAACCATGGCGTTCATCAGGGCTTGGCACCGACGATCACCGTCACCATGCGGTCCGGGTGGAGCTTGCGCGCGAAGGCTGCCTTGACGTCGGCCGCAGTGACGGCGTTCATCCGAGCGGTCCATGTGTCGAGATAGTCGAGCGGCAGGTCGTTCCACGCGATGTTCGCGACATTGCCCAGCAGCTTGCGATTGCTGTCCAGCAGAAGGGGAAAGCCGCCGATGACGTTGTCCTTGGCGGCTTTCAGTTCTGCCTCTGTCGGCCCGTCGGCAACGAACTTTGCAAGCACTTCGCGCGAGACCTTCACCGCCTCGTCAGCCTGGTCGGGCCGCGTCTGGAAGGCGATGCGGAAAGCGCCTGCGTGCAAGCCCGGAGAGAAGCTGCTGTAGATGCTGTAGGTGAGGCCCCGCTTTTCGCGCACTTGCTCCGTCAGGCGCGAGACGAATCCGCCTCCGCCCAGGACATAGTTGCCGAGGTTGAGCGCGAAGTGATCAGGGTCGGCGCGCCGATATCCAGGCTGCCCGATGATCACGTGTGCCTGCGCCGAATCGAAAGGGATCCGCTCCTCCTTGGCGGCGGTGAGCGGCGCCACTTCCGGAACGGGCGAGAGCGCGCCGCACGACGATGCAGCCGGCAAGCGGGACAGCAAGGTCGTCGCGATGCTCTCCGCTTGCGGACGCGTCACGGCGCCGACGATGCTGATCTTTGCCCGGCACGGAACGATGAGTTGCTCGTAGCGGCGCCGCATCGTGGCGACGTCAATCCGCGCCAGCGTCTCCTCAGTCACATCGAGCCCGTACGGATGAGCGCCGTAGACGGCTTGCGAAAACGCGCGTTCAGTCACGGTTGCCGGCTTTGTGTTTGCCTCCTTGATGGAAGCGTCGAGCCGCTCGCGCTCGCGCTTCCATACATCCTCCGGAAACGCGGGTTCGCCGATCTGGCGGGCCGCCAGCCGCACCGCCTTGTCGAGCAGCGCCGGTTCGGACAATGTGCGCAGAGTGAAGCTGGTGCGCTCACCGCCGCCACTGACGTCGAAATTGGCGCCCAGGTCGGCCCAAGCTTCGCCGAGGGCGTTCTGATCCATCGCCGGGTCGCTTCCGCCCGCGCGAACGCCCTTCTCGACCATCATTGCGGTCACGCCGGCAAGGCCCGCCTGAGCGGGCGGATCCCGGCGGGAACCGGCATCGAAGTCCGCCTGGACATCCACGATCGGCAATGCGTTCGTTGCGGCGAGATAGATGTTGGCGCCGTTCGGCAGCGTCCAGTGCTGGATCGGTATGGCCGCAAAAGCATTCGAGGCGACGAGCAAGGCCGCGCCGGCGAGCATGGGGAGAACGGCGCGAACCGGACGGGCGGCAGCGGAGGAACAAGCGGAAAGCAGGGTCATCTTTGGAATCTTGAACATGGGGATGAAACCTTCCTTCAACGCAGATCGCCGGCCGGCGCAGCAACGCTGCGAGGCTTGGCATTTTTCTCGGGCGGCAGGGGCCGCAGAACTGCTGCGGTCATCTGGTCGGCACCAAAATATTTCGCAGCCACAGCCTGCACCTGCGCTGCCGTGACTCCCTGCAGCCGTTCGACGATCTGCGTGCTTGCCTCCAGCGGAAGCCCTTGCACCCAATTGCTGCCGAGTTCACGCGCCTGCGCCATGACGGAATCGAGCTTGTAGGTCTCGCTCGCAACCCACTGCGTCTTCACGCGGGCCAGTTCGGCCTCCCCGATGCCGTCGCGGGCGATCCGCGCGACTTCTGCGCGCAAGGCGGTTTCGACTGCCTCGGCGGTCTTGCCTGCGGCCGGTACACCTTCGAGCACGAACAATTGCGGCCCACGTCCGACGAAGCCGGAATAAGCCCCCGCCTGGTCCGCCACACGATCAGGCCCTTGCGTCAATGCACGGTCGAGCCGCGAACCCTGATAGCCGTCGAGGACGGCGGCCAGCACGACGAGCGCATAAGGATCGATGTCGCCCGCAAACTTGTCTGCAGGATCGATCTGCGGCACGCGAAACGCGAGCGACACGTAGGCCTGCTCCGCAGGCGCCTTGTATTCGATGCGTCTGACCCCACGCTGCGCGGGTTCCACGCGCGGCTTGCGAGCCGGAAGGGCGCGGGACGGGATCGAACCGTAGTACTTCTCGGCCATGGCGCGTACTTGCTCCACGTCAACGTCGCCGGCGACCACGATTGCCGCGTTTTCGGGGGTGTACCACTGCTTGAAGAACGCACGAGCGTCCGCGGGCGTCATGGCGTCCAGATCGCTCATCCACCCGACGACGGGGCGGTGATACGGAGATGCAGTGAAGATCGCTGCGTTCTGCTGCTCGCTGAGCAATGCGCGGGGCTGGTCATCCGTGCGCATGCGTCGCTCTTCCTTGACGACTTCGATCTCACGCTTGAACTCATCGTCGGGCCATTGCATGTTGGCGAAGCGATCCGACTCCAGCTTCATGACCTGTTCGAGCTTTTCGACCGGAATCTGCTGGTAGAAGCCGGTGTAGTCGCGGGTCGTGAAGGCGTTCTCGCGTCCGCCGAGCGCCGCGACGCGCCGGGAGAATTCACCCGGCTTCAGGTCCTTGGTCCCCTTGAACATCATGTGCTCCAGGACGTGAGCGACACCCGATGTGCCGTCGACCTCATCCACGGACCCGACGCGGACCCATACCATCTGGACGGCGGTGGGCGCGCGCCGGTCGGGCTTCACGATCAGCGTCATGCCGTTGGACAGCGTGAACTGCTGTGCCGCGGCCGACGCGGCGACCGGACCTGGAGAGTCGGATTGGGATTGGGGAGGGGAAGTCTGCGCAAACGCGGGCAGGACCCAAGGCGCAATGAGCACCGAGGCCAGCACCGCACCAAACGCTGCGGAGCGTGGCGAGGGGTGTTTCATAGAATGGCTCGGATTGTAAAAACCCGCCAATGTTCAGTTTCTTCAAGAAAAAACCGCCCTCCGAGGCGCCAGCCCCGGCGACCGAGCCCGAGCCCGAGGTTTTGCCAGTCAAGCCGGCCGCCGAGCCTGCGGCCACCAAATCGGTCTTTTCGCCCTCGACTTGGTTTGGGGGTCGGACGGCCCCTCCTGCAACGATCCCAAAGCCGGAAGCGGAGCCGTTGCCCGCGCCTGCGAAGTTGGAGGAACTGCAGGAGAAATCGGAGGCGTCCATCGTCGCCCCTGCTCCTTCTCCCGCTCCTGCGCCGACATTTGCGCTACCTCCCTCCCCTCCGCCCGTGCCGACGCCAGCGTCAATCGTGCTTGCACCGCCAGTCGAGCCCCCTGCACCTGAACGGACTGGATGGCTCGGCAAGCTCAAGAGCGGCCTGCGCAAGACGGGCAACACCATCACGGCGGCCTTCGTCAACGCCCAAATCGACGACGCCCTCTATGAGGAACTCGAAGAAGCGCTGCTCATGGCCGACACAGGCGTCAAAGCGACCGAGCATTTGCTGGACGATCTGCGACGCCGCGTCAAAAGCAATATGGCGACTGATGCCGGCCAGGTAAAGATCCTCTTGGCCGACGCGATCACGGATCTTCTGCGCCCGCTTGAAAAATCGCTCGTGATCGGCGAATACACCCCGACCGTGATCATGGTCGCCGGTGTGAACGGCGCCGGGAAAACCACATCCATCGGAAAGCTGACGAAGCATCTCGCCAATGAGGGCGCGTCAGTGCTGCTGGCCGCAGCCGACACCTTCCGAGCCGCAGCGCGAGAGCAGTTGCTCGTCTGGGCCGATCGAAATACGGTCGAGATCGTCAGCCAGGAGGGTGGGGATCCTGCGGCCGTCAGTTTCGATGCGGTTCAAGCAGGCAAGGCGCGCGGCAAGGATGTCGTGCTGGTCGACACGGCGGGGCGGCTGCCGACTCAAATCCACCTCATGGACGAGTTGAAGAAGATCAAGAGAGTGGTCAATCGCGCTGACGCAACCGCACCGCACGAGGTGCTTCTCGTTATCGACGGAAACACCGGTCAGAACGCACTCGCCCAGGTAAGAGCCTTCGACGAAGCACTCGGCTTGACCGGCTTGGTCGTCACCAAGCTCGACGGGACGGCAAAGGGCGGCGTGCTCTGCGCCATTGCCCGCGAAAGGCCGGTCCCGGTCTATTTCATCGGCGTCGGTGAAAAGCTGGAAGATCTGGAAACCTTCAACGCCCGGGAATTCGCCCAGGCGCTGCTTGGATAGAAGAGCGATAGGGAACCGGCTTTGCTCTTGGCGGTCATACACGCCTTGCGCAGTGTTGCGCAGCCTTGCAATGCCGCCTTGAACTGCCGCTTCCCGCCGCCATATTTAGCGTAAGCCGCCGCCCCTTTGCTTTGATTGACAAAGCACGGAGGGTTTTTGGTTGGCTTTTGGCTATCGACCCCATAGAGAGTAGGTGGGAACCCTGACCTTAGCACTCCGTCTAATCGAGTGCTAATATGGTCATCAACAAAGGAGTTTCCCGAATGACATCACTGTCTGGAGCCTCTGCCAACCAGCTTGCCGTCGCCAATCCCTGGTCGATGGTCCCCTCGCTGGGTAACCTGGACGCCTATATCTCGGCAGCCAACCGGCTGCCTTTGCTGACGCTCGAGGAAGAGCAGGGTTTTGCGCGCAAACTGCGCGATCACAACGACCTGGAAGCCGCCAGCGCGTTGATCCTGTCGCACCTGCGCCTCGTCATTTCGATTTCCCGTCAATACCTGGGCTACGGTCTGCCGCACGGCGATCTGATCCAGGAAGGAAATGTCGGCCTGATGAAGGCCGTGAAGCGCTTCGACCCGGACCAGGGCGTGCGGCTGGTCAGCTATGCCATGCACTGGATCAAGGCCGAGATTCACGAGTACATCCTGAAGAACTGGCGCATGGTCAAGGTCGCCACGACCAAGGCTCAGCGCAAGCTTTTCTTCAATCTGCGATCGATGAAACAGGGCTTTAAGGCAGATGCCGCCGCCCTGGACGGCGACACGCACCGCGATACCCTGAGCGCCGACGAGGTCACGCAAATGGCCACGCGCCTGAACGTGAAGCCGGAAGAAGTGCTGGAAATGGAAACGCGCCTCTCCGGCGGAGACGTGCTGCTGGACCCGAGCCCTTCCGACGACGGCGATGAAGGCTTCGGCCCCATTGCCTACCTGGCGGACGCAAGCCAGGAGCCGACTGCGCAGATCGAATCACGTCAACGTGATCGGTTGTCGACCGACGGTATTTCGACCGCACTGGCGTCGCTGGACGATCGCAGCCGCCGAATTGTCGAAGAGCGCTGGCTCAAGGTGAACGACGACGGATCGGGCGGCATGACGCTTCATGATCTCGCCGCGGTCTACGGCGTAAGCGCCGAACGCATTCGCCAGATCGAAGTGGCGGCCATGAAGAAGATGAAGAAGGCGCTCGCCGAATACGCGTAACGCGTGCTTCGCGTCTTTTGCCCTCCATGAACCCGGCCCGATGGCCGGGTTTTTTCGTTTTGGCGCGGTGCGGCTCAGGCACCCCCTTACAGCTTCCGCGGGGGCGCTGCTCAGGACTTGAGCAGTGCCTTGATGTCGTCCACCATCGCGGGAACGCCCGCGCCATAGCGCATGTAGAGTCTCAGGCGCCCCTGCGGGTCATAGACGAAGCTAGCGGCTGAGTGGTCCATCGAGTAGCTGGTCGGAGTCTTGCCGTCGACCTTCTTGTAGTAGACCTTGTAGTCTTTGGCGAGCGCCGGAAGCTGCTCTGGCGTGGGGATCAGCGCGACGAACGAAGGATCGAAAGCTCCCATGTACGCCTTCATGACTTCCGGCGTATCGCGTTCCGGATCGACCGTGACGAACAGAACCTGCAGCTTGTCGCCATCGCTTCCCAACTGCTGCTTCACCTGTGCCATTTCGCTCATGGTCGTCGGGCAGACGTCCGGACACTGGGCGTAGCCAAAGAACAGCACGACCACCTTACCCCTGAAATCCGCCATCGTTCTCGCACGTCCGCTCGCATCGGTCAGCGAAAAGTCCTTGGCGTAGTCGGCGCCGGTGATGTCAACCGCATTGAACGTCGGCTTTGCTTCAGTGCAGCCTGAGAGGTTGAGGCTCGCAATGGCGACAACACCGACCGTTGCAGTTGCCCGGGCGATTCTGCGGAGAGCCTGACGCTTGTTGATGGATGGAGTCATCGAAGATAGTGGTCGACGAGCAGCGCTGCAAACAGCACGCTCAGGTGAATCAGTGAAAAGCGAAAGGTCTTGCGCGCGAGCGCATCGGAATAATTTCGCCACAGCGCGAATGCATAGCCGGTGAATCCGATGCTGACGCCCAACGCAACGACCAGATAGAGCCATCCGCTCATGCCATAGATGAAGGGCATGAGGCAGGCGGCAAAGAGGATGAAGGTATAGAGCAACACGTGCAGCCGCGTGAACTCGTTTCCGTGCGTCACCGGCAGCATCGGCAAGCCGGCCTTGCGATAGTCCTCGACCCGATAGAGCGCCAGTGCCCAGAAATGCGGTGGCGTCCATAGGAAGATGATGAGGAAGAGGATCAACGCTTCGGGGCTTACTTCTCCCGTCATTGCGGCCCATCCCAATACCGGCGGCATGGCCCCTGAAGCGCCGCCGATCACGATGTTCTGGGGCGTCAGCGGCTTGAGGATGACCGTGTAGATGACCGCATAGCCAACGAACGTGGCGAATGTGAGCCACATCGTGAGCGGATTGACCGCGAACCACAGGAGCGCCGACCCTGCGCTGCACAGCACGGCCGAGAAGATCAATGCCTGTCGATCGCTCAGCTCTCCGCGAGCGGTAGGTCGCCACGCGGTTCGCTTCATCTTTGCGTCGATGCCCTTTTCGACCAGACAGTTGAATGCCGCCGCAGCCCCCGCGACCAGCCAGATGCCGATGCATGCGAGCGCGCCCTGCTGCACTTCGGCGAGACCCGGCACGCCCGGCACCGCGAGCACCATGCCGATCAGCGCGCAGAAGACGATCAACTGGACGACGCGCGGCTTGGTGAGGGCGTAGAACTGGCGCAGCACGCTCGCCGTCGTCGGCCCGTGCAGGGAAACTGGCGCACTCATGCGGCCTCCATTCGTTCGCGGCGCGCACCAGCACCGGCAGGCACCAGCGTTCGCTCGCGCCTGCTTTCGCAGAGGGTCCACGTCACGACGACCGCAAGCGCCGCGGCGCCGCCCGTGTGCAGGATGGCCGCGACGAGCGGCCAGCCGAGAAGCACGTTGCCCAGGCCGGTGGCGAGCTGGAGCAGCGCCAATCCTGCGAGCCAGCGGGCCTGCGGACGCAGCGGCTTCACCTGGTGCAATGACCAGCCAAGCACAGCCAGCGCGATGAAGACAAGGTAGGCCATCAGGCGATGCGCATAGTGGATCGCGGTCAACGCCGTGAAGTCGATCGGCACGCCATCAGCGGTCTCGCCAAGATGTCGCCACAGCTGAAAGCCTTGCGCAAAATTCATGGGCGGCCACCAGCTGTTCTGGCAGGTCGGAAACTGAGTGCAAGCCAAGACTGCATAGTTGGTGCTGACCCAACCGCCGAGCGCGATCTGCAGTGCGAGCAGCGCGGACGTGGCAATCAGCAGATTGCGCAAAATCGCAGGCAGAGGTGTAGGCAAGCGTTGCATGGCGTCTTGCTGATAGCGTACGGCCTGGATGCACAGCAGGGCCAGCAGGACAATCGCCCCCAGGAGGTGAAGCGTGACGATGGCGGGGAAGAGCCTCCAGGTGACGGTGAGCGCGCCGAACGCACCTTGCAGGCAAACCCACAGCAGCGTAGCCGCGGGCCACCAGGCGCTCAAAGGACGCCCACCGGCATGGCCGGGAAGGTGCTGACGGCGTCGCGCTACCAAAGTCGCCACTGCCAGCGCCAAGATGAGAGCGCCGACGCCGGTGGCGAGATAGCGATGAACCATTTCGACCCAAGCCTTGCTATGCGTGACCGGACCCGTGGGCTGCGCCGCCTGCGCCATTGCGATGTCGTGGCGCGCTCCGACCGGACTGGCGTTTCCATAGCAGCCCGGCCAATCGGGACAGCCAAGGCCAGAGTCCGTGAGACGCGTGAAGGCACCGAACAAAGTCAGATCGAAGGTCAGGAAAAGCGTGAGCACGGTCAGCGCGTGCAGCCGACGTGCGGGACCGGCACCGGCATTGCGGCGCCAGACCCAGATCAGCGGTCCGAGCGCGAGCAGCACGCCGACGGCCATCAACCAGGCGATGGGAGTGAGGTCGTAGAGGGAGGTTGGGTCCATGGCCGAATCAGCGCCCCGGCTCGTCCCAGGACGCGGAAGCGCGCAACAGCCTGTCGAGGTCTCGCTTGGCGCGGCTGGCGCCTGCGGTGTCCATGCGAGCAGGGAAACGCATCATCCAGTTGCCCATCGGATCGACCACGTAGAGGTGCTCGCCTACCGCATGGCCTGCGCTGGGAGCCAGCCACTGTTCAAGCTGGTCCGCAGGAACCCGGACAACCGTGGCGCCCCGCAGCGCGGCTTCAAGCCGCGCGGGGATCGGCGCCGCATCGCTGACGAGCCATACGCGGTCCAGGCGATCCTTTTCGCGGCCGAGACTCTCGCGAAGCTGCCGCTGCAAGTAGAGCTGCTGCTCGCAGACTGAATCGCAGGCAGCATTTGCGACGGCGACGAGCAACCATTGTCCCTTGAGCGCCGGAAGCTGAAACTTCGCACCGTCGGGTGAAGTACCCGCGATGTTCGGAACGGGGCGCTGCGGATCGACCAGCTCGCCATAGACACTCCGGCCTTCGGGCCGAATCACGTAATAGGTGAAGTAGGAGGCGACCACTGGCGCAGCGCAGCAGAGCAGCACGATGACCATCTTCCAACGCCCGAGCACGGTCCGGCGCGCTTCGGCACCGGCGAGTGCCTGGCGAGGCGACGGCATGGAATGCACGGTCAGGCCAAGGGGCTCGTCAGCGGCGGCCTGCAAGGCGTGCGCGGCGGCGGAGGGGGGCGATGAGTTGGAACCAGACATAGAGAATTACGACAAGAGCCGACAAGCCGAACCACTGGAACGCATAGCCGTAGTGCTTTTCGACACCGAGTGCGGGAGCCGGCCAATCGCGCTGCAGACCTTCGGATGGCTCACCGGTCTCCTGCAGCGAAATATCGGTCCGCAGGGGCAGTCCTGTCTCGGTCCGATACGCTTCAAGGTCGAGATTCTGCCGGATGGGCGAAGACCCCGCGGCAGTTGGCGTTGCAGCGGCCTGTTCGACCTTCCCAAGATCGAGCAAGCGCGCTGGCGGCGGAGCGATGCTTGCCGTCACGTCCACCAGGCCGGAAGGAGTGGCGACGGGCTCGAGATGGGCTCTTTCCGTGAAATTGCGTTGGATCCAGCCACGCTGGATCATCACGGTCTGGTTGGTTCCCTCGATCGCGAACGGCGTCAGCACATAAAAACCCGGCACGCCATGCATCTGGCGATTGTCCAGATACACGGTGTGGGGTGTCAGCCAGAGCCCCCGCAAGCGGACCGGCCTGTGGAGTGTGGACGCTGGGTTTTCGAGTGCAAGAAAGGCTTGCTGATCGAGCGGAGGAAGGTTCTTCTGCGCATCGATCTCGGCCTGGATGGCTTCCTTCTGCGCAGCGCGCGAGAGCTGCCAGCGACCCAGCGCCGCGGTACCCGCAATGGTGATCAGGGCGACCGCGGTGATCAGCCAGAAACGACCGCCACGGGAGCGCGGTCCCGTGGCCGAAAGATCTGTGTTCAAACCATGATGCGGCCTCTGCGGCCGATAATGTGGGTCATGAAATACTTTGTCGCCCTCGCCTTTGCGGGCATTCTGGCGAGCCTCGGATTTGCGCTCTTTTTCATGCTGAAGGACGGGCGCAATGGACGAGCCAAAAGTGGCGGCATGGCGCGCGCGCTGACCGTTCGGATTGCCCTCTCGGTCGTTTTGTTCCTTTGCATTCTGGTGGCGTGGAAACTCGGCTACATCCAGCCAGGGGGTCTTCCGGTCGGCAAGTAGCTGCTGATCGTTTCCCGAGAACCATGAAAAAAGCGCCTTGCGGCGCTTTTTTCTTGTGCCGTCGTTCTTACTCAAAGCCAATAGACCGTGATGTACAGACCGAGCCACACGACGTCGACAAAGTGCCAATACCACGCCGCCCCCTCAAAGCCGAAGTGACGCTCCGGCGTGAAGTGCCCCGCACGAATGCGCAAGGTGATGAAGAGCAACATCAGCATACCGATGAACACGTGCAGGCCGTGGAAGCCTGTCAGCATGAAGAAGGTCGAGCCGTACGTGCCGGAACTCAGCTTCAGATTCAGCTCGGTATATAGGTGATGGTATTCGTAGCCCTGCACGAACAGGAATGTCAGGCCCAGCAACACGGTCAGCCACATGAACCGGACGGTCTGCGCACGATGGCCCGCACGCAGCGCGTGGTGGGCGATCGTGAGCGTCACACCCGAACTCAGGAGCAACGCCGTATTGATGGTCGGCAGCCAGAAGGGTCCAACCGTCTGGAAGGGCTCGACGATGTCGGCCGGTGAGCCGGTCGCGCCTGCGGCCATCGTCGGCCAGACGGCCTTGAAGTCGGGCCAAAGAAGTGCGTTGTCCAGGCTGCCGAGGGACGGCAGCGAATGAGTCCGAGCCCACCACAGCGCGGTGAAGAAGGCGCCGAAGAACATCACTTCCGAGAAGATGAACCAGCTCATGCTCCAGCGGAACGAGAGGTCGACCTTGTAGCCGTACTGGCCGCTCTCGCTTTCGCCGATCGCCGTGCGGAACCACACGAAGAGCGTGCCCAGCCAACCGATCATCCCAGCCAGCAGCGACCAGGCGCCCCATTGATGGCCATTGATCCACTGGGCCGCTCCCAAAATGACGAAGAGCAGGCCTGTCGCGGCCATCACCGGGTAGGCAGAAGGCCCGGGCACGAAGTAATAGGGCGTGTTGCCGTGCGTGGTTGAACTCATATCAGGTCTGGCTTTCTTCTCTCTCGGTTCAGATTTTGTAGATCTTCAGGATGCGGCAACCCAGCGCACGAGCAGGATCAAGGCGCAGACAAAGAGCGCCACCGCAACGAGTGCAACTGCAATGATGTGCAGCGGATTGAGCTTCGCGATGTCGTCCTGAAACCCGCTGTTCTTGCGCACGCCGAAAAACGACCAAGCAACGGCCCTGGCCGTTCGCAGCAGCGACCCTGACTTCTTTTGCTGTCCGACGGGCGCAGTCATGAGCGAGGCCCCACTGCCGCGTTGCTGGCCACGGGCGCTGCAGGCGTCTTCCCGCCGACCTCGAAGAATGTGTACGACAGCGTAATCGTCTTGACGTCCTTGGAAATCTTCGGGTCGATGACGAACGCCACGGGCCACTCCTTCTTCTCGCCCGGATCCAGCGTGTACTGGTTGAAGCAGAAGCATTGGAGCTTGTTGAAATACGGCGCTGCCTGCTGCGGGGCATAGCTCGGGATCGCCTGCGCGGACATCCGGCGGTCCTGCACGTTCTGGAACTCGTACATCACGGTGTGGAGTTCGCCCGGATGCACCTGCATCGAGTTCTGCGCGGGCTTGAAGTCCCACAGCCCGCGGACGTTCGTATCAAACTCCACGGTGATCGTGCGACTCATGTCCACCTGCGAGTTGTCAGGCAGGCGAACGCTCTTGCCGCCCGACGCCCCGCCTGGAACCTCGAGTTCCGACAGCGCCAGGATATTGATGCCGGTCATTTCGCAAATAGCCCGGTAGACGGGTACCAGCGCATAGCCGAATCCGAACATGCCGGCCGCCACAATGGCCAGTTTGCCGACCATGCGGACGTTTTCGCGACGGATACGTTGACCGATGGCCATGGGTGCGCCTAATGCCCGATCCAGACCATGCGGATGATGAAGCCGATGAAGAACAGCAGCGCAATGGAGGCCAGCGTGAGCCCCATGCGACGATTGTTCCTCTTTTGTT
This sequence comes from Variovorax sp. 05N34, assembly GCF_056397405.1. Classification (NCBI taxonomy): domain Bacteria; kingdom Pseudomonadati; phylum Pseudomonadota; class Betaproteobacteria; order Burkholderiales; family Comamonadaceae; genus Variovorax; species Variovorax sp. 05N34. Next base: position 64,716 of record NZ_JBFTNI010000003.1, read on the forward strand.
CAGGTGTCATGGCGCGCGGCCCTTCAGCCGATGACCTTGGTAGCGGTTGCGTCCAGCTTGGGCGGAGTTTCGAAGGTGTGGAAAGGTGCGGGCGAAGGCACTTCCCATTCGAGCCCTTCGGCGGCTTCCCAAGGTTTCTGCCCGGCCTTCTCGCCCTTGCCGAGCATGGTGGGCAGCACGATGAAGAAGAAGAAGTAGACCTGGGCCAGTCCGAAGGCGAATGCGCCCACGCTGGCAACAGCGTTGAAGTCCGCAAACTGCATCGGGTAGTCGGCATAGCGACGCGGCATGCCGGCCAAGCCCAGAAAGTGCATCGGGAAGAAGGCCAGGTTGAACGAGATGAGCGACCACCAGAAGTGAATCTTGCCGCGCGTTTCGTTGTACATGACACCGGTCCACTTGGGCGACCAGTAGTAAAAGCCGGCGAACATCGCGTAAAGCGAACCCGCCACCAGAACGTAGTGGAAGTGGGCGACAACGTAGTAGGTGTCCTGCAACTGCGTGTCGATGGGCGCGACCGCGAGGATCAGCCCCGTGAACCCGCCCATGGTGAACACGAAGATGAAGCCGACGGCAAACAGCATCGGCGTCTCGAAGGTCATCGAGCCCTGCCACATGGTCGCAATCCAGTTGAAGATCTTCACGGCCGTGGGCACGGCGATCAGCATCGTCGCGTACATGAAGAACAGCTGGCCCGTGAGCGGCATGCCGGTCGTGAACATGTGGTGCGCCCACACGATGAACGACAGGATGGCAATCGAAGACGTGGCATACACCATCGAGGCATAGCCGAAGAGCCGCTTGCGCGCGAAGGCCGGAACGATCTGGCTGATGATGCCGAACGCCGGCAAGATCATGATGTAGACCTCGGGGTGGCCGAAGAACCAGAAGATGTGCTGGTACATCACCGGATCGCCGCCACCGGCGGGATTGAAGAAGCTGGTGCCGAAGTGCCGGTCGGTCAGCGTCATGGTGATCGCACCTGCGAGCACAGGCATCACCGCGATCAACAGGTAGGCAGTGATGAGCCAGGTCCAGCAGAACATCGGCATCTTCATCAGCGTCATGCCCGGGGCGCGCATGTTGAGGATGGTCACGATGATGTTGATCGAGCCCATGATCGACGAAGCACCCATGATGTGCATCGCGAAGATGCCGGCGTCCATCGAGGGGCCCATTTGCAGGGTCAGCGGCGCGTAGAGCGTCCAGCCGGCTGCGGGTGCGCCGCCAGGCATGAAGAACGAGCCCACCAGCATCAGCGCGGCCGGGATCAAAAGCCAGAAACTGAAGTTGTTCATGCGCGCGAACGCCATGTCGGATGCGCCGATCTGCATCGGAATCATCCAGTTCGCGAAGCCCACAAACGCCGGCATGATCGCGCCGAACACCATGATCAGGCCGTGCATGGTCGTGAACTGGTTGAAGAGTTCGGGATTGACCAGTTGCAGGCCGGGCTGGAACAGCTCAGCGCGAATCATCAAGGCCAGCACGCCGCCGACCATCAGCATCGTGAAGGAGAACAGCAGGTACAGCGTTCCGATGTCTTTGTGATTGGTCGCGAAAACCCACCGCCGCCAGCCGGTCGGCGCGTGGTGGTGCTCGTCGTGGGAATGGTCGCCGTGGCCGTGGGCGTGGGGATCGAGGACTGCGCTCATCTTGATATTCCTTGCAAACTCGTCTTCGTGGAGCTCGCGGCTTACTTGCCGCGCTCGGCCAGCACTTCAGCCGGCTGCACCAGTTGGCCCGTCTTGTTCGACCAGGCATTCTTCGTGAAAGTCACCACGGCAGCGATGTCGGTGTCGCTGAGTTGTTTCCACGAGGGCATCGCCCCGTTGTTCTGACCATTGAGCACCACGTGAAGTTGCAGCTTGTGGTCCGAGTTGAGCACCGTCGCCGAGCCGTCAAGCGGCTTGACCGGGCCCGCGCCCTTGCCATTGGCCTGGTGGCAGGCGGCGCACGTGGCCGCGTAGACCTTCTCGCCACGCGCCAGCAATTCAGGCAGCGTCCAGACCTTGTTCGGATCGTCCTGCTTGGCAGCGGCTTCCTTGCGCTTGCCATCGACCCAGGCGGTGTAGTCGGCAGCCGCCATCACCTTGACGTGAATCGGCATGAAGGCGTGCTCCTTGCCGCACAGCTCCTGGCACTGCCCGTAGTAGTCACCCACCTTTTCCGCGCGGAACCAGGTGTCCCGGACGAAACCGGGGATTGCATCCTGCTTGATGCCGAATTGCGGAACCGCAAATGCGTGGATCACGTCGTTGGCGGTGGTGATGATGCGAATCTTCGTGTCGACGGGCACCACGAGCGGATTGTCGACCTTGAGAAGGTAATTGTCCGGAATGTCACCACGGGCGCCCGCGTCGGACATGGCGCGGTGGGAGGCGTCCAGCGTGGAGATGAACGAAAGGCCCTCGCCTTCGCCTTTGATGTAGTCGTAGCCCCACTTCCACTGGTAGCCGGTGACCTTGATGGTGAGGTCGGAATTGGTCGTGTCCTTCTGTGCGACGAGCACCCGGGTGGCCGGCAGCGCCATCAGGATGACGATGACGAAGGGGACGATGGTCCAGATGACTTCGACCACCACGGACTCATGGAAGTTGGCGGCCTTGTGGCCGACGGATCTGCGATGCTTCCAAATCGAATAGAACATGACGGCGAACACCGCCACGAAGATTACGGTGCACAAGGCCAGCATCACCGTGTGCAGGAAATGCTGCTCCTGAGCGATCTTGGTGACGCCCACAGGGAGGTTCAGTTGACGCACGGACGGTCCGCCGGGCAGGTCATTGACTGCATGCGCCGCGCCACTGAAAGCCGCGCCGGCCGCCAGCAGCAAATTCGCCGGCAAGATCTTGTTGCGCCAAATGCTCTTCATCGTGTTCACTTCTTCATTTTCCAGTTAACCCACCGGTCCCCACGGTGAAACACTGCGAATGCCTGCTCAGGCACTTCGCAATGCCATGCGAATCTCACGCGCCAACGCTGCGCGCAACTCCGGGCGCACATACCGCCCCACCCTGACCGAACGACCCTGACCCGAGACCTCGATCAGCGAACGATCGCTGTCCTGAGGCTCGACCCGCACCTGGTGCGGCAAGAATTCCGTACGCTCGTAGTGCCCACCGTTCTCGAGTTCGACCACCAACCGGCCGCCCTGCAAGGCGATCTTTTCGCCGTCGGTCGCATGCCGCGCATACAGGACGAACGCGAAACCCACTGCGGCGAGTTCAAGCCAGGCGAACGGCAACACGAGCCGTGCGCCGTTCAGCCAGAAAACGGTTCCGATGCCAAGTGATACCACGCAGAGCGACGCGTAGAGCCAGCCAAGCTGGCTCGGCGTGACCGAGCAATTGCGCTTCAGGAACCAGTGGATGCTCTGGCCTGAAACAGTGGCAAAACGAAACACGGAATTCGACACGGGCGAGTTCAGCAAATCGGTGCGTCGATCTCTGTCGAACCCATATTCGACAGACCTCGATCACGGGACAATACCCGGGAGTTCACGCAGCGCCGGATTGTAGCGGTGAAGCAGCACCCTCTCATGCGCCTGGGCGACCGCGCTGAAGCATCGATCGCATCTCTCGAAGAGACACCGCGCTTTCGGCCGACAAGGCGACTCGCGGTGCGGGTTTGAATGCATGGCCGTAGATGATTTCAAAGGTCAGTGCGATGCGCCCTCCCCCGTCTGCTGCCGGCGCGAGTTCGGGCAGCGCACGGCCGAGCGCCTGGCGCCAGCCTCTGCCGTGCAATGCTGCAAATCGACTCGGGTGCAGGTTTCGCCCGAGGGTGCGCAACTCAGCCACGGCGGCATCGGCATCGGCCCACGTCAGGACGATCCGCTCCATGTCCATCACGGGTTCTGCGAAGCCGGCGCCGACGAGCATGTCGCCCCAATCGTGCATGTCGGTGAACTCATGGCTTGCGGGCGGCCATCCAAGCCGCTGGTAAAGCGCGCGCAGCTCCATCAAGGTGTCGGGTCCGAAGCAGGAGAACATCAGGAAGCCATCTGTCGCCACCCGACGATGCCATTCGCCGATCAGCGCGCCCGGGTCGGCCGCCATGTGCAGCGCCATGTTCGCCCACAGCAGGTCCACGCCCTCCTCAGGCGGCGCATCGAAGGTTGCTTGCGCCTCCTGCCAACGCCGTGCCGTCCACCAGGGCGCCGCGAGCACCTTCGCGGTCGGCGCCACGAGCGACGGCTCGGGCTCGACGACGTAGGCGGTGGCGTTTCGGTAGCGGCGGGCGACCAATGCGTGCGCCTCAAGGCCCCCGCGAAGCGGCGACCAATCGGCCCAGTGGCGCGGCTGCGCCTTGATCCATTGAAGCCGGTCTTCCATGCGCCGTCCTATTTCCTCGTGCAGCCAAGGAGAAGCGGCGGCTTGCGCGAGGCGGCTCCAGCGGCCAGCCGCCGTGGCATCGATGGTCGGCGGTCGCTGGGGAGAGTCGGGAGGCATGAGCCGCTCAGTATATTGAGGGATGTTCAAAAGCTGGTCCGAAAGGACTTTTTCATCCATTGCGGCTCGCGTGCCGAGCCAGTGCTTCGTGTGTCGCACGTGGCCCGCCCGGCCGGTGTGCGATGCGTGCGTGGCTCGCTTTGCGCCACCCGTGCCGCGATGCGTCACCTGCGCCTTGGCTGTCCCGGCGGGTATCGACCGGTGCGGCGGCTGTCTGCGCGACCCACCTCCGCTCGATGCCTGCCTTGCAGCCTGCGCGTATGTGTGGCCCTGGCCGGAGTGCATTGCTGAATTCAAGTTTCGCGGCGACGCCGGACTGGCCGCACCGCTGGCAACATTGCTCCGAAGTGCACCCTGGGTCGAGCGGGCGATCGAAAACGCCGACCTGCTGTTGCCGATGCCGTTGGCGCCGGCCCGTCTGCGCGAAAGAGGCTTCAATCAGGCCCATGAACTCGCACGCCGGCTGGCGCCGCGAAAGACCGATGCCGGCGTACTCCTGCGAACCCGCGAAACGAGCGCCCAAAGCGGCTTGACCCGAGTCGAGCGCCTGAGCAACCTGCGCGGCGCATTTGCCTTGGAGCCGCTCAAGCCAACGGCTGTTCGGAACCGTCGCGTGGTGCTGGTCGACGACGTCATGACCACCGGCGCTTCGCTCTTCGCCGCAGCGCAGGTGCTGCGGCTGGGCGGCGCGGCGCACATCACCGCCATCGTGCTCGCGCGCACCGAGGCAACGCCCTGAACACGCCCCTCGCGACAATTGCCCCATGTTTCACATCGTTCTCGTCGAACCCGAAATCCCGCCCAACACCGGCAACGTCATCCGCTTGGCGGCCAACACCGGCTGCACCTTGCATCTGGTGGAGCCTCTGGGTTTTTCGATGGACGACAAACTCCTGCGCCGGGCCGGCCTCGACTATCACGAATACGCCGAAGTCCGCCGGCACCCCACGTGGCAGGCGCTGCTCGAAACCGAGCGCCCCCCATCGGATCGAATGTTCGCCCTCACCACCCGCGGAACCCGCCAGGTCCACGACGTAGCCTTCCACCCCGGCGACTGGCTGATCTTCGGCTCAGAAACCCGAGGCCTGGCCCCCGAACTGCGCGAACAATTCCCCGAACCCCAACGCCTGCGCCTCCCCATGCGAGAAGGCCAGCGCAGCCTCAATCTCTCCAACGCCGTCGCAGTCACAGTCTTCGAAGCCTGGCGCCAAAACGGATTTGCATAAAAAGAGCGCCGCACCCCGCTCCCCTCCCAGAACCACCGCGGAACCGGCTCCGCCGGGCCGCTGGTGGTGCCCCCGGTAGAGGGAAGGCGAAGCGACACGAAGTGCGCGCAGCCTGGGGGCGAGCTACTTATACCGTCGGACCACAGACTCAGCCACGCAGGCCGGCTTCGGAGAGCCCTCCAGTTCGATGGTGGTCTCCCAAGTCATCTGCAGCCCATCATTGGCGATCGGCTCCGAAGTCAAGAGCTTCATACGACCACGGACGCGCCCGCCCACCGGCACCGGCGACATGAATCGAACCCGGTTCAATCCGTAATTGACGCCCATGCGCGACTCGACCACGCTGAAGGAAGTCTCATAGATGCGGGGGAGCAAGGACAGCGTGAGGAACCCATGTGCAATGGGCGCGCCGAACGGCCCGGCTTTGGCCCGCTCGACATCCACGTGAATCCACTGGTGATCCCCCGTGGCCTCCGCAAACAGGTTGACCTGCTCTTGCGTGATGGTGATCCAGTCGCTCACGGCGACTTCCTGGCCGACGCATGCGGCGAGATCCTCGAGAGTCTGGAATGTCTGTTTCATGCGGATCACTGTAGCGGTCTGGTTCGGTTGCGGGTGTCGACGCTGCGACATGCATGTTCAGGGAAAACCACGAGCGATGCCTCAAGCGTCCAGCCAGCGGCAGATCGGCGCCCATTGCTCCAGGTCACGCTGCACGCGCCCCGGCGCGATGTCGAACAGCGTCAGCCCGCGCGCGGCAAGTTGCACATAGTTCTGGGTATCCCTCAATTCGCCGAGGACCGGCACTTCAAGACCGGCAACGAATTCGCGCAGGCGATCGGCCGCCAGGGTTCGCGCGTCGACCCGCATGCCGACCAGCGCGACCTGCGTTTTGTCGACCCGGCGATGCGACAGCAGACGGTCCAGGAAATCGCGCGTCGCGTAGATGTCGAAGATGCTCGGCTGCAGCGGCACCAGCACCTTGTCGGCCAAGGCGACGACGTCCTTGAAGCGCGAGCCGTGCAGCCCGGCGGGGGTGTCGATGACGGCATGCGTGGTTCCGCGCGGCGGGCGAACGACGTCGCCGTCCGCTGTCGCGTCCCAAGTCCTGATCCCGCGCGCCACGGGCGGGCGCAGGCCGAGCCACAGTTTGGAGGACTGCTGGCGATCGATGTCGCCCAGCATCACCGGATGGCCACCGCTGGCAAAGTAGCCCGCGACGTTGGTTGCGAGCGTGGATTTGCCGACCCCGCCCTTGGGATTGGCGACCAGGACCACCGGCATCTGAGGCTCCTCGAGGCTGAAGACAGGCGCCATGGTAGCCGCCCGCGGAGTGCGCTATGTTCGCGGCATGCCGACAACAACAAGCACGGAAAGCACGCCCCATATCTACGTGATCGCCGCGCATCCGCGCTGGCGCGATTCCCGGGTCAATCTCCAGTTGCTGAAGGCAGCGCGAGAGATACCCGGCATCGACGTCAACGATCTCTACAACAGCTATCCCGACTACTCCATCGACGTGAAGACCGAGCAGGCGCGCCTGGCCCGCGCCGACGTACTCGTGTTGCTGCACCCTATTCAGTGGTATTCGATGCCGGCGCTCCAGAAGCTCTGGATCGATGAAGTGTTCAGCTATGGCTGGGCCTACGGCAAGGGCGGCAGCAAGCTGGAAGGAAAGGACTTCTGGCTGGTCGCGACCACCGGCGGCCCTGAAGAGAGCTATCACCCGCAAAGCTACAACCGCTATTTCTTCGACGCCTTCCTGCCACCCTACGAGCAGACCGCAGCACTGTGCGGCATGCGCTTCCTGCCGCCGCTGGTGTTTCATGGAGCCCGCAGCGCGCCGCCATCCGAGATTGCCGCACACGTGGAAGTCTTCAGTGAAAGACTTCGAACCTATCCGAACTGGCCGGAGATGGACGACATTGCCGCCTGCCCGAGTTGCGTCGTGCCGGAAATCGACCGCCCCCTGAGCCAGGAAGAGGCTTGACGATGGCACACATCCCTGTCTGGCTCATCAATTCACTGATCTACCTCGGCGCCGCAGTGCTGGTGGTGCCACTGTCGAAGGCACTCGGGCTGGGTTCGATCATTGGCTATCTCGCCGCCGGCATTGCCATCGGACCGTGGGGACTGGGGCTGGTGACCAATGTCGAGGACATCCTGCATTTCGCGGAGTTCGGCGTGGTGCTCATGCTTTTCCTCGTTGGCCTCGAACTGGAGCCGAAGCGGCTCTGGAGTCTGCGCGGACCCATCTTCGGCTGGGGCTCGGCACAGGTGCTGGGCTGCGCCGCAGTGCTCTTCCTGGTCGGCTTCCTCGCAGGAGCAAACTGGCGCGTCGCGCTCGTGGCAGCGCTGGGACTGGCGCTGTCGTCCACGGCGATCGCGCTGCAAGTGTTCGGCGAGCGCAACCTGCTCCTGACGCCGAGCGGGCAGGCTGGCTTCTCAATTCTGCTTTTCCAGGACGTGGCTGCCATTCCGATCCTTGCGCTGCTTCCGCTGCTGGCCGTCGGTCCTGACGCCAGCGACGGCATTTCGGGCATGGAGCGGGCACTGCAGGGGCTGAAGATCATCGGCGTGATCGCCGGCATCGTGATCGGCGGGCGTCTGGCCCTCCGGCCTGTGCTGAGGTGGATTGCACGCAGCAAGACTCCCGAGATCTTCACCGCCGCCTCACTGCTGCTGGTGGTCGCGATCGCGGCGCTGATGCAATTCATCGGCCTCTCGATGGCGCTTGGTGCATTCCTGGCCGGCGTGCTGCTCGCGGAAAGCGAATACCGGCGCGAACTCGAAACCGACATCGAACCGTTCAAGGGGCTCCTGCTCGGCCTCTTCTTCATCGCGGTGGGCATGAGCATCGACTTCGGTGTGTTGCTGAGTCACCCTGCGCTGATGGCGGCAGTCGTGATCGGCTTCATGCTGCTGAAGTTCGGCGTGATCTATGGGCTGGCGAAGTTGATGCACGTGCCGCATCAGCAGCGGCCGGTGTTCACGCTGCTGCTTGCGCAGGGCGGCGAATTCGCTTTCGTGGTGTTTCAGGCCGCTGGCCCCGATGTGCTGCCGCGCGGCGTCGCATCGTTCCTGATCGGTGCAGTGGCGCTTTCGATGTTGATCTCGCCCCTGCTGCTGGTGGCGATCGACAAATGGGTGATGCCGCGCTACAGCACGCAAGCGCCGACCACCATGGAGGAGATCTCAGAACAACAGGACGCCAAGGTCGTGATTTGCGGCTTCGGGCGATATGGGCAGATCGTTGGGCGCATGCTGAGCGCCCAGGGCTTGAAGATCACCGTGCTCGACCATGATCCGGACACCATCGAAAGTCTGCGCGAATTCGGCTTTCGCGTCTTTTATGGCGATGCAACGCGGCTCGACCTGCTGCGCACCGCAGGCGCGGGCACGGCCAAGGTCGTCGTGGTGGCCGTCGACGATATGGAGCAGTCGCTGAAGATCGTCGATCTCGTCCGGCAGAATTTCCCGAATGCCAGGATCGTTGCGCGCGCGCGCAACGTGGCGCACGTTTATCAACTGCTCGACCGCAAGATCGAACACGTCGAACGGGAACTCTTCGAGTCTTCGCTACGGAGCGCCCGCTCGGTGCTCGAAGGCCTCGGCTGGCCCGCGCACGAGGCGCGCGAAACGGCGATGCATTTCAGGCTTCGCAATATCCAGCTCATGCACGAGGTCTATCCGCACTACAAGGACCGCGCCAAGCTGATCGCCGCCCAAAAGGAAGGGCGCCATCAATTCGAAGAGCAGATCGCACGTGAGCGCGAAGAGCACCGCCAACGCACCACCCATCTTGACTGGGACAAGAACGAGCAGGAGCAGACCTCGTAGGCCGCCTTACTTCGCGAGCTTGAGCAAGCGAACCGCGTTGTCCTTCAGGATGCCGGGCACCACCTCGGGCTTGAAGCCCGCATCCTCGAAATCCTTGAGCCAGCGGTCGGGCGTGATCAGCGGATAGTCGCTCGCAAACAGCACGCGATCCTTGAGCAGCGTGTTGGCGTACTGCACGAGCTGCTTGGGAAAGTACTTCGGGCTCCAGCCCGAGAGATCGATCCAGACGTTGGGCTTGTGCGTTGCAACGCTGAGCGCCTCGTCTTGCCATGGGAAGCTCGGATGCGCCATGACGATCTGCATGTCGGGGAAGTCGATGGCGACGTCGTCCAGGTGCATCGGATTGCTGTACTCGAGCCGCAGGCCGCCACCGCAGCGCATGCCCGAGCCGATGCCGCTGTGCCCCGTATGAAAGACCGCCGGCAGCGCGTACTCATTGATCACTTCGTAGATCGGCCAGGCCATCTTGTCGTACGGGTGGAAACCCTGCACTGTGGGATGGAACTTGAAGCCCTTGACGCCGTGCTCCTCGATCAATCGCCGCGCTTCGCGTGCGCCCATCTTTCCTTTGTGCGGATCGATGCTGGCAAACGCAATCATGATGTCGGAGTTCTTCTGGGCCGCTTCGGCGATCTCCTCGTTGGGAATGCGGCGCCGACCCATGTTCGACTCGGCATCGACCATGAACATCACCAGGCCGATCTTGCGCTCGCGGTAGTAGTCGATGCTCTCCTGGATGGTCGGGCGGCGGCTCGACCTGAAATATTTGTCCGCGGCGCGATCGTATTCCTCGCCGTAGTTATCAAAGGGATTCCAGCAACTCACTTCGGCATGCGTATGCGTGTCGATCGCGATGAGGTTCTGATAGTCCATGGCAGTGTCTCCAAGGGTTGGGGGCTTAGGGTAAGTCCTCATGCCGCACACCTTCATGCGGCTTGAATTGATTATTTTCTATAACCATAATCGATCGCACTCCGGAATGCAATCATGATCCACACCGACCTCCAGCTCGACATCCAGGACAACATCGCCATCGTGCGCCTCACCCGCGCCAGCAAACGCAACGCGCTGTCCGACGCATTGATCCTCGCCCTGCGCAACACCTTCGAAAAGCTGCCCAGTTCCGTGCGCGCAGCCGTGATCGACGGCGAAGGGCCGCACTTCTGCGCCGGGCTCGACCTGTCGGAACTCCAGGAGCGCGACGCCGGCCAGGGCCTCGTGCATTCGCGCATGTGGCATGCGGCGCTCGAACTCGTGCAGCACGGCCCTGTGCCCGTGATCGCGGCGCTCCACGGCGCCGTGGTTGGCGGCGGACTCGAACTCGCCAGTGCCTGCCACATCCGCGTTGCCGATGCGACCACCTTTTACGCGCTGCCCGAAGGCTCTCGCGGCATCTTCGTCGGCGGAGGAGGTTCGGTGCGCATTCCCAAGCTGATCGGCACCGCCCGCATGACCGACATGATGATGACGGGCCGCGTCTACAACGCCGAAGAGGGCGAGCGCGCCGGCTTCGCTCAATACCTCGTCCCCGAAGGCACCGCCCTGGACAAGGCGGTCGAACTCGCCAGGCGCGTGGCTTCGAATGCACCGCTGACCAACTACGCGCTGATGCACGCGCTGCCGCGAATCTCCGAGCAACCCGCGGACCACGGATTCTTCACCGAAGCGCTGATGGCAGGCATCGCGCAAAGCGCGCCAGAGGCCAAGGAGCGGGTGCGCGCCTTCCTCGAAGGCAAGGCCGGCAAAGTGCAGAAAAACTGAGGTCATCCATGCAAGCCCCTCGCTCAGCGGCAATCACGCCGCGCTACCGTCCCGTGACCTTCGGCGTGCGTCGTGTGAGCGTGCGCGAAGGCGCCGCGGGCGTCCGCTACATCGAGGCGACGGAGCCGCTCAAGGAATACGCTGAGCGCATCACCGACCGCCTGATGCACTGGGCGCACGTGGCGCCCGATCGCACTTTCGTGGCGCGTCGCGCGCAGCTTCCTGACGGGAGCACCGGGGAATGGCGGCACCTCAGCTATGCGCAGGCGCTGCAGGATGCACGGCGCATCGGGCAGGCTCTGCTGAACCGTGGGCTGAACGCCGAGCGGCCGGTCATGATCCTGAGCGAGAACAGCCTGGAGCATGCCCAGTTGTCGTTGGCATGCATCTACGCCGGAATCCCCTACTGCCCCGTATCGCCTGCCTATTCCATCGTCAGTCAGGACTACGACAAGCTGCGACACATTTTCGAGACGCTCACTCCAGGACTCGTCTTCGCGAGCGATGCCGCGCGCTTCGGCCGGGCAATCGCCGCAGTCGCGCCTGCGGACGTCGAAATCGTGCTGCAGCAGGGCCATGGCGGCGCGGCGGACGTCGGTGCGGCTTCACCCGATCTGGCCGGCCGCAAGATCACCACTTTCGACAGCCTGCTGGCCACACCGGCCACGCACGCGGTGGACAGGGCCATGGAAGCGACCGGGCCGGACACGATCACGAAGTTTCTATTCACCTCGGGCTCGACCAAGATGCCCAAGGCCGTCATCAACACGCAGCGCATGTGGTGCGCCAATCAGGTCCAGATCGCGCAATCCATGCCCTCGCTGGCCGAAGAACCGCCGGTGCTGGTCGACTGGCTGCCGTGGAACCACACCTTCGGCAGCAATCACAACGTCGGCATCACGATCTATCACGGGGGCACGCTCTACATCGATGACGGCAAGCCCACGCCGGCACTGATGGGAGAAACGCTGCGCAACCTGCGCGAGATCGCCCCCACCGTCTATTTCAACGTGCCGACCGGCTTCGAGGCCATCGCCCACGCCATGAAAGAAGATGCGCAGCTTCGCAAGACGCTGCTGTCGCGCGTGCGCATGTTCTTTTATTCCGGCGCCGCGCTGGCGCAGCCCGTCTGGGACCTGCTGCACGAAATCCAGGAAGCGGAGATCGGCGAGCGCATCGTGATGGCAACCGGCCTCGGCATGACCGAATCGGGCCCTTCGGCGATGTTCATCAACAGCCCCGACGTGCGCGCAGGCGATGTCGGCGTGCCGACGCCGGGCATGACGCTCAAGCTGGTCGACGTCGACGGCAAGGTGGAGGTGCGCTATCGCGGACCGAACGTCACGCCCGGCTACTGGCGAGCCCCTGAAGCAACGCGCGAAGCTTTCGATGAAGAAGGTTTCCTGTGCACGGGTGACGCGGTTCAGTGGATCGACGATGCAGACATCCACCGCGGCTTGCGCTTCGATGGCCGCATCGCGGAAGACTTCAAGCTCGCCACCGGCACCTTCGTCAGCGTGGGACCGCTGCGGGCCCGGATCAGCGCGGCCGGGGCGCCCTACGTACAGGACGTGGTGCTGACCGGCATCAACCTGAAGGAAGTCGGCGCGCTCATCTTTCCGACGCAGGCGGTGCGGCAACTCTCGGGCCTTCCGGAGGGCGCTTCCATGAAGGATGTCGTCGAAAGCGCACCCGTGCAGGCGCGGTTCCAGGAACTTCTGGACACGCTCGCCGCCGCGAGTACCGGCAGCGCCAACCGCATCGCGCGCGCGCACATCGTTTCCGAGCCGCCATCGATCGACAAGGGAGAAGTGACCGACAAGGGCTCCATCAACCAGCGCGCCGTGCTGAAGCATCGCGCCGCATTGGCCGAGGCCTTGCACAACGACACCTTGCCCTTCACGCTCAAACCCCGCTAAATCACCCAAGGACCACCCAAGGAGACAACCGCCATGAACATCCAAGGACAAGCAGCACTCGTCACCGGTGGGGCATCCGGCCTCGGTGAAGCCACCGCACGCGAACTCGCGCGGCTGGGCGCGAAGGTGGCTGTGCTCGACGTCAACGCCGCTCTCGCCGAAAAAGTTGCGGCCGAAATCGGCGGCATCGCCTGCGTCTGCGACATCACGCAAGCCGACAGCGTCACGGCGGCCCTCGACAAGGCCGAGGCTGCGCACGGCCCTGCTCGTATCCTCATGAACGTCGCGGGCATCGGCAGCGCCAAGCGCATCGTCGGCAAGGACGGCAATCCCGCACCGCTCGAAGACTTCGTGCGAGTGGTCAACGTCAATCTCATCGGCGCCTACAACATCAGCCGGCTCTACGCAGCGCGCTGCGCCAAGCTCGACCCGGTCGAAGGCGGCGAGCGTGGCGTGATGATGTTCACCGCATCGGTGGCGGCCTTCGACGGCCAGGTGGGCCAGCAGGCCTACAGCGCGTCAAAAGGTGGATTGGTCGGCATGACGCTGCCGATGGCGCGTGATCTTGCGCAGCACGGCATCCGCGTTTGCACCATCGCACCGGGGCTTTTCGCGACCCCGCTGCTCAAGGAACTGCCGGAACCGGTCCAGCAATCGCTCGCGGCTTCGATCCCCTTCCCGCCGCGCCTGGGCAAACCCTCGGAGTTCGCCGAACTGGCATGCCATATCGTGACCAACGGGCACCTGAACGGCGAAGTAATCCGCCTGGACGGCGCGCTTCGCATGGCCCCACGCTGACCAAGTCCCGAGTTTTTGTTAGCTACCCAAGGAGACAGTCCTCATGAACTTCAAGAAAGCAACCCTCGCTGCCGCGCTCGTGCTCGGCCTCTTCGGCGCCGCGCATGCTGACCTCACGGTCGGTGTCGTGCTGCCGCTCACCGGCCCGGCTTCGGGCCTGGGTATTCCGATGAAGAACCAGATCGCGCTGTGGCCGAAGACCATTGCGGGCGAAAACCTCAAGGTCGTCATGCTCGACGATGCGACCGATCCGACCACCGGCGTCAAGGACACCCAGCGCCTGGTGACGGAAGACAAGGTCGACGTCATCATCGGCTCGGCGGCTACGCCGGTGGCGATTCCGATGGCCGACGTGGCTGCGGAATCGGGCACGGTGCAACTCGCCGCATCGCCAGCAGGCCTGCCCCCCGGCAAGGACAAGTGGACTTTCCGCCTGCCGCAGTCGAACGACGTCATGGCCTACGCCGTGGTGCAGCACATGAAGGCACAGAAGATCAAGACGATCGGCTTCCTGGGCTACACCGACGCCTATGGCGAACTGTGGCTCAAGGCGCTGACTGCCGAAGCCGAGAAGAACGGCATGAAGATCGTCGCCGCTGAGCGCTTCGGCCGCGCCGACACCAGCGTCACCGCCCAGGTGCTCAAGCTCACGTCGGCCAACCCCGACGCCATCCTGATCGTCGCCTCGGGCAGCGGCGCCGGCATGCCGCAGAAGGCAGTGATGGAGCGCGGCTACAAGGGCAAGGTCTACCAGACGCACGCCGCCGCCACGCAGGATCTGATGCGCACCGCCGGCAAGGACGCTGAAGGCACCTTCGTTGTCTCGGGCCCCGCCACCGTCGCCGAGCAGCTGCCCGACAACCATCCGTCGAAGCAGGCAGCGGTCGCATTCGTTCAGCAGTACGAGAAGGCCTATGGCCCGGGCTCGCGCAACCAGTTCGCGGGCCACGGCGCCGACGCGCTCACGGTGCTCGAAAAGGCAGTTCCGATCGCGCTCAAGAAGGGCAAGCCCGGCACGCCTGAATTCCGCGCCGCGCTGCGCGATGCCATGGAGACCATGGGTCGCACCGTGCTCGCGCATGGCGTGCTCAACTGGACGCCCGACAACCACTGGGGCTACACGAACGAAACCGGCGTGATGCTCAAGGTGGTGAACGGCCAGTTCAAGGTCGACGCGCAACCCTGATCACGGACGAACTCGAGCGCAAGCCCCGCCATGGATTTCTCAATAGCCAGCATCCTGACGCTGGACGGACTCACGAACGGGGCGGTCTATGCGCTTCTCGGCATGGGCATCGTGCTCGTGTTCACCGTCACACGCGTCATCTTCATCCCACAGGGTGAGTTCGTCGCTTACGGCGCACTCACGCTGGCGATCTTCCAGACGGGCAAGGTGCCTGGCACGGTTTGGCTGCTGCTGATCCTTGCCGGAGTCGCCGCGCTCATGGACCTGGCGAGCACCTGGCGGCACCGCGGGCGGCTCGCGCCCGCTCTGGTGGCGGCTGTGCGCACGTTTGCCGTGCCTGCCGTCATCTGCGCCATCTCCGCATGGGCCGCGCCGCGCCAGCTTCCGCTTGCATTGCAGGCGCTGCTGACGATCTGCATCGTCACGGCGTATGGCCCGCTGGTCTATCGCGTCGCCTACCAGTCTCTCGCAGGCGCGAGTTCGCTCGTGCTGCTCATTGTCTCGGTCGGCGTGCACTTCGCGATGACTGGCCTCGGGCTGCTTTTCTTCGGCGCCGAAGGCTTTCGCAATCCGCCGTTCTGGGACGAGCGCTTTGCCATCGGGCCGCTCAATGTCAATGGCCAGGCGGTGATCATCTTCATCGCGTCTGCTGCCCTCATCGTGATGCTGTGGCTGTACTTCGAGCGCACCCTGTATGGCAAGGCGCTGCGGGCCACGGCCGTGAACCGCCTCGGCGCGCGCCTGATGGGCATTTCCACGCAGACCGCGGGGCAGCTCACCTTCGCGATGGCCGCATTGATCGGTGCGCTCTCTGGCTTGCTGATCGGACCGACGACGACGATCTTCTACGACTCGGGCTTTTTGATCGGGCTCAAGGGCTTCGTGGCTGGCGTCATCGCCGGGCTCGCGAGCTATCCCGGTGCGCTGATCGGCGCATTGGGGGTGGGCGTCATCGAATCCTTCGGCTCGTTCTGGGCCAGCTCGTTCAAGGAAGTGATCGTGTTCACCATCATCCTGCCGGTATTGCTCTGGCGTTCGCTGCGCAGCGGCCACTCGGATGAGGACCACTGATGAAAGCTCTCCCCCAGGCTTGCCCACTTCGTGTGGCCGCCACCCCCCGTCCGGGGGCAACCCCTGCGGCCCGGCAGAGCCGGTTCCGCGGGGTTTTTGGCCTCGGGCGCACCACTTGCGTCGCGGGCCAAGTCATCGCTTAGTGGAAAACTGATATGCAAGCTACGCTCAATCCACCGGCGACCGAGGCACCTCGCAAGAGCGGGCTGCGCACGTGGGGCCCTCTCGCGCTAGTCGTGTTCCTCGCGGTGCTGCCGCTGCTGCCGCTGCCGAATTTCTGGATCATCCAGCTCAATTACATCGGCATCTACACCCTGCCGGTGCTCGGGCTGGTGCTGCTCACCGGTGTAGGCGGGCTCACGTCCTTCGGGCAAGCAGCCTTCGTCGGCATCGGTGCCTACACAACCGCCTACCTGAGCGTGAACTACGGGCTGTCTCCCTGGCTCACGCTGTTCATCGGGCTTGCGCTCACGGGACTAAGCGCCGCGATCATCGGCGGCATCACGCTGCGGATGTCCGGGCATTACCTGCCGCTGGCGACCATTGCGTGGGCGCTCTCGCTGTATTACCTGATGGGCAATCTTGAGGCCCTCGGCAAGTACGACGGCATCCTGGGCGTCAAGGGTCTCACTCTCTTCGGCATCGAAGTTGGTCAGCAGCGGGTTTTCTATGCAGTGACCTGGACCTTTGCCCTGCTCGCGACTTTCGCGGTGATCCGCCTGCTTGATTCGCGCAGCGGCCGCGCCATTCGCGCGCTCGCGGGCGGTTCGCAAATGGCTGAAGCCATGGGCGTGAACACGCTGCGGCACAAGGTCGGCATTTTTGTGCTGGCCGCGATGCTGGCTTCGATCTCCGGCTGGCTCTTTGCGCACTTCCAGCGCACGGTCAACCCGTCGCCCTTCGGCATCAAGATGGGCATCGAGTACCTGTTCATGGTGGTGCTCGGTGGCGCGGCGCATGTCTGGGGCGCGATGGCGGGCGCCGGCGTGGTCAAGCTGCTCGAAGATCAGTTGCAGGTGCTGCTACCCAAGCTCATCGGCACGAGCGGAAGCTACGAGCTCATCGTGTTCGGCATCATGATCGTGCTGGTCCTCAAGTACCTGCCCGATGGGCTCTGGGACTTCGTCGACCGGCGCCTGCCGCGTGCGCCACGCCCCATCGACTGGAACGGCGCTGCGGATCTGCCGGCACGAACGAAGCCGGCCGCTGGCGACGTGGTGCTCGATGTCCAATCGATCCGCAAGACCTTCGGCGGCCTGGTGGCGGTGAACGACATCAGCTTCCAGACCCGCGCGGGCCAGATCGTCGGCCTGATCGGCCCCAATGGTGCTGGCAAGTCCACGACTTTCAACCTGGTGACGGGCGTGCTGAGCCTCACGAGCGGCGCGGTGAAATTTCGCGGCGAGGCCATCGGCGGGCTCTCGTCGCGGGCCATCGCCCAGCGCGGCGTCTCTCGCACTTTCCAGCACGTCAAGATGGTTCCGGACATGACGGTGCTGGAGAACGTCGCACTCGGCGGGCATCTGCGCGGCCACAAGGGCGCGGTTGCGGCGATGCTGCATGCCGATCGCGCCGAAGAACGCCAACTATTTCGTGAAGCCGAACGGCAACTGCAGCGCGTCGGCATGGGCGACTACCTGCAGGAACTCGCCGGCAATCTCGCGATGGGTCAGCAGCGCCTGCTTGAAATCGCCCGCGCGCTGTGCGCCGATCCGGCGTTGCTGCTGCTGGACGAACCCGCTGCCGGCCTGCGCCACAAGGAGAAGCAGGCGCTCGCCGATGTGCTGCGGACCTTGCGTGGCGAGGGCATGAGCATCCTGCTGGTCGAGCACGACATGGATCTCGTGATGGACATCTGCGACCACATCGTGGTGATGGAATTCGGTACTCACCTGATGGAAGGCACGCCGGCGGAAGTGCAGCAGAGCCCCAAGGTGCGCGCGGCCTATCTCGGAACGGAACACTGACATGACGACGCCCCTTCTGAGAATCAAGGACCTGCGCGCCGGCTATGGCCGCGCCGAGGTGCTGCACGGCATCGACCTGCAGGCGGGCGAAGGCAGCGTGGTGACCGTGATCGGCCCGAACGGCGCTGGCAAATCCACCTTGCTCAATGCGCTGATGGGCGTGCTGCCTTCCAAGGGAAGCATCGAGTTTCGTGGCCAGGCCATTGGTGGCCTGTCGCTCGAGGAACGCGTGATGCTCGGCGTCGCGCTGGTGCCCGAGAAGCGCGAACTCTTCGGCACGATGCCGGTGGAAGACAACCTCGTGCTCGGCGGTTTCCGTCAGGTGCGCCTCGGCAATCGCCAGTGGCGTGATCGCATCGACGAGGTCTACACCATCTTCCCGCGCCTGAAGGAGCGTCGCGCTCAACTCGCGGGCACGCTCTCGGGCGGCGAAAGGCAGATGCTGGCGGTGGGCCGCGCGCTGATGTCGCGGCCAGCGCTGCTGATGCTCGACGAACCCAGCCTCGGCCTGGCGCCGCTCGTGGTGCAGGAGATCTTCCGCACCGTGACCGCGCTGCGCCAGACGGGCGTGACGATCCTCCTTGTCGAGCAGAACGCACGCGCAGCCCTCGAAGTCGCGGATCACGGGTACGTGCTCGAGATGGGCAGCGTGAGCGTCGAAGGCGAAGCGCGCCAACTCGCCGGCGATTCGCGTGTGATCGACACCTATCTTGGCGCCAAGCGCGCCTGAGAACCGCGGCGCAAACCAGCGCCATAGCCGGAGACGCATGATGGATGCACGAAAAGGCCTGTCGATCTGCGCGATCGCACTCGCTTGCGCCCTATTGGCAGCCGCCTGCGCGAGCCCGGGGCACCCTGGTCGTGCCTTGCCGCAGCTCACCTCCGCAAAGCCCGGCGCGCTGTTGTCGTGCGCCGACTTGGCGAACAAGGCTGCAATGCAAGGAACGGTCTATACGCAAGTCACGTCGGTCCCAGCCGGCGCGCTCACTGTCGGCAATGCCACGGTACCCGCGCCCGCTCATTGCCTGGTGCAGGGCCGCATGAACGATCGGGTCAGTCCGGTCGACGGCAATCGATATGCAATCGGCTTCGAGATGCGCCTCCCGCTCGAATGGAACGGCCGCTTTTTCTACCAGGCGAACGGCGGGCTCGACGGTGTCGTGATTCCGGCCGTCGGCGGCATTGGTGGCGGTGGGCCCACGAGCACTGCGCTACAGATGGGATTCGCCGTCATCAGCTCGGATGCGGGGCATGCAGGTTCTCTCGGCCCGCGCTTCGGCATCGACCTGCAAGCACGGCTCGACTACGGCTACAACGCGGTCGCACAGCTCACCCCCATGGCCAAGAACCTGATTGCGAAGGCATATGGCCGCGGACCGGATCGCTCGTATTTCGGCGGATGCTCGAACGGCGGCCGGCACGCGATGGTCGCAGCTGCACGGTCGCCAGGCCAATACGACGGCATCATCGCCGGTGACCCGGGCTACAACCTGCCTCGGGCCGCTGTCGCGCAGCTCTATGGCGCACAGCAGTACGCAAAGGTGG
Source organism: Variovorax sp. 05N34 (assembly GCF_056397405.1). Taxonomy (NCBI): domain Bacteria; kingdom Pseudomonadati; phylum Pseudomonadota; class Betaproteobacteria; order Burkholderiales; family Comamonadaceae; genus Variovorax; species Variovorax sp. 05N34. The sequence continues at coordinate 84,483 of NZ_JBFTNI010000003.1, forward strand.
CCGCTGCGACGTCCGCAGGCCAGCCCGATCTGCAGACCGCTTTCACGCCTGCGGAACTGAAGCTGGTTGCAGACCGTGTACTGGCGCGCTGCGATGCGCTGGATGGGCTCGCGGATGGAATCGTCGCTGACGTGAAGTCATGCAAATCGCGCTTTCACCTCGAAAACGACGTACCCACGTGCATCGGCGCCCGAGACGGGCAATGTCTCACCAGCGCGCAGAAGACCGTGTTGTCCAGCGTGTTTGCCGGTGCACACAACAGTTTCGGAAAACCGATCTACAACACCTTTCCGTTCGATGCCGGAATCAGCGGGAGCAACTGGCGCGAGTGGAAGTTTGCCAGTCCGGCAACCCGCGACGCCGGCGCGGTCGCCTTCATCTTCGCGTCGCCGCCGATGGCGGATCGCCCGGCCGGACTGCCCTTCGCGCTCGGCTTCGACATGGATACGGACGCACCCACCATCTACGCGAGCAGCGGCATCTACAGCGAATCGGCCATGTCCTTCATGCCGCCGCCAGAGCCGGACAACCTTGCGGTACTGCGCGAGCGCGGCGCCAAACTGATCGTCTATCACGGCACGAGCGACCCGGTGTTTTCGTCCGACGACACGGCCGAGTGGTACGAGCGACTGCAGGTGGCGAACGGCGGAGATGCCTCGGCCTTCGCGCGCTACTTTCCCGTGCCCGGAATGAACCATTGCGCCGGTGGTCCGGCCACCGACCAGTTCGACATGCTGACGGCGCTGGTGGGCTGGGTCGAGCAAGGCCAGGCGCCCGCGCGGGTAGTTGCGAGCGCGCGCGGCCCTGGCGCCGCGACGGCTAATCCCGAAGCGCCAGCCGGATGGTCGCCGCACCGTACGCGTCCACTGTGCCCCTATCCGCAGGTTGCGGCCTACACGGGCGGCGACATCGAAACCGCCGCCAGCTTTGCATGCCGCGCGCCTGCCCATTGAAGACATCGCCATGAACTACCAGCCACGCCCCGACGATGTGGGCTTCGTTTTGAACGCCGTACTGGGTGCCGTTCCGCGGTTGGGCGCCCTGCCGCCCTTTGCAGAATTCGACCTTGCGCTGCAAACGCAAGTGCTCGACGAAGCCGGCAAGTTCGTCGCCGAAGTCATCGCGCCGCTGAACCGTGGTGGCGATGAAATCGGCTGCCGCATGGTCGATGGTCAGGTCGTCACGCCGCCGGGGTTCCGCGACGCCTATCGCGCCTTTGTCGAGGCCGGCTGGCCTGCACTCTCAGCCGCGGCTGAAGACGGCGGACAGGGCTTGCCTGCCGTGCTCGAAGCGGTGCTCTTCGAATGGCTGAGTGCCGCGAACCACGGCCTCACGATGGCGCCAGGGCTATTGCACGGCGCATACGAGTGCCTCAAGCATCACGGCAGCGACGAGTTGAAGCAACGCTATCTCTCGAAGATCGCCACCGGCGAATGGCTGGCCACGATGTGCCTGACCGAAGCCCATGCAGGCAGCGATCTGGGTCAGGTGCGCACGCGCGCAGTGCCCGTTCTGGACGGTAGCTTCCTGGTGTCGGGCAGCAAGATTTTCATTTCCGGCGGCGATCACGATCTCTCGGACAACATCGTTCACCTGGTGCTCTGCCGCCTGCCCGACGCGCCGGCAGGGCCGAAGGGCCTGTCGCTGGTGCTGGTGCCAAAGGTCCTGCCCGACGGATCGCGCAATGGCGTTCATTGCGAGCGCATCGAGGAAAAGATGGGCCTGCACGGCAGCTCGACCTGCGTCATGCGCTTCGATGAAGCCATAGGCTGGATGATCGGAGATGCGAACCGAGGTCTCGCCGCGATGTTCGTCATGATGAACGCGGCGCGCCTGCATGTCGCATTGCAGGGGATCGGCCTGCTTGATGCAGCCTGGCAGAAGGCGGATGCCTATGCACACGAGCGGCGGCAAATGCGCGCGCCTGGCCCCGCGCCGGTCAGCCGCGGCGGCGAACCATCGGACCTGGTCGCTGAACATCCGGCCATTCGCCGCATCCTCGACACCCAGCGTGCCTGGATCGACGGGGCGCGCCTGATCGCCTATCGCACCGCCGTGCAACTCGACGTCGCGCGCCACGACGCAGATCCCAAGGCACGCGAACGCGCACAGCGCTGGTGTGCGCTCATCACGCCCGTCCTCAAGGCTGCCTGCACGCAGCAGGCCTTCTACGGCGCAAGCGAATGCCTGCAGGTGTTCGGCGGGCATGGTTATGTGCGCGAATGGGGTATCGAGCAAATCGTGCGTGATTCTCGCGTGACCATGATCTACGAAGGCACCAACGAGATCCAGGCTATCGACCTGCTGGTGCGCAAGGTGCTCGCCGATGGCGGCGCGGGGATGTCGGCGCTGCTGGTCGAATTGCGTGACGAGCTGGAAGCGGCCCGCGAAGTCGATGCCGACGTGCAGCGAAGGCTGGCGCAGCTTCGTTATCTCACGACCACCATCGCCATGGCGGCGCAGGCTGACACCACGTTGTCCTACGAGGTGGCCGATGACTATCTGAGGATCGTCATGCTCACCCTGCTGGCATGGGCATGGGCTCGCATCGAAAGCGCTTCGCCCGACGACGCTCGCTGGTCCGCTTCGGCGGCGGCGTTCCGTCGCTGGGTGTTGCCGGAATTCGAGATGCGCCTCGGGATCGTCAAGCGCGCCTGCGAAGCGGTCACCGCGCGAGTTGTCGCCTGAGAATCGCCACTCGAAGCTCGAAGACAGTTACGCTTGCGCCATGGCAGTTTCCCGAAAGAAGCCCACTTCCGACATCCATGCCCGTGCCCACGCTCAGCGGCCTGACACACTGGATATCCGAATGCTAGAGACACTCGTCGGCTACAACGCTCGGCGCGCATGGCTGGTCGTGAGCCAAGTGTTCGCGGAGCGCATGGCAGCCTATGGACTGAAGCAGGTCGACTTTTCGGTCCTGTCGCTCATCGCGCACAATCCCGGCGCCACTTCGAGGCAGTTGTGTTCGACGCTCGACATCCTGCCGCCCAATCTGGTGAGCCTCATTGCTGCAATGGACAGCCGCGGGCTCATTGAGCGCAGGCCGCATCCGCATGACGGCCGCGCCATCGGCCTCTACCTCACGCCCGCCGGCGAAGACTTGATTCGCGAGGCAGAGCAAACGGTCATGCAACTCGAAGCTGACGCCAGCGCACGGCTCACCCCCCGCGAGCGCGAAACGCTGATCCGGTTGCTCCAGAAGATCTACCACTAGCCGCAGCCGCGAGCCACAGCGCCCGTGCAGGCCTAGAAGCGTTCCGTCAGGCGCAGCACGTCGTAGGCCGCGTCAGCGATCAATGAAGGATTCGGGTAGTAGAGCTCGCCATTGAACTCATGACGCGAAAACGCCGATCGCGCCTGGATATAGCGAGTCCGCGCCGATTGAAATGCCTGTCGCCGCCAACTGGGCTGCAGCGATTCAATGCGTGACCAGTGCGCGGGCGTCAATGTAGGGCTTTGCGGATTCGGCGCCGTGCGCTCCAGCAGCAGAAGTTCGCGCGCCTCGCGCATCAGTGGATCAAGCTCTCGATACCTGTCTCGCCGACGCGCAAGCACGTTGGACAGAAACGTTGCGGCAAACAAGCTGAGCAGGGCCAGACCGATTCCAAAATCGATGGTGATCATTCAGTCAGAGAGGAAGTCGGTGGCAGGAGCTTGTCACCAGAATTTCCACCAGGGCGTGGAAGCGCGACTCGATGGTGCTGGCGGCAGAGTTTGCAGCCCGGTATCGCGGATCCTGCGGCGCTGCTCGGCCTCGAGGGCCTGCGCCATGCGATGGGCGAGCTGGTCGCCCTGCATCGCGCGCAGCCGCCATCCCGATGCGAGGTTATGAAGCTCTTCATCCTCGAGAGATCCGGGCGACTGCGACGGGGCGGACATGCCGAAATTCTGCACATGCCCGAGCCGCGCCGCAATCGTAGAGGTTTGCATTACATCGGCAGCCCGATACCCCCCGGCGGACCGCCTACTTCATCGCGCTCCGCACGACGGCGGGAAGCGCTCCCCCCGCGGTCAGACGCGCTCGAGGATGACCGCGATGCCTTGCCCGACGCCGATGCACATCGTGCATAGCGCGTAGCGACCGCCGCCCTTGTGAAGTTGGTTCACAGCCGTCGTTGCGAGCCGCGCGCCGCTGGCGCCGAGCGGGTGGCCCAGCGCGATCGCGCCGCCGTTGATATTCACACGCGCATCGTCGTCCTTGAGGCCCAGGAGCCGCAATACGGCCAGCCCTTGTGCGGCGAAAGCTTCGTTGAGTTCGATCACGTCGATCTGGTCGATCTTGAGGCCCGTCAGCTTGAGCACCTTCTCGGTCGCAGGCGCCGGGCCGATGCCCATGATGCGCGGCGGCACGCCGGCCGTCGCCATGCCGACCACGCGAGCGCGCGGCTTGAGACCGTACTTGGCAGCACTGGCTTCGTCAGCGAGCAGCAACGCGGCCGCGCCATCGTTCACGCCGCTGGCGTTGCCGGCGGTCACGGTGCCGTCAGGGCGCACGACGCCCTTGAGCTTGGCCAAGGCTTCCAGGCTGGTGTCGCGCGGATGCTCGTCCTTCGAGACGATGATCGGATCGCCCTTCTTCTGCGCGACCGTGACCGGCACGATCTCGGCGTCGAAGAAGCCTGACTTCTGCGCGGCAATGGCACGCTGCTGCGAGGCGAGCGCCATCCGGTCCTGCGCTTCGCGCTCGATCTTGTAGTCGGTGGCGACGTTCTCGGCCGTCTCGGGCATGGAATCCACGCCGTACTGCGCCTTCATCAGCTTGTTGACGAAGCGCCAGCCGATGGTGGTGTCATACACCGCGTTCGCGCGGCTGAAGGCACTCTCGGCCTTCGGCATCACGAAAGGCGCTCGGCTCATGCTTTCGACGCCGCCGGCGATCATCAGGCCCGCCTCGCCGGCCTTGATGGCACGCGCGGCGCTGCCGAGCGCATCCAGGCCCGATCCGCACAGGCGGTTGATCGTGGCGCCGCCGAGTTCGAGCGGCAAGCCCGCCAGCAGCGCCGACATGCGCGCCACGTTGCGGTTGTCCTCGCCGGCCTGGTTGGCGCAGCCATAGAGCACGTCGGTGACGGCTTGCCAATCGACGTTCTTGTTGCGCTCCATGAGCGCCTTGAGCGGCACGGCGCCGAGATCGTCGGCGCGCACGCTGGCGAGCGAACCGCCGTAGCGGCCAAAGGGGGTGCGAACGGCGTCGCAGATGAAGGCTTGGTTGGTCATGATGATGTGTCTCTTCGTCGATTCAGATGGCGATCGGCAGGCCGACCAGTTTTTCGAGTTCGACATGCTCGAGGCCGTCGACCTTGTCGATCAGCTTCAGCCCCGTCGGCGTGCATTCGAGGGTAGCGAGATCGGAATACACCCGCTTGACACAACCGATGCCAGTCAGCGGGTAGGTGCACTTTTCGACGATCTTGCTCTCGCCCTTCTTGGTGAGCAGATCCATCATGACCCATGTCTGCTTGGCGCCGATGGCAAGGTCCATTGCCCCGCCGACCGCCGGGATGGCACCTTGCTCTCCGGTGCTCCAGTTCGCGAGATCGCCGGTCGACGAGACCTGGAAGGCGCCCAGCACGCAGATGTCGAGATGGCCGCCGCGCATCATCGCAAAGCTGTCGGCATGGTGAAAGTACGCCCCGCCGGGCAGCAGCGTGACCGGCTGCTTGCCGGCATTGATCAGGTCATAGTCTTCCTGGCCTTCAGCAGGCGCCGGGCCCATGCCCAGGATGCCGTTTTCGCTGTGCAGGATGACTTCACGGCCGGCGGGCAGGTGATTGGCGACCAGCGTGGGCTGACCGATGCCCAGATTGACGACGGCCCCGTCGAAGATGTCCTGCGCGACGCGCGCTGCGAGCTGGTCCTTGGTGCGGCGTTGGTAGTTGCTCATGGTCATGCTGCCTTCTTGAAGCCGCCGGCCTCGGTGGCGACGCGCTCGATCTTGACGATCCGGTTGACGAAGATGCCCGGCGTGACGATGGTCTCGGGGTCCATTTCGCCGAGCTCGGCGATCTCGTGCACGGTGGCGATCGTCCGGTCGGCTGCCATGGCCATCACCGGGCCGAAGTTGCGCGCGGCCTTGCGATACACGAGGTTGCCCCAACGGTCCCCCTTCTCGGCCTTGATCAATGCCACGTCACCGCGAATGGGGTATTCGAGCACGTACTGCTTGCCGTCGATTTCGCGCGTTTCGCGGTCGCCTGCCAGTTGCGTGCCATAACCCGTGGGGCAGAAGAAGGCGCCAACGCCAGCTCCCGCGGCACGGATGCGCTCGGCCAGATTGCCCTGCGGCACGAGTTCCAGTTCGAGCTTGCCGGAGCGATAGAGCTCGTCGAACACGTAGCTGTCGGCCTGGCGGGGGAAGCTGCAGATGATCTTGCGAACGCGTCCGGCCTTCAGGAGAGCCGCAAGGCCGGCTTCGGCGTTGCCAGCGTTGTTGTTGACGACGGTGAGGTCCTTGGCCCCTTGTTCGATCAGGCCGTCGATGAGCTCGTTGGGAATGCCGGCGGTGCCGAAGCCGCCGATCAGCACTGTGGCGCCATCCTGGATGCCGGCCATGGCATCAGCGATCGAAGGCGCGATCTTGTTGATCATGAATTCTGTCTCCGGGGAAGAAAAAGAAGCCGAGTGAAAGGTCGAACGCGCCGGCTGCGATTTTTTGCCAATTTGTTCGATACGCGAACAGTTGTTCGTATAATGAATTCTAGAGAAGATCACCACCCATGGCAACCCATCGGAAACACCCCGTTGCACCCGCACCCGGCGACAGCTACGTGCAGTCCTTCGCACGCGGTCTCCAGGTTATTCGTTCGTTCAGCGCCAACACGTCGCGTCAGACGCTCAGCGAAGTTGCCGCCGCGAGCGGACTCACCCGCGCGGGGGCGCGCCGCATCCTGCTCACACTACAGACGCTCGGGTATGTCCACAGCGACGGAAAGCATTTCACACTCACGCCGCGCATCCTGGACCTGGGCTTTGCCTACCTGTCGTCGATGCCGATCTGGAACCGCGCCGAGCCGGTGATGGAAGCGCTCGTGCAGCAGGTGCAGGAGTCCTGCTCGGCGGCCGTGCTCGACGCCACCGATATCGTCTACGTTCTGCGCGTGCCCACGCACAAGATCATGCGCATCAGCCTCGGAGTGGGCTCTCGCCTGCCGGCCTACTGCACCTCGATGGGCCGCCTCCTGCTCGCAGACCTCGAAGACCAGGAAATCCGGGACAGGCTCGCCGCCTCCACGCGCGAGGCTTTCACCAAGCACACGCTGACTGACGTGGACGCACTTTTCGCGAAGGTACTTCAGGCGCGGAAGCAGGGATGGTGCCTCGTCAACCAGGAGCTCGAAGAAGGACTGGTTTCGATCGCAGCGCCCATCGTGGATCGCGCAGGCCGCGCGGTCGCGGCGCTCAACATCAGCGGCCAGGCCAACCGGACGAGCGCAAAGGTGATGCAGGACACCATGCTGCCGGGGCTGCTCGCCTCGGCCGCGGAGATATCGCGGCTTCTCTGAGGCCCTCTGAAGCCCCGGTCAGGCGTCTGACCGAATGCCTCGCATCAGAATCACGCCGCCCAGCTGTGCGGTGTCGCTGCGCATGCGGTAGCCCAGCGCCTGCGGGGTACCGCCTTGCGCCTGCCATCCTGCGGCGAGCAAGCGCGCCTTTACATCCGGCGACCGAACGACCTCCGCCAGCGCCGCGTTCAGCTTGGCGACCGCTGTCTGCGGAAGCGTCGCAGGCGCAGCGAGTGCGGTCCAGATCTCGAGATCCGCGCCCCGGACATTGGCTTCACGCAAGGTCGGCAATTCGGCAAACAGCGGGCTTCGATCGGGCGAAGTCACCCCCACGGCCTTCAGCTTGCCTGATTTCACATGCGGCTTGGCCAGCCCCGGCGGCAGAAGCGCCAGTTGAATCTGCCCCGCAAGCATCGCGTTGATGACCTGAGGATTGCCGGTGAAGGGCACGTGCTGCGCGGTGATGTTGGTTCGGCTCTTGAGCAGTTCCATGCCCAGGTGGCCCACCGTCCCGACCCCGGGAGTCCCATACTTTCCCGCGCTGCTGAGGTTGCGCGCCCATAGGAGCAACTCCTCGGCGTTGGTGCCGGCAGCGTCGCCTGAAACGGCGAGTACCAGAGGCGCAGTGCCGATCAGGCTCACCGGCGCGAAGTCCTTCTCCGGATCGAACGGGGTGTTGGGGTTCAGGAGCTTTGCGATCGTGAGATTGCCGTTGATCAGCGCGCCGATGGTGTGGTCGTCACGCGCCTTTGCCACCTGATCGGCTGCGAGGTTGCCGCTCGAACCCGGCCGGTTTTCCACCAACACAGGTTGCCCGAGAAGCTTCGAGAGCGGTTCCGCCACCGCGCGCGCTGCAAGGTCCGGCGAAGCACCGGCCGGAAATCCGACGAGGATGCGGATGGGCTTCGAGGGCCAAACGGGCGGCGCGGCCAGACTCGGCGCGGTGCGCGTGCGGGAAGCGTCGTCCGCCCATGCGCCGGTCGTACAGAGCGATGCTGCAAAGGTCTGCAGAAGGCGGCGTTTGGTGATCATCGAATGGCGGGTTAATCGAGTTACAGAACGTTACGCGAGCTCGCTCCCGTATGCAAGTCAGCCCAAATGCTTCGTTTCGCCAGGGTCGCCCTGAGAATTCAACCTTTCACTGAAGTCAACACAGCCATGCCCGACATCGCAGTCTTTGGCAGTCTCAATATGGATCTGGTCGTCCGCGTGCCGCGCATTCCGGCGGCAGGAGAAACCCTGCACGCGCATTCATTCATGACCACACCTGGCGGCAAGGGCGCCAATCAGGCAGTCGCCTGCGCGCGACAGGGCGCGAAGGTCGCCATGATCGGCCGGGTGGGCGATGACGACTTCGGCATGGCTTTGAAGGCGTCCATGTCCAGCGACGGCATCGACGTGACCCACGTCGCCACGGCCGCCGCCTCGACGGGGGTGGCGCTGATCATGGTGGACGACAGCGCTCAGAACCGCATCTCCCTGATTTCGGGCGCCAACGCTTGCGTGAATGCCGAAGACGCGCGGCGATGGGCATTGGATTTCGCGCCCGCGAAACTCCTGTTGCTTCAACTCGAGGTCCCCATGGAGGCCGCTTCAGACGCAGCAGCACTCGCGCATGGGGCCGGTGTGACGGTGGTGCTGAACCCTGCACCGGCCCGTCAGTTGCCTGATTCGCTGCTTCAGCAAGTGGGCATCCTCGTGCTGAATGAAACCGAGGCCACCCTCCTGAGCGGCATCGCCGTGAAGGATCTGGGCAGCGCCGCGCGCGCGGCCAAGGTGTTGCTTGAGCGAGGGCCCGTCCACGTGATCCTCACGATGGGCGCCGAGGGCGTCATCGCTTGCGACGCTGCAGGTTGCCGGCACTTCGAGGCACTCGAGGTGAATGCCATCGACACCACGGCCGCCGGCGACACCTTCATCGGCGCGCTGTGCGCCGCACTCGCGAGAGGCGACGCGATCGACGCGGGCATCGCCCTGGGCATCCAGGCGGCGGCCGTGTGCGTGACCCGAGCCGGCGCCCAGGCTTCCATTCCGTACCGGCACGAACTCTCGGGGCTGCCGCCGGTAGGCCGTCCGCGGACGCTCATTCCTTACTAGATGCCCGGCTTGACCGCGGTGAATTCGGAGAAGATGCCAAGTTCGGCGTTCCGCTTCACATCGACAAAGCCGGCCGTACGCAGTGCGTCCATCACGGATGCCGGTGCGATGCAGGCCTCGATCGTGTCCCAGTAATAGCGCCAGAGTTCGGCCGTATCGTGCTGGTGCGCGACCACCTTGGCAATGACTGGCACCACGCCCCGCATGTACGCCTTGAGCACGGCAGTGCCGATGCGACCGCTGGGCTTGCTGATTTCGAGAACCAGCAGCCGGCCACCCGGCCTCAGCACACGAAAGAACTCCGCGAAAGCCGCATTCACGTCGGCAATATGGCGCAGCGCATAGCCCATGCTGATGAAATCGCTGCTCGCATCAGGGCGAGGCAATGCCTCCGCGCGCCCGCGAACGAGTTCCACGCCTGGCAACTTCACTTCTCCCATCATCCCGGGGCTTGGATCGACGCCGACCAGCCTGCCTTGGGGACCAATGAGGGTGAGCGCTTCGCGCGCGACCAGCCCGGTGCCGATGCCGACGTCCAGCACCTCCGCGCCTTTGGAGAGGCCCGCCCGCTGGAGCGCCGAACGCCGATACCAAGGGCCCGAGCCCAGCGCCAGCACACGCTCGATCCGGTCGTAGTCGGGCGCCGTGTCATCGAAGATGCGGCGAAGGAACTGCTGATGCTCGGCTTCGTCTCCGTAGTAGGCCGGCAGCGGGACGTGAGGCGCGAGCACCTCGGCTTGCAAGTCGGCATCCTCCTTGCGCCCGCCATGACGACCCTGGTGTTCAGCAGATTGCACGTTCGCGGTTTCCATGACTTCGGGTCCTCCTTCGAATCCCTGGCGGCGATTGTGACCCAGTGATTGACGCGGGGATTGATGCAGGGATCGACCCTAAGATTTACCCGGCACCGGCCCCATCACCAGATCGGGCAACGCAGTGGAGATGCCTGGGAAGACACAGATCAGGAACACCGCCACGAACATCAGCAGCACGAAGGGCAGGACGCCCCAGATGATCTCCGACAGCGCAATGTCCGGCGCGATGTTCTTGATCACGAAGATGTTGAGCCCGACCGGTGGATGAATCAATCCGGCTTCCATCACGATCGTCATCAGGATGCCGAACCAGATGAGATCGAACCCCGCAGCCTTCAAAGGCGGCAGGAAGATTGGCGCCGTCATCAGGATGATGCTCACGGGCGGCAGGAAGAACCCCAGCACGATCACCAGCACCAGGATGGCCGCGAGCAGCAGCCACTTCGACAAGTGAAGCGCGACGATCCAGCTCGCCATCGACTGGCTGATGTGCAGGTAGCTCATCACGTATGAAAAAAGCAGCGACATGCCGATGATGAACATCAACATGGTCGATTCCTTGATCGTGGCCGCGAGGATCGGCGCAAGATCCCTGATGCGCCACACGCCATAGATCACCGCGATGAGCAGCAGCGCCAGAAGCCCGCCAAGGCCGGCCGTTTCCGAAGGCGTGGCAAAGCCGCCGTACAGCGCCACCATCACGCCGATGAGCAGCACCACGAACGGCACCACGCGCGGCAGCATCTCGAACTTCTGCCGCAGGCTGAAGTGCTCGTCATCGAGCAACGCCGATGTGCTGCCGTCGCGTTCGAATGCACGCCTGGCGCGGCCATACTCCTTCCGGTAGTTGAGCATCGCGTAGCCCGCGAAGAGCGCCACCAGCAGCACGCCCGGCCCGATGCCCGCCAAAAATAGGCGTCCCAGGGATTGCTCGGCCGCAACCGCGTAAAGAATCATCGTGATCGACGGCGGCAGCAGGATTCCGAGCGTGCCCCCGGCCGCGATGATGCCGGCCGCAAAGCCCGGCGAGTAGCCTCGCTTGCGCATCTCCGGAATGCCGGCACTTCCGATGGCCGAACAGGTCGCGGGGCTCGATCCGGCCATGGCGGCAAAGAGCGCGCAGGCGAATACGTTGGCGATGCCCAGGCCGCCGGGCACCTTGTGCATCCACACGTGCATCGCCGCGTACAGATCCTGTCCCGCTCGTGAACGGCCGATGGCCGCCCCTTTCAGAATGAAAAGCGGAATCGACAACAGCGTGATGCTCGACATCTCCTCATAGACGTTCTGCGTCACCGTATCAAGCGACGATCCCGGCATGAAGAAGGCCATGAACAGCACGGCAACCGCGCCGAGGGCAAACGCGATCGGCGTTCCCGAAAACATCAGCAACAGCGTCGCGACGCCGAACAGGAGCCCCAGCGCGAGCATCGACATCAATGCACCTCTGCTCCGCTGGCGGTCCGGTTCACAACCCGGTTGATGCTGGCGCAAAGCTGCACCAGCAGTTGCAGCGTGAGCAGGCTCATGCCGAGAGACATCAGCCCATAGGGAATCCACAAGGGCGGCGCCCAAGAAGACGATGACGTCATGCCATCGACCCATGCCTCATGCAACAGGGTCCACGATTTCCACGCGAAGAAGCCGCAAAAGGCCAGGCTGACGAAATCGATCACCACCATTCGCACGCGATTCGCGGCCGCCGACAACTGGGAGCTGATGGCCTCGATCCCGATATGCCCACGAATCGACTGCACGAACGCGCCGCACATGAACGTCATGCCGACCAGGCAGAACACCGCGGCCTCGTCCTGCCAGTCGGTGGACGCTTTCATGAAGTAGCGCGACACCACGCTGTAGGTAAGCACCACCGAAGCGGCCAGGAGCGCAAGCATGCCGAGGGCCATCGCGATGCGATTGACCGCTTGCAGTGCGCGCGCCAGCGGCAGCAGCACGCGCGGCGTGGCCGGATCGATCGGTATGCCGAGCCCGAGTGGCGCAGGCTGCAGCGCGCCGCTCACAGAAGCTTCTGCGCGGCCGTCAGCAACGCCTTGCAAGACGCGTTGCGCTCGCCGTAGTCCTTCCAGGCAGTCTCGCGTGCGATGACCTGCCACTTCTTCATCGTCGCATCGTCGATGTCGAAGACCTTCGCGCCAGCCTTGGCATAGACCTCGGCGGCGAGCTTGTCGTCGGCGCGTGCCGAGTCGATGGCGAACTTCTCCTGCTCGGCACCAGCGGCCATGATGATGTCCTGCTGCGGTTTCGGCAGCTTGGCAAAGACATCCTTGGACATCATGAGCGGCTCGAACATGAACCAATAGGCCCTGTTGCGGCCGCTCGTCAAGTTCTTCGCGATCTCTTCGAGCTTGAAAGAGATGAAGCTGGTCGACGAAGTCATCGCGGCATCCATCGCGCCCGTTTGCATCGCGGCGTAGATCTCGTTGGATGGCAGCGTGATCACCGAAGCGCCTGCCGCCTTGAGCATCATGTCCATCTCGCGGCTGCCGCCACGCACCTTCTGGCCCTTGGCATCCTCAGGCGCCACCAGCGGAGCGGTGCGGCTCGCGACGCCGCCGGCCTGCCAGATCCAGCTCAGCACGATGACGCCTTTGTCGTCGAGCATTTTCGAGAGCAGCTTGCCGACTTCGGCGGTCTTCCACGCCGCGCCGACTTCATAGCTCGGCACAAGTGCGGGCATCAGGCCAATGTTGGTTTCGGGCACTTCGCCGCCGGCATACGACAACGGGACCAGCCCGATGTCGAGCGCGCCCTTTCGGAGCGCGGAAAACTGAGAGTTGGTCTTCATCAGCGAAGAGCCGGGGTAGATCTCCGCCTTCAGCGCGCCATTGCTGCGCTTTTCGATGTCAGCGGCGAAGCGACGGCACAGCCGATCACGGAAGTCACCCTCGGTCAGCGTCCCACCGGGAAACTGATGCGAGATCTTGAGAGTGCTCGACTGCGCACCGGCGCGGCCAGTTATCGCCAAAAGTGACGCCGCTGCCGCGGCGGACAGGACGTCGCGTCGTTTGAAGTTCATAGCGTGTGTCTCCAGTTGCCGTCTTTGCGCGGCGCCAGACATACACCTTATTGGCGATGGCGCAGCGGCGCCCTCGGTGTTATCCATGACATTCCGCCGCCCAGACGCGCCGCGGTCGACCGGGCACCCGTCACTTCACCGCGTTCGGCTCCAGCACGAAATCGAACTTCAACGTATGGAAAGGGGTTGCCTGCACAGTGCCGTCCGGCGCGACGCCTGCCGCATGCGACACGAAATCGCCAATGAGCGAGCTGCGCACCCCAAAGACCGCGTCACTGTCGAGATACTCGTCGCCGTCCCTGAACACATGCGTGATGAGGGTTTCGTAGCCCGGCGCCTGGATCATGAAGTGAACGTGGGCCGGCCGCCACGGATGCCGCTTGGTGGCGCGCAGCATGTCGCCCACCGGGCCGTCCGTCGGGATCGGGTACGCCACCGGCATGACGCCGCGGAACCACAGCAATCCCTTGTCGTCCGTGCGGAACACGGCGCGTCCCTGCGGAACGTCCAATCCGGCGCGCTGAACGTCGTAGAAGCCTTCCGCATCCGCCTCCCAGACGTCCACCTGGGCATTGGCGACCGGCTCTCCGTCTCGGCCACGCACCGTGGCGTTCACGAACAGGGGCTCACCTTTGGCGCCGCCAGAGATGTCGGCGCCGAGTTCAAGGTGAGGGGCGCCGTGTACATGGAAAGGGCCGAACACCGTCGCCTCGGTCGCCTGCGCGCTCTTCGCATGGTTGAGCGCCACCGTGAGCATCGACAGCCCCAGCGTGTCCGACAGCAGAATGAACTCCTGCCGCTTGTCGCTGCACTTCTGCCCGGTCGCCGTCAGGAACTCGATGCCGGCTGCCCACTCGGCTTCCGTCAGGCGCACTTCGCGCGCGAAGTCATGCATATGGCGCACCAACGCCGACATGATCTCCTTCAGCCGTGCGTTCGGGGTGCCGGCGATGCGTTCGAGCACCGCGGCGGTGATGGTGTTTTCATTGATGTTTCGCATGGGGATGGAACTCCAGGTCAGAGGAACGGGCCAACGATTCGACGCGCTTCGCCCCGATGCGGTCGAGCACCACGAGGCGCCGCTGGGTGGGGAACAGCGACCAGCCCCAGCGCTGCTGCGCGAAGCCCCACAGTCCCTGTTTGAAGAAGATGGTGACGACGATCGCGAGAAGGCCGAGGCCCAGCAAATACCAGGTCCCGTAGTCGCTCAGGAATTTGTTGAGCGCCCAGAAAATCACGGCACCCACGAGGGGCCCCTCGATGCGGCCGATCCCGCCGATCACGACCATGAAAATCGCGAAGGCAGTCCAGTTCACGCTGAAGGCGGCATCAGGGCTGATGCGCAGGTTGCCGACAAAATAGAGCGCGCCCGCCAGTCCGGCGCCGAAGGCAGCGACCACGTATACCGCGAGCTTCATGCGCGCCACCGGAATGCCCTGCGATTCCGCCGCCACCTCGTTGTCGCGGATGGCGAGCAAGGCAAGGCCGCGTTTGCTCCGCAGAAACAGATAGACCAGCGCGATCGCCGCCACCACGCACGCCAACGCCATCCAGTACGTGACACTCTCGCGCGTCGCCTTCTCGATGCCGCGCAGCGCCGTCAGCGTCGTGCCCGACCCACCACCCACCGCTGAAACGTTCGCGAAGCTGAGCCGGAACACTTCGGCGATGACCCAGGTGCCGATGGCAAAGTAGCCGCCCGACAGCCGAAACGCGACAAACGAAACCGGCACTGCGATCAACCCCGCGGCGATCGCACCCAGCGGAATCGCGATGAAGGGGTTGAGCCCCGCGAAGTTGCCCAGCATCAGCATCACGTAGCCGCCGAAGCCGAAGAACGCTTGCTGCCCGATGCTCACCATGCCTCCGTATCCCGCGAGTAGGTTCCACATCATCGCGAAGATGAAGTAGCAGGCGATCTCGACGAATTCGCGCATCCAGCTCGATTCGCCCCACAGCGGCAGGCTTGCGGCCAGCACCACAAGCGCCACCGCTGCCCAAAGCGCAGAGCGGCTGACGGCCGTGCTGCGAACCACGTTGAAATTGTTGGTCATGACAGGTTCCATGGTGTCCGTACTCAGCCGCGCGTCTTCGGAAAGAGCCCTTGAGGCCGCAACACCAGCACCAGCAGAAACACCAGATGGCCCATCCAGATGCCCCAGCCTGGATCCAGCCTGAAGCCGATCTGCTGCGTAATGCCCAAGATCATCGCGCCCGCGAGCGTGCCCCAGAACGAGCCCATGCCGCCGATGATCACCGCCTCGAAGGCAAAGAGCAGCAGCAGTGGTCCATCCGATGGCGACACTGTGGTCCGCATGCCTTGCAGAGCGCCAGCGATGGCGATCAGCACGAAAGCGATGGCCGTGGCCAGCGCATAGACCTTCTTTGCGTTCAGGCCCATCAGCTCGGCGATTTCCCTGTCGTCCGACACGGCGCGAAAGGAGCGACCGAGCGAGGTATTGGCGAAGAGCCATTGGAGCGCCCCCGTCGCAACCAGCGCGACCGCGAGCACGATCAGCGGCAGGACGCCGACCGACAGCGACTCACCCAGTTGCAAGCCCTGCGTGCTGAGTCCTCCGGTCTCGATCGAGCGCGGATCGGCCGAGAACAACTCGAGCAGCAGGTTCTGGATCACGATCGACAAGCCGAAGGTCACCACCAGCGAGGGCAATGGGTCCTTGCCCAGCGTGCCGTTGAGCACATAGCGCTGCAAGGCATAGCCGAAGCCGAAGGCAATCGGCAGCACCGCCAGCGAGATCAGCAGCGGAGCGTCGCCGAAAAGCGTGACGCCGCCGATGACGGCGAATGCGCCGAGGATGATGAAGTCCCCCTGCGCGGTATTCGTAAGGCGCATGACGCCGAACATCAACGACTGCCCCAGCGCAAACAAGGTATAGAGGCCGCCGAGCAGCACGCCCTGGACAATGGTTTCAAGCACGGGATGTCTCCTCGCTCACATGCCGAAGTAGGCCTGCGAAATCTGCTCGCGCGTGATCGAATCCGAGCGGCCCTGGAGCGACACGCGACCCTCCTGCAGGCAATAGATGCGTTGGGACACGCGCTGCGCCATCGTCACGTCCTGCTCGACGATCACCACGGTCATGCCCTCTCGCGTGATGGCGGGCATCGCAGCGTAGATCTCGCGGATAACGATCGGCGCGAGGCCCAGCGACAACTCGTCGCACAAGAGCACTTCCGGATTGCTCATCAGCGCGCGGCCGAGCGCCACCATCTGCTGCTGGCCGCCCGAGAGTGCCGTGCCGGGGTTATGTCGCTTCTCCGCCAGGATCGGAAACAGGGCATAGAGACGCTGCAGGTTCCATGGCCCCTTGCGGCCCGTGAGGCCGCCGATCTGCAGGTTCTCCTCGACGCTCAGGCTCGGAAAAAGACGCCTGCCTTCCGGAACCATGGCCAACCCGCGCTTCACGACGTCGCCCGGTGGCAAGCCGCCGATTGCTTCGCCCTTGAATTGCACCGCCTCACGCGGCGCACGCACGAGCCCCGTCAGGCACTTGAGCAAAGTCGACTTCCCTGCGCCGTTCGATCCGATGATCGCCACCAGTTCGCCTTGCGAAAGCTTGAAGTCGACGCCGAACAGCGCCTGGGCATCGCCGTAGAAGGCCTTGAGACCGTGGGCTGCGAGCAGTGCGGTCATGGCTTCATGCCTCCATCCCCATGTACACGCGCCGAACCTCTGGGTCGTTCATCACCGCGCGCGGCTCACCCTCCGCCAGCTTCTGCCCGAAGTTGATGACGAAGAGCCGGTCGGCCAACGACAGAAGCGCGTGCACCACGTGCTCGATCCAGATCATGGTCACGCCGCGCGCCTTGATCTGCTGCAGTTCCTCGACGAGTTGCTTCGCCTCGGGTTCGGTGAGCCCGCCCGCAATCTCATCGAGCAGCAGCAGCTTTGGCCGCGTGGCCAACGCACGCGCGAGTTCGAGGCGCTTGCGGTCGAGCAGCATGAGCCCGCCCGCGGGCTTGTTCGCGTGCGGCATCAGACCCGTCTGCGCCAATACTTCATGCGCCGTCTGCCAGGCATCCTGCTCGCGCTCCTGCGCGCCGAAGCAGGCTGCGGTCACGAGGTTCTCGAACACGCTCATGTTGCCGAAGGGCTGCGGCACCTGATAGCTCCGGCCGATGCCCGCATGGCAACGCTGGTGCGGCTTGAGCGTGGTCACGTCGTGCCCTTCGTACTCGACACGCCCGGCATCCACACGAACATCACCGGAGATCAGGTTGAACAGCGTCGTCTTGCCTGCACCGTTTGGCCCAAGGATGCCAAGCGTCTCGCCTTCGGTCACGGAGAGCGTGATGTCGTCCATCACCTTGAGCGCGCCATAGGACTTGCTGACGGCATGAAGGGCAAGCAGGGTCATGGCTTTTTCATGCCGGCATGGGGCGCAGGGTTCCGCCGACGGGGATGTTCGGCGCACCTTCGTTGCTCACGATGGTGAGCTCGTGCTTGTACTTCGTGCCTTTGCCCCACTGGCCGAGCACCAGTGGCGTCTTGCTGACGTTCTTGAACGGACCTTGGCCGCCCCACTTCACCGGGCCGACCACGGTCGTGAGCGTCGTCGCCGCGACAGCGTCGCGCACGTCCGATGCCTTGTCCGACTTGGCCCGTTTGAGGGCATCGGCAGCGACCTCGAACAGTGCATGCGCGAACCCGACGGGCTGCGTCCACTGCTTCTTCGTGCCGGCCTCGTAGGCATCGGCCAGCGCCTTGGCGCTCTGCTTGGTGAGGCTCGACGTGAAGGGATGAGAAGGGCTCCACCACACCTCCGTCGACAGGCCGTCGCCCAGATCGCCAAGCGCGTCGATGGCGCCCGGGAAAAGCAGCGCCTTGCCCAAGGTGATGATCTTCGGACGAAATCCCTGCTGCCTCGCCTGCGTGAGGAAAGTCTTTGCATCGGGCGGGATCACCACGCCCGTGACGATCTCCACATTGCCACCCTTGAAGGCCGCGATCTGCGCGCTGAAGTCCTGCGTGCCATTCTGGAAGCGGCCCGGATCGATGAGCGTGAAGCCCATCTGCGACAGCGGCTTCGGAAAGCCGAGTTCCTTGTCGCCCCATGCATTGCCGTCGCCATCGTTCGGAAACAGCCCGCCCACCTTCTTGTTGGTCTGCAGCGATTTCCAGCCGGTGGTGTAGTTGGCGATGACGTCCTCCAGGCCCCAGAAGAGGTGATAAGTCCAGTTGAAGCCCTTGGCCGGGTCGCCCTTGCGTCCAAAGAACCAGGGCTGCCAAGGGACGACCGTCGAAATGCAGGGCAGCTCATTGAGCTCGCACGCATCGCTCACCGGATTCGCTGTCTCGGGCGTTCCGGCGGTGAGCACCAGCGCGACCTTGTCCTTGAGGATCAAGTCGTTCGCGACCTCGCCCGCGCGGTTGGGGTTCGACTGGCTGTCCTTCAGCACGATCTGCACCGCGTACTTCCTGCCGCCAACGCTGATGCCGTCCTTGAAGGCCGTCTTCATCTGGTCGATGACCCACTTGTCCGCCTCACCAAAAGGTGCGAGCGGGCCCGTCTGCGGCGACACATAGCCGATCTTGATCGTGTCGGCGGCAAACACCAACGGCGCCGTGCCGGTGGCCGCCAAGGCGGCCGCGGCCTGGGTGAACTGTCTGCGATTCAATGACATGGTCGTCTCCTTCTTTTCGGTTTTCGTTCTCTACCTGCACAAATCGCTGGGTGATCGCTCGCTTGCTCAGCCCGGCGGGTCGCCGTCGAAGGCGCGCTGCAGCAGCGCACGGATCTCATCGCGCTGCGCCGGGCCAAAGGGCCTCGGGTTCCAGTAGGGATTGCTCACCGCGAGGTCGGCCGCGCGGCCGAGGTCTTCGGCGCGCATGCCGATGTCCTTGAGGGCTACCGGCGCGCCGTTGTCGCGGGCCAGCGCCTGCAGTCCCAGCGGCGCCGATGTCGAACCGAGGGCCTGCGCAATGCGTTCCATGGCACGTGGAGCGGCCTCGGCATTGAACGCAATGGCATGCGGCAGCACGACGGTATGCACTTCCGCATGCGGCAGGTTGAAGCTGCCGCCGAGCGTATGACAGAGCTTGTGATGCAACGCCATGCCGACGCTGCCGAGGACGCTGCCGCAGAGCCAGGCACCGCAGAGCGCATCGGCCCGCGCCTCGATGTCTTGGGGCGCTCGACGGATGACCGGCAACGATCGCGCGATCGCAGCAATGCCTTCCTGCGCCATCAGGTCCATGACCGGATTGCTGTCCTGCGCATAGAGCCCTTCGGCGGCATGCGCAACGGCATTGATGCCGCTGGTGACGCTGAGCCCCACGGGCAGCGTGCGCGAAAGCTCCGGGTCATAGATGACCGTGCGCGGCAGCACGCGGGGATCCTTGCCCGTCTTCTTGAGCCCCGCCTCCGTCAGTCCGTAGATCGGCGTCATTTCGCTGCCGGCATAGGTGGTCGGGATCGCGACGATCGGCAATCCCGAATCCAGCGCGATGGCTTTGCCAAGCCCGGTGGTCGAGCCCCCGCCGATGGCGACCGCGCAGTCGGCGTCGAGCCGCAATGCAAGCTCACGCGCTTCCCGTGCAGTTTCGATCGGCACATGCATCACCGCGCGGTCGAAGATGCCCGCAGCCTGCGACCCGAGCATTTCCGCCACAAGCTCAGCCTGGCCGCGCTGCTCGGGCGTCGACAGCACGAGCGCCCGTCGCGCGCCCAGCGTGTCTATCTCGCGCGCGAGATGCTGCAGCGAACCCGCGCCGAAGACGACGCGCTGCGGATGGCTGGTGTAGATGAAGTCGCGCATGGCAGTCAGCGAGCGAAGTGGGGAGGAATCTGCGCGTCGATGTTCACCCACACGCTCTTGACCTGCGTGTATTCGCGCATCGCATCGAATCCCATCTCCCGGCCGTAGCCGCTCTGGCCCACACCGCCGAAAGGCGAACCGGGGTTCACGCGCTTGTAGCTGTTGATCCAGACCATGCCGGCATGCAGGTCGCGCGCCACGCGATGCGCTCGCTGCAGGTTGCTGGTCCACAAGCCACTGCCGAGGCCATAGTCGGTGCCGTTGGCAATCTCCATCGCCTCTTCGTCGGACTTGAAGGTGAGCACCGTGACGAAAGGACCGAAGACCTCTTCCTGCGCCACGCGGTCGCGGTAGGACTTCGCGCGCACCACTGTCGGCTCGACGAAGCAGCCGCCCGCCAGCTCGCCGCCCGGTGATCGGCCGCCGGCAAGAACCTCGCCGCCCTCGCCTTTCGCGACATCGACATAGCTCAGGACGCGCTCCTGATGCTGGGCGCTCGTGAGCGGACCCATCTCGGTTTCTTCGTCCAGCGGGTTGCCCAGACGGATCGACTGCGCAAGCGGAATGAACTTGTCGAGAAACGCATCGGCGATCTTCTCGTGCAACATCAGCCGCGAACCTGCGATGCAGGCCTGCCCCTGGTTGTGAAAGATGGCCCACGCACTGCCATTGATCGCAGCCGGCAGAAAGGCATCCTCGAACACGATGTTCGGTCCCTTGCCGCCCAGTTCGAGCTGGACCTTCTTCAGGTTGCCCGCGCTCGCCTGAACAACACGCCGACCGGTGGCGGTGCTGCCCGTGAACGCGATCTTCGCGATGTCTGGATGCTCGGCGATGTACTGCCCAACGACGTGTCCCAGTCCCGGAACCATGTTGACCACGCCATCGGGCATCCCGGCTTCCGCCATCAGCTCGACGATCTTCAGCGAACTCAGCGGCGTGATCTCCGCCGGCTTCATCACGATGCAATTGCCCGCTGCGAGCGCCGGCCCCATCTTCCAGCTCGTGAACATGAGCGGGAAATTCCACGGAACGACCTGTCCGACGATGCCCACGGGCTCGCGCAGCGTGTAGTTGAGGAAGCCCGCCTCCACCGGAATCGTCTCGCCCTGGAACTTGTCCGCCATGCCTCCGAAGTACCGGAAGCAGGCAGCCGTGCGCGGCACGTCGAGCCGCCGCGAATCGCGCACCGGATGCCCCGTATCCAGCGATTCGAGCCGCGCCAGTTCCTCCGTATTGGCCTCGATCAGATCGGCCAACTTGAGGAGAATCCGCCCTCGATCCGCCGCCGCCATGCGGCTCCACAGCGGAAAAGCCCGCTTCGCCGCAACCACAGCCTTGTCCACATCGGCCTTCCCGGCCAGCGCGACCTCAGCAATCGTCGAGTTGTCGAAAGGATTCAGCGTCGCCAGGGTCTCGCCCGATTCCGCGTCAACGAACCGCCCGTCGATGAAAAGCTGGTGCCGAATGGGTGTCTTCAGCCCCGCCGCCCTTTGGATATCTGCGAGAGTCATGGCTTCCTGCCGTGAAGTTTTGATCATTGAGTCTTGTCGGCCAGCCATGGATAGCGGGCGGTGTCCTTGCCTGCGTAGTCGGGATCGAGATAGATGAAGCAGCGTTGGATGAGCCAATCACGGATCTCGAAAACGTCGCACCAGCGGCCCGCGCCCCATTCAGGTACACCGGCCCGCCAGGGACCATCGGCGTGCTCGCCGAAGCTCGTGCCCTCGCAGGCGAAGAGGTCGGTGCCTGTGAAGAGCCAATTGAAGCCCGCGTAGTCATGCCGAATGGACTTTCCACGGCTGCCCACCTCGCCGAACAGTTGGCCGATCTGCGCCTTGCCATTTGCGAGGCCCCACTTCGGAAAGTAGACCTGCGCGTCTTCCGCAAAAAGGTCGAGGATCGAGCCACCGGTGGAAGTGACCCCGCCGTTGTCATAGGCCTTGAGGTATTCGAGAGCTACCGACTTGCGTTGCTCGTCAGTCATGGTTTGACGTGTGAGTGCCATGGTGAGCCTCCTTCTTTCACTTCGACGACCGCTTGCGACTAGAACTCGACGGGGATCTCCGGGCTCTCGCCCTTCTGGATCTCGTACACGAGACTGGGCGACCCGTTCTCCCAGACCAGCAGCATCGAGCGTTTCGGGCTGAAGCCCTGGTGCCTGCAGTAGGCGGGCATGGCCGCCATGTCACCGGCCTTCATGATCACGCGCGCCATCGGCTTGCCCGTGTTCTTGTCGCCGCAGTCCCAATGGATTTCGTCGGTCATCTGGAAGAACCACTCGACACGATCATTGCCATGGATGATCGGCAGGATGTGCTCCTCCGTAGTCGGGCACATGAAGCTGTGCTTCACGACAGAAGTGAAGCTCGGGTTCCACGTCACCTGCGAGCGACTGAGAAAGCCGAAGAGGTTGAAGGCATGCACTTCGTTCTCGAAGCCCGGCTCAGGATGCAACTCAGGCTGCGCTTGCGGAACATCCGCGAAAGCACGGTTGATGGGCGCACCCCGCTCGTCGCTGCGCAGATCGAGATCGCCCTTGAGGCCGACGCAGCGCTTGGCCAGTTCGCGCGCTCGGGTGATCTTGGCGGTGTTGTTGCCGTTCTTGCGACCGTAGGGCGAGCCGGTTTCCTGCGGTGCCGAGAACGGATCGAAGCTCTCGTTGGTCCAGTCGTCGAGCATGGCTTCGAAGGTCGCGCGGATCTGCGCGGTCGGGAAGTTCTCCAGCAAGTCGATGCCGGCTTCCTTCATCGTGCCGTTGAAGCTGCCTGCATACAGGTCCACCGACTGGTAGTGATTCACGGTGCCGACTACGTCGTCGAAGTTGACCCAACCATAGAAGAAGCCCCAGGCGACGTCGCGCATGAGCGCGCGCAGGTAATTGCCGATATCCATCGTGTGACTCATCGGCCGGCCGTCGCGGGTCTTCCAGGTGACGTGGGCGAAATACTCGTCGCGGCGGAAGCCGAAACTCCCAAGAGAGAAATCCTTGTAGCCAAGCGTGGCGTCGGGTTGCGACGCGATGACGTTAGCGAGTTCAGCGGGTGCGTTCATGGAGGTGCTCCTTTTTGAATCAACGTGTCTGCTCAGTGGGTCTGGCTCAGTGGGTCTGGCAGATGTCTGCCCACTTTTCGACGGAGAGGTCGCCCTTGCACGTTTGCAGGACGATCACTCCCGGATCGCCAGCGACGCGAAATTGATAGGCGGTGTTCTTCGGCAACAGCCCCTGATGGCCCCGCGTGAGCTTCATCCAGCCCATCTTCTGGCCCTTGGGCTCGCCTTGGACGAGCACGGCGCCGTTCTTGTTTTCGTCGAGGACTGTCTGGCTCGCGTCCAGCTTGACCAGATGCACCTCGACCTCACCGTCCATCACCAGCGCGAACTCGTCGTGCGCGCTCGTGTACCAGGGCGACGTACCTTCAGCGCGAAGCGCCTCCAGCACGTAGATCTGGTTCTGGCCGAAAACGACCTTCTCGTACGGCTTGCTCTTGTTCGCGATGTCGAAGCAGTTCGACATCGCGTAGTGCCGGACGTCATCGTCGATCGGCTCGACATGGCCCTTCTCGAAATGCTTCAGCGACCCGAAGCGGGTCTGGTAGGCAGTGGTCATGGGTTGTCTCCTGAGTGGCAAAGGCAGCGTTTCTGCTGCGGTGAACGCACTGTAGGAAACAGGGACGGTCTGCGGTAGGCATCAAAACCGGGCCGCATTGTTCGCCGATTCCGGTCAATCGGCAGGGTTTACCCGATCGGACGAGTTTTCGACGCGGGCTGCATGGCCAAGCGGTCTACACGTCGGCGATCAACTCCGCAGGCAGGAGCCCGCGTTCAACCATGGCCGCGTCCCATGGCGGCACCCGTGTGAAAGCCGCCGTGATGTGCTCAATGAACAACTTGAGCTTGAAGGCATTGCGCGAAGTCCCCGCATAAACCGCGCTCAGGGAGAACGACGACAGCTGGTGCTCGGCAAGAACGACCTGCAGGTCGCCGCGAAGGATCGCATCTCCGGCCACCAGCGTCGGCAGGCAGACGATCCCGGCGTGCTCCATGGCGTATTCGCGCAGCAGATGCACGCTGTTCGTCAGCAATGCCGCGCTCATGTAGAGCGTGATCTGTTCGCCTTCATGGTGAAACGTCCAGCGATCGCGCGTCGGATAGCCCGAATACAGCCCCAGCGTGTGCTTGTGCAGATCGCGCGGACTCTCCGGCGTGCCGTGCATGCGCAGGTATTCCGGCGTGGCGCAGAACACGCGCCTCACCGGAAAGAGCGGCCGCGACACCAGTTCGGTCGAAGCGGCCGGAAAGATCTGCAGCGCGCAGTCGACGCCTGCCTTGACTGGATCGACGACCGCGTCGCTGACGATCAGCTCGAGGTGAATATCCGGAAAGCTCACCTGGAACGCCCGCAGCAAGGTCGCGAAATGACCGAGCACGAATCCCGTCAGCGCATGAATTCGTAGCGTGCCCGTCGGCCCGACCCGCGCGCCGCGCATCTGGTCCATGATGTCGTTGGCGCGGCCGACAAGCTCCGTGCAGTCGCGCAAGAAAGCCTGCCCCACGTCGCTGAGCCTCACAACGCGCGTGCTGCGATGAAAGAGCGGCGCGCCGACGTGATCCTCGAGCTGCTTGACGCGGCTCGTCACCACCGACTTCGCGACCCGCATCTGCCGTGCGGCCTCCGCGAAGCTCTGGGTCTGCGCAACGCGGACGAAGGTCTCGATGTTTTCCAGGCGATCCATGGCTTGGCAATGTAGCGGCGAGCGGGGCAATGCGCTCTGAGGGTCGGTGCTAACCTCGGCGGATGTTCAATCCCTCCCAAGAGGAAGTGCGTCGTTTTTTTTGCGACGTCTTCGCCAAGAGCCGTCGCGGCGAGCCGATGGAAGCGCTCGAAATCATCGCCAGCCGATGGATTGACGAGCACCCTGAATACCACCCCGATCTTGCCGACGCCGACGCCGCCGTGGCGCGCGTGTACGACGGCAAGGACGGTCGCGAGAACCCATTCCTGCATCTGTCGATGCATCTGTCGATCAGCGAGCAGTGCTCGATCGATCAGCCGCGCGGCATCCGGCAGGCTGTCGAACTTCTCGCTGCGCGCCGCGACTCGCTGCTCGACGCGCACCACGAGGCCATGGAGTGCCTCGGCCAAATGATGTGGGAAAGCCAGCGCGCCGGCCGCCCGCCTGATGGCGAAGCCTACGTCGCCTGCGTTCAGCGGCGCGCCACGCGCGACTGATTCGCGCCCGCTTCGCGCAGCAGCGCGATCAATGCCTGCCTCGCGGGTGATGCTTCAGCGTCGGTTCGCAGCAGGAGACCCACTGGCTCTTCGGTGCCGGCCGTGTCGATCGCCAGCCGCGCAAGCCGTCCCGAAGCCAGGTCGTCGGAAGCGGCGCCGATCGGTGTGAACCACAGGGCATCCGATCGAACCAGCAACGCACGCGCCACCGAGAGGTCCAGCGTCTGGGTCGTATGGGGCGGCAGGCGCAGCCCGAGCCCCGAAAGAAAGCTCTCGGTGTGATGGCGCGGTATCGTCCCCTCGCCGTAGATCACGAGCGGATAGGCCAACACATCCTGGACCGACGGCGTGCCGGCTGCCAAGGGGTGCCCGACTCTGGCGACCACAGCCAGCGGCTCGGTGTAGAGCAATTCGAAGGTCAGCCCCGTCATCAACTGCGGGTCGCTCATGCGACCTGCGACCAGGTCCAGGTCTCCCGCTCGAAGGGCGTCGAGCAAGGACGCGTTGGCGCCCGTCTGGACTTGCACTTGCAGCGAAGGGACGCGCTCGCGCAGCGCAGCCAATGCTGGCGGCAGCAGTGAGGGCCCGACGCTGGGCAGCGCGCCTATACGAAGCCGCGCTGGACGTTCGCCGGACGCCGGAATCACGGCCTGGGCGCTTGCATCGAGGGCATCGAGCACCCGCAGCGCGTGCGCCAGCAGATGCTCGCCCGCGGCGGTGAACCCCTGGATGCCGCGCCGGCCGGCGGTGCCGCGCTCGACGAGCCGCGCTCCCGACAGTTCCTCGAGCTCGGCCAAGGTCTTCGAAACCGCGGGCTGGCTCAGTGCCAACCGCTCGGCGGCACGCGCCAGATGTCGCTCTTGGGCGACGGCCACCAGACAGCGCAGATGCCGCAGTTGAACGCCTCGGAGAAAGACTTCGGAAGAACTCGGCATCTGATTACTGCTGGTTATGAAAAATCGTTGATCCGTCAATTTACATCAGCAATGCGCATGAATAGAGTGGCGGTCATCCCATTCGAAAACTGGAGACAAACCGAATGTCCGATTCCACTTCGACATCCAAGGCCACCAAGGCTGCGGGCCTGACGCCACGCGACTGGCCGAGTCAACCCTCCTACGTCTATCCGGGCTACCGCTCGACGGTCAAGCGCGGCCCGACACAGTCGCTGGTCCCGCTCAAGGCATCCCTTGGCGAATTGCGCCAGCCGGTGTACGGCCACAGCAGCATCGGCGAACTCGACCACGACCTGACGCGCAACGCGCGCAAGAACGGCGAGCCGCTCGGCGAACGAATGATCCTCACCGGCCAGGTCCTCGATGATCGCCGCCGCCCCGTTCGCAACACCCTGGTCGAGATCTGGCAAGCGAATGCATCGGGCCGCTACGTCCACAAGGTGGACCAGCACGACGCGCCGCTCGACCCGAACTTCCTGGGCGCAGGTCGCTGCCTCACGGACAACGAAGGCCGCTATCGTTTCCTGACGATCAAGCCCGGCGCCTACCCATGGGGCAACCACCCCAACGCATGGCGGCCGCAGCACATCCACGTGTCGCTCTTCGGCGAGCACTTCGGCAGCCGGCTGGTGACGCAGATGTATTTCCCAGGCGACCCGCTCATGCAATACGACCCGATGATCACCGGCACGCCCGAGAAGGTGCGCAACCGACTGGTCTCGGACTTCAGCCTCGACGTCACCGAGGACGGCTACGCGCTCGGCTACGTGTTCGACATCGTGCTGCGCGGCGCCGGCGAGACGCCCTTCGAAACCCGCTGAGGAGACCCGCATCATGATGAGCGCACTCGAAACCAATTTCGGCCAGACCCCATCGCAGACGGTCGGCCCCTACTTCGCCTACGGCCTCGCGGCCACCCAGTACGGCTATGACTTCGACCAACCCTTCGATGCGGTCGTCGCACTTGATGGCGCGCGCGGCGAGCGCATCCGCCTTGAAGGCCGTGTCATCGACGGAGACGGCAATCCGATCAACGACGCCCTGATCGAGATCAGCCAGCCCGACGGCACCGGCGCCTATCCGCAGTCGGTCGACAACGCAACCGAAATCGGCTTTCGCGCCTTCGGCCGCGCCGGCACGGGGACCGACGCGCAGAACCGCTACGTGTTCCACACTGTCAAGCCCGGCGCGGAATCGCCCGGCGAAGCCCCGCACATCAACATGATCGTGATGATGCGCGGCATGCTGCTGCACGCTTTCACGCGCGTCTACTTCAGCGACGAATCCGCAGCCAACGCCAAGGATGCCGTGCTCAACAGCGTGCCGGCCGAGCGTCGCAATACGCTCGTCGCCAAGCGCACCGAAACAGGCGGCGCGGTGACCTACCGCTTCGACATCCACATGCAGGGTCCGGCAGAGACGGTCTTCTTCGACGTCTGATCGAACGACGCGACCCCAAACGACAAAGCCCGCTCGAGCGGGCTTTGTCGTTGATGGGCGGGAGGCGCTGTATGCGCCTTAGACGCTGTGGACGCTGTCAGTCTTCGTGATGGAAGCGCGATTCCGGCACCGTCTTCAGATCGCCAGGAAGCGAACTGATGTAGGTGGCGAGTTCCTTGAGTTCGTCGTTACTGTACTTCTTGGCCTGGCCGCCCATGACGGCATGCGAACGGCCGACGTTCGGACGATTTGGCACCTTGTACGACTTCAGCGCGACGTAGAGGTAATCGGCATGCTGGCCCGCGAGCTTGGCAACGGAACCGTCGTTGGGTGTATTGAAGTTGGCGCCATGGCACTTGGTACAGGCGTTGTCCTTGTCGCGTGAAATGAGCGCCTGCACGTGTTCGCTCGGCGCCTTCGGCGTCGCGGGCGGCGCGACGCCTTCGTTGAGTCCGAGCTGGCTGTAGTAGGCGGCCAGGTCAGCCATGTCCTGCTCGCTCAGCGTGTCGGCGATGGCGCGCATGGTCGGGTGCTTGCGCTCGCCACCCTTGTATTGGGTGAGCGCCGAAACGATGTACGTAGCGCTTTGGCCCGCGATCATCGGAACCTTGTGAATCTCGGGGAAGCTCGCCTGGTAACCAATGATGCCGTGGCAACCCATGCACATCGCGGTCTTCTTGGCCCCATTTTCGGCATTGCCCGTGATCTTCTGGGCTTGGGCCGAGACCGTCACGCAAGCGACAGCGAAGGCAAACATCGTGGTCAACAACTTGTTCATTTTGCGCGCACAATCTCGTGGAGATACAAGGTTCAAATCAACATTTGATTATATGGGGGCTCTTCGCGAGGCCTCATGAGCGAAGCAGTCGAAGTGCTCGCAGCACAGATCGATGTTGTGTTCTTTCAACCACCCTTCCCAATGCCATCCATGAAATTCAAGGGTTCAGACAATTACGTCGCCACACAGGATCTGATGCTCGCGGTCAATGCGGCCATCACGCTCAAACGACCGCTGCTCGTCAAGGGCGAGCCCGGTACCGGCAAGACGATGCTTGCCGAAGAGGTCGCGCAGGCGCTCAATCTGCCGCTGCTCCAGTGGCACATCAAATCGACGACGAAAGCCCAGCAGGGCCTGTACGAATACGACGCGGTGAGCCGGCTGCGCGACTCGCAATTGGCGGACGTCGACGGCGGTGAGCGCGTCAAGAACATTCACAACTACATCGTCAAGGGTGTGCTGTGGCAAGCCTTCACCGCCGACGAGCCGGTTGCTTTGCTGATCGACGAAATCGACAAGGCCGATATCGAATTCCCGAACGATCTCTTGCGCGAACTCGACCGCATGGAGTTCTATTGCTATGAGACGCGCGAACTGATTCGCGCCAAGCACCGGCCGGTGGTGTTCATCACCTCCAACAACGAAAAAGAGCTGCCGGACGCATTCCTGCGCCGCTGCTTCTTCCACTACATCAAGTTCCCCGATTCGGAGACGATGAAGAGCATCGTCGCGGTGCACTTCCCCGGCCTCAAGCAGGAACTGCTCACCGCCGCGATGAAGACTTTCTACGACGTGCGCAACTTGCCTGGGCTCAAGAAGAAGCCGTCGACGTCCGAACTGCTCGACTGGCTGAAGCTGTTGGTCGCGGAAGACATTCCGCTCGAAGCACTGCAGAGCAAGGACGACAAGGTCGCGGTTCCCCCGCTCGTCGGTGCGTTGCTCAAGAACGAGCAAGACGTCACCTTGTTCGAAAAACTCGTCTTCATGCAGCGGAACAACCGCTGAGGCGCTTCCACGATGTGCGGATATGAGGATCTGAGGACCTGAAGATGGCTTTCGTTGAACCCATCACGCTCCGGGCGCGCGGCATCGCCCTCGTGCCCTTGTCGCTCGACCATGAGGAAGGGCTGCGCGAAGCGGCCGCCGACGGCGAGTTGTGGAACCTTCGAGTGACTTCGGTGCCGGAGCCCAAGGACACGCGCGCCTACGTCGAAAGCGCACTGCAAATGCGCGAAGCGGGCAACCGTTTCGCGTTTGCCGTGACCGACGAAGCCAGCGGAACTGTGCTTGGCACCACGAGCTTTCATGACATCCTGCCCGCCGTGAAACGCGTCGAAATCGGCTACACGTGGTACGCCAGCCGCTGCCAGCGCACGCACGTCAACACCACCTGCAAGCTGCTGATGCTCACGCATGCTTTCGATGCGCTGGGTTGCCACGTGGTGGGCTGGCGCACCGACAACTTCAACCACGCCTCGCAGCGCGCCATCGAGCGTTTGGGTGCGAAGAAAGACGGCGTGATTCGGGGCCATGCACTGCGCCGCGACGGCACCATTCGCGACACGGTGATGTACAGCCTGCGCTCGGGGGAGTGGCCCGAAGTGCGCGCCCAATTGCTCTACCTGCTGGACAAGCCCCGCTCGAGCCCACCGCCCCAGGAGTGATTCGCCATGCTGATCGACTTCTTCTACACGCTGCGTTCGGCGAAGCTGCCGGTCTCGGTCAAGGAATACCTGACGCTGCTCGAGGCGCTGCAGGCCGACGTCGTCGGCCCCAACTCCGACGGCGCCTTCAGCCTCGACGATTTCTACTACCTGTCGCGCACCTCGCTCGTGAAGGACGAGAAACACTACGACAAGTTTGATCGTGCCTTTGCCGCCTACTTCAAGGGCGTCGAGATGCTGGCGGACTTCACCAAGGAAGTGCCGCTCGATTGGCTGCGCAAGACGCTCGAACGCGAGTTCACGGCTGAAGAAAAAGCCAAGATCGAGAAGATGGGCTGGGACGAGCTCATGGAAACGCTCAAGAAGCGCTTCGAGGAGCAGAAGGAGCGTCACGAAGGCGGCAACAAGTGGATCGGCACCGGTGGCACTTCGCCCTTCGGCCATGGGGGCTACAACCCGCAGGGCGTGCGGATCGGCGGCGCAGGCAAGAACAAGAGCGCGGTCAAGGTATGGGACCAGCGGGCGTACAAAGATTACGACGACAGTCAGGAACTCGGCACACGCAACATCAAGGTCGCATTGCGCCGGCTGCGCAAGTTCGCCCGCGAAGGCCATGAGGAAGAGTTGGATCTGGACGACACCATCCGCTCGACGGCAGCGAACGCCGGCTACCTCGACATCAAGATGGTCCCGGAGCGGCACAACAACGTGAAGGTGCTCCTGCTCATGGACGTGGGCGGGACGATGGACGAGCACATCCAGCGGGTGGAAGAGTTGTTCTCGGCCGTCAAGACGGAGTTCAAGCACCTGGAGTTCTATTACTTCCACAACTGCGTCTATGACTTCATGTGGAAGAACAACCGGCGCCGCTTCTCCGAGAAGTTCGCGACCTGGGACATCATTCGCAAGTACAACAAGGACTACAAGCTCATCTTCGTCGGCGACGCGACCATGAGCCCCTACGAGATCCTGCAGCCTGGCGGCAGTGTCGAATACAACAACGAAGAAGCCGGCGCCGAGTGGATTCAGCGGCTGACGCACGCTTTTCCGAAGTTCGCCTGGATCAACCCGGAGCCGCACGGTGTGTGGCAGTACCGCCAGAGCATCGCGGTGATGCAGCAACTCGTGTCGCACCGCATGTATCCGCTCACGCTGCGGGGGCTTGAAGACGCGATGCGGCTGCTCTCGAAGTAGCCGCGCCACCCCGGCGCCACATCGGCACACATCGGCACCACATCGGCACCACATCGCGTGCTTACATTTGGACAAATTCGTAAAAAATTTGTCACGGATAACCCGCTTTGCTCTAAAGTGACGCCTTAAGGATTCAATACGTACAACTCCAGAATCCTAGGAGTCATCGATGTCTGCACGACCTTTGCAAGCGTTCAATAGCGAGCTTCACGAGCAACCCTGGTCGTCGGACTGCATGGATGCCATGCTTCGTTCCTCCATGGACTACGTCTGTATTCGCGGAGTGCAACTCCCACTCGACAATCTGGTCGACCGCTCGTTCTTCGAGCCGGAGCGTTGCAAGCAACTTCGCGATCAACTCGCCGGCGCCCAACCTTTCCCCTACCTCGTGCTCGATGGCCTTTTTCATCCGGCACTGCTCGAACTTGTGGCCGCCGAGTTCGACGAGCTCCCCAGTTCGGAATGGACCGACGTCAGGACCAAGTACGAGTCGACACGGCGATCGGTCCCCGGCGTATCGCTCCACCCAGCTTCCCAGTTGTATTTCGACATCGTGAACTCGGGCTGGTTTACGGAATGGCTGTCGTCGGTCACCGGCGTTTCTTATTTGCTGCCCGACCCCAAACTGGTGGGAGGCGGGCTCCATGAAAGCAGGGAAGGCGCGACGTTCGCGGTGCACCGCGATTTCAGCCGCCACCGCGACATCGGCCTGCGCAATGCAATGGTGTTCATCACCTACCTGAACAAGGGATGGGACCCCGAATGGGGCTCGGCACTGGAGCTCTGGGACAAGAAGGCCGACCGCTGCGTGACTTCGATCCAGCCCGAATTTGGCCGGACGATCGTGATGCCGCACGGCCCCATGAGCTACCACGGGCACACTAAGCCGCTTCGCACCCCCGACAGTCGTCCAAGGCGTTCCGT
Source organism: Variovorax sp. 05N34 (assembly GCF_056397405.1). Classification (NCBI taxonomy): domain Bacteria; kingdom Pseudomonadati; phylum Pseudomonadota; class Betaproteobacteria; order Burkholderiales; family Comamonadaceae; genus Variovorax; species Variovorax sp. 05N34. The sequence continues at coordinate 116,906 of NZ_JBFTNI010000003.1, forward strand.
CGCCGCGTATTTCTATACGAGCCCCGCAGCCGGCAAACGCCTGGGCGATGAATCCGCATCGAAGTTCATGCACACCGAACGGATGGACCAAGCCAAGGCCATCGCGCGAATGATCGTCCCGCCGATCGTCTGGGCACTGGGCCGCAAGCTTTTCGGTCGCTGACGACGGGCATCGCCCCGGGGCGGCCCATGCCCATGCTGTCAGAATGGCCGCATGCGTTGGGCGGTCCGATCTCTCACGCCGGCTTGGATGCCGGCGTTGTTATTTGCAAGCATCCTTCTTCTTCAGGGATGCAGCCTTCTGCCGCAAAAACAAACTGAAGCGACGGACACGTCGGCCCTCCCGGTCGCGGGCGCTTCCAGCGAATCGGGCAGCGGCTCTTTCTCCGTCGAAGTGCAGGCGCCTGATTCAGTCCGCGACTTCCTCGTGCGCAACCTCGAGATCCAGCGCTACAAGAAGCTCGACGACTTGGGCGCTGTCGAACTCTCGCGGCTGATGGTCGCCGCAGAGGGCAACGCGCGTGAGCTGCTCAACACACTGGGCTACTTCACGCCACGTCTCACGCTCGAAATGCAGGAAACGCCCGGCGCCAAGACGCCGCGCAACGTCAAGATCACCGTCGAGCCGGGTGAACTCACGCGCGTCAGCGATGTCCGCATCGATTTCAGCGGGCCGATCGCTGAAGACCCGAAGTCCGAAGCGCGCCGTGAAGCAATCCGCTCCGGCTGGTCGCTGCGCCAGGGCCAGCCTTTCAATCAACAAGCCTGGGACAACGCCAAGGCGGCCGCGCTCCGCAGCCTGACCGCCCGGCGCTATCCCACCGGCAGCATCGTCTCGAGCCGGGCCGAAATCGACGCCGATCGCGGTGAAGCCAAGCTCAGCGCGGCGTATGCGTCGGGGCCAGCCTACCGCTTCGGCCCGCTCGTGCTCCAGGGCAACAAGCGCTACGACGCCGACAGCATCCGGAGGATCGCGCGCGTTCCGACAGGCTCGGACTACGACCAGCAGCAGTTGCTCGATGCGCAGCAGCGCCTGGCGAGCAGCGGGTTCTTCGAATCGGTGTTCCTCACGCTCGACACGCACGACTCCGACCCTCTGCTCGCACCGGTCATTGCGCAGCTGCGTGAAGCACCCTTTCAAAGAGTGGTCGCAGGCGTGGGTTTCACGACCGACAGCGGATTGCGGCTGTCGCTCGACCACATCCACAACAGCATGCCGCTGCTCGGCTGGAGAGCAGTCTCCAAGCTTTCGCTCGACAAGGACGAGAAATCGCTCGGAACCGAATGGAGCGCCATTCCGGGCGACGATGGCTGGCGCTCGTTCACGTCGGCCGGACTGAAAAGCGAAGTCTCGGGCAGCTACACGGTCGACAGCGGGCGCCTGCGCGGCGGGCGCAATCAGAACAGCGACCACATCGACCGCAGCTACTTCCTGCAATACGACTACGCGGTGAATCACGGCTTCAATCCACCGCCATCGGCGTCCGCACTGAGTCTGAACTGGGGCTGGACCGGCCGCTACTTCGACAACGCCGCCGCGCCGACTCGAGGCTACGGAATCTCGTTGGAGCTGGGCGCGGGCTACACGCTCAGTGGCGAACGCGATCCCTTCACGCGGACTTATGCGCGGTGGGTCGGCTTCCTGCCCGCGGGCAGCGTACAGGCTGGCGACAGCGGCACGCCGGCACGCCAGGCGCGCATTCAATTGCGTGCCGAGGCTGGGGCAGTCGTCGCAAAGGACACCGCGCAAATTCCATCGACACTGGGCTTCCTGACCGGCGGAGACACCACCGTGCGCGGCTATGGGTTCCGATCCATCGGCGCAGTCAAGCCGGACGGCCAGATCATCGCCGGACGCTATCTCGGCGTAGGCAGCATCGAGTACCAGCGCCCTTTCGTCTATGACGGCAAATTCACCGATTGGGAAAGCGCGGCCTTCGTCGACGTGGGTGCAGTGGCCGACCAGCCCAGCGAAATGCAGGCCAAGGTGGGGGTGGGCGTCGGGGCTCGATGGCGAAGCCCCATCGGGCCGGTCCAGATCGATGTGGCCTACGGCGTGCAGGTGAAGTCCTTCAGGCTGCATCTGCGCCTGGGTTTCACTTTCTGAGGTCCTCAGAGCCTATGCCGACTGAACCATCCGAGATGCAAGAAGCGCCAGCCTCGCCTGCCCGGCGCCCGCGTGGGCGGCGCATGCTGCGCGTCATTGCATGGGCGGTGACGGGGCTGGTGACGCTGGTGCTGGCGCTCGCCGCCGGTGCCTGGTGGTGGCTCGGGACTGACGAATCGCTTGCCTTTGCACTGGCGCGAACCGCGCGTTACCTGCCGGCCGGCCAGAGTCTTGAGAGCCGCGACGTGTCGGGCTCCTTGCGAGCCGGAGGACGCATCGGATGGTTGCGCTGGCAAAGCGAGACGCTCGCGGTGGAAGTGAATGGGGCGCGAATCTCCTGGCGGCTCGCGCCGCTGCTGAAGCGCAGGGTGCAATTGGGCGAAGTACATGCCGACCGCTTGCTGATCGAAAAGCGCGGGCCGACCACGGACCAACCTGTTGAGCCGCTTCAGCAGATCGTGCTGCCGGTCGAAATCGAGGTGCCTTTTTCCGTCGACTTGTTGCAATGGGCCGGTCCGCCGGCTCTGCAAGCCACGAAGCTCGAGGGTAGCTATCGCTACGTCAACGAGCATCACGTGCTCGAAGTCGCCGGCGTCGACGTGGCTGATGGCCATTACGGTGCGCACGTCGATCTTCAGGGACCAGCGCCCATGGCGCTCGATGCCAGTTTGAAGGGACGCGTGCGCGCGCTCCTGCCCGAAGATCGGTCCATCGACATCCTGGCCGAAGCGTCCGTCAAAGGGACATTGGCCGGAGCCGATGCCCGTCTGGCTGTCGATGCGCAGCTCCAGCCCGTGGAGGAAAGCGCGGAGTCGCCGATGCGCGCGCAGTTGCAGGCGAACATCGCGCCGTGGCAGCCGCAGCCCGTGATCGACGCTCACGCGGAGTTCGAGAACATCGACCTTTCCACCCTATGGCCGCAAGCGCCTGCGAGCTTGCTGACGGGTGAGGTCGAGGCCGGACCCGATGCGGCCGCCGGCGAGAAAAACTGGAAAGCCCATGCCAACATTCGCAATGCAATTGCCGGACCCTGGGACACCGGCAAGTTGCCCGTCGAGCAGATCGAGGCGCAAGCCGGCTTCGACGGCAAGAGCTGGACTTTTCCCGACGCAACAGTGCATCTGGGCAGCGGTCGTATTCAGCTCAAAGGCAGTTGGAGCCCCGCGCCGGAGCCCTGGAAGGCGCATGCCAGCGTGGTCGGAGTGCAGCTCGGCGAATTGCACACCGAGCTTGCCGGCGCACCCTTGAATGGCACGGTCACGGCCGATCAGCAAGGCGACGCGATCCGCTTCGACGTCGCGCTGCGCGCCGCGGGCGGTGTCGGCCTGCAGGGCTTGCGCCTGCAACGCGCGATCGCACAAGGACAGTGGCGGAACGAGGTGCTCGATCTGAAGTCGATGCGCATCGAAGCGCAACACGCCAGCATCGATGGCCGCTTGCAAGCGCGGGTCGCGGAGCAAGCCGGCAGCGGCAACCTGAATCTCATCGTTCCTGGCGGCACTGCGCAGTTGCGAGGGCGCATTGCGCGCACCACCGGCGACGGCCAGGTTAGCGCGCAGATCAACGACGCAGCCAGCCTGCAGCACTGGATTGAAGGGCTGCCCGAATTGGAAAGCGTGTTTGCCGGCGCGGCCATGCAGGGCAATGCGCGGCTCGATGCCAGTTGGAAAGGCGGATGGCAGGCCGTGCAGCGCCGGTTGCAGAACGCGAGCGAGCCCGCACCGCGAGGCAGCGTGGAGCCGACGGTGCAGGCCACGTTGACGGTTCCCAAGCTCGACCTCCGGCTTCCGCCACCGCAGACCGGGGACGCGACTTCAGTCGCGCTCAACGGGCTGCGCGCCGAGTTGTCCGGCAGCCTCGCACAGGCCACGCTGACGCTCAATGGCGAGGCCACCAGCGGTACTCGCAAAATCACTCTCGACACGCGCGCGAGCGGCGGCATCGAGCGTGCCAACCAGTGGCACGCCGCCATCGCCACATTGCGCGCACAGATCAGCGACAGCGAGCGTCCCGGCCCTTGGACGGTGGAACTTCGCCGCGCCGTCAGCGCCACCGTTCGCACCGTTGATGCCAACTCTTCGCACGTTGAAATCGAAGCGTCGGGCGCTACGGCGGAACTGCACGGCCCGCTGCCCGGCACGGTGACGGTCGATTGGCAGCCGTTGCGCTTCAGCAGCAGCGGATCGGGCGATGCGCGCGCCATCCGCCTTCAGTCGAAGGGAACGCTGAAAGGCCTGCCCATGGCCTGGCTCGAGGCGGCTGGCGAAACGGATGCACTCGCCCGGATCGGATTCAGCGGCGACTTGCTTTTCAACGGCGAATGGGACGTCGACGCCGGCGACACCCTGCGCGCGCACGCCCGCGTCACGCGCGAGAGTGGGGACATTCGCGTACAGGCAGGTGAAGCGGCACTGGTCACTCGAATTACCAGCCACGGAACCGGCGCAGCAAGCGAAATCACGATGGATGCCGCAGGCCCCGGCGTCAGCACGCCCGCAGGGCTGCGGCAAGCCGAACTCAAGCTCGACGCCGAAGGCGACACAGTGCGTGGCAGCCTGGCGTGGGACAGCCAGCGCGCCGGCGAGATCCGCGTCGAGGCCAGCACCCGGCTGCAGAAGCGCCCGGACGGCTGGCAGTGGGCGTCGAACGCGCCGCTCGCCGGTCGCGTCACGGCGCGAATGCCCAACTTGGGCGTCTGGTCGATGCTGGCGCCGCCGGGATGGCGTATTGCCGGCACGCTCCAGGCCGACGCCACCCTTTCCGGCAACCGGGCAGAGCCACTGTGGAACGGCACGCTCGGCGCCGACGAGCTTGCGTTGCGCGCACTCGTCGAAGGGCTCGACCTGCGCGCCGGACGCCTGCGAGCCACGCTGGCAGGCAACCACGTCGACGTCACCGAGTTCACCCTGAAGGGCGGCCTGGGCAGCCAGACTCGCATTCCCGGCCAGAGCGGCAACATCAGCACCGCAGCGAGCGAAGCGTCGCGCGACGGCGGCACCCTTTCGGCAAGCGGCCAGATCGCATGGGGCTCCGCGCCAACGGCTGGAGCAGGGTCGGGAATCCGCATGGCCATGCAGGCGCAGGTTCGGTCGCTGCGCGTGCTGGTGCGCTCGGATCGGCAAGTGACGCTTTCGGGCGACCTGCAAGCCAAGCTCGACAACGGCCAGTTCACCGTCCGCGGCGACCTCAAAACCGACCGCGCCGTCATCATCCTGCCCGAGCAGACCGCGCCGAACCTGGGCAGCGATGTGGTGATCCGCTCGGCGGCGCGCGACCGCGAAGCACAGGAGGAAGCCAAGCGGCAGGCCGAAGCCAACGGGGGCCAAGTTGCCACTGCACGGACCGCCAAGCCGCCGGACATCAGGGTGAGCTTCGACCTCGGCAACGATTTCGCCGTGCAGGGGCATGGCCTCACCACGCGGCTGGCGGGCAAGCTCGACATTCACAGCACCGCACTGGAAGCGCTGCCGCGTGTCACGGGCGAGGTCAGGACCGTCAGCGGTCAATTCCGAGCCTACGGCCAGCAACTCACCGTCGAGACCGGCATCGCGCGCTTCAATGGCCCGGTCGACAATCCGCAACTGGACATCCTCGCCATCCGGCCGAATATCCAGCAGCGCGCCGGCGTTGCCATCACGGGTACAGCGCAATCACCCCGCGTGCGGCTGTATTCCGAACCGCAGCTGTCGGACCAGGAGACGCTCTCATGGCTCATGCTCGGACGCGCGTCAGCCACCAGTGGCGGCGAATCCGTCCTGTTGCAACAGGCTGCGCTGGCCCTTCTCGGGGGTTTGGGCAGCGGCGGAACAGGCGGCGGACTCGCCAGCCGCTTCGGCCTGGACGAGATCGGCTTCAAGGGCCCGGGCAATGGCGGCGACGTGCGCGAATCGGCAGTTACCGTCGGCAAACGCTTTGCGCGCGATTTCTACATCACCTATGAACGCAGCCTTGCCGGCACGTTGGGCACGCTCTTCATCTTCTATGACCTTACCCAGCGCCTCACGCTGCGCGGGCAAGCGGGGCAACCGAGCGGGCTCGACCTGATCTACACGGTGCGGTTCGACTGAACTGGTAAAGTTGCAGCCGCTCTCGTCCTCGTAGTTCAATGGATAGAACGGGGTCCTCCTAAGACTCAGATACAGGTTCGATTCCTGTCGAGGGCACCATGTGCCTCCTCACGTGTCCGAGTCCACCGCGGAGAACCGCCGCTTACCAAGCCGCCAGCACACGCAGCACCACCGCGGCGACAACGCTCCCGATCGCGATCAGTGCAATTCGTCCCCAAGGCACCCCCGATCCGATGGCCTTCAGAGGCTCGTGCGTCAAGTCTGCACGGTGCAGGGCCGCAAAGGTACTGAAATTCTGCATGTCGGTTGATGATTTCGCCATGGATCGATTGTCTTGATGGCCTACGCCGACGCCCAAGGAAAAATCGCACACTTTAGTTTTCAGTTTTTCGAGCCAGAATCGACCCGGCCGGCGCCGCTGCCCGTCACCGCATACCCATTTGCGCGACAGGCAGACCGACGCTGGCGCCATACTGCATCCGCCCCAGGAAGGAGGTCACCTCATGGCCCAGCACGCAATTTCTGCTGTCCACTACAAGGACGGGAAAATCGATCTCGTCGCCATCCACCCGGTGGTCCACAAAGAGTTGGGCTCGAGCGGATTGGCTCTCGGCTCTGCGCAGCGCATCAGCCTCGACGAGTGCCTCCAACTTCTTGCGGCCGGCGAAGAAATTTGCCTGGTTCGCCGCACCGAAGATCACACCTGGGAGATCACCTGGGACGTTGAGCTTGGGCCGAGCGGAAAGGAAATCACCAGCGTCGACCTGACCGACCGGCCCAACACCGCGTTGCAAGACCTCCCGAGGTGGGAATAAACCGCCCTTCGGCGCAAAGTTAAAATCCATCGCCCATGCCACGCTGGCTCATTGCCTCCTTCTTTGCGTTTCTGCTGTCTTGCTACGGCTTCGCGACCATCGCGCAAGCCGGAGGGAGCGAGCCGCACGACGGCACCAGCAAGCTCGTGACCGTAGTGCAAGACGCCTCTTCCATGGGCGATCCGCTCAACCCTGACGCGAACGATGAGACGGCGGGCCTGGATGAGGCAAGCCCCGACTTCACCGAATGCCTGACCGGCGGACAACCGCTGGTGGTCGAGGCAATCGCGTCCGCATGGCCGCCCCGATCGGCCGCGAACAGCTCGCCTTCTCCCTGGCTCGAGCGGCCCAAGCGGCCACCTCGCAGCACCGCCCTCCCCGTCTAAGCCTCGCCGCCTCGAGAGCCTTTGGCTCCGCTTTTCTCTCGATGCGAGCGCCTGCATCGCGCATCCGTGCGCCCGATGTGCTTATCCGGCGGCGACAGCCGCTCCCCGTACAGGAAGAATCACCATGCGTCTCACCACCAAGGGCCGATTTGCAGTCACCGCCATGATCGATGTGGCACTGCAAGGCGCCGCGGGCCCCGTCAACCTGGGCTCCATCAGCCGCCGACAGCGGATTTCGCTGTCGCACCTCGAACAACTCTTTGCCAAGTTGCGCCGCCACAACCTGGTCGAGTCCACCCGCGGCCCCGGCGGGGGATATTCGCTCGGCAAGAAGCCAGCGGAGATCACCGTCGCGAGCATCATCATGGCGATCGACGGCATCGCGGACGACACGGCAAGGCCCCTGTCGGGTGATGTGCCAGGCGCGGTGGATCGCCACGCGACAGACGAACTCTGGGCCTCCGTCCGCCATCGCGCGGTGGAATTTCTCGACTCGATCACGCTGCAGAGCCTGGTCGACGAACAGATCGCGCGCGGTGTGGAAGTCGAAAGACCGGGTCGCCGCGTTGTCGTGCCCGCCGCGCGCGTGAAGCCGGCGCCCATTAACGCGCCGAATTCGGTTTTCGCGCTGGGAAGCATGCTGGCAAAGCGCTCTTGATGTGGACTTGAGTGCGTCGCAGGAATCAAATTGCGCGAGCGGGGCGTTCGCAAAGTAGAACGCCCTATGCTCTCGCATTCAATATGACTTCCTCGCATTCTTCGACGCGCGATCTCGCTGTTCTCATCGGCCGCTTCCAGCCATTTCATGAGGGCCATCTTTCCCTTCTGAGGCAGGCGCTCGACGCGGCCACCCATGTGGTCGTGGTGATCGGCTCGGCATTTCAGGCCCGCTCGCCAAAGCACCCATTCACCTGGGAAGAGCGAGCGGAGATGGTGCGCCGGGCCCTGCCTGCACTGGAACAGCAGCGCGTCATGTTCGTGCCGGTGCGGGACTATTTCAACGAGGCGCGATGGTTGGCGGCAGTCCGACGAGGCGTAGCGCAGGCCCTGGCTGAGCACAGCGTTGAAAAACCGTCTTCGACCGTGCTGGTTGGACACATCCGGGACGCCACGCGCGAATACCTCCGCGAATTTCCAGAATGGTCACTTCAGCTTGGAGAAAGCCTGCCCATTCGCCCCGCGAGCGCCATGCGCGATGCCATATTCGCTGCGCCATCGAAGGCTCTTGTCGAACTGGCGAAGGAGATTCCCGCAAGCACTGCGGACTTCCTGAGGGATTGGAGTGCACAAAGCCTCTTCGAGGCGCTCCAGCAAGAGGCTGCGGTGCTTCGCGAATACGACGCATCGTGGGCATCGGCACCCTATCCGCCGGTGCTGGTAACCGTCGACTGTGTGGTGAAGTGTCAGGACAAGGTCTTGCTCATCGAACGTGGGCACGCGCCTGGCAAAGGACTGCTCGCCGTGCCGGGAGGATTCCTGGAACAGCGCGAAACGACCCTACAGGCCGCCTTGCGCGAGTTGGACGAAGAAACGCACCTCGCACTTCCGCCTGCCACGCTGCGCGCGGCCCTGAGAGCCAACGACGTGTTCGACCGGCCCGACCGGAGCCAGCGCGGACGCACCATCACCCACGGTCATTTCTTCGATCTCGGAGAGCGCGAGCTCCCATCCTTGCAGGCGGACGACGATGCGGCGGCCGCCGACTGGGTGCCGATCCCACACCTGCTGGAGCGGGAAGATCGTTTTCTGGATGATCACTTCCAGATGCTCGACCACTACCTCGGCCTGTTGCCCCTTTTGCCGCGCCAGGGATTGCTGTAGGCAGCGGACGACGTCCGCCCGCAGCCTTCTCCGGCAGCGAAACGCCCAAGCGCGGCCTAAGGTGAATACCTAGGCATTAAAAAGAGCCCTTCGCGAAACTCCCGAGGCGCGTTGGCCGCTCAGGCCCGCCCCCCGACGACGATTTCCTCCTCCCGGCGCTCATGGCGCCGTTGCACAGCGCCCTCCCGGGCGCTGTTTTTTGGACGGGCCCGCCATCAGGCCCGGAAGCAAAGAACGCTATTTCAGATCACGGCGAAGCGTCTGGACGTCCGCGTGAAGGCTTCGCGCCCACTCACGCCGCTCGCGTCCATGCGACGGCTGGGGCTCTCCGAATCGGACAATTGCAAGCAGCGGCGGTGCTTTCAGCGTATTCCAGACGGACGTGAGCAGGTTGTCGTCGTCGATGTATCGCGGCGCATAGCTGGTCTCCCCCGAAGCCGCATCGGCAAACCGCAGGGCGGCGGGTTGCACCGGCGCACCGGAGGAGATGGCTGCTTGTAGAAGATTCGCATGAAAAGGAAGCAAGCCATGGCCGTCGCTGGTCGTTCCCTCCGGGAAGACGGCGATCACGTCCCCCTTGCGCAACGCCTCCGTCATGTGATGCACCACGCGCATGGCGTCGCGTCGCCGCTCACGCTCGATGTAGAGCGATCCGGCCCCAGTCGACAACGTGCCGATGACCGGCCAGTGCCGCACGACCGACTTGGAAACGAAGCGCACATGCCTCGCCGCATGAATCGTCAGGATGTCGAGCCACGAGAGGTGATTGCAGACCACCAGCACCGGCCCGTGCGTCGGCGGCGTACCTTGCACCGTCAAGCTGATCCCCATCAGGTTCAGCATTCGCTCGGCCCATTGCTGCACGCGGGCTTCGCGCTCGGCCGCCGATAGATGCGGAAACCGGGTCCGGATGGTCCACCAGCCTCCGAACACATGCGCGAGGGCTCGCAGCAGCCTGAGGCTCGCGGACAGGGCCTGCATCGTGCGGGTCAGCCGTGAACGACGCGTCCGTCCACCAGCGTGTAGCGGGCACGTGCGTGCATGGCATAGCCGCCGAAGGGCGTGTGCTTGCCTTGGCTTCTGAGCGCGTCGGGCGTGACTTGCCATTCGTAAGCGGGGTCGACCACGCACAAATCAGCGGCACCACCCTCGGCCAGGCGACCCGCACCTGCGAGGCCGATCAGGCGCGCGGGCGCGGCGCTGACGACCTCGATCGCACGCGACAGCCCCGCACCGCTTTGCTCGCCCCACTGCAACGCGAGCGGCAGCAGCAATTCAAGGCCTGTCGCACCGGCCTCGCTCTCGGCGTAGGGAAGGGTCTTGGCGTCCGCTTCGACGGGCGTGTGATCGGACACCAGGGCGTCGATGGTTCCGTCGGCCAACCCAGCCGACAACCCGTCGCGATCCCGCTGCTGGCGCAATGGCGGATTGAGGCGCGCCCGGCTGTCGAAATAGCCGATGTCGGTATCGACCAGATGCAGAGAATTGATGCTCACATCGCAGGTCAGCGCCAGGCCTTCGGCTTTGGCCGCGCGCACCTGCTCCACGCCGGCGGCGCTCGACAGGCGACACAGGTGCACGCGTGCTCCCGTGCTGCGCATGAGTTCGATGATGGTGAAGATGGCGATCGTCTCGGCTGCCACCGGCACTCCCGCCAAGCCGAGGCGGGTCGCCAGCGGGCCGCTGGCAGCAACGCCCCTGCCCAGATCGCGTTCCTGGGGGCGCAGCCAGACCGTGTATCCGAAGGTGCTGGCGTACTGCAGCGCGCGCTGCAGTACCTGTGTGTTGCCGAAAGGGACTTCGGCCTGGCCGAAGCCGATGCAGCCGGCCTCGGTCAGTTCGGCCATTTCGGTCAACACTTCGCCGGCCAGCCCGCGCGTCAGCGCTCCCTGCGGGAAGAGGCGAGCTCTCTGCAGTTTCTCGGCGCGGAACTTGAGCATCTCGACCAAGCCCGGCTCGTCGAGCACCGGGTCTGTGTCGGGCGGACAGACCAGGCTCGTGACGCCGCCAGCGACTGCTGCGGCCATTTCGCTTTCGAGCATGCCCTCGTGCTCGTAGCCGGGTTCGCGCAACCTCGCAGCCAAGTCGACCAGACCCGGCACCACCCAACACCCTTGGGCATCGAGCGTGCGGTCGGCGCGAAACTCGCTGGAGACGTTCCCGATGGCGAGAATCTTTCCGTCGGCAATTGCGAGGTCAGCCATGCGATCAAGCTTGGAGGCAGGGTCGATGACGCGACCGTTGGTGATCAGAAGATTGCTCATGCTTCGTTCCCTGCAACGATGCTCATCACGGCCATCCGGACCGCGATGCCGAAAGTGACCTGCGGCAGGATCACGCTTTGCCGGCCATCGACCACCGCGGAGTCGATCTCCACGCCGCGGTTGATGGGCCCCGGATGCATCACGATCGCATCAGGCTTTGCCAACTGCAATTTCTCGGGGGTGAGGCCGTAGGTCTTGAAGAATTCCTGCGACGAAGGCAGCAGCGCACCGCTCATGCGCTCGTTCTGCAGCCGCAGCATGATGACGACGTCGCAGTCCTTGATGCCTTCTTGGAGCGTGTGGCAGACGCGGACACCCATCTGCGCAAGATCGCCGGGCACCAGCGTCTTTGGGCCGACCACCCGAACTTCAGCGCAGCCCAGCGTGGTGAGCGCATGGATATCGGAGCGCGCCACACGCGAATGCAGCACGTCGCCGACGATCGCAACCGTGAGGTTCGCGAAGTCCTTCTTGTAGTGGCGGATCGTGTACATGTCGAGCAGCCCCTGCGTCGGGTGCGCATGACGACCATCGCCGGCATTCACGACGTGCACATGCGGCGCCACATGCTGCGCGATCAGGTAAGGCGCGCCGGACTCGCTGTGGCGCACGACGAACAGGTCGGCCGCCATCGCGCTCAGGTTGGCGATGGTGTCGAGCAGCGATTCGCCCTTGGTCGCCGAGGACCGCGCGATGTCGAGATTGATGACATCCGCGGACAGGCGCTTGGCCGCGATCTCGAAAGTGGTCCGCGTGCGAGTCGAGTTCTCGAAGAACAGGTTGAACACGCTCTTGCCGCGCAGCAATGGCACCTTCTTGACCTCGCGGTCGCTCACGCTGGTGAAGTTCGCGGCGGTGTCGAGGATATGGGTGACGATGTCCTTGGGCAAACCCTCGATCGAGAGCAGGTGAATCAGTTCGCCGTTCTTGTTGAGTTGGGGATTTCGTTTGTAGAGCATCAAGCGTTCTCCTCCACCTTGAAACTGAAGGCACCGGTGTTGCCGCGGGCCAGTGCAAGCAACTGCGTGGCAGGCAGTTCGAGCTTCTGGGCGGCGAAATCAGCGGCCACAGGTAGCTCACGGCCGCCGCGATCGATCAGCACCGCCAGCCGTACGCGCGCCGGCCTGCCGAAGTCGAACAATTCATTGAGCACGGCCCGAATCGTCCGTCCGGTGTAGAGCACGTCATCGAGCAGCAGCACATCGGCGCCGTTGACATCGAAAGGGAGCGACGTCTGCGCGCTTGCGGACAAGCCGCGCCGGGCGAAATCGTCGCGGTGCATGGCCGACGAAATCACACCCGGCGCGCCGGGCAGGCCCAGGTCTTTTTGCAGGCGCTCCACGAGCCAGGCGCCGCCCGATGTGATGCCGACTAGGCGAGTGTCCTCGCGCATCAGGGATTTCACGCCGCGCAGCAACCCGAGGTAGAGCGCTTCGGCGTCAGGGATGGAGTTCACGGAAGGCTCCTCAGGAACTGTTCAAGAATGATGCAGGCCGACGCGGCGTCGGCATCGCGCGCACCCGAGGCGAGCGCCTCCGTGGTGCTGTAGCGTTCGTCGACCTCGTACACCGGCAGCTTGAAGCGGCCGTGCAATTGACGCGCGAAGCGCTGGGCGGCACGGGTGTTTTCATGCGGTGCGCCGTCGGGATGATAGGGAACGCCAACCACCAGCGCATCCGGCTGCCATTCGCCGATGCGCGCCTGCACCTGTGCAAAGCGCGCGTCGCCTTCGGCCTTGATGGTCGGCTGCGGCGTCGCAGTCTTCAGCAAACGATTGCCGCTGGCGACGCCGGTGCGCTTCTGGCCGTAATCGAAAGCCAGGAAGGTTTGAAAATGGGAAGGAACCGAAGGGGCAGCGTCAGGCATCGCCGAAACGCTCATGCATGCCCCGCGTCGGGTGACAGGGTCCAAGCCTGGAGGCCCAGAAGTGACAGGGCCTTGTCGTAGCGTTGCTCGATGGGCGTATCGAAGATCACGGCCGGATCGGCACCGACCGTCAGCCAGCTGTTCTCGGCCAGTTCGGATTCGAGCTGGCCTTCGCCCCAGGCGGCATAACCGAGCGACACCAGCACCTTGCGCGGCCCCGCGCCGGTGGCGAGCGCCTCCAGCACATCCTTGGACGTCGTCATTTCCAGGCCGCCAGGGATGGTCATGGTCGATGCATAGACGGACTCGTTCGGTTTGTCCTCGTGGGCAAAGACAGGTTCATGGAGGACGAAGCCGCGCTCGGTCTGCACGGGGCCGCCCTGGAACACGGGTGCGTTACCGAGTTCCGGGCTGGAGAGATGGAGTTCGATCTTCTCGAACAGCACGCCGAGATTGATGTCGCTGGGCTTGTTGATCACGAGGCCGAGCGCGCCGCGCTCGCTGTGCTCACAGAGATAGACAACGCTGCGATTGAAGGCCTTGTCTTCCAGACCCGGCATCGCAATCAGGAAATGATGCGTAAGGTTCATCGGGGCAGAATCGAAAGCCATGCCACCGATTTTACTGGCCGTCGACAAGATCTATCCGAAGGGGTTGATGTGGTTTCGCCGCGATTTGCGTCTGGACGACAACGCCGCGCTCTACCAGGCGCTGCGAACGTGCCGGCAGGTCGTCTGCGTGTTCGTTTTCGACCGCCCGATCCTCGATCCGCTCCCGCGCGTGGATCGCCGCGTCGAGTTCATCCGCGAATCGCTGGTCGAGCTCGAAACGGAGCTTCGCGCCCAGGGCGGATCGCTGATCGTTCGCCATGCAACAGCAGAGGACGAGATCCCGGAGCTGGCGCGTTCGCTCGAAGTCCAGGCCGTCTTCGCGAATCGCGATGATGAGCCGGCGGCGCTTGCACGCGACGCCAAGGTGTTGGGCGCCTTGGCCAACGCCGGAATCGCCTTTCATAGCTACAAGGACCAGGCCATCTTCGACCGTGACGAGGTGCTGACGCATGCCGGGCAGCCGTACACGGTCTTCACGCCTTACAAGCGTGCATGGCTCGCCAAGCTCGACGACTTCTATCTGAAGCCGTATCCGACCCGCAGCCACGCTGACGCGCTGACTGTCGCGCCGGAAAGGTTTCAGTCGCCGGTGCCGACGCTGACTGAGCTCGGCTTCGAGAAAAGCAATCTCGCGGACATCGACATTCCGACCGGCAGCCAGGGCGGCGCTGCGCTGTTCAATGATTTCGTTCAGCGCATGGATCGCTACCGCGCGGCGCGCGACTACCCCGCCGTGCGCGGCCCGAGCTACCTGGGCGTGCACCTGCGCTTCGGCACGGTCTCGATCCGCCAGCTTGCAGGCGTTGCGCACCAGCTTTCGCTCCAAGGCAACGAGGGCGCCGCGACATGGCTCGGCGAACTCATCTGGCGCGATTTTTATTTTCAGATCCTGGCGCACAACCCGCATGTGGCGAGCAATGGAGAATCACGCAGCTTCAGGCCCGAATACGACAAGATCCAGTGGCACCACGGCAAGCACGCCGACGCCCAGTTCGACGCATGGTGCAACGGACAAACCGGCTATCCGCTGATCGACGCGGCAATGGCTCAGATCAACCAGACCGGCTACATGCACAACCGGCTGCGAATGGTGGTTGCCAGCTTTCTCTGCAAGGACCTCGGTATCGACTGGCGGCGCGGCGAACACTACTTTGCGGTGCATCTCAATGACTTCGAGCTGTCATCGAACAATGGCGGGTGGCAGTGGGCGAGTTCGAGCGGGTGCGACGCGCAACCCTATTTCAGGATCTTCAACCCGGTCACCCAGAGCGAGCGCTTCGACCCTGAAGGCAAGTTCATCCGCCGGTACCTGCCGAAACTCGCAAAGCTGTCCAACGCCTCAATCCATGCGCCATGGGAAGCGAAGCCGCTCGAACTGGAGGCCGCAGGGTTGAAGCTTGGGGTTGACTACCCCAAGCCCATCGTCGACCACGCTGAAGCGCGTGAGCGAACGCTGCAGCGCTACGCCGTCGTGCGGCAGACGCCGCACGAGACGCGCTGACGCGTCAGGCGGCCAAGGCGACCGGCAAGTCGACGCCGGTGTAGCTGCGCACCAGACGCAACAGCTCCTCTTCGGAGTACGGCTTGCCCAGATAGTGGTTGACGCCCAGCGCGCGCGCATGGTCGTGATGCTTTTCAGCGATGCGCGAAGTGATCATGATGATCGGCAGATCGGCCAGCGAAGCGTCCGCACGGATGTTGCGCGCCAGGTCGAAGCCATCCATGCGCGGCATCTCGATGTCCGACAGCACGACGGCAGGCCGCTCCTGCTGCAGGCGTTCGAGCGCCTGCAGACCGTCGGCCGCGAGCGACACGCGATATCCCTCGCGCTGCAGCAAACGCTGGGTGACGCGCCGCACCGTGATGGAATCGTCCACTACCAGCACCAGCGGGACTTGCGATGGAGCCTTGGCTGCAGGTGCAGCGGGTTCCGCCCCGCGTCCGTCCTGGGACGCCCCATGGCGGCCGGCGGTCGCCTGCAGCGCGCGGGCTCTTTCACCGTGGATCGCGGCGAGTGCGACCGGGTTGTAGATCAACGCGACGGCACCCGAGGTCAGCACCGAAATCGCGGCCATCCCTGGCAGGCGAGAAAGCTGCGGCCCGAGATTCTTGACGACCACTTCCTGGTTGCCCAGAACTTCGTCCACGTGGAGCGCGACGCGTTGTGCGGCGCTTCGGGCGATGACGATGGTGTTGGCCTTGCCCGCAGCGCGGTCGCTGCCCGCCGAGGACTGCAACAGCGCGCCCGCCCAGAAGAACGGCACCTGCTCGCCACCGAAGGCATAGCGCTGATCCAGATACGCCTTTTCGAGATCGGATGCGTTCGCGCGCAGCACCAGTTCGATCAAGTTGGAAGGCACACCGATCGTGACGGTGCCGGCACGCATCATGACCACGTGCGTCACGGCGGTAGTCAGCGGCAGCACCAGCTTGAAGGTGGTGCCCTCGCCCGACTTGCTGTGAGTTTCGATCCGTCCGCCAAGCGCTGCCACCTGCGCCCGCACGACATCCATGCCGATTCCGCGGCCGGCCAGTTCCGACACCTGGGCGGCCGTGGAGAAGCCGGGCTGGAAAATCAACTCAGCCGCTTCGTCATGGCTGAGCTGCTGACCGTCCGCAATGAGCCCCAAGGCGCGAGCCCGAATAGCGATGCGCTCGTAGTTGAGTCCGGCGCCGTCATCCCGGAAGCTCACGGAGACGTCGTTGCCCTCGTGATGCAGTTCGATGGTGATCAGCCCGCTTGCATCCTTGCCGGCGCTTTCGCGAGCCGCGGCATCCTCGATACCGTGCGCGACGCAATTGCGCAGGAGGTGTTCGAAGGCCGGCGTCATGCGGTCGAGAACGCCGCGATCCATTTCGATCGAGCCGCCGGTGATGTCCAGCCGCACTTGCTTGCCGGTGTCCTTGGACGCTTGGCGCACCACGCGGTAGAGGCGCTCCGAGATGCCTTCGAACTCCACCATGCGCGTGCGCAGCAGGCCACGCTGCAGTTCGCGCGTCTGGCGCGCCTGTGCGCTCAAGTCGTCTTCGGTTGCTTGAACCGTCTTCTGGAGCGTGCGCTGAACCGTCGCCACGTCGTTGACCGACTCGGCCATCATGCGAGTCAGTTCTTGCACGCGCGTGAACCGGTCGAATTCGAGTGGATCGAAGCCCTGCTGTGAATCCTTCGCCTGGGCCAGACGCGATTGCATCTGGCTTTCCGCCTGGACCTCGATGTCGCGCAACTGCTGCCGCAGGCGGTCCAGGTTGCCGGTCAGGTCGCTCAGCGAACTGCGCAACTGTCCCAGTTCGGCTTCCAGCCGCGAACGCGTGATGATGACTTCGCCGGCCTGTGCGACCAAGCGGTCGAGCAGGTGGGTGCGGATGCGCACCGCCTGGCTGGACACTGCGCGCAACGGCGTGAGCGCCGAAGGCGAAGGTATGGCAACGCCCGAGCGGTCTGCGGGTACGGCGATCGCCGCGCTTTCCGCTTCAGTCCCTGCTTCTGTCTTTGCGACAGACGGCTGGGCCTCGGCGGCATGCTCCCGCTCGTGTTCGTCGACCTTGTGCTCGGGCGTCGCGACGATGGCGCGCCGGACCAGGTCCGTCTGGATGGCATCGTCCTCAGCCCGCAGGCTGTCGAAGGTTGCTTGCAAAGCATCGAAGCGAGTCAACAGTTGCTCGATCGACCGCTGGTCGGCCCCGTCGAGGGCGATCGCCTCGATCTCGGACTCCATGCGGTGGGCCCGTTCGCCCAGGCGCATTGCACCAGCGAGGCGTGCGCTGCCCTTGAGCGTGTGGAGCGTGCGCAACGCCGAGGAGCGCGACGCCGCATCGTCAGGACGCTGAGACCACTCCCGCAGCGCGCCGCCGAGTTGAGGCAGCAATTCGGCAGCCTCTTCCTCGAAGATCGGGAACAAGTCAGTGTCGACTGCGTCCGCGACGTCCAGGCCTTCGTCGGAATCATCCAGCGCTACATCGGCTGCAGCCTCGCGCACGATGTGCAGCGGCGGCACAGCCTTGACTTCTGGCGGCTCTGCGGCGAGTTGCGAGGCCGCGACGTCGCGCAAGGCCAGCAGCGTTGCTTCGGCTGGATCCTTGAGGAAACCTGCCGCAAATTGGTGGAGCAGGCGCCGGAGTTCTTCGGCCGCAGCCACAAGCACAGCACCCTGTGCCGGCGTTCCCCTGCCTTGCATCTGCAGATGCTGCAGCGCGGCCTCGAAGGAACGCGCCATGCCAGACAGGCTATGGAAGCCGACCGTTGCGGAACTCCCGGCCAGCGAATGCGCAAGACCGATGGTCGAGTCGGACACGCGCTGATGGGACTCGAGCGCCCATTCGCCGACTTCGGTTGCGAGTTGGCGAGACCACTCGTCGGCCTCGTTCAGGTAGACGTTGTAGAGCGCGATGCCGATGCGCAAAGGTCCAATGACCTTGACCTGCTCCTCCGCGCTCGGCGCGGCGGCAATCGAAGGTGCCTCCGGCGGAGCCTCGATCGGCGCCTGGGCGTCCGTCGAAACAGTCTCGACCTCTGCAGGCAACGTCTCGACGGCGGGTTCTATCGATGCTTCCGGCTCCGGTTCGGGCACCGGCGTGGACGCCAGCTCCGGCAGCGCCTCGGCCTCCGGCTCCAGGGTCAGCTCGAAAGACAGCTCCGCCGCAGAGTCGGGCTTCGGAGTTTCCGCGGCAAGTTCCATCGCCGGGGCTTGTGCCGTCTCGGGCACAGCCAGCCATTCGGGTTGGAGCTCGGGTTCGGCTTCGGCTTCGGGCTCAGGTGCTGCACTCTCCGAGCGAGCCACACCGGCGAGCGAAGGCTCGATCGATGTGTGCATGGTCTCGAGAAAGTCGACGTCTTCAATGTCTCCCAGCGGGGTCGCTTCTTCGGACGGCGGCTCTGGCTTCGCATCGAAGTCGAGAAAATCAGTCGAAGCAAAGCCGTTGTCGGAATTCGGCTCTTCAATGCGTTCCGCGCGTTCCGCGTGTTCGGCGCCCTCTGCAGCCGGCGGTTCGCCAAGCTCCTCGGGCGCACCGAAGTCGAGACTGAGGTCCGGCAGATCGGGCATCACCGGCATTGCGGGCAGCGGCAGCGGTTCGGCCGCCGGCGCCGGAACCGGCTCGGATTCAGCAGCGATGTGGCGCGCGGCCGCGACCAATGCGTCCACGTCCGCAACGCGAGCCGGCGGAGCGAGCGGCTCGCCTGTGCGCAGCGCCTCGGCGATGGCGATGAAGGGCGCCGAATGCCATTCGTGAGCTTCGCCCGAGGCAATAGCCTCGACCCACGTCGCGAAATCGCGCAGCACGGTACGGGTGCCCTCGAGCAATTCGGGCGTCGCCGGGCGCTCGTCGGCCAGCCAGGTATTCAGCACCTGCTCCAGCGACCAGGCGGCTTCGCCGAAGTCCATCAGCCCGACCATGCGCGAGCTGCCCTTGAGGGTGTGGAATGCACGCCGCAGGACGGTCAGTTCGCCTTCGTCGGTCGGCCGTGCGCCAAGCGCCGAGACTGCCGCCAATCCGTTGTGGAGCACTTCCCGCGCTTCGTCGAGGAAGATGTTCTGGAGATCGTCTTCCTCCAGCTCCGTGACTTCGGTATCGGGCAGCGCTTCCAGTGGCGCGGGGCCGGTAATCTTGGAGGTCCAGCTGGTGGTTGCCCGGCTGAATTCCTCGATGGGCGAAGGCGGCGGCTTGCGCGTGCCGGGTGAGGCAAGCGCGGCGAGCTTGGCCGCGATCTGGGCGTCGACTTCCTCGACACTCAAGACAGCCTCGGTGGGAGCGACTGTGCCCGACGCGGACGCGAACGACACCGGTGCCGCCGCTTCCGTTGCGCCGCCTTCGGCGCCCTGCCGCCCCATGAGCGGCTTGAGCTCGCCGATTTCAGAGTCGAACACGAACAGCCGCTTGGCCAGCGCGGGCTGGTAGCTCAGCATGTCGATCAGGAAACCTAGGGCGCCCAGGTTGTTGCCGAGCGAATCGAAGGCGCGGATCTCGTCCACTGGCGACTCTTCAGCAAGAAGCTGATCGACGTTCTCGCGCATGCGCTGCACCGTTTGCGCCGCTTGATCCAGACCGAGGACCGAAAACACCCCGCGCATTTGCAGGAGCTGCCCGGGCACTGTGCGGAGCAGGCCCTTTTCGGTGGGGCGGCGGAAAAACTGGTCGAGCGATTTTTCAAGTTCGCTCAGGTGGCTGCGAAGCTCGCTGACGACGGTGCCCATCGTCTGGCGGTCGCTCACGCGGCGATAGAGCTCCTCCATCCAGGGCTCGAGCGGTTCCGAACGGCCGCCATCGCGCGCGCGTTCGATCCGTCCGGCGAGTTGCACGGTGCGCGCGGTCAGCTGCCGATCCTGCGGATCGAGATCCTCGAAAGCTGCTTCCAGGTACAGAACGGACGTGGCGACTTCCATCGCGAGTTCGGTGCTGGGTGCCTGGCCGCTTCTCATGGATGCGTCGACAGCGTTGTTGAGCGCCTGCACCATCGGCATGCTCGGTGGATGCAGCTTCTGCAGCGATTCGCCGAGTTGCGCGAAAGTGTCGACCACCTGCCGCGTCCGGGTCACGTCGCCGCCCGACAGAGCCGACCACATTTCCTTGGCGGCTTCGATGCGCTTGCGCGCTTGCGCCAGCATCAGCGGATCGAAGCGGCCGAATTGCTCGATCGTGTAGTCGACCGTCTGTTCGTTGGCGACACCCCAGGCAGCGCGAACGGCGCGCAGGGTGGCGGCTTCGTCCTTCGGCCCAGGAACCGCCTGGGCGCAGAAGAACAACAGGTCCTGTCCGAGGCGATCCGAGACAGTGTTGTCCCCGCGAGCAAGAGTGGCGTATTGCAGAAGCACGCGCGATGCTGCGCGCTTGACGTGACTGTCCGCCGGAATGAGTGCCAGCGCGAGTGCCTCGAAGAAGCCTGCGGCAAGCGTCCAGAAACTGGCGACCCTCGGCATCGAAGCGCCTCGGCCGAGTCCGAGGCACAAGGCCTGAAGTCGGCGCGCGGCATGGTCGTCGCCGCTCTTGACCACCTGCAGCACTTCGCGGTCGAGCTTCGACCGGACGGCGGGGTCATACACCAATGCAGTCTGCGTCGGTGCCGGCTTGATCTCGACCCAGCGCCAGCTCATGCTCCAGAGATCGGCCGGATGCACGCGCTCGTTGCCGACCAGTTCCAGCACTTCGCGGTATTGCGGGAAAAGAGCGACCGAAGAGACGACCTTGCCTGCAATCACCGCGTTCAGGAAGTCCGCGACCGCGAAGCCCGCGCGATCGATCTTGACCACTGCCGCTTCGGTGCAGCGCAAAGGCTCGGTCACAAAGCTCTGGACTGCGAACTCCATCGCACCCAGCACGAGTGCAGGCGCGGTGTGGCCCACCATCTGCAATGCGCCGACGGCCTGATGCAGTTGCTGGCGTGCCAGCCGCACGGGCATCGTGTCGATCTCGGTTCCAGGCGCGGCAGCCGCGGCGTCTCGGGCGAAGCGCCGCAGAGACTTGCCTACACCGTCGAGCGATTTCTGGATTTCTCCAAGGACCCAGGCCAACGGCCCAAGATCCTCTGTCGCCGGTGCGTTGCCGGCGGTGTGGGCGGTTGCAGGGCTTTGAATCGACACGTTGGGGGCTCTGCGTTTTTACGAAATCTTGAAACGAGACACGGACTGGCGCAACTCCTCAGCCATGTGCGAAAGCTCGCGGACCTGCTGTGCAGTGGTGCGAGTGCCTTCACCGGTCTGCTCGGTCACGGCAAAGATGTGCTGGATGTTGGCAGCCACGACATTGGCGGAATCAGCTTCGCGCGAGGCCGATTGCGAAATCTGCTCGATCAGATCCGCAAGGCGGCGCGACACACGGTCGATCTCGGACAACGCGGTACCCGCATTGTCGGAAAGCTTGGCCCCTTCGACCACACCCTGCGTGGAGCGCTCCATGGCGCCGACCGCATCCTGTGTGTCGGTCTGAATCGCCTTCACGAGCGCCGAGATCTGGCGCGTGGCGTCAGCGGAACGTTCAGCCAGTCGCTGCACTTCTTCGGCAACCACCGAGAAGCCGCGGCCCGCTTCGCCGGCGGAAGCCGCCTGGATGGCTGCGTTGAGCGCCAGCACGTTCGTCTGCTCAGTAATGTCTGAAATCAGCTCGGTGATTTCGCCGATCTCTTGCGACGATTCGCCCAGGCGCTTGATCCGCTTGGAGGTTTCCTGGATCTGATCGCGAATCGAGTTCATGCCGCCAATTGCGTTCTGCACGGCCTGCAAGCCCGACGAAGCGGCTTGCAGCGACTGGCGCGCCACCGTGGCCGATTCCTGCGCTTGTGAAGACACTCCGTTGATCCGCTCGGCCATCGTGAGCACCGACTGGCCCGTTTCGCGAATCTCGCGCAGCTGTTCGGTTGAGGCGGCAAGCAGTTCGGTCGACGTGCTTTCAACCTGCGAGGTCGTTTGCGCCACGCGTGTGGCCGTGTTCTGAACGTTGCCAACGAGCAAGCGAAGTTCTTCCACCGTGTAGTTCACCGAATCGGCGATGGCGCCGGTGATGTCCTCGGTCACCGTGGCTTCCTGCGTGAGGTCGCCCTCGGCAACCGTCTGCAGTTCGTTCATGAGACGCAAGATCGCCGCCTGGTTCGCCGCATTGACGCGGGTGGCATCTTCGCTCGCACGTTCGGCTTCGAGCCGGTCGCGCTCGGCTGCGGCGGCACGTTCGCGGCCTTCGCGAACCTGCACGAAACCGATTGCGCCCGCGAGGGCCAGTGCGGCCAGCGACAGCACGAACAGCATGACGACGGTACCCGCGCCAAGGCCGGTGCGTGCCGAGAGCTTGTCCTGCAGGTCGCCAAGCGAAGTGCGAAGGGGTTCGCTGTCTGCAAGGATGGCCGCTTGCGCTTCGCGAGCGGCGACCAGGCCTTGCAGATTGCCCAGAATCGCGCTGGCTTGCGTGCGAGTCTGTTCGTACGTTTTCAAGATGGCTTCGAGCTGCTGACGCGTCTGCGGGTCGCGCGTACCAGGCAGGCGTTGCTGCGCGCTTCCGTCAAGCAAGCCCCGCGAGATTTCCTGGAAGGAGTTCAGGTCCTTGCCGAGCAGGAACACGGCATCGGGGCTCACGCCTTCGACAGTGAGGAATTCGTTGGCCGACTTGCCGATGCGCTGCGTCAGCATCACAAGCTGGCCTGCAGCGGAAATCTCGGGCAACGTGGCGTTCTGCTGCATCTTGAGCGAGGCCACGGTTTCAGCCATTTCCAGAAGATCCGAAGACTGGCGATTGATGTCACGCAAGGCGTTGCCGACCTGCGTCAGGATCTGCTGCTGAGCCAACACGGCCTTGGCGCTCTTGTCCGCCCGCTCGACCAGCGGCGTGATCTTGCCCAGTTCGGCGTCGTACTGACTGCCGACGCGCTCGAGCTTGATGGCGTCGTCGCCGTTTGCGAGACCTTGTACGCGGCGCGTCAGGTCATCCGAGCTGTCCTTCACTTCGGCGAAGGCAGCCACGTTGCCCACGAGGGCCTGGGAGACGGATTTGGCCAGCCGCTGCGATTGCATGAGCGATTGGCCGGTGGCGGCCACCTGTTGCGCAAGCCGTTCGGCGCGCAGGATGGCGGAGCCGGCAACCAGCAGCAGCAACAGCACCACGGCGGCCAGTGCCAACGCGAGAATCCGTTGCTGCCGGGCGGGATTCGAACGCTGGGTGCGCCTCGAGCGCTCGGTTCGCGTGGGGCTCGCAGCGGCAACGTCCGGCGTCGCTTCGACCGGCGGCGCCGGATCTTCAGCGGGTGTCGCGGTGGTTTCGGCGTCGGATGAGTGCGTGGTCATTTCGGGCGCTGGCGTGTCCCTGTGGATCAGCATCGTTTTTTCGTCCTGGGGCTGCATCGTGTCAATGCCGTCGAGCGCCAGGGTGGCGCCGTTGTCGGCCCCCATGCGGACGTCGCCGCCGGCGACAGGCAGGAATTTCTTGAACTTGTCGGCGATCGAGCTCACGGTCGTTCCTTCAGGTTGTATTCGGTACTGGGCGCAGCGCTCAGGCGCCTATGCTCAAAAATTGAGGTTGCTGGGAGAGCGCTTGCAGGTTGATTTCCTGCCAGCGCGCTCCAGCGGCGTCTGTATATGAATGGCCCAGCCAAGCCGGGCCGTCCGCCTCCGGCGCTTGCGATGCAACAAAAGCATCGACACCGCGCAAGCCAACCAGCCGATCGATAAGCAACGCGCAGTTGACTTCAAGCATTTCATTGAGTGCGACGAGCCGCGACTGGGGGCGCGCGCCATCGTTGGCGACGGGGGCAGCGACCGGGGCAGCGTTTGCGCCCGAAACGAAGGCAGAAAGCTGGATGACACCGAACAGCCCACCACGGAGGTTGGCCACGCCGAGGAACCAGGGCTCGGTATAGGGCACCGGCTCGGGAGACGTCCACGGAAAAATCTCGCCCGCATGCCCGAGCGGAAACAGGTAATTTGCGTCGCCCGCTTCGACCGCAAGCCACGATGCGGAGACGCCTGACGTACGCGCCGCCTGGAGACGGCCGGCGAGCCGGGACTGAAATGCGCGAAGAGCGTCGCGGTTGGCCATGGAATGGTTGAAACGCTTGCGGGAATCAGGCCAGCGCGCTGATCTTCGCGATCAACTCAGCCGGATTGACCGGTTTGACGATGTAGTCCCTTGCACCTTGGCGCATGCCCCAGAGACGGTCGGTTTCCTGGTTCTTGCTGGTGCACATGATGATCGGAACCGACGCGTATTGCGGGTTGCGAGCAATCGCGCGGGTGAGCTGGAAGCCGTTCTGGCCCGGCATGACAACGTCCATCAGGATCAGATCCGGTTGCTCCTCTTCGAGGCGACGCATGGCATCGTCCGCGTTTTCGGCCGTCTTCACCGAGAAGCCATTCTTCTGAAGAAGGTCTGAAAGAAATACCAGCTCGGTCTTCGAATCGTCGACGACGAGCACTTTGCGAATGGGCATTTACTGCGCTTCCTGAACGATACCGAACTGCTGCACGGCGTGAAGCAGTTGGTCTTTTGTGAAGGGTTTGGTGAGATAGTCCTGTGAGCCGACCATCCGACCACGCGCCTTGTCAAAGACGCCATCCTTGGAAGACAGCATCACGACAGGGACATTCGAGAAATGCGAGTTGCGCTTGATGATGGCGCAAGTCTGATAGCCGTCCAGGCGTGGCATCAGGATGTCGCAAAAGATCAGGTGGGGTTTGTGGTCATTCACCTTGGAGAGAGCGTCGAAGCCGTCCTCCGCGAGGAGGACTTCGTGGCCGCCTTGTTTGAGGAAGATCTCGGCGCTGCGCCGAATGGTGTTGCTGTCGTCGATGACAAGCACCTTGTAACCAGATCCAGTCGCGCTCATTGTTGGCACCGCTCCTCTTTGACACCTTTGAAGACCGCTGCGCTCCCACAAGGAACACAGGAAGCGCGGCCCTATGCCATGCTTCTAGATCTCAACCATTTCAAAGTCTTCCTTGCGGGCCCCACACTCGGGGCAGGTCCAGTTCATCGGGACATCTGCCCACGCCGTACCGGCCGCAATACCATCTTCTGGTACTCCGACCGCTTCGTCGTAGATCCACCCACAAATCAGGCACATCCAGGTTTTCGTATTCATCGCAGCTTAAGGTCCCTGTTCATCAAATGCAACGATCGTATCCAAACGTATCGAGAAACTCGTGACAAGCGTCTCAGATATGCCACCATCCCGGTGAGCCCTGCCTGAGTATGAAGACTTCCCCATTACCAACAGAGCACGATCAAAGTGAGCGATCTTACCGACCCCTCGAACGATGAAGCCGCGGAAGAGAGCGATTTGAATCCGCCTTGCGTGCTGGTTTTCAATGCCAGCGACCCAAGCGGTGCCGGCGGCCTTGGCGCGGACGCGGTGGCGATGGCTTCCGTCGGCGCCCACATGCTGCCGGTCGTGACCGGAGCCTACGCGCGCGACACAGCCGAAATATTCGATCACTTCGCTTTCGACGAGGAAGCCGTGGCCGAACAGGCGCGATCGATCCTCGAAGACGTGGAAGTGCAACTGATCAAGATCGGCTTCGTGGGCTCTCCGGAAAACCTGAGCACAGTCGCCGAGACGGCGACGGACTATCCGGAGGTTCCTGTCGTCGCCTACATGCCGAACCTTTCGTGGTGGCAAGACGACCAGATCGACGCCTACCTCGATGCGTTCCGCGAACTGGTGCTGCCGCAGACGACGGTCCTCGTCGGCAATCACAGCACTCTTTGGCGCTGGCTGCTGCCCGACTGGAGCGGGGAGCGGCCGCCCACGGCCCGCGATGTGGCAAAGGCGGCGGGTGAATTCGGGGTTCCGTACACCTTGGTCACCGGACTGGTCCTGCCCGAACAGTTCATCGACAACGTGCTGGCGTCGCCGCAATCGGTTCTGGCGAGCGAGAAGTACGAGCGACTCGATGCCGTGTTCGCAGGCGCGGGCGATACGCTGTCGGCCGCTCTCTCGGCACTGCTCGCCAGCGGGACGGACCTCGTCGCCGCCGCAAGCGAGGCGCTGAGCTACATGGATCGCTGTCTGGACGCCGGCTTTCGTCCGGGAATGGGCCACGTGCTTCCGGATCGCCTCTTCTGGGCGCAGCCTGAAGATGAAGAAGAGGACGCCGACCCAGCCTCTCCGTCGGACTTTGCGCTGCCGCCGCACGACACTCGGCACTAGGTGTTGCTCGCCCCCAGGCTGCGCGCACTGCGTGTCGCTTCGCCTTCCCCCTGACCGGGGGCAACACCTGCGGCCCGGCTGAGCCGGTTCCGCGGTGTTTCTGGTGCTCGCTGGTTCGCTTGGAAGATACTTGGGGGATGGCACATTCTGATCAGAACGAGATTCTTTTTGAGCGCGCTCGCGCGGTCATTCCGGGGGGCGTGAATTCGCCGGTGCGCGCGTTCAAGGCGGTCGGAGGGACGCCGCGCTTCGTCAAGCGAGCACAGGGCGCTTATTTTTGGGATGCGGACGACAAGCGCTATATCGACTACATCGGCTCTTGGGGGCCGATGATTCTGGGGCACGGGCATCCGACCGTGGTCGACGCTGTACAGCGCGCGGTGACCGAAGGTTTTTCGTTCGGTGCGCCGACGGAGCGCGAGATCGAACTTGCCGAAGCCATCCTTGCGCTGGTGCCGTCCATGGAAATGGTGCGCCTCGTGAGCTCGGGGACCGAAGCGGCGATGAGCGCGCTTCGTCTCGCACGCGGAGCCACGGGCCGCAAATACATCATCAAGTTCGAAGGCTGCTATCACGGCCATGCTGACGCGCTGCTGGTCAAGGCGGGTTCGGGGCTGGCGACTTTCGGCAATCCGACTTCTGCCGGCGTGCCGCCCGAAGTCGTGCAACACACGCTGGTGCTCGAATACAACAATCTCGCTCAGCTCGAGGAAGCCTTTGCGCTGCACGGCCACGAGATCGCCTGCCTGATGATCGAAGCCATCGCAGGCAACATGAACTTTGTTCGCGCAAGCGCCGCTTTCGCGAAACGATGCCGTGAGCTTTGCACTCAGAACGGCGCCCTGCTGGTCTTCGACGAGGTCATGACGGGCTTTCGCGTCGGCCCTCGCGGCGCGCAAGGCGTGCTGGGGATCACGCCCGACCTCACGGTGCTGGGCAAGGTCATCGGCGGCGGCATGCCGCTGGCTGCATTCGGCGGACCTCGCGCGATCATGGAACAGCTCGCGCCGCTCGGGCCGGTGTACCAGGCCGGCACGCTATCGGGCAACCCTGTGGCAACGGCCTGCGGGCTCGCGACGTTGAGAGAAGTGGCCAAGCCCGGTTTCTTCGATGCGTTGTCGCAGAAGACGCGCACGCTTGTCGACGGACTGAAGGCTGCGGCGGCCGCTGAAGGAGTTCCGTTCAGCGCCGACAGCGAAGGCGGGATGTTCGGCTTCTTCCTGCTCGATGCACTGCCGCAGAACTACACCGCCGTGATGAAGAGCGATGGCGCCAGGTTCAACAGCCTGTTCCACGGCTTGCTCGACCGCGGCGTGTACATCGCGCCAGCGCTCTACGAGGCAGGCTTCGTGAGCGCTGCGCACAGCGACGCCGATATCGCGCAGACCATCGAGTCCGCACGCCAGATTTTTGCGGCGCTGTAGCCGCATGAAGCTGCTGTCGCTGATTGCAGGCGCGAGCTTGCTCATGCCCGGCCTGGCCTGTGCCGAGTTGGATCTTGGCAAAGTCTGGATCAATCCGGGCTTCTACACACTGCACTTCGATCGCAACAAGGATCTGGAGGATGCAAACCCAGGCGTCGGAATCGAATGGCCGATCAACGAAACGTATTCGTTGACCGCGGGCTTGTTCCGCAACAGCGACCGCGAGCGCTCGCACTACGCGGGGCTGTACATCATGCCGTTCGAATTCCACGGCGTGAAGCTCGGTGCCGTGGTGGGCGGCTTTGATGGCTACCCGAAGACCAATAACGGCGGGTGGTTCGCGGCGGTGATTCCCACTGCCGCGATCGAAGGTCGAAACTGGGGTCTGAACGTGGCGATCATCCCCAGCATCAAGGACCGGCTCTACGGCGGAATCAGCTTTCAGCTGAAATACCGCTTCGGCGCCGCCCAGGACTAGCTCAGTGCCTGAAGTGACGCACGCCTGAGAGCACCATCACGACGCCGCGCTCATTGGCGGCATCGATCACTTCCTGATCGCGCATCGAGCCACCGGGCTGGATGACCGAGGTGGCGCCCGCATCGACGACCACGTCGAGTCCGTCGCGGAATGGGAAGAAGGCATCACTTGCGACCGCGGTGCCCAAAAGCGAAAGACCCGCATGCTGCGCCTTGATGCTCGCGATGCGCGCCGAGTCGAGCCGGCTCATCTGCCCTGCGCCGACACCCATCGTCATGCCCTGCGCACAGAAGACGATCGCATTGCTCTTCACGAACTTTGCGACTTTCCATGCGAACAGGAGATCCTGCATCTGCTCCGGTGTGGGCTGCTTCTTGCTCACGATCTTGAGTTCGTCGATGGACAGTTCGCGGTTGTCGGCCGTCTGCATCAAGAGCCCCGACCCGATGCGCTTCACGTCCACTGCGTTGCGGCCGTTGTCCCAGTCCGTCTTGCCACCAGGCGGCAGCGCGATCTGCAGGATGCGCACATTGACCTTGCTCTTGAACACTTCGAGTGCTTCGGGCGCGTAGCCCGGCGCCATCAACACTTCGACGAACTGCTTGCTGACAGCCTCGGCGGTCGCTCTGTCCAAGGGGCGATTGAAAGCGATGATGCCGCCGAAGGCCGATGTCGGATCGGTCTTGAAGGCCTTGCTGTATGCGTCCAGGACATCGTTGCCCGTTGCGACCCCGCAAGGATTGGCGTGCTTGACGATCACGCACGCGGGCGTGTCGAAACTCTTCACGCATTCCCAGGCGGCATCGGCGTCGGCGATGTTGTTGTAGCTGAGCTCCTTGCCTTGCAACTGCGTGGCCGTGACCAGCGAACCCGGTGCCGGATACAGGTCACGGTAGAACGCGGCCTGCTGGTGAGGATTCTCTCCATAGCGCAGATCCTGCAGCTTGACGAAGCGGCCATTGCTTTGCGCCGGAAACAACGCGTGATTGCCGTCTTCCTGGATCCGCGAAAGATAGTCGCTGATCGCCCCGTCGTATTGGCTGATGCGATTGAAGGCCGCGACCGAAAACGCGAACTTGGTCTTGTCGCTGAGCTTGCCGTCGGCCTTGAGCTCCGCCAGTGCGCGCGGATACTGCGATGCATCAGTCAACACACCGACGTCCTTCCAATTCTTGGCAGCGCTGCGCACCATTGCCGGGCCGCCGATGTCGATGTTCTCGATCGCGTCTTCCAGCGTGCAACCCGGCTTGGCTACCGTGGCTTCGAACGGATAAAGATTGACCACCAGCAGGTCGATGGTGTCGATGCCGTGCTCCTTCAGGGCCGCCATGTGCGCGGACACGTCGCGGCGCGCGAGCAGGCCGCCATGCACCTTCGGGTGCAGGGTCTTCACGCGACCGTCGAGCATCTCGGGAAAGCCCGTCAGCTCGGCCACTTCCGTGACCGGAAGGCCGGCATCGGCCAGAAGCTTGGCGGTGCCGCCGGTCGACAGCAGCTTGATGCCAAGCGCGTGCAGCGCCTGGGCGAATTCGAGGATGCCGGTCTTGTCGGAAACGGAAATCAGTGCATTCATCAGGAGTTACTTCAGCAGTTTGTGTTCGACCAGCTTCTTGCGCAGCGTGTTGCGGTTCAGGCCGAGCCATTGCGCGGCCTTGGATTGATTGCCCTCTGCGCGCGTCATCACGACGTCGAGCAACGGCTTTTCAACGACACGAACCAACATGTCGTACATGCCGTCGGGCTCGGTTCCTCGCAGATCTCGGAAATAGCTGTCCAGACTGGTTCGTACACAGTCTTCAATGTGTTTCTTGCTCATGGCCTTCTCTTCTTCTCCTCTTGTTCTTGCCTGCTTCACGCCAGCGCGTCGACCGCCTGCTCGTCCGTGGGCTCGAGCGCGTCACGCGCGGCAAGCGGGATGCGATCCATCCGGGTTGCCAGCGTGTCGAAGAATCCGGCCACCGCGCGCAGCTGCGCGTCGCAATCTTCGATGGCGTTCATCGCACTGCGGAATTCCTCGCCGCCCGGAAGCGCACGCACATACCAACCGATGTGCTTGCGCGCCGTGCGAACGCCGCTGTAGTCGCCGTAGAGGGCGTAGTGCTGTTGGAGATGCTCGAGCATCAGGCGCCTTACCTCCGCGATCAGCGGCGGCGCAAGGTGCGTTCCCGTTTCCAGAAAATGCGCGATCTCGCGAAAGATCCAGGGCCGGCCTTGCGCGGCCCTGCCGACCATCACCGCATCGGCGCCGGTGGCGGCAAGCACGTCGCGCGCCTTTTCCGGTGATGTGATGTCGCCGTTGGCAACGACCGGAATGCACACCGCTGCCTTGACCGCCGCGATCGTGTCGTACTCCGCATGCCCCTTGTAGCCCTGCTCGCGCGTGCGCCCATGAACGGTGAGCATCTTCACGCCGGCCTGCTCGAATCGCCGCGCCAGCGTCACCGCGTTGCGACGATCGTCGCTCCATCCGGTGCGCATCTTGAGCGTGACAGGGACGTTGTGCGGTGCAGCAGCCTTGACCACGGCTTCGGCAATCTCGAGCGCCAGCGGCTCGTCGCGCATCAACGCCGAACCGGCCCACTTGTTGCACACCTTCTTGGCAGGGCAACCCATGTTGATGTCGATGATCTGTGCGCCACGGTCAATGTTGTATTGCGCGGCCTCGAACATCATGTCGGCGTCGGTGCCGGCGATCTGCACCGAGATCGGGCCGGGCTCGCCATCGTGATTTGCACGGCGCGAGGTCTTGAGAGTGCCCCACAGTTCCTTGCGCGACGTGACCATCTCGCTGACTGCATAGCCTGCGCCGAGCTCGCGGCACAGCATGCGAAACGGCCGATCGGTGACGCCCGCCATGGGCGCGACGAACAGGCGGTTTTCCAGCGCGATGTTGCCGATGTGCAAGGTCATTGGGAGAAGTCGCGCGCGCTGGGCTGCTGAAAAATGAGGCACGATTGTAGCGGCCGCGCGGTGTGCCGGCTGAAACGATTTGCACCTTGACCGGGGCCAGATGGCGTGTCTGCAACACCTGGCATCCATACTTGCACCTACACGCCGTTGTGTCTGCGGCTTTCTATACTGCAGCGCACATGCAAGACTGGCTCGACTCACTCATGGCGCTCCTGGCGCTTCCTCAATATGGGTTGAGCACGGTATTCATCGCCGCTTTCGTATCAGCGACATTGCTGCCCGTCGGGTCGGAACCGGTGCTGTTCGGGCTACTCAAGCTCAACCCCGAACTGTTCTGGCCGGCGATCTTCATTGCGACGCTCGGCAATACCTTGGGCGGCGGCGTCGACTGGTGGATGGGCTATGGCGCGCACAAGGTTGCCGACAAATATTCGCACTCGAAACACCATCTGCGCGTGCTCGGTTGGCTGGAACGCCTCGGGCCGAAAGCGTGCCTGCTGAGCTGGCTACCGATCGTCGGCGATCCCCTTTGCGCAGTCGCCGGCTGGCTCAAGCTGCCCTTCTGGCCTTGCCTCGGCTACATGGCCATTGGCAAGTTCGCGCGCTACATCACAATGACCGTCGCGCTGCTGCACATGTGGCCGAGCTGAGGCCGTGATCAGCTCAAGAGCCCGTACGGACCACCGCGCTCCAGCGCGCGTTGATAGGCCGGCCGCGCATGAATGCGCTCGAGATAGGACATCAGCCTGGGTCGCGAGCCATTGAGCCCGCCGCGCACGGCGGCGGCTTCCGCCGGAAAACTCATCTGGATATCGGCCCCAGTGAACGCGTCGCCTGCAAACCATTCGCTCCTGCCGAGCTCACCTTCCATGAAGTCCAGATGGCTCTTGATGTTCGGCATGATGAACGCCGTCTTGGCCTTTTGGGCGATGGCCTTTGCGATCGGCTTCGCGAAGAAGGGCATCCTGGATTTCTCGACCCTGTCGAACATCAGCTTGAGCAGAAGCGGCGGCATGGCCGAACCTTCTGCATAGTGAAGCCAATAGCGATAGCGCACGGCTTCAGGCGAGCCAGCGGCCGGAGCGAGCTTGCCGTTGCCATAGCGCTCGATCAAGGTTTCGACGATGGCGCCCGATTCAGCGAGCGTCAACCCATCGTCGGTCGTCACCACCGGCGACTTCCCCAACGGATGCACTGCGCGCAGGGACGGCGGTGCGAGCATCGTCTCGGTGTCGCGCTGGTAATGCACGATGTCGTAAGGAAGCGCCAGCTCTTCCAGCAACCAGAGGACGCGCTGCGAGCGCGAGTTGTTGAGGTGATGGACCGTGATCATGAATGCCTTGATGCTGCGCAGGCTTCAGGAACTGAACAGGAAATTCATCACGTCGCCATCCTTGACCACGTATTCCTTGCCTTCCGCGCGCATCTTGCCCGCGTCCTTGGCGCCCTGTTCACCCTTGCACGCAATAAAGTCGTTGAAGGAAATCGTCTGGGCCCGGATGTATCCCTTCTCGAAATCGGTGTGGATCACGCCGGCCGCCTGTGGGCCCGTGTCGCCGATGTGGATGGTCCAGGCTCGCACTTCCTTCACGCCAGCGGTGAAGTAAGTCTGCAATCCGAGCAACGTATAAGCCGCGCGGATGAGGCGATTCAGGCCCGGCTCTTCCTGGCCGATCTCGGCAAGGAACATCTTGCGATCTTCATCGTCCATGTCCGCGAGTTCGGCCTCGATCTTGGCGCAGATGGCAACGACCGGCGCATTCTGGGCTGCCGCATATTCGCGCAGGCGATCCAGGAACGGGTTGTTCTCGAAGCCATCTTCGGCGACGTTGCCGACAAACATCGCAGGCTTGGCCGTGATCAGCGAGAACTGCTTGATCAGCGGCTTGTCTTCCTTGCTGAATTCGACGGCACGAACCGGCTTGTTCTCGTTCAGCGCGGCCTGGCATTTTTCGAGCAGCGCGACGAGCTTGATCGCCTCCTTGTCGCCCGAGCGCGCGGTCTTGGTGTGGCGGTGCAAGGCTTTCTCGACGGTCGACAGGTCCGCCAGGCACAGTTCGGTCTGGATCACCTCGATATCGGAGATGGGGTCGACCTTGCCGGCGACGTGAATCACGTTGTCGTCTTCAAAGCAGCGCACGACGTTCACGATCGCGTCGGTTTCGCGGATGTGGGCGAGGAACTGGTTGCCAAGTCCTTCGCCCTGGCTTGCGCCCGCGACAAGCCCCGCAATGTCGACGAACTCGACGATGGCCGGCACGATGCGCTCGGGCTTCACGATCTCCGCCAATTCGGCGAGCCGCGGGTCTGGTACCTCGACCACGCCGACGTTCGGCTCGATCGTGCAGAAGGGATAGTTTTCAGCCGCGATGCCTGCCTTGGTCAACGCGTTGAAGAGGGTGGACTTGCCGACGTTGGGCAGGCCGACGATGCCGCACTGGAGACTCATGGCGGGGGCTTTCAGAAATCTTTGGGGGAATCGGCGATTTTAGGCGCGCCGCCTTTAGCGAGCCGAACGCCCGCGCCCGTCCTCATTCGAAGCGGAGATTGGCGCCCACGGGCTGCCCGACCCGCAAGGTGTGCTCAACGCCCTGCAACACGATTGCGTTCATGCCAAAGGTGATGGCGCCGTTCACGCGCGCGTCGGCGCGATACGTCCGCAGCGCGTCGCTCACCTCGGGGCTGCTCACGCCTGTTTCGGTATCGATGTCGGGAATCGAGCAGCGTGTGCACGGCTTGACAGGCCGGAGGTTGACCTCGCCTTCGCCCGTGATGACATGCATTGCATCGACGCGGTCTTCGTCATGCGCCTCGGTACCCGCGAGCACCAGATTGGGCCGGAAGCGCTCGATGCCCACCGGGGCATGGCCCGCGGCCGCGAGTCTTGCGTTCAGTTCGGCAAGCGATCCTTCGCTGATCACGAGCAAGGGATAACCGTCGGCGAACTGGTTGAGGGCCTCGATACCGTCCGTCCAGTCGAGGCTCGACAGCCTCCGTTGCTCCGGATCGAAACGGACCATGCGCAGCTTTCGCGGTTGGCCTGGTTCCGAGAGGAAGTCGCTGAACCATTGCGCAGCGAGATCGCCCATGTCGTAGGCGGCGATCTTGTCCTTCCAGACACGCACGCGCGTCGGCGCTTCGACGCGGTCGAAGGCAATGTGCAAGGCCAGCATGCCAGGCGCCCGCAGCACCATTTCGGTGTGCCTGAGTTGCGGCCTGATCAGCGCCATGCGCGGCAATTCGCGCTGTGTCACGAATTCGCCTGCCTCGTCGACAACCATCCAGGCGCGATCGAACTCAAGCCCTGTTTCGATGACGAGCGCTTCCGTGACCTCCACGCCAGCGCACGATTTCACCGGATAGACGAAGAGGCGCGCGATTCTGGCCTGGAGATCAAAGTCGGAGATATTCACGGGCGGTTCCTTGGGTCCATGGTCAAGAGCCGCGATTCTCCCGCACGGCGGCACTGGCAAAGGCTCCTCCTACAATGCCGCGATGGCTCTTCCTCCCGAAGTTTGCATTCGCGGCGCCGGCATCGTCGGCCGCACACTGGCGTTGCTGCTGGCCCGCGAGCGCGTGCGCGTGGCGCTGGTAGCGCCTGCCGCTGCGCCAGCCACGGAAGACGTGCGCGCCTATGCGCTCAACACGGCTTCGAAGACCCTGCTCGAGTCCCTGCGGGCCTGGCCCGACGCGGCGCATTCCATGCCGGTACGCGAGATGCTCGTCTACGGTGACGAAGGCGGCCGCGTTCAGTTCAGCGCGGCGCGCCAGAAGGTCGACGCCCTGGCATGGATCGTCGACGTCCCGGCGCTCGAACAGCAATTGAGCGATGCAGTGCGCTTTCAGCCCCGCATCGAAGTCGTGACGGAGCCGGTGCCGGCGTCCCTCACCGTGGTATGCGAAGGGCGCGCAAGCGCCACTCGCGAAACGCTCGGGGTGAGCTACGAAGTCACGCGCTATCCCCAACACGCGATCGCAGCACGGCTCGAAGCCGACAGGCCGCACGACGGCATTGCACGCCAGTGGTTCAACGACAAGGGCGAAGTGCTGGCGCTGCTGCCGCTCGCGGATGCGAACCGCGCCGCAGACGCGCACGCCTTTGACCGCTCGCTGGCGCTGGTATGGTCGGTCGACCAACTGAGAGCGCCCACTCTACTCGCCCAGGGAGAGGACGAATTCAGCGCCGCCCTGCGCGAAGCCACTCATGACTCGCTCGGTGCGCTCACACTCAACAGCCAACGCGCCGCTTGGCCCTTGCAACGCGCCATCGCCGGCCGATGGACGGGGCGGCTCGGCGATGGGTCGGCCTGGGCGCTTGCCGGCGATGCAGCGCACACCGTGCATCCGCTCGCAGGCCAGGGCCTGAATCTCGGCCTTGCCGACGTGGCCGCGCTGGCGGAAGTGATCAAGACGCGCGACTATTGGCGCGGCGTCGGAGACGCACGGCTGTTGCGCCGCTACGAACGTTCGCGCCGCACCGACGTGCTGTCGATGAGCCTCGCCACGGACGGACTTCAACAACTCTTCGCCCACAGCGCCGATCCTTTGCCGGCGCTGCGTAACTGGGGCATGCGCGGGTTCGACCGCACACGGCTCGTCAAGAACTGGATCGCACGTCAGGCCATGGGCCTGCAATGAACGTCGGAACACCCTCATGAAACCACTCGCGCGCCCTCTTTTTCGTCCTCTCCTCTCGGCAATGGCCTTCCTTGCCTTGGGCCACGCGTTGACGGCCTCCGCCGGGGAAGCCGAAATCCGCAAGAACCTGGCAGAGCGCATTCCGCAGTTCGCCAAGATCGACGAAGTCACCAAGTCGCCGGTTCCGGGCCTCTATGAAGTGCGCGTCAACGGCTTCGAGATCTTCTATACCGACGAGCAGGGCAATTACCTGCTGCAGGGCAATCTCATCGATGTGAAGCAACGCAGGAACCTCACCGAAGAGCGGGTCGAAAAGCTCAGCGAAGTCGCTTTCGACAAGCTGCCGATGAAGGACGCCATCAAGATCGTGCGCGGCAACGGAAAGCGCAGGCTGGCCGTGTTCGCGGACCCGAATTGCGGCTATTGCAAGCAGTTCGAGCGCGACATGACCAAGGTCGACAACGTCACCATCCAACTCTTCCTGTACCCGGTGCTGGGTCCGGATTCGGTCGTCAAGGCACGCAACATCTGGTGCGCCAAGGACAAGGCCAAGGCCTGGAACGACTGGATGCAACGCGGCGTGACACCTGACGCCGGCGAATGCGACACCGCGGCACTCACGCGCAATCGGGAATTCGGCCAGAAATACAACATCACCGGCACGCCAACGCTCATCTTCAGCGACGGCACACGTGCACCGGGTGCCATCCCGGCCGCGCAGGTCGAAAAGCAACTCGCCGCTCTCAATTGATGGCTTCGCCGGCCATCCACTACCGCGTGGAGTGCGCGGATCGGAGCGCGCATCTGTTCAGCGTCACATTGACGATCGATAAGCCGGCCGCGCTGCAGCGCGTCGAGTTGCCGGTCTGGATTCCGGGCAGCTACCTGGTGCGCGAATTCTCGAAGAACCTGCAGAACCTGCGGGCCACGCAGGGGCGGCGCAAGCTTGCGACGCACCAGATCGACAAATGCAGTTGGCAGATTGAATGCGTGCCCGAAAAGGCTCTGGAGCTGCGCTATGAGGTCTGCGCCTATGACAACTCCGTGCGCACCGCATGGCTCGATGCCGATCGCGGGTTCTTCAACGGCACCAGCCTCTGCCTGAGGGTCGAGGGCCTGACCGAGGTGCCACACGGGATCGACGTGGTTGCGCCCGCGACGCCGAAGGACGGCGCTCGCTGGTCGTGCGCCACGGCGCTGAAGCCCCAGCGGATCGATCGCCACGGCTTCGGCAACTATCTCGCATCCGGCTACGACGAACTGGCCGACAGCCCGGTCGAAATGGGCGCGTTCTGGAGTGCCGAATTCGAAGCCTGCGGCGTACCGCATCGCTTCGTCGTCGCTGGCGCGCCGGCTTCCTTCGACGGCGAGCGGCTGCTGGCCGACGCCCAGGCGATCTGCGAGACGCAGATGCGCTTCTGGCATGGCGACAAGGTCGGCAAACGAAACGGACCGAAGCCGCCGCATGACCGCTACGTATTCATGCTCAACGCGGTGGACGACGGCTATGGAGGCCTTGAGCACCGACACTCGACAGCCCTCATCTGCACGCGCCGCGACTTGCCGCAAGTCGGGGCCCGCAAGCAGCCCGATGGCTACACCACGCTGCTCGGCCTGATCAGCCATGAGTACTTCCACACCTGGAACGTGAAGCGCATGCGGCCGGCCGAGTTCTCGCGCTATGACTACGCGCACGAAAACTACACGCGCCTGCTGTGGCTCTTCGAAGGTTTCACCAGCTACTACGACGACCTGCTGCTGCGCCGCGCCGGTCGCATCGACGACGCGAGCTATCTCAAGCTGCTCAACAAGACGATCAACCAGGTGCTCCAGACGCCGGGGCGGGTCGTTCAGTCGGTGGCGGAGGCGAGCTTCGATGCGTGGGTCAAGTACTACCGACAGGACGAGCAGACAGCCAACACCACCGTGAGCTACTACACGAAGGGCGCGCTGGTCGCGCTGTGCTTCGACCTCACGCTTCGCTCCGAAGGCAAGGGCACGCTCGACCAGGCCATGCGTCTGCTGTGGAAGAACAGCGATGGCGGCCCCATCGATGAAGACGACTTCGCCGCCGCGCTCGAAGCGGTCGGCGGCCGATCATTTGCTACGGAAATCGCAAGCTGGGTCCATTCGACGGACGAATTGCCCTTGTCCGATTTGCTGCGGGCGCACGGCGTGGCCACGCTCGACGACCCGGCCCAACGCGCGCAGGAACTCGGCCTGAGAGTGGCCGAGTCGAACGGCAGCGTGCAAGTCAAGACCGTGCTGCGCGGCGGCGCGGCCGAGCAAGCGGGCTTTTCGGCCAACGACGAATGGATCGGGATCGAATTGCCGGCGAGCAAGGGGCGGCCGGCTCAGGCATGGCGGCTCGCTCGCCTCGACGATCTTGCCCTGTACCTGGGCACGGCCAGGAAGCTGACAGCGCTCGTGGCACGTGATCGCCGCTTGCTGCGCCTGCCGCTCACAATGCCCACGGGCGTGACGACGTGGCGCCTTTTCGCGCAGGATTCCGTCAAGCTTTCCGGCTGGCTGAGTCGCGCCTAGGCTTACGGCCTGTCGCCGCCTGCGGACTGTTCAAACAAAGGAGATACGCATGAACTACGAGAACATCGAAGTGCGGGTCGAAGCCGAAAAGGTCGGCATCATCACGCTCAACCGCCCCAAGGCACTGAACGCGCTCAACGACGCGTTGATGACCGAGCTGGGTCAGGCACTGAAGGACTTCGACGCGAATTCCGCCATAGGCTGCATCATCGTCACCGGCAGTGAGCGCGCATTCGCGGCCGGTGCGGACATCTCCGCCATGGCCAAGTACACCTTCCTGGATGCCTACAAAGGCGACTTCATCACACGCAACTGGGAAATCATCCGGCAGATTCGCAAGCCGGTGATCGCTGCGGTCGCGGGTTTTGCGCTTGGCGGCGGTTGCGAACTGGCAATGATGTGCGACTTCATCATCGCGGCCGATAACGCGAAGTTCGGGCAACCCGAAATCAAGATCGGCGTGATCCCCGGCGCGGGCGGCACGCAGCGGCTGCCACGCGCGGTCGGCAAATCCAAGGCCATGGACATGGCGCTCACGGCCCGAATGATGGATGCGGCCGAAGCGGAGCGCGCCGGGCTGGTGAGCCGCGTCGTTCCCGTCGACAAACTCGCCGAGGAAGCCCTTGGTGCTGCCCTGGTGATCGCAGGCTATTCGCAGATTGCCGTGATGGCCGCCAAGGAGTCGGTCAACCGCGCTTTCGAAAGCGGCTTGTCAGATGGTGTGATGTTTGAACGGCGGTTGTTCCATGCGCTGTTCGCAACGGCGGATCAGAAGGAAGGCATGGATGCGTTCCTGAACAAGCGCGCTCCTGATTTCAAGCATCAGTAGCATCAAGCATCGGTGTGCGCACTCAGGGCGTCTGCGGCGACTCAGGCGCTGCCGATGCCTCTGGCTGCTGAACGGCATGGCTGAGCGCGTCCCGCAACGCGGACAGCGACGGACTGGAAGGCATTCCCGTCGCCGGCGGCGTCTTCCCCTCGCGCCAACGCACCTGCGAGCCCGCGATTTCGAAGACGGCGAGCACTTCGCCCTTGCGCTCCAGCGACACCCGCCACTCGGGCGCTGCTTTCAGTGTCTGAGCGCCGACCGCCGATATGGCGGCGGATCCAAGCAGGGCATTCAGGTCGCGTGCCTCTTCACGCGAGAAACTGTGAGACTCTCCGCCGCGCCGGCTGATCGTGATCCGACTCCATTGTGAGAGGGCCGCGAAGGTAGGAGGATCGGTCGCCTCGGTTCGGACCGATGAAGACGACGGGCGGCTCGCCGCAGGGGCTGCGGGCGGCGGTGGGGCATCGGCGGGCCTTGGCGCGGATGTTTCAGCTCCCTTCGGGGGCGTGCCGGGTGGCGAATCTGGCAAAACCAGCCGCGCGACGGTGTTCGACGGCGGCACCGGCGCAGGCTTGGTCGGAGGGAGCGGGCTTCCGGCTCGCTGATTTTCCGCGGTGGCTGGGCGCGGCGGCTCTGGTCGAGGCGTCGGCTGAGGGGCGATGCTTACTGGCGCTGACGCTGGCTCCGCCGGCTGGGCGAGTTCAGCAAGCGGCGCGGAGTGGTTGACTGATCCGATGTCACCTGAAAGGGGAAGCGTGTTTGACTGCTGCTCGGCCTGCGGCGTCGGTGCAACCACCCGTGCTTCATTGACAGGACGCGGAATCGGAACGGGGTCGCGCTGCAAGAAGAACAATGCGACGACGGCAAGCAGCACCGCAACGACAGCCGCGCTTCGAAGCAGGCGTGAGCCTTTGCCTCTGCCCCTTTGGACGAACACACTTCCCCATCCGGAATGCGCCGCACGTTCGAGCTCAGCCTCGGCCTCTTCAGGATCCAGCGCACCCACGGCATCGTAGGCCCTCCTCAGGATGCCCTTGCGCAGCCGCCAGTCGGGCACGACGCTGTGGTCCGGCGCGTGTTCAAGCGCCCGCCACACCTGACGATCGTGCAGATCGTCTGCTCCCTCGTCGGCATCAGCGTCGACAACCGAGAGGTACCGTTCCATGCAAGCACGAAGCTTCTTCAGGCCGAAGCGCAGCCGGCTTCTGACCGTTTCGATGTCGACGTCGAGCGTGGTCTCCAGCACTTCCAACGTAAAGCCGGCCTCATGGCGCAACAGGAAGGCGGCACGCTGGTCCTCGGGCAGTTCGTTCAGGCAGGCCAGCAGCCGGCGGCCTGCCGCGCGCCAGAACGCAAGCTCTTCCATTGAAGGGGAAGAGGCATCGGCAGACTCGCTGCCGCCTTGCAGCAGTCCACGGCTGAACAGCCGAGCCGCCTCCAGTCCGTCGCCGTCTTCGTCGTGCGCATAGAAGGCGACCTCGTGACCACTGATCCGCAGCCGCTCGATGGCAAGGGTGTGCGCGACGGTGAAGGCCCAGGTGCGCCAAGCGATGCCTTGCGGCGAAAAACTCTCGCGCTCGGAGATGATGCGCGTCCAGGTCTCCTGGAACACCTCGTCCGCCTCAGGCGCGAGCCGAATGCCCAACAGGCGCCGGACGAACCGATACAACGCGCTTTCATGTCGTGCGTAAAGCAAGTCGAAGGCCGACGTGTCGCCGCCCACATAGGCAAGCGTCAGTTGATCGTCTGGCAGGGCTTCAAGGGAAACGGAAATCGCGTCGGGCGCAAGCATCCGCTGATTTTTACCTCACGTTGAACTCGCGAGGCTGTCGTGCGCTCGCCGAAAGAGTCCGCATCCCCATCGAGCGCTATAGGACAGCTCGGAAACAGCTATAATTTTGGGCTCGGCTCTTTAGCTCAGTCGGTTAGAGCGATGGAATCATAATCCACAGGTCCGCGGTTCGAGTCCGTGAAGAGCCACCAGTCAAACCGAGATCAAGCCGGTAAGCGTCTACTCACATGATGCTTGCCGGCTTTTTCATGTAAGCGCCCCTGTAAGCAAATCCCTCAAGAACGACGCTTGCCGCTGTCGCCGCGCATCCGCAACCGGCAGCCCCAAAAACTTTCCGATGGTCTGCGAGCGGAGACAAAAGTCTGCCCGGGCTCGCGCGCGCGTACTGGACGTTTCTGCCAACGCTAAGGCCTAGTGGCCAGGCCATGCGCTCGAAGGGCTGAAAATCCCAAGAGCCCCATACGGCACGCTACGAAAGGCGCCCGAAGGTCGTCTCGGTTCTCAACTCGACTCAACTAATTTGAGGGCGATTGAGGTTCCCGCGCTCAATGACCAGTCTTCAACTTTGACAAAGCCGACAGCCGGCGCAGCGCATCACGGGCCGCCGTCAACTCTTCCGATCGCCCGACTTTCGCCTCCAACAGATCTAGCGCCTTCGAGATCACCTCGGTGTCGTCGCGCTTGAGACGTTCTGGCGGCTCGGGTGGGGCGTCATCGTCTTCAGGCCGCACCTCGACATCCGGCGCTGATTGTTTTTTCTCGCCGGTCTCCCCCGTGTAAGTGGACTTGCCGGTCTTCGTCAGCACCCTGCCGCGCCGCCAGAACCTGAACTTGGCACCTACGGGAAGATCGGCGAATTGCATGCGCTGGATACTAAGCGGCACAACCCCAGTCGGATCGCGCGGCCAACTGATTTCTGCCAAACCCGCCCCAGGGCACGCTACAAAAGCTACAAAAGCCAATGGTCCGGCGTCCACCATGCTCCTTCAAATTTATTGAGCGCGGTTGAGGACCCTGAAGGTAGCGGCGATCACATAAGGGAGGCCGATCGGATTACCGGTTGGCTAACCAGTTGGACCGCAAACACACAATCCTTTTTTCAGTTCGCCACGGCTACTACTACGTTCGCGGCTTTCGCCACAACCCCGGTTCCAGTCCCACTTGCCAACTATTCCCCGGATCCTTGGATAGAAGCTGCGCTCGGATTGCTTGAAGCCGCCTAGACTCCGCGCCAGGAGCGAGAGATGAAAACATGGGGAATCTGCGCCGTGGCGCTTTTGGCGGGGTCAACACACGCAGGCACGATCTATCTTTGCAGGGCCTACAACGGTTCGACGTTCTGGGCCCAAGCGCACTGCAGCCAGCACAACGCCCTAATTGAACGCATTGAGCATGTTGCCGACGTGCCATGGGAACAGCAGGTGCAGCAGGCCGAGCAAGGGAAGGCTGCTCGCTCTCAACAGGCGCAAGCTAGTACCGGGGAATCTCAGCGATCGATCCGATGCGCCCAACTCGTGGCCGAACGCAACAAGATCGAAAGCCGATACACGAACTGGCAATGGCAGCCGCCGGAGGTCATCAACCCCGATCAGCAACGGATGCGAGGGCTTCGCGCAGAACTGTCCGCAAACCAGTGTTCAACGCAGTAGCCCAGTGGGAAAGAGATTCAATGAAGACCCTGTTGATCGCATTCATTGCCCTGAGCAGCTCTTGCTGTTGGGCTCAAGAAACCGCATCACCCCCTCATCAAAGCACCACGTCACCATCGGGCGCCAGGTTCGAACTTATTCAGTCCCCGTTGGCTGCCAAGTGGACGTTCAAGCTTGATCGCTTTGCAGGGCGCGTGTGGCAACTCGTACGAACCAAGGACGATGAAAACGCTTGGGAAGAAATGCCAGTCGCCGCATCCATCCCGCTGGCGGACAGCACCCGTCCCCGCTTCCAGATCTTTTCCTCGGGACTCGCCGCACGGCACACCTTCCTCTTGGACAGCTTAAACGGAAAGACCTGGGTCTTGAGCGCGGGCAAGCGAAAGGCGTCGAACGGAACCGAGTACGAGATTGTTTCGTGGCAGCCTTTTGCCGAGTAAGCGGCGGCGTGACTCCAGCGCCCACAACAAACGAGATGAACGACACGATGAACGCTCAGCTAATTGCGCCGATCATTCTGGCCGCCCTCACAAGCGGATGTGCGATCTCAAATCAGACCTATGGGCCCACTGGAAAGATTGCGCACACGATTTCCTGCAAAGGCGCGATGAACAGTATCAGCAACTGTTTCGACAAGGCCGGCGACATTTGCGGTAAGGCTGGATACGACCTCCTGATGCAGGAAGGAACAGCCACCCCATTCGGCATCTCTAGCGGCTACGCCAATACATCGGGCGGATCGTTCAGCGGGTTCGGTGGGTCTGCTGTCAGCCGCAGCATCATGGTTCAGTGCAAGGCCCTGCCTTCTTCATCGCAAGGAACAAGCTCATGAAGCAACTCGCCTTCGCCGCGTTGGCCATTGTTCTCGCCGGCTGTGCAGCAACCAGCGGCCCCCTGCGCATGCTCGCAGACGG
Organism: Variovorax sp. 05N34; assembly: GCF_056397405.1. Classification (NCBI taxonomy): domain Bacteria; kingdom Pseudomonadati; phylum Pseudomonadota; class Betaproteobacteria; order Burkholderiales; family Comamonadaceae; genus Variovorax; species Variovorax sp. 05N34. The sequence goes on from NZ_JBFTNI010000003.1 coordinate 160,643, forward strand.
CAAGGCGTACACCGGCTCCTACGACAAGCGCACCAGCTCGATGGACGTGAACATCGACGGCCGCGTGTACAAGGGCACCTATGCCCTTGACTCAACCCGGAGCGTCGGGGCTGGCTTCGCTACAAACGGACAATCGACCGCGAGCGGCTTCGGAGGCGGCAGCACTGTATCGAGCAATGCCCGCGCCGTCTTGGTTTCAGCGGACAACCAGGTGCTGCGCTGCCAGTTCGCCGCTGGGGCACAGGAGGCTGTTGGCGATTGCGTAGATGGGGCTGGCAGGAAGTACGACCTGATTGCAGGGCAGAACAAATGAGCACCCCAAAGAAACCGTCCAAACGACCGCCACAACCGAAGCCAGAACTGAGGGCGACTAGGCCCGCAAAATCTTCGATCTCATTCAAGAAGAAGGCAGCGGAACCGAAGGTCGAAGTCCGTCAACCGAATAAGAAATAGAGGCGCTTCATGCAATCCTTTCCGTTTCATCGCCCCCCTCAACCTGAGCCGGAACGACGTGGTCCGATCCCTCCGATCCCAGGAAAGGGCCCTTGGCCCAACCCTAGGATTTCGTAGCGAACAAGAAACCCGCGAGCCCGACTATCGGCGTGCAGATCGCGAGCTGCCGTACAAGATTGAGTTTCTTGGCAACGAACTCATTTCGCTTCGTCGCCCCAATGATGCGGTCTTCGATGTTCAGCAACTCGCCCTCCCGCCATTCGTCGAATGACGCATCGTGCTTGATGCGTTCCAGCAATCCGCCAGGCTGCGAGTACACGGCTGGGATCGGGTTGATCATCATGCAGCGGTAGACCAAGAGCGCGCTCAAGACCATCAGGTACACACAGACGAAGGTGCCGGCCACCACGGCCCCTGAATGATCTCCTGCAACTTTGATCGCATAGGCAACTGAGCCACCAACGCCGGCCAGCAAAACGGTGAGAGTCGTAGATGCTTCCTTGGCAAGCATGTCCGCTGTCGCGGCGCGCCCCTTCAGGTTCTCGATCCCGTTCTTCTCAATCCATTCAAATTCGCCTTCAACGAAGCGTTTCTTGGTTGGCGAAGAGCGTCTGATCAATCTATTTGAGGTAGCCATAGCGATGTCTCTTGGAGACGGGTTGACTGATTCCACGTAGCGCCGATCGTAGTTCGTCCTTTACAGACTGGCGAGCCTTGCCCTAAAGTGGGCCGAACCGCTCGTCGTGAACAGACTTCGGAAAGATCATGGCTGATCAAGACACCAAGATAGCTCGACCGCCGCAGCCTCCAGGGGATCTTCGCATTTCGTTGGAGGAGTCGATTTCTCGGGCACGACATGAGGCACTAGCGCGGGTTGCGTATGAAGAACGAATCGGGCGACTTGGAATCAGCCGAAGAACCAAAGGCTGGTTGGCTGTGGCTTCGCTCTTTTTGCTCGTGTACATGCTGAGCAAGTGACCGCTACAAAGGCGCTCACAGCGCCTCGCGTTGGCCGCGGAGAGCTGCGTTCATCGTCTTCGTGATCTCGCGCAACTCGCGCCAGTGCCCGCCTGTATAGGCGTTACGCGAGACCTTTGCTTTGCCTTCGGGCGTCTTGGGGCCGGTTGTCTTTTCCCACGGTCGCCAGGTGCGGATCAGCTCCGACTGTCGCGCCCTGCGTTCCGGTGTCCAGCCATTCGCCATCGATCTTCTCCAATTTTTTGATTTCAGGGATTGGCTTTTCACCCGCGGGCGCGGGAACGCCGTTGTTGATCTGCTGTTGCCCGCCGTTGTTGATGTTGGCTTGCTTTGCGAACACGGGCGGGTTCTTCACTGCGGCAAGGGTCTCAAGCGTCGCCCTGCACTGTGTCTGAGCCTTCAACGCGAGCCGCAGGTACGTTTCTGCAGCCTGCGGGAAGCCGCCCTCCATGTTCCGGTGAGAGCGCCGTGCCAGATTATTGAAGAGCTCGTCCAGCGTGTGAGCCTGCGAGATCAGCATCCCCTCGGCGCGCACAAGGCTTCCTCGATTCACCGCCTCGACTTGGTCGGACAGCTCCTTCACCAGCGCATTCACTTCAAGGTTGCTGCCCTCGAACATCTGGATGGTGACGGCAGCTTGGACCTGAGGGCGAGCCACGACCCGCGCCATAGCAGCATCGCTGTCCTCGTCCTGGTGCAGCGCCACTTTCAGGACGTTCCTGGGGTTGCTCGGCACACTCGGCAACGCGGAAACCTTGTCTCGCGCGCCCATGTCAGTGAAACGATGAAGCGTTCGGCCCAGACATCGCGGGCTTGAGGCTCTCGATGTAGAGCATGGTTTGCGTGCGTGTGGAATCAACGAGGTTCCGATGTTCAGGCGGCACCTTGAAGGCTAGTAGCTCCGCAATGTGCTTTGGGTCTTCCTCTGCATGTAGACGAAGCGTGCGTGCCGTTGATTTGCCGTGCGCCTTCTCTACTGCTTCGACGTACTCGATTGGGATCGGATGTCCACCTTCGAGCGCCATCATGTAGCCGAGCAAGGCAACCGGGTGAACATGGCGAACCAGATACCCGGCGGTCCCTGCAAGCGCCGCGGCCGTGAAGTGCAACTCGATCGGATGATCTCCAAGATCCTCCTTGAGCCACTTGGCATGGCCTCGCTCGTCTTCGAGATGCTTGGCGAAGAAGGCCTTCAGTTCGCCCTCAAAGCCTTCGTCCTGCAACAGATAGATTGCCTCGTCGAGCAGCAGTTCGCTGGCGATGATGACCTGATACCAGAATGCGAGATGGTCGAGCATTGAGATTTCCTAGAAGAATGCCGCGCCGGAGTAGGCGGCATAGCCCATAGCCGCGAGGCCTGCTGCGCTCACGCCGGCCTGCGTTTGTCCTGCCGCCGCGGCGTTTTCTGCGTTCACGCCGGCAAGCTGAGCGTTGTACTGACCGCTTGTAGCGCCGAGCAGATCGGGACCAGCGGTTTGGCCCTGCTGCCCGGGCGTGCTGAAGTTCGGGTTGGTAACCTGCGAGCCGGATCGCAGCGCGTTCAATTCCTGCAACGGCAGATTTCTCAGCGTTGTCCGTTCCGTCAATTGCTGCTGACGTGCGGCGTTGTTCAGACCAGCATTCTGGAATCCGTAGCCAACCCCCTGACCCAAGAGGCCAGCTTGTTGGCTTCCGTAGTTGATGCCCTGTCCCAACAATCCGGCCACATTTTGTTTGAGCCCTTGATTGGTCGTGGCCTGATCGAAGAATTGCTTCTGAGCCTGCAACCCGGCAAGCTGCGCGGCAATGTCGGCATCGTTGCGCGTCTTGCCGAAGTTCTGCTGTTGGATGCCCCAGCCCTCTGACCCAGCCGTCAGACCCTGATTCGCCAGCTTGGCATCGAGTGCTGCTTGCTGTTGGTCAAGCTGTGGGTTTTGGCGCTGGCGGATGAGGTCGGTTGCCTTATCCCATGCATCCATCCCAGTGTTGGCATCCACCCCGCCTTCCAGGCTTTTGACGTAATCGTTGTAATCGTTGATGCCGCCCTGCAAGCTCCTGACGTAGTCGTTGTAGCCGTTGACCAGCGCAGAATTGTCGGTCGTCAAGTCCTGGAGGGCGGACATATCCAAGGGCTGCGAGAGCGTGTCGCGCACTCGATCCATCGCCGAACCTTGAAGGTCAGCAAGACCAAGGCTCGTGCGGTTGTACGCATCGAGCAACTGCTGCCCAGTGTCCGACAACTGGATCTCCGAGGACCAGTGATCAGGATCGGTCGTGAACGAGTTCTTATCAGGCGCGGCCAGCAGTTGCCCTGTCTTGCCGTAGTACTCCTGAAGACCTGCGTTCTGCTGAATTTGCTGTTGCTGGCTGTTGTACTTCGACATGGCAGCGTCATAGCCAGCCTGGTCGAATCCGTTGCCCTGCGAATACTTGATGGTCCCGTAGGGGGTGACCTGATCAATCCGATTGGCTGACGTTTGCGCACGAGCGGCCTGGAGATTCCCTGCAGCTTGGGCTTGAGCTTGGCCGACATAGTCGGGCGCCTCGGGGGCGCTGCTTTTTCCGTATAGCCGCATGCGTCCTGCAATCGGAGCGAATGCGCGAGGATCAAGACCAGGAATGTCGAGGAGATGTTTCATTGGGGGCTGCGATGTTCGATCGCCGACTTGATCCAAGAGCTGATTTCATGCTCGACAAAGCCGATGGCGTGATCGCCAAGCCTCACGGAGCGAGGGAAAGTGCCGCGGCGGATGCGGCTGTAGATCGACGACCGCGACAAGCCGACTCGCCTTAGCACCGCCGGCAATCGAAGGATGCGAATCCCCTCGTCTGCGTCGTCAGCGGCAGGGCCGTAGCTGGCCGTGGTTGCACTGGGTTGGACGTCTTTGAACATGGAAGTATGGTCGGATTTCAAGTCCAATCTCTCGATGCCGCCGAGTGCCGATTTGTCCCCTTACCAATCCTCTCGACGGTGCTCGATCCATATCGCAATGTCGGTGAGGCGATAGCTGATCCGACCTCCCCCGACGCCTCGGGTGTAGTGCTTCGGCGCTCGGCCCTCTTGGCGCATGTGCTTGAGGTAACCAGCCGCGTAGCCGAGTAGGCCCGCAGCATCCTTCTCATTCACACGAAGGTCCGCGGAAATGATCAGCTCACGTTGCAGGGCGGCGGCGTGAAGTTGGTCCGCTGTCGTCTGGACGGCTGCCGGGTCTGCGTCGCTTCTCATAGCACTGCGACCGCCTGGAACGCCGGGCACCGTTGCGGCATTTGGATGAGCGCCTCGACGACTCTTCCGGCGCCCGCCGCTTGCCAAGCAGAGCAATGCTTGCCGCTCAAGTTGGCACACTCGATGCACATGCGCCGGTCGTCCAACTCCCGATCTCGCTTCACCAAGGCGTCGGCCAGTCGCTCAGACTGTTCGACGCGCAAGCCGCGCTTCGAGAACAACACCGACCTAGCAGACATGCGGTCGATCTCAGCGCCCGTCATCGCGTCACTGTGCGGCCAGCACCACCGATCCATGTCCCCGGGATCGAACTCCGGATCATTCACCAGGTCCGCCGACACCTCGAAATTCTGCAAAGGTGCGGGGGACGGGGCTACAAAAGCTACAAAAGGGGCTTCTGTAGCTTTCGTAGCGTCCTCCTGGGCTCTCTCGCCGGATTTCTTGAGCCGCGCCAGCCAGTTCATGCCGCCCCCCGGGGGTTCACGTCGTACCGCTCGCTTGGGCGTCCGCCGGTCTGGATGACGTCACGTCGAAGCCAGTCATAGTCCGCCAACACCTCTGCCGCCTTCCGTACGGCATCGGGAGTAGCCAGCCCCGCCCAGTGCTTCACGGCCACCTCACGGGGCGTGAATGAGCCTCCCAGAGCCCCCGCAGCTACCTTGGCGAGCAAAGTCTTAGCGGCGCCCGTCTCCGGCATCACAGCGGCGCTGTAGAGCCGTTCTGCATGGCTCCGGAGGTATTCGCTCCACGCCAGCGCGCGCAGAAGGTGCTGCTCGGTGATCGTGCCGGCCTCCGGTGAGTCGATCATGGTGAAGACTAGGGCAAGCGCCGGGATCAGCTTTCGATACTTTGAAAGATGCGCCACCAAAGCCGGGTGCATGTTGCCGCTTCGGATTTCGCGCTCGAAAGGTTCGCGCCACTCGTTGAACAGGGCTTGTGACCCATCGTCGAAACGCCAAACACGCGGCTCGTCGGCTGTATCCAGTTCTCCGAGCCGATCGAAGACGTCGCCCGCCAACTGCTTTGCGGGGGTGTCGGGCCACTGATCGACGTTCTTGAACTCGCCTCCTATATCGGGCCAGACCGTGAGTCCGAAACGCTGCAAGAGCCCGTCGTCACCAGCGCCACCGGAGACGGCATCACGGACGTAGCTTTGGATCCGACCTGGCTGGATGCCGCCGAGCATGGCGAGACAGACCCGAGGAATGCGCACAGTGCCGCGGCCGATGCGATCAAACGTGTAGCCTTGATTGCCGTCGTAGGCTTGCAGATAGAACGCTCGTGCCCCTTCCTGGCCTTCGCGGTCCATGCCTTTGAGCAAGCCGTGAATCTCATCCCGGTAGGCCATGAAGCCCCAGGGGTTTGCGCTCATCAACTCGCCCAACTTTTCGACTGTGGCGTCATTCACGATGAATCGCCGCTCGGGTGGGCACGGAGGCACCTCAGTTGGCTTGAGCAGGGAACGCGCTTTCTCCGGGTCCTTGGCCGCAACCTTCCGCGCCTCTTTGTCGTTGGCGTCATCCGCCATCTCGGCGACCTTGGCATCGAGTTCCCACGCCTCGTGCTCGGCTTCCCAGGCTTCCCGGGCTTTCCCCTCCAGCCGGTTCAGGGGACGCAGTGACTCGCTCAATGCCGGTGACTTCATGACACCGGGGCTACCGATGATCAAGCCCCATAGATTCGGCACCACTTGCCAATCGTCCTTCGCCTTCGGCTGCACGACAGCACGCGCGCCGATCAAACTTGAGATCGCTGTGATCGCGCCGACCGCGGGAAAGTCAGGCGGGCACTGCATGCGGTGCGCGATGTCCATCACCCACGGGCGGATCTGTTCCGGCAGAAGCTCGGGATCGAACGCCATCACAGGAGGGAGTGCATCCGGCAGCGGCATTGGCTCGCTCCAGCCATCGAGGACGGGCTTTGCGGAATCAATGGAGCCACGCACGGCCGAAAGAGCCAAGTTCGATACGGCCGCATTCATGCCGCACCCCCGATCTTCACAGCGCCGGCAAGCCGCATCAGGTCGTTGAAGTCCGTGTCCCTTGGACCTCGCGCGAGACTCGAGAAATCTGGCACTGCGACAGAGCCCCCAACCGCCGCAGCCGCGAGGCGCGCACAGGTGAGTCCGGGGTTCTTGAGTTCACCAGTCCTTATGTCCTTGGTCTTCCAGTCGTCGTCCGCCGCGATGACGATCGAGAGGCAGGGATACTTCGCCCGAAGAGCGCGTGCGACGGGCTCCAGGTTGCCGGAGTTGAACGCCACTGCGACAGCGTCGCCGGTGGCTTCATGGACGGTCGCGCAGGTCGCATAGCCCTCTCCGAGGATCAGGCGACCGCTGGGACGTCCGATGGAGTGATAGCAGGCCTTGACCTTGCCTCCTGAGAGAAACAGCTTGTCGCCCTCTGCGTTGATTCCTTGAAGGCTCCAGAGCTTCCCAACGGTGTCTCGCATCGGGATCATCAGCACGTTGTCGATCGTGGTGATCTCGCCGGTTTCACCATCCCAACGCGGCCACTTCCCGGTCCGCAGTCCAAATGACTTCACCGCTTTCGCCGTCAAATACGGGTGCGCAATAGCCGGCATCGCCGCAGCCCAGAGATCTGCCGCCTTCACAGCCGCCGAAGTGTTGCGGTCAGCCGTCTCACGATCGCGCAGACGTTGCGCGGCCTTGATGCGCTCTCGGATTGCTTGCCGCTCCGAAGTGCTGAGTTCGTTGTCGGACTTGGCGCACCAGTTCTGCGCTTCGCCGGATCTCCAGTCACCAAAGGTGCCGGCCGGTAGGTTGTCGAGGTGAAGCACGTACCAGCCCGCATCATCCTTGCGCTTCCCGGTGGGGCTGAAGCGGTGAAGCCGGCCGTCAGCATGGATTTCATCGGGAGGCGTTATGCCTGCAGCGTCCATTGCTCTGCGGAAGAGGTCTACTGGGTCGGTCATTGGCTGCCCTTGATCTGGTCGAGCAACTGCTGCGCCGCCTCGATGTTGTGAAGGGGCTTGAGCCAGCCCCACTTTGCCGCGTAGTACGGGGCTTCGGTGTCGCTTGGCTGGGCCTTGATCAGCGCGTGACCGAGCATCGCGTACTCCGCTGCCAACGTGGCGAACTGCTTTGATTCGGTCTCCGTCATGCGTCCTCCGGCTCGTTGAGCGTGTAGAGCGCCATGCGGGGATGTGGGCGACCATCAGCCGCCCATGCGGTCACGAGATCGGTGTCGATCGAGTAACCCTGCTCGCGCAGTTCGAAGATCCGGGTCGGGGCTTGAAAGCAGCCGAGTGCGCGAAGCTGGTCAGTCGTCTTGGCGCCTGTACGAAGAGCTTTCAGGATGATCTGGTGCTGGGCTTTGCGATCGAGATGAAACCGAAAGGGCGTCCCCAGAGCAGCCTCGACAGCCGTAAAATCGAGGCCAGTGATGTTCCCCTCGTAACCCGGCTGAGTTGTCGTAGATTCAGTCGGGTTATTCATTTGGCGCCCCCTTCTGAAGGGACGGCGCCCATGAGCTTTCGGATCTCAGCAACGGGCCAAGCCAAGCGGCCGTTCACCCGATTAGGACGCAGGGGGCCGTTCTCCAAACACGCCCAGCCGCGAAGGGTTTGTGGACGGCGGTTTAGGTAATGCGCGGCGGCCGCTGTATCGACTGCTGGCCGGGTTTCACGATCGAGAGGGACAAACGCAGCGTGGTTTTCGGCTTGCGTTGACTCTGCGCCCTGAGGCGTAGCGGTTTGCATAGATGCTCCAAAACGCCTCCGAATGGCGACGTATGGAACCCAATTCTTTTCAGATCGTTCGAACCGAGAAACCGCCGAGATAGGTCCAAGAAAATGCCGAGAACCAGCCGAGAATTAGTCGCCCATGCGATGCTGACGTCGTGGGAGCTGCCTCATCACCGAGGACAGTTCGGCTGCAGCGTTGGGCTCCTTGAGCTTGCCACGTGTCCGAGCCCATTCGATCGCTGAGAGTTCTTTCCAACCGCGCGCGCCCGCCTTCGCGCACGCCGCCAAGCCGTTCTTGCTCGCGTCTGCCAAATCTGCAACAACCGACGGCCAGCGCCCTGCATATTGGTCGGTTAGCGCCTTCTTTGTGAGGACCGCCTCGATCGCGCTAACTTGGTCGCTAACCATGTTGGCCGGCTTGGTATCCAGCTCGGTATCCACCCTTTGGGCCGCTTTCCCCTTGGCAACCAGCTCAAGGACCTTCTTCACGGATTCACCGCGGGCGCCCAACCATTCACCGATCCACGAGTGGTAACGGAGTCCCCTTTCTTCAGCGACAGCGAGCCACAGCCCTAGCGATCGCTTTACTCCGTCGCCAGCGACATCTTCGAAGACGCGCCGCAGGATTGCGTAGTCCTTCGGCCCGGTGCCGTCCTCGTGTGTAGTGCTCATCGGGTCAGCATGAGGATCGTGGGGATTCGCTCCGGACAGCAGCATTGCTGCTTCGTCAACGGATATGTTCGCCAAGCCCCACCAGACGCTCGCCTCGTAAATCTGTTCGAACCATGCGGCCGTGTAGCCGCTTTTCAGCGTCCATCTATAGGGTGCCGATTGCCGCCCTAACCAGGCATTCACATCCTCAGGAGTCAAAAGCTCGTAGTACGGACGAACGACCGTGGGCCGATCTGGCAGGGACGACTGCGGGTCTCGCACGATCAAGTCCCCAGCCTGAGCGGCGGAGATCATCTGCCGCACCAAGGCTTCTCGTGAGCCTTTGTGCCAACTCAGTTGCTCTGCAATGGCATTCGATGCGTTCTCGATGGTCCAGTAGTCTGGGCCCGTTCCATGGGGGAGCAGGCGAAGGTCAATGCCTCCGCGTTCCTTCAGAAATGGGGCGAGATCTTCCCGGGGGAGTACAACCGTCCTCTTCAACGCCGCGCCGGCAATGAAGGTCTCTTTTTTCAGCGTTGACGCATTTCGAACGGTGAGGGTGCCACTCTCTGCCGCTCCCCGAAGCTCTCCCTCCAAGTTGACCAACGCGACCCCAAAGTCCATCCGATCATCAGTCTCGCCTCGGTCTGGCCACATGGCTTCCGCCATTTTCAGAGCCAAGTCGCCGAATGGAATCGGCACGTTCTCCGGGAGTTCGATGTATCGCTTAATCACTGGCCGAACCGGTCGCGGAAATCCTTCCGGCAAAGCCAGTTCGTTCATCTCAAACCATACACCGGCTTCGATCAATCGGATGCAGCACGCCCAGCTATAGGTCATGTCTAGCGTACATGCGGTGAAGTGGGCCCGATCGGACGCGCCGCTCTTCAGGAGCCTGAGACGCTTATCGAAGTCCTTGCCTTGGTTGAAGCTCTCGTCGTAGTCGTCCCACTCCAGATCATCTGGGTCGATGTTCAGCGACAACGCGACCGCTTCCGAGATCCTGACCTCTTTTAGCGCCGACCAGTGTTTCCAATCGATCTGACCCATTGCACCCCCTCACAGCGCAGCCCTGAAAAAGGTGCCAGCCCAGCCCGTCAGGGAACGGGTCTTTGGTGATCAGCCTAGGGCTGGCAAAAACTAGTTTATCGATCCGCCGATGGTCGCCCGCCGCGAGCAACAAACTCGATTGCGCTGCTGTCGCTCTTACCGAGATTGCATGGGACGCAGGCTGCAACGAGGTTCAGCGCGTCATCGCCGCCACCGAGAGCCCGCGGGAGCTGGTGTTCTACGTGCCACTTCCCCGTGAGATCCAGCTTTGCGCCGCAGTAGTGGCATTTGCCGTCTGAGTGCTGGAAGATATCTCGCCTCCGGCGAGAAACGTACCGCAGTGGCGCGGGCGGGGAGGTCAAAAGCGGCTCATCGGGCCAAAACTCGCTCTGAACCGTGATGCTCGGCAAAGCCACCCGCTTGTCGTTCGCAGCATTCAGGCGACGACGTGCTGCCGCGAGAGCTTGCACCTTGTCGTCCGAGACGCTGAGGACCACGCCTGCCTGCGGATGGATCACCATGTAGCGCGTCGTATGCAGGCCGCGTGAGACACCGGTCATGCTTGCCAAAGCATATTGACCCTCCTCCCCGAAGACGCCTCCGTAGATGGGTCGTTGCAGCAGGCGATCCTTTGACATGCTCAACTCGCATCTTCGTCCGGGGCAGAGCGCACCAATCGCAAGCCCTTAGCTTCGCGCAAAATGGATTGCAAGCCTTTGTCGTTGCGGGCCGCCACCGCCTTGAGACGAGTCTCTGCCGCCGTCTGGATGCCCTCGTCTCTCGCGATCTCGGCTTCTTTAACCGCATCCCTGATGGCCTGGAAGGCATCTGCCAAGCTGTCCCGCAGCTCGCCGTCCTTTGGGACATCAAAGCTCAATGCACCGTCTGACGTAACGAACACCTCAGACCAGATCAGGTTGATGAGAACGTCAACCAACTTAGCCCGTTCGGCACGGAACACCGAGTCTGATTTGTCCGTGCGATCGGCACCCTGCCGGAGGGCTCGGCGTTCGGCTGAGAGCCTGAGTTCGTTTCGCTTCCGCTCTTCCTCGCGCTCTTTGCGCAGCAAGGTTCGGCAATGAGCGTCCGCCTTGGACACAGGCACTTCGACGCAAAATAGGCCGGACCTACCGCGTTTGCGAATGGTCCCACTCCAATCCTGCCCGCTCCCATCTTTTGTGTGAGTGACCTGCACCTTGTTCCTCCCTGGCTGCCCCGGGAAGTAGGTCAGGTCGGGGACCAGCCCTGCAGCGACGAGCGCCTTTGCGGAACCGTAGTAGACGTCCGAACTTGAGTTGTAGCCGTCAGGTGTCCAAGCCTCGCGCTCAACGCCTGGCGCGTGAGGAATCAATTGCTTATGGACTTCGCCCCGGTCGTACCAGCTATGCGCGGTGTAGATGCCAGCGGCATTGCGAGCACGATCGTAAGAATGAACACGAACGAGGAAATCGAAGCCAAGAGGGCACTTGCAGCGCAACTCTCTTGGTCCGCCGGGTTCACCCGGAAACCTCAAACCAACTCCGAGCCCCGCAGCTTGAAGTTGAGCCTTGGTGCCTTCCCACGTTTCAGCGATACCGCCAAAGTCCTTCTTTAGAACCCAGTCGCGGTACTTGTGCCCGTTCTTAACAATCTCATCGTTGATGCGCTCCTGCTCCGCCTCGAACTCGGCGGCTCTTTCTGCCTTGCGCCGCGCCAACTGTACGTCCTTGGGGACAGTGATCTCGATGGTGACCGTGCCGTCATCGTGCTGACGAATAGCGGTGAATCCAGGCTCACGCCAACAGACTCTCTGCTTCGGCGCCACCGGCTCACCGGTCGGCAGGAAGGCCGTGTACCCATCGACGCGACCCTTCTGCGCAAGAAGCTGCTCGGCTTTCATGAGACCGGCGGCAATGAGGTCGCATGCGTTGCCCCGGTAGATGTCGCAGGACCAGCGCGAAGCAATCGCGACGCCGGGCAGAGAATGAGGAAAAGTCGCAGCGTGCGCGACAATGCGAGAAGCCATGATCACCTCCTTAACAGGTTGTTCTGGTTAGCCGGTCTCGGTGTTCCACCACCTTGGCCGGCGCCTTGATTGCCTCAGAGAAGACGGCACCCGGTGCCGCCTTCCGCCCTGACGCGCGGCGGATCTATTTCGGCTCTACGTAGGTCGCATGCAGCCGCTTGATTTCTCCCATCGCACCCAAGTACGCGGGCACCCATGCCGGAATCGGCGTGATGCTGTTCATCCATCGACTGGGGGTGTTCTTGTCAACGCCGGTCTTTCGACAGAAGTCGGATTGTTTCCACCCCAGTTGTTGCAGAGCGGACGCGAATTGGTCCGGCGTCATGTGCTCGTCTGCTGCTTCGTTCGCCATGGAGGCAATGTAGCAGATGCTCCCTTGATGCGTACAATTTATTTTATTTCGTACTCATATTTGACATAACGCCCGTTGCATGGTTTCGGCGTTGTGGACAACTTCTTGGTGCAAGTCGCCTCTCTCCAATCACAGCGGGCAGCCACGTCGTCCGCTTAGTTTTTGAGCAACACACCGGTTGGTGTTCGGCACAAAGTTATCCACAGCAGCTTGTTTCCGACAGCACCGATGGCCGCGTGGCTACAAAAGCTACGAAAGAGGGTTTTGTAGCTTTTGTAGCGTCATCCCGGACACTTCTGGCGACACCGACCACCCGCATCGAAACGGTTGAGGAACCGCAATTGGCACACGATCGCACCCGGCAAAATTGCTCACGATCGCGACCAAACGTGAGGTGAAGCCTTGAGGGTGCTGTTGGTGAACGATTCAGTTGCGATACAGCAGAGCTTCGCCCGCTGGCTGCAGTGCGTTCCGGGATTGGTCTTCGTGGGCCACGCAGGACTCGGGTATCGACGTGTTGCGCTATATCAAGCGGCGCCACCCCGATATCAAGGTGATGGCGCGGCGCCGGGAAGCACCTGCCGACACGGCCGCCGCCAAAGGAAAAGGGTTAGCTCGCGTTAACGAGCTGAGCTAACCCTTCATGAGATGGTGCGGCTGGTAGGAATTGAACCCGCGACCCCTTGGTTCGTCGCTCGTCGCTCGATCATGTACTGTTCTGCAGAGAGTCTGACGGGTCAGTCCCGCAGATTCCCCGCGCAGACGGACGGGCCCATCAGTCTTGATCGCCTCCGTCACCCCCAGCCATGAGGCTCAGGACGTAGCCAAACTCGTCGCTCGTAAACGCGCCCGTCGCAAGATCGACAGTCAGATCCTCTAGCTGCGGGTGCGCTGGGATGTCGATCCCTTGCTCTTTCAGATACGCCAGAGCGCACGCCAACGCGGTGCGCTTGTTGGCGTCATTGAAAACGTGGCCCCTAGCGAGGGCGACGGCATACATCGCCGCAATGCCGAACACATCGTCCAGCCCAGCGTAGAGCGCATGATTTTCGACGCGCCCTAGAGCGGAAATAACGCCTTCCCGACCGCCGCCCGCAAACCCGGGAAGGCCTCCCAGGTCGCGAATGATTTCGTCGTGCACTGTCACGACGAAATCGACATCAAGCAATCAACGATCCTTCAGCGCGACAAGGACTTCGCGGTGTTCGTTGATTACGTGACGCGCCGCGTCGAGGACCTGGCGCTTTTGCGCAGGCGTATGTGCACGCACCTCGACCCTTGGACGGATCATGACGCGATGCCCGTTCTGGGCCCGCATCTTGAGTTGTTCAAGTGTGAGCATGATGCTCTTCTTCCTAATCGTGGCTCGATGGAGAGCCAGTCATCCTGCAAGCTGTGCAGCTCGCTTACCTTTAGAGGTATCGGCGCCGCTGGTAGTTTCTTCACTGCTTCTGCAGCAGTTCTACTAACGATCGATATCTCTCTTCGCTAGATTCTGCCTGATTTCGTAGCACCGTTAATAACGGTTTGCGAGAGCTCCGTTGCTAACCGGGGATTTCAGGACATTTTTAACTAGGGCAAAAAGTGCGATCCCCATTTTGACAGCAGATGCGGGCGCATCGTAAAACCTCAATGTTAGTGGCCACACTTCCCTAATCCCTGATGAACGTTGCATCGGCTCGTATGCAGACCCTGACCGGCGCCTGCTCGTACCCCTCCGTGCCCATGGGGGCTGTGGATTGTTGGCAGAGCGGCAACTCCGCGACGGGTCAAGCTGGTCGAGGTCCACTGTGCGCCACTGTCGCTGCAGACTGGTGGGCGCCAACAGGAATCCTGTCGGCTCGTTTCATGCCATCAGGAAAGCAAAAGCTGTATGCTTATCCAGTATGAGAGTCCGAATGAAACGTCGCTACAGAGGCGGCCGGAAGCTCTCGCCGCAGGAGTTCTCGGAACAGCCTTGGAGCCTCGGAATGCTCCAACTCACGCGACAGGCCGGGTTGGACGCCATTGGGTTGTACGAGAGCGGACCAGGGCAAAAGCAGGAGCCCTATGGACTGCTCTATCGTCCGGTGATCGCTGCATTGTTCAGCGACACGATCAGCTTTTCAGGCGTGGAGCGCGCCTCTGCTGGAGTTTGGGTCCACCAGACTTGGTACTGTGAGACGAGAAGCGCCGCCACTTAGCGCCAACAAGACCACCGATTGCGGCCTCAAGCATGGCGAGCGCCATCCTGGTTCGGCGTGAATGGCACCTTGGCCTCCTCAAGAATCCACCCTTCGATCCGCTCGTGATGGACGCGCAAAAGATCCAGAGGGCGCACGGTGTAGTGCTTCTCTGCCGTCGCGCTCGGCTTGTGCCCTTGGATCTGGGCAACCACACCGGCAGGGATCTCCATCCATTCGCTCAGGCTCTTGAAAGATCGCCGCAGCCCGTGCTGTGTGATCTTCGGGATCGCCGCCGCACGACAAGCACGCGCATGCATGTCCCGCGGTTCTGCCATGGCCCCGTACCTTTCCTTCTCGATCTCCGTCATTAGCCCCTTCGCCTTTGAGTTCGCGAAGACAAAGCCGCTGTATCGAGGAAGCGCCTGCAGCAAGCTGGCCACATAGGGTGTCAGCGGGATTTCTCTCGCGCCCTCGACCTTGTCGCGGATCACCATCGACTTCCACTGCCAGTTAATGTCCTCCCACCGAAGCACAAGCAATTCCCCCGGCCTGCTCCCGACCAGCAATAGACACTGAAGGTAGGTGGAGATCAGAGGGCTACCGAGCCCCCGAACTGCCTCAAACCAAGCTTTGAGTTGCTCGCGCTGCAATGCATCCTTCTTTACACCCGAGGTGCCAAGCGTCTCGCGCGTCTTTTGAGTCTTCGCGGGGTTCTTTGCTGGGATGAGATGCGCATACTCCGGTTGCTCGCTGCACCAAGTGAGGAACACCTGCAGCAGCCGCCAGGAAAGCCGCGCCGAGGCTGGGCGGGTCTTGGTCTGCGTCGTGGCCCATCGCTCGATCGTCGGCGAATCAAGCTCGCGCAGGCGCACGGCCATAAGCGGGTAGAGAGGGCCGGCGATCGTTACTCCCAGCCCCCTCGTGCCCCTCTTTGCCTTCTCGCCGCCGGCCTTGGACAGCTTCACATGGTCGTTGTAGTGGACGTCGCCCCATCGTTCCTTACGGTCGGCAAGGTAGACCTTCCAGACTTCACCGACGGTGAGCGCCTCGCCCTCAATGGCTTTTCGCTTGGCAACATCGGTCGCGATCGTCTCGGCCTTCACCGCCCGCGGATCCCTTCCCTCGTCGATCTGGCGCTGAAGTTCTCGGGCCTTTTCCTGCGCATCGCCGATCCGCCAAACATCGGGGCTTCCGATGGTCATGCGAACCGTTTTGCCTTGGTAGCGGCTCTGAAAAACATACGCCCTGCTGCCGTTGGCGGTGACCCTGAGAGCTAGGCCCGGTACGCCGCTGTCCCAAAGGAAGCCCTGCTCCTTGCCATCAGGGCACTTGAAAGCAGCGACGCGGCCGGCGGTGAAATTGACTCGCTCCATACAACTCCAGCGGTTACATGGTGGCCATGTAAGCAGCCATGTAAGCAGTTTGACCAAAAACTAACCAATCCTGATCAACGCCAGAAAAGCTGATGCCTGCGGTAAGCCGTTGATTTCAGTCGGTTTCTGAGGAGTGTATCAACGACAACGAATCGCGGCGAATCGTTTCAGCTGTGGAATCATAATCCACAGGTCCGCGGTTCGAGTCCGTGAAGAGCCACCAGTCAAACCGAGATCAAGCCGGTAAGCGCCCCTTCCAGGGTCCGCTTACCGGCTTTTTTCAGGTCTGCACGCGGTTCAACGCCCGATTCGTTCAGTTTCCGCTCAGGCACGCGTCGTACTCAATGTAACAATTACGTGTTACAAATCGAGCGCCGGAGGACGCATGCCAAATCTGATCCTGATGAAGGGTTCCGCCGCGACCAAACAGGTCGCCTTGCACCCGACCGAAACCACCATTGGCCGAGGATCAACCAACGACGTTGTGCTCGATTCCATGCACGTCAGCCGCAGACACGCCATCGTGACGATTTCCGGCTCGGTGGTCACGATCAACGATCTCGGAAGCCGCAACGGCCTGTTCGTCAACGGCATTCGTGTGGCATCCCACGCCTTGGCTGCCGGCGATGAAATCTCGATCGGCTCTTTCAAGCTGCGGTTCCTCGCCAGCGAGCATCATTTCTCGACAGACGCTTTACGTCTCATGACAACGCCCGAACTGCTCGCCGAATTCGACCGGACGCACGAGACCTCCCCGGCGCGGGTTTGATCGGCGCATCGATCGCGCCAACAAGCTCACGCTCCTTTCGCGCCGATCGATCTCCGGGCAAACCATGACAGGTCGCGCGCAATGGACGGCGAGGTGCGCCAGACAATCGGCGTCATGCGTCCTGGCCAGATCATCGTTCTTGCAACCCCGATCTTCTTCCTGCTGATCGGGATCGAGTTCTTCGTCGCCAGAAGGCGCGCCAGCCGCGGCACCGGCCCGGACGCCTACCGCCTTTCGGACACGATCAACAGCATCGGCCTGGGCATGCTGAGCCAGATCACTGCCGTGCTGACCGGACTGCTGCGCATCGGCATCTATACGGCGTGCTGGTCCGCCTTCGCGCTATTTCCGAAGGAAGACTTCTGGATGCAGTGGTACGGGTGGCTGCTGGCACTGGTCTTCTACGACTTCTGCTATTACTGGCTGCATCGCTTCGGCCATCGAAGCGCAGTGCTGTGGGCGGCGCACGTGGTGCATCACCAAAGCCAGCACTACAACCTGTCGACCGCCCTGCGCCAGACTTCCAGCGGAGCGCTGCTGGGTTGGATCTTCTATCTGCCGATGGCTGTCGCCGGCGTGCCGCCGCTGGTTTTCGGCGTGGTCGCACTGATTGACCTGCTTTATCAGTTCTGGGTCCACACGGAGCAGGTCGGGAAGTTGGGGTGGTTCGATCGATGGTTCTGCTCCCCATCGAACCATCGGGTGCACCATGCGGTGAATGACCGCTACGTCGATCGCAACTACGGTGGAGTGCTGATCATCTGGGATCGCCTGTTCGGGACCTTTCAGGAGGAAGACGAACGCTGCGTCTATGGCACTCGCAGCCCGCTTCAAAGCTGGGACCCGATCTGGGCCAATGCCGAGGTGTATTGGGCGCTGGCCCGCGACACCTGGCGCACGGGTCGCTGGAGCGACAAGGTGCGGCTCTGGCTCAAGCCACCGGGTTGGCGGCCGGCGGACCTTGCGGTGCTCGATCCCAAACCTGCTTTCGAGATCACCCGGGTACATCGCTACGAGCCGCCGGCGTCGCGTGGCGTGCAGGCTTTCGCCACTGCGCAGTTCGTTGCCCTGCTGGCGGGCACGACCATTTTCCTTTGGTATTCGGATGGGCTTGCGTTCGGCTCGGCAGTGGTATGGCTCGCGGCGCTGACTGCCGGCCTTTGGGCAACCGGCGCGGTGCTCCAAAGCCGCCTAACCGTAGTGGAGGTTCTCTTCGTCGATGCCGCCGCGCTGGCCACGGCAAGCGGCGCGCTGTCGATTGCAAGCCTGCATGTCGTCTTCAAGCCACTGGCGTTGATGATCCTCATCGCCTTTGCCTGGACGCGTGTGCGCGCAATGACCGCTCCTCGCGGCTTCTTGCTGCTGCTGGCCGGGCTCGTGGCCTCTTTGGCGGGCGACGTGTTGCTGATGTGGCCGCAGTTGTTCGTGCCAGGGCTCGTCTGCTTCTTGCTAGCACACCTTGCATACATCGCGCTCTTTGCAGTGGGCGTGGGCACGTTTCCGCGGCGCGGCGCGCTCGGCGCGACGCTTTCGGTCGGCGGGCTCATGTACGCGTTCCTGTGGTGGGGCGGGCTGCCGGCGGCCCTGCGCATACCGGTTGGAATGTATGTGCTGGTGATCGCCTGCATGGCAGCTCAGGCTCTGGGGCGTGCGGCCGTGCTGGGCGATACGCCCGCCCGGCACGTTGCGCTGGGGGCCTGTCTCTTCATGCTGAGCGACGCACTGCTGGCGACCAACCGCTTCGTGCATCCGTTGCCCGTCGCATCGCTGTGGGTGCTGGCCAGCTACTACGCGGCGCAGTGGCTGATTGCCGCCAAGGTCCGCCTGATGCGCACCGCAGCAACGCGCTGAGCCGCCGCTCGGCTCAATTGCCGAATATGTCGCCGTCGCGCTGTGGCGGAGCGACCCCCAGGTGCCGATAGGCTGCCAACGTGGCAATGCGCCCGCGCGGCGTGCGCTGCAGATAGCCTTGCTGGATCAGGTAGGGCTCGATCACGTCCTCGATCGTGCCGGACTCCTCGCCGATGCTCGCGGCGATGTTGTCGAGCCCGACCGGGCCGCCATCGAAGCGATGGATCACTGCCTCGAGCAGCTTGCGGTCCATCAGGTCGAAGCCCTGTGGATCGACGTCCAGCATGGCGAGCGCCTTGTGCGCCACGTCTGAAGTGATGCGGCCATCGCTCTTGACCTGCGCGTAGTCACGCACGCGGCGCAGCAGCCGATTGGCAATGCGCGGCGTGCCGCGCGATCGGCGGGCGATCTCGAGCCCGCCGGCATCGTCCATCGGCACCGCCAGGAGCCCCGCGCTTCGCCGCACGATGAGCGCCAGTTCGTCGGCGGTATAGAACTCCAGCCGTGCGACGATGCCGAAGCGATCGCGCAGCGGGTTGGTCAGCATGCCCGCACGTGTGGTCGCACCGACGAGCGTGAAGGGCTGCAGGTCGAGTTTGATGCTTCGCGCCGCCGGGCCCTCGCCGATCATGATGTCGATCTGGTAGTCCTCCAGCGCCGGGTAGAGGATCTCCTCAACGACAGGCGAGAGCCGATGGATCTCGTCGATGAACAGCACGTCGTTGCGCTCGAGGTTCGTCAGCAGCGCGGCGAGGTCCTTGGGCTTTTCAAGCACCGGCCCGGAAGTCTGGCGCAGGTTGACGCCAAGCTCGGCCGCGATGATGTGCGACAGCGTTGTCTTGCCCAGGCCTGGAGGGCCGAACAGCAGCACGTGGTCGAGTGCTTCGGCGCGATGGCGCGCTGCCCCGATGAAGATTTCAAGCTGTTCGCGGACTTTGGCTTGCCCGACGTATTCGTCAAGCAGCTTGGGTCGCAGCGCCCGCTCGATCGCCTCTTCATTGGGTGAGGCGGGTGCGGCGGACACCACGCGCTGTGGGGCCGGGGCGAAGTCGTCGGTCTGGATGGTCATCGGGCGATAGGCTGAGGGCGCAGTTTAGTCGGCCCTGCGGCAGAATGCGCCACCGGGAAAGGGGCGATGAGCCTGTCATGTGCAGATCATGAACGACAACGATCGCGCGCTGTGCGCCACCACTGCCGGACTTTTGCGCGCGAGCGGATCGCTTGCCATGTGGGGACTGGCGCTTTCGTTCATTGCTGGCCTGGTGCTCGCGCTGACCGGCCGCTCGCTGCCGTCGGTGGCGTGGGCCGCGTACGCGGTGGTCGCGCTGATCGGAATCCCTGAGCGCTACATGGCGCTTCGCCTTCGACTGGACGCCGAGGTGTTTGCGAGCCTTGCACGAGGCGCAATCAATTCGCTGGCCAATCTCGACGGCGGCCTCGAAAAACTCGGGCTCCGGCGCGCGGCCGACGTGTCGAGACCGCTGGCAGAGCGCATCGTGCTGGCCCGCCAACTGATGCAGCGGCACGGCATTGCGGTGACTGTGCAGACAGTGGCCTTTGCGATGGGCCTGGCTTTGCAGGACTGGCGCTGAGCCTGTCCGAAGCTACTTCGCCAGGGCCCTCAACGCCAGCTTGATCCCTTCGCCGACCGCCACGTCTTTCGGCAATGCCTTGAGCGACGCTGCGGCTTCCTTGTCGCTGTAGCCAAGCGCAATCAGCGCCTGGAGGATGTCGGCCTGCGAATCCGTGGCCGCGTGCGCAGGCAGTGCAATGTCTGCGCCGAGCTTGCCTTTCAACTCGAGCAAAAGACGTTCCGCGGTCTTCTTGCCGATGCCGGGAATCTTGACCAGACGACCGGCTTCCTGCAGCGTGATGGCCTGCGCCAGCTCGCTCACGCTCATGCCGCTCAGCACACCCAACGCGGTCCGCGGCCCCACACCGGAAATCTTGATGAGCTGGCGAAACGCCGCGCGTTCGGGCGCGGTGCCGAAGCCGTACAGGACCTGCGCATCCTCCCGCACCACGAAGTGCGTGAGCAACGACACGCGCTCGCCGGCCGTCGGCAGGTTGTAGAAGGTGCTCATGGGCACATCGACTTCATAGCCGACGCCGTTGCAGTCCACCACCACTTGGGGGGGATTGCGTTCGGCCAGGATGCCGGTGAGTTTGCCTATCATGGATGCCCTTTACGCTTTTGAAATGAAATCCGCGTGATTCTGCGACACACCTTCGCCCCGCCCAACAACACGCGCCTGGGACACCTCTGTGGCCCGCTGGACGCGAACCTGCGGCGCATGGAAGAGGCCCTCAACGTCAAGATCGCTCACCGGCACGAGCAGTTCAAGATCGACGGCCCAAAGGCCAACGCGGAGCGGGCGATGGACGTGCTTCAGGCGCTTTACGAAATCGCGCAGCGTCCGATCGATGCGGCCGTCGTGCAATTGACCCTCGCCGGCGACGGCTCGATGACGGAAGCCGAAGACGGCGCCCTGCTCCTCGCCACGCGGCGCGCGGACCTGCGCGCACGCACGCCCAACCAGAGCGTCTATCTTCAGAACATCGCGGACCACGACATCACGCTCGGCATCGGTCCGGCCGGAACCGGCAAAACCTACTTGGCGGTGGCCAGCGCCGTCGACGCGCTGGAACGCAGCGCCGTGCAGCGTATCGTCCTGACGCGGCCTGCGGTGGAGGCCGGCGAGCGGCTCGGCTTCCTGCCGGGCGACCTGACGCAGAAGGTCGACCCGTACCTGCGCCCTCTGTACGACGCGCTCTATGAGCTGATGGGGTTCGATCGCGTCCAGAAAGCCTTCGAGCGCAATGCGCTGGAAATTGCGCCGCTGGCCTTCATGCGGGGCCGCACGCTCAACAATGCCTTCGTGATCCTCGATGAAGCGCAGAACACCACGCCCGAGCAGATGAAGATGTTCCTCACGCGCATCGGATTTGGCGCCAAGGCGGTGGTGACTGGCGATGTCAGCCAGATCGACCTTCCGAAGGCGCAACTGAGCGGGCTGATCGACGCAGAGCGCGTGCTCAAGCGGGTCAATGGCATCGCCATCACGCACTTCACGAGCGCCGACGTCGTTCGGCATCCGTTGGTGGCGCGCATCGTCGATGCCTATGACAAGTCGCGCAAGACGCGCGCTGCGAGCTGACGTGGCGCTCGCCAGCTTGTCGCTGTCCTTGCAATTCGGGAAATTCAAGGGCGTGGATCGACATCGCACCGCCCTTCCCCGCCACAGCGTAGCGCGCTGGATCCGCCACGCGCTGGACGTGGACGGCGAGATCACCATCCGGATCGTCGACGCGGACGAAGGCCAGCGACTCAACCGCGAGTTTCGGGGCAAGGACTACGCCACGAACGTGCTCACCTTCGATTACACGCAGACGCCGGTCGTGATGGCCGACCTGGTGTTGTGTGCACCCGTGGTCGCACGCGAAGCCAAGGAGCAGCGCAAGACCTTGGCAGCGCACTATGCGCACCTGCTGGTACACGGCACCTTGCACGCGCAAGGTTGGGATCACGAAACGAGCGACGAAGACGCCGAAGCGATGGAGGCCCGCGAAATCGAGATCCTCGCTGGGCTTGGCATCAGGAATCCCTACTGACCGGCGCCCCAGGTTCCCTCAAGGTCAAGGGGACATCTGCAGCGGAATGGTCACTGGGCCATCGTTCAGAAGGTGTACCTTCATGTCGGCACCGAATTCACCCGTTTGGACGACCGGATGTGCAGCGCGCGCCTGCGCTACGAAGTAGTCGTAGAGACGCCGGCCTTCGTCGGGTGCTGCCGCTTGAGTGAAGCTCGGGCGATTTCCGCCGCTGACGTCGGCCGCAAGCGTGAACTGGCTCACCACGAGCAATCCTCCGCCGACGTCCTGGACGCTGAGATTCATCTTGCCGGCGGGGTCCGAGAAGATGCGCAGCTTGAGGATCTTCGCCAGCATGCGATCGGCCTGTGCGTCGCCGTCGCCGCGTTCGGCGCATAGCAGGACAAGCAGACCCGCATCGATCGAGCCCGCAATGCGGCCGTCGATTTCGACGCGGGCATCAGCCACGCGTTGCAGCAGTGCCTTCATGAAGCCTGGTCCTTTTGGGTTGCGCGCGCTTCCATCCCCAGCGGAAGCAGTTGGATGGTCACTCTCAGACCCGGTATGGCATCCATGAGCGCCTGCTCGAGTGCGTCGCGCAGGGCTGCGGCGCGTTGGAGCGGCCATGCCCCAGGCACATGCATGTGCAAGTCGGCGAAGCGCCTCTGGCCCGCTCGTCGGGTGACGATGTCGTCGAAGCGAAGCTGTGCGCCTTCGGGCACGGTTGCCGCGAAGCGTTCGAGCGTGGCCTTCAATTGGGCCTGGTCCCCGGGATCGAGCGCCTCGTCCATCAGACCCTGCGACGATCGCCAGACGAGCTTCACACCTTCTCGCCCGATGTTGAGCGCCACGCCGATGGCAAGCAGGGGGTCCAGCCACAACCATCCGGTCAGCGCGACGGCTGCGACGCCCACCAGCACCGCGCCCGAGGTCCACACGTCGCTCAGCAGATGCCTTGCGTCCGCTTCCAGCGCGATCGAACGATGTGTTTGCGCGGCCCTGAACAGCACCCATGCCAATGCGCCGTTGAATACCGAACTCAGGACCGAGAGCGCCAAGCCCCAGCCGACCTGTTCGAGCGGCTGTGGCGAAAGCAGCCGCACGAGGGCCGCCCAGATGATGGCGACGGCCGCGCCGATGATCAGAATGCCTTCGAAGCCAGACGAAAAATACTCCGCCTTGTGATGCCCGTACGGGTGATCTTCATCGGCGGGCCGTGCCGCGATCGTGACCATGGCCAGCGCAAAGGTCGCGCTCGCAAGATTCACGAAGGACTCCATGGCGTCCGAGATGAGCCCCATGGAATTGGTGATGTACGCCGCCCAACCTTTCAGGAGAATGGTGACGACCGCCACGGCGACCGAGACGCCGAGGAGGGTCCGCGGGCTCAATGCGGCAAGCTTCAGGAGATGCGGGTTCGATGACAAGAACGAGTGCCGGGAAGAGGCTGAAGAGGCTGAAAACCGCGGCCGATCTTGGGGCGCCCTTGCAATCCTGCTCGGGCAAATACTCGCGTAGTATCTGCGCGCGTACACGAATCAAAGCGAAATCATACGTGATCAAAAGTCTCGCCATGGGCCTGTGCGGCCTCACTTTTTCCTGTGCGGGCGTTGGCGTACACGCGCAGTCTTCCCCGACCCAATCTTCCGCCATGACCACGCCGAGCCCGGCCGCGATCGATGCGCACGCGGGCATCATGAAGACGGTGCGCGGCGACGTCCACTTGCTGAGCGCCAATGGATCGTCGCGGACCGCAAGCGCGGGCGACCTCCTGGCCCCCATCGATCGAGTGGTCACCGGAGTCGATTCCGGCGCGAGCGTGGTTTTGCGCGACGGCACCAAGATGGTTGTCGGGCCCTCTTCTCGCCTGGACGTCAAGGAGTTCCATTTTGATGCAACCACGCAGGAGGGCGGCATGCTGGTCTCGCTGTTGCGGGGTTCGCTGCGCATGATCACAGGCCTGATTGGGAAGGCGCATCCGGACGCGGTGCGGGTCGAGACGCCCACTGCCGTGATCGGCATCCGTGGGACGGACTTCATCGTCGAAGCGGACGCTCAACCGTGATGATCAGTCGCTTTTCATCGATCGTGGCGATTGCGCTGTCAGCGCTGATGGCCGCCTGCTCGACCCCCGGCACCCGTGTCGTACTGCTGCCGCAAGGGGACGGGAAGCCTTCCGCCGTCGTCGTCAGTACCGAGGACGGCGAAGAAACACTTTCCAAGCCGTACCAGCGAGCAACGGCAGCCGCTGGGGCACGAGGCGCGCCGGTGGTCGACGAAGCCGATCCCGCCCAAGTCAAGTCCAGGAACAAGGAACTGTTCGATCTCATGCCGCCGCCGATGCAGCGCTATACGGTCTATTTCGAGCCAGGCGAGACGGTACTTACCGCACAGTCGCAAGCGGTCATGAACGAGGCGCTCACTGCCGCCTTGGCGCGAAGCGGAGGCGAGATCGTCGTGACGGGCCACACCGACACGATCGGAACCGTAGCGCGCAACGACGAACTGTCTCGCAATCGGGCCGCCCAGATTCGACAGATCCTCCTGGAGCGCGGATTCCCGTCGGCCCGCATCGAAGCCGTCGGACGGGGTGAACGCGAACTCGCGGTCCAGACCCAGGACGAGGTCGATGAATCACGCAACCGCCGCGTGACCATCGAAGTCCGCTGATCAGGTCAGGTTGATGCGCGCGAACTTGCGCTTGCCGACTTGCACGACGTAACTGCCTGCGTTCAGCTTCAAGGCCTTGTCGCTGACGACACTTGAATCGACACGCACGCCGCCACCATCGATCAGGCGGTTGCCCTCGGACGTCGACGACGCAAGACCGGTCTGCTTCAGCAACTGCGCAATCCCCAGTGGAGCCCCGCTCAAGGCAACTTCTGGGATTTGCTCGGGCACGCCGCCCTTGCTGCGGTTGATGAAGTCCTGCTCGGCGGCCTCAGCCAAAGCTGCGCTGTGAAAGCGCGCGGTAATTTCCTTGGCCAGGGCAACCTTGGCGTCCTTCGGATTGCGGCCTGCCTCGACTTCGGTCTTGAGGGCTGCGATCTCGGCCAATGATCTGAAGCTCAGCAGCGTGTACCAGCGCCACATGAGCGTGTCGGAAATGGACAGCACCTTGGCGAACATCGTGTTCGGTTCCTCGCTGATCCCGATGTAGTTGTTCTTGCTCTTCGACATCTTCTCGATGCCGTCCAGCCCCTCCAGCAGTGGCATAGTGAGTATGCACTGCGGCTCCTGACCATATTCCTGCTGGAGATGCCGGCCGACCAGGAGGTTGAACTTCTGGTCCGTGCCCCCCAGTTCGAGATCGGACTTGAGCGCCACCGAGTCGTAGCCCTGCATCAGCGGATAGAGGAACTCATGGACCGAAATGGATTGGCCGGCCTTGAAGCGCTTGCTGAAATCGTCGCGCTCCATCATTCGCGCCACGGTGTATTTGGCGGCCAGCTGGATCATCCCGCGTGCGCCCAGAGGATCGCTCCACTCGGAGTTGTAGCGAATTTCGGTCCTGGCCGGGTCGAGTACGAGGCTGGCTTGACGATAGTAGGTCTGGGCGTTGGCTTCGATCTGCTCGCGCGTCAGGGGCGGACGCGTACTGTTGCGGCCCGACGGATCGCCAATGGTGGTCGTGAAGTCGCCGATCAGGAAAATCACCGTATGACCGAGATCCTGCAGCTGACGCATCTTGTTCAGCACCACTGTGTGGCCGATGTGTATGTCCGGCGCCGTAGGGTCCAGGCCCAGCTTGATGCGCAACGGCGTGCCCGTCGCCTCCGAGCGCTGGAGCTTTCGCACCCATTCGTCCTGGGGGAGCAGTTCGTCGGTTCCGCGAAGTGAAATCTCGAGGGCTCGTCCTACGCCTTCAGAGAGATTTACGCTTGTAACAGCAGGGGTGTTCATGTGCTAAACGGGCAGTTTTTTCTATAGCCGAAGCTATACTCAGCCCGACTTTCTCAAGCGCCGAATTCTAAGCGGCGCTTTTTTGCCGCACCGTCCTGCCGCCCGTTCGACACGGCCTCCGCAGCACGGATTTGCTGAACCTGAGCTGGAATTCGAAGTTTTGATCAACGGCATACTTGCCGCCGAGGAGCTGATTGCTTCGCGCGTGGCTTACACATTCCGGACGTATCCAAAGCAGATCACGGCTGCAATTGCCGCGCTGCTCCTGTCCGCGGGTGGCGGTGCCTATGCTGTCGCCTCGTTGGGCCCCGACGCATCCAAGATACCTGTCAAGCAAGTATTCGAGGCGGTGACGCCTCTTTCTTTTGCCGAGCAAACGAAGGCCCTGGACAGTCATAGTTTCACGCTGTTCCGCACAGAGATCACCCGCTCGAGCGATACCGCAGAAGCCCTGCTCCAGCGCCTCGGCATTGCCGACACATCGGCTGCAGCATTCGTCCGCGCCAACCCCGAAGCCCGCGCCGCCTTGTTGAGCCGCCCGGGCCGCACGGTGACCGCGGAAGCCACACAAGAAAATGCGCTCGAGAAACTCAGCGCTCGCTGGATTCCGGGCAGTGACGGTGGCTTCAAAAAGCTCGTCATCGAGAAGACACCTGCGGGATTCACGGCACGCACCGAGTCCGACACCCTGACCCCCGGAACGCGGCTCGCAAGCGGCATGGTGCGCACCTCCCTCTTCGCGGCGACGGACGACGCAGGAATCCCCGATTCCGTGGCAAGCCAGCTGGCCGACATCTTCTCCGGCGACGTCGATTTCCGATCGCTGCGCAAGGGTGACCGCTTCGCCATCGTCTATGAGACTTTCGAAGCCGACGGCCAGACATTGCGCAACGGTCGAGTTCTCTCGGCCGAGTTCGAGAGCAACGGCAAGCTTTACCAGGCTCTCTGGTATCAGGAACCGGGTCAGAAGGGTGGCTATTACCGCCCCAACGGCGACAGCCTCCGGCGCGCGTATCTTTCCTCGCCTGTGGAGTTTTCGAGAGTGTCCAGCGGCTTTGCGATGCGGCTGCACCCCATCCTGAATTCCTGGCGCCAACACCACGGTATCGACTTCGCCGCGCCCAGCGGCACGCCTGTCCGCGCAGTGGGCGACGGCACCGTCGAATTCGCCGGCCAGCAAAGCGGATACGGGAACATCGTGATCCTCAAGCACCGCAGCGACCAGGAAACCGCGTACGCGCACCTGAGCCGCATTGACGTCAAGGTCGGGCAAAGCGTCAGCCAGAGCCAGACCCTGGGCGCCGTGGGCTCCACCGGCTGGGCCACGGGGCCGCATCTTCACTTCGAATTCCGGGTGAACGGCGAGTACCAGGACCCATCCACGATCGCCCAACAAGGCGGCGGCATGCCCATCGCGGCTTCGTCGCGACGCGCGTTCGAGCGTCTTGCCACCGCGACCCAGGCCGAACTCTCGGCCGCCTTCTCGGTGGTCCAGGCCAGCGCCGACTGAACACGGCTCGGCCGCTCGACCGCCCCATCAAATGGCTGAACTCTTCATCGGCCTGATGTCTGGCACTTCGCTGGACGGAGTCGACGGTGTCCTGGCCGATTTCTCCGAAGGCCGAATCACGGTGCACGGGTACGCTGCCGCGCCATTTCCCGTGGGCTTGCGCGCCGAACTGATGGCGCTCAATACGCCCGGCGGAGACAACGAGCTTCATCGCGCCGCACTCGCTGGCAACGGATTGGCTCGCGTCTACGCAGGCGTCGTGCGGGAGTTGCTGACGGATGCCGAACTTTCTTCCGATGCCGTGACGGCCATCGGCGCCCATGGACAGACGGTTCGGCACCGGCCCGGGGAGTTCGATGAGGTCGGCTACACCCTGCAGATCAACAATCCGTCCTTGCTGGCTGAGCTGACGGGCATCTCCGTCGTCGCGGACTTCCGCAGCCGGGACCTTGCTGCCGGCGGGCAAGGCGCCCCCTTGGTGCCCGCCTTTCACCGGGCGCTGTTCGCCCGCAGCGACTTGACTGTCGCTGTACTGAATATCGGGGGGATCTCCAATCTCAGTGTCCTCCCGCCGGGCGCTGGCACGGTGCTGGGATTCGACTGCGGTCCAGGCAACGCCCTGATCGATCACTGGTGCCAAACCCATATCGGGCAGCCGTTCGATGCCGCAGGCCAATGGGCGGCGAGCGGGAAGGTGCTGCCGCAACTTCTCGAGCGCCTTTTCGCCGATCCCTACTTCGCCAAGGCACCTCCGAAGAGCACCGGACGGGACCTGTTCAATCCCGATTGGCTGGCGTCCCGACTTGGCGGCACGTCGACGGCGAATCCTGCGGACGTCCAGGCGACGCTGACGGAACTGACCGCACGCGCATGCGTGGAGCATCTGCAACGCCACGGGGCCGACAGCCAGTTGTTGATCGTCTGCGGCGGCGGTGCCCTGAACCATCATCTGCTCGCCCGGCTCAGGACGCTGCTGCCGAAGGTGGAAGTGGTGTCGTCCGCAGAGCGCGGGCTGCCTCCGCAGGAGGTTGAAGCGGCGGCCTTTGCATGGCTGGCACGCAGCACATTACGAGGCGAAGCTGGAAACCTTGCCAGCGTGACTGGTGCGCGCGGCGCGCGCGTCCTTGGCGCGATCTACCCGGCCTGACCTTGACGCGCGACGACTTCAGCCCTGTCCGGAAACTTCGGGCTGCGCCGGCTGAACCGCTCGCGCTTCCGGCGGAAGATTCCAGAAGATCAGTGCCGAAGCCAAAGTGACCAGTCCCATGCTGGCGAACGTGGCTTCGAACGCATGCAGTGTTGCGAGCGGCGTCGCACTGCCGAACATGCCGCTGTAGCCCGACAGGACCGCACTGGCGGCGGCCACGCCCATGCTCATCGCCAGCATCTGCACCATGGACAAGAGACTGTTGCCGGCGCTGGCCATGCTTCCGTCCAGATCCTTGAGCGTGATGGTGTTCATGGCCGTGAACTGCAGTGAATTGACTGCTCCGAACGCAATCAATTGAAAGATGTGGAGCGCAACCGGCTGATTCGGCGTCGCAAGGCCGAAGCTCGCCATCGTGAGGCCCACGAGCGACGTGTTGACGACCAGAACGGTCCGGTAGCCATAGCGCGTGATCAGCGGCGTCGCGAACCGCTTCATCGCCATGCCGGCAAGCGCGATTGGCAGCATCATGAGCCCGGCCCCCAAGGGTGAATAGCCCATCGACACCTGGAGCAGCAGCGGGATCAGAAACGGCATGCAGCCACTGCCCAGACGCGAAAAAAGGTTGCCCAGCAAACCGATGCTGAGCGTCGGAATGCCGAACAGAGCCGGCTCGAACAGCGGATATGGACGCCGCACAGCATGCAGCCAATAGGCGGTGATGCTCGCGAATCCGAACACCAGAAGCACCAGCACCCCCACCTGTCGCAATCCGAGGCCGGACACTCCATCGATCGCAAGCGAAATCGCGACCATGCCAAAAGCCAGGAGCGCGTAACCGACCATGTCAAAACGGCGCCGATCGGCCGCACGGAGGTCCGGCATGACCCGCACCGTCGCAAAACACCCGATCAGGCCCACAGGAACGTTGATGAGGAAAATCCAGTGCCATGACGCGTATTGCACGAGCCAGCCGCCCAAGGTTGGCCCCAGGAGCGGGCCGATGAGGCCAGGGATCGCCACGAAGCTCATGGCCGCCAGGAATTGCGCGCGGGGCACGGATCGAAGCAATGCCAATCGCCCCACAGGCAGCAGGAGCGCACCCCCCATCCCCTGAACCACGCGTGAAGCCACCAGTTGCGCAATGTCGCGCGAAAAGGCGCATAGCACCGAGCCCGCGACGAACAGCACGATCGCGAAAAAGAAAATCCGCCGCGTTCCAAAGCGATCCGCCAGCCAACCCGAAGCGGGAATCAACATGGCCATCGTGAGCGCGTAGGCCACTACCACGGACTGCATGCGCAACGGACTTTCCCCAAGGCTGGCCGCCATGGCCGGCAGCGCAGTGTTGATGATGGTGGCATCGAGCGTCTGCATGAAAAAGCCGATGGCCACCAGCCAAAGCAGGCTCTTGGGCGGGGATTCCGATGCGGTCATTGGCCTACGGAAGGACAGGCAGCAAAAAGCCGCCTGAAGGCGGCTTTGAGAAAGTTGCTGAAGTTCCGGTCACATGTCCGGTCACTTGGTCAAGCAGTGAAGCTCGATCCGCAGCCGCAAGTGCTGGTGGCATTCGGATTCTTGATGACGAATTGCGCACCCTGGAGATCTTCCTTGTAGTCGATCTCGGCGCCCACGAGGTACTGGTAGCTCATCGCGTCGATCAGCAAGGACACCCCGTTCTTGGTCATCGTGGTGTCGTCTTCGTTCGTGATTTCGTCGAATGTGAAGCCATACTGGAAGCCGGAACAACCCCCGCCTTGCACGAACACGCGCAGCTTGAGGTCGGGATTGCCTTCTTCGGCGATCAGGTCGGCAACCTTGGCAGCCGCGCTATCAGTGAAGACGATCGGCTCAGGCATCTGGGTTTGAATATTTTCTGCAACGGCGCTCATTTGAGAGGACTCCTATGGGGCCGAACACGCGGCCGATCGGTGGATGCTACTTCAACCAATAAAAAACCGCCCGAAGGCGGTTTTTTGACTGTTCGGGCAACAAGCCCAAAAGCGCTGTGGTTTAACGCTTGGAGAACTGCTTGCGGCGGCGTGCGGAATGCAGACCGACCTTCTTGCGTTCCACTTCGCGCGCGTCACGCGTCACGAAGCCAGCTTGGCTCAGCGCCGGCTTGAGCGACGCGTCGTAGTCGATCAGGGCGCGGGTGATGCCATGGCGCGTCGCGCCAGCTTGGCCCGACTCACCGCCGCCAGCCACATTGACCATGATGTCGAAGGTTTCGACATTGTTCGTCAAGAAGAGGGGTTGCTTGGCGATCATGATCGAGGTTTCGCGGCCAAAGAACTCTTGGATGTCCTTGCCGTTGACCGTGATCTTGCCGCTGCCTTTTTTCAGAAACACACGGGCGACGCTCGATTTGCGACGGCCGGTGCCATTGTTCCATTCACCAATCATTCTCAAGGCTCCTTACAGTTCCAGCACTTTGGGCTGTTGGGCGGTATGCGGGTGCTCTGCGCCACCGTACACCTTGAGTTTCTTGATCATCGCGTAGCCGAGGGGGCCCTTGGGCAGCATGCCCTTGACGGCCTTTTCCAGGGCGCGGCCAGGGTGCTTGGCTTGCATGTCGCGGAAGTTGGTGGCCGTGATGCCGCCCGGGTAGCCCGAGTGGCGGTAGTACACCTTGTCGAGCGGCTTGGCGCCGGTGACACGCAGCTGGGCTGCATTGATG
Source organism: Variovorax sp. 05N34 (assembly GCF_056397405.1). Classification (NCBI taxonomy): domain Bacteria; kingdom Pseudomonadati; phylum Pseudomonadota; class Betaproteobacteria; order Burkholderiales; family Comamonadaceae; genus Variovorax; species Variovorax sp. 05N34. The sequence continues at coordinate 192,031 of NZ_JBFTNI010000003.1, forward strand.
ATGACGATGAAGTCGCCGGTATCGACGTGAGGCGTGTAAATGGCCTTGTGTTTGCCGCGCAAACGGAGAGCAACTTCGCTGGCTACTCGTCCGAGGACCTTGTCGGTCGCGTCAATCACAAACCACTCGTGCGTCACGTCAGCGGGCTTCGCGCTGAACGTTTTGGTCATGAGTTTCTCTTTGAAGAGGGTTTGGCAGGCCCTTTTCCACGGTCGGTGTTCCTCTGGTGGGAATCTCTTAGGTGGGGAGTTTCGCCTTCGCCGCGGGGCCACAAAACGCTGCGAAGCCCGCGATTATATGAAATATTGCTGTCAAGCAGCAATATTGGCGCAGTTTCAGAGCCGGCCCATTACCATCGGGGGATGTTCAGCTACCGCCACGCCTTTCACGCCGGTAATCACGCGGACGTGCTCAAGCACACGGTGCTGATTGCCACGCTCGACCACCTCCTCGAAAAAGAGGCCGCGCTCACCGTCGTCGACACTCATGCCGGCGCCGGACTTTACCGCCTGGACGGGGACTACGCCGGCACCAGCGGCGAAGCTGTCGACGGGGTCCTTCGACTGCTTTCCGCGCCAGCAACACCAGGCGCTGCGAGCGCCTCTCCCGTCAGCGATGCGCTCGCCCGCTATCTTGAAGTGGTGCGCGATTTCAATCCCAAGGGCGGGGCGCGCATCTACCCAGGTTCTCCGTTCATCACGCACCATCTGCTGCGCGATTACGACAAGCTGAAGCTGTTCGAACTGCATCCGACGGACGCACGCACGCTCGACGCCAACATCGCCCAACTCGAAGCTGGGCGCCAGATCACCGTTCTGCGCGACGATGGTTTCGGCAGCGCGACGAAGTTCCTGCCGCCGCCGTCGCGCCGCGCGCTGGTGCTTTGCGACCCCAGCTATGAAATCAAGAGCGACTACGGGCGCGTTCTCGATTTCGTGGCCGAAGCGCTCAAGCGTTTCGCGACCGGCACCTATGCCGTCTGGTATCCGATCATCCCGCGCCCGGAGGCGCACGACCTGCCGCGGCGGCTGAAGACGCTGGCCACGAAGGCCGGCAAATCGTGGCTGCACGCCACTTTGACCGTCAAGTCGAGCAAGATCTTGACCGACGATTCGGGCGCAAAACATCGTCCGGGGCTGCCCGCCAGCGGAATGTTCCTCATCAACCCGCCGTACACGCTGAAGCCCTTGCTGGCAGCGGCCTTGCCCGAGATGGCGGAGCGCCTTGCGCAAGATCGTCACGCGGGCTCTTCGCTGGACAGCGGCGGCTGACTTCCTCGCGCTCGAGCCACCCCTTCCGCCCTTCCGCCTTTAGCGCCGCTTGCGCGGGGCGACCTTACGTGTTGCCCTGGGTGCCGCGTTCTCCGATGTACTTGGCGGCGGGTCGCTGGCGCCGACTGCCGCGCCGCCGCAGCTGCCGGTTTCCTTGTCCATGATCGACAGGGCGACCTGCTTGATTCCAAGCCCCAGCAAGCCAATCGACTCGGCTGCGGCGCGGCTCAGGTCGATGATTCGTCCGGACGCATACGGGCCCCGATCGTTGATTCGGACCAGCACCTCGCGCCCATTCACAAGACTGCGGACGCACACGCGCGTATTGAACGGCAAGGTCTTGTGCGCTGCCGTCATTGCGGTCATGTCGAAGCGCTCGCCGTTCGCAGTCTTGCGTTGATGAAACTGAATGCCGTACCACGATGCCCCGCCTCGCTCGAAGATCTCGCGGTCGCCCGGAATGCCATCGTCCGGTGCCAGTTCGCCCGCGCCGGACACTGCCAGGTCGTAGCGCACGGACGGCACCTGCGACCGAGGTGGTGCGCCAGCCGGCAGCGCGGGCTGCTTCGCCAGCGGCCGTAGCTTGCTCGGGGCGCCATCGACGTCTGGCGCGGCGCTCTGGGTCGAGCAGGCTGCAAGCAACACTGCCGCGATCACCGCCGCCGCTTGTCTTGCAAAGCGGACGCTGGCCCTCATTCGCTCCAACCGAGACGCTGCAGAACGCCCAGCGTCGCGACCGACTGATTCATTGTGTAGAAGTGCAGCGCGGGAGCGCCACCTACGCGCAGGCGCTCGCACAAGGCCGCAACCACGTCCAGGCCAAAAGATTTGATCGACGCGAGGTCGTCGCCGTAGCTTTGCAGCCGAAGGCGGACCCAGCGTGGGATTTCGGCGCCGCAAGCGTCCGAGAAACGCATCAGTTGCGTCGAACTCGTGATCGGCATGATGCCCGGCACGATCGGCGTGTCCAGGCCCATGGCACGTGCATCGTCGACGAAGCGCCAGTAAGCGTCGGCGCTGAAGAAATACTGCGTGATGGCTGAATCCGCACCAGCATGCACCTTGGCCGCAAAAGCCTGCAGATCCGCCTCGGGCGAACGGGCCTGCGGATGCACTTCGGGATAGCAAGCCACTTCGATGTGGAAATCGCGGCCGGTCTCGGCACGAATGAAGGCGACGAGATCACTCGCGTAGAGAAACTCGCCGCCGATGCCGTAGCCACTGGGCAGGTCGCCCCTCAGAGCGACGAGGCGCTTGACGCCCATCGCCTTCAGTTCCGCCAGTTGCGTGCGAATGGTCGACTTCGTCGCCCCGATGCACGAGAAATGGCAAGCGGCGTCGACGCCTTCGCCCAGGATCTCGCGAACCGTGCCGAACGTGCCCTCGTGCGTGGACCCACCCGCACCGTAGGTGACCGAGCAGAACTGGGGCTCGCGCGCATAGAGCTGCTGCCGAACGGCTCTCAGCTTGATCGCGCCTTCGGGCGTCTTGGGTGGAAAGAATTCAAAACTCAGCGGAAGGCGCACGGCCGGCTCCCTGTTTGCCATTCGCATGAACGGCATGGATGAAAAATTCGCGATTGCCGTCGCCACCCGCAATTGGGCTGTCGAGCCAGCGCTCCACTCGCAGGCCGAGCGCTGCGCAAGCATCGCGAAGCCGCTGCTCGACAACGCCGTACAGCAAGGGATCGCGCACGATCCCGCCCTTGCCAACCTGGCCGGGCTGCAGCTCGAACTGTGGCTTTGCCAACATCAGCAAGTCGCCATCGGCCTTGAGCAATGGCGTCAAAGCAGGCAGTACGAGAGTGAGCGAAATGAAAGACAAATCGCCCACGATCAGGTCGAACGCCGAATCTTCGGACGATTCAGCTGATTCAGGCGATTCCCAGTCTTCGGCACAAAGCGCGCGAGCGTTGACGCCTTCGACTGCAGTCACACGCGCATCCTCACGAATGCGTGGATGAAGCTGACCGTGTCCTACGTCGACTCCGACCACGTGTTCGGCGCCTTGCTGCAACAGGCAGTCCGTAAAGCCACCGGTCGATTGCCCGACATCGAGACAGCGCTTGCCGCGAGGCTGGATCCCCGTCGAGACCAGCGCTCCTTCGAGCTTGAGCCCGCCTCGGGAAACGTAGCGTGCCTCGGCCGGATCGAGCAGTTCAAGCTCCGCCGTATCGGGGATTTCGTCCCGGTTCTTGCCGACCACGCGCCAGGTCGTGCCGTCGCGCCACCGCAACCCGCCCGCGATGAGCCGAACTGCTTGCGAGCGCGACGCGGCAAGTCCGCGTTCGACGAGCAACTGATCCGCGCGCAAACCGCTACGTCCGTGCCCGCTCAATAGCGGTAGGTGTCCGGCTTGTAAGGGCCGTTCTTGTCGACGCCGATGTAGGCGGCCTGAGCGTCGGTCAACTCGGTCAGCATGGCGCCGACCTTCTTCAGGTGAAGGCGTGCGACCTTTTCGTCGAGGTGCTTGGGCAGCACATAAACCTTGCCTGCCTTGTAGGCGTCCGGCTTGGTGAAGAGTTCGATCTGCGCGATGGTCTGGTTCGCGAAAGACGAAGACATCACGAAGCTCGGGTGACCCGTGCCGCAGCCCAGGTTCACCAGTCGGCCCTTGGCCAGCAGGATGATCTTCTTGCCATCAGGGAAGGTGATGTGGTCGACCTGCGGCTTGATTTCTTCCCACTCGTACTTGTCCAGCGACGCCACTTCGATCTCGTTGTCGAAGTGCCCAATGTTGCAGACGATCGCCTGATCCTTCATCGCCTGCATGTGCTCGTGGCGGATCACGTCGCGGTTGCCCGTGGTGGTCACGAAAATGTCGGCCTTGTCAGCGGCGTATTCCATGGTGACGACTTTGTACCCTTCCATGGCGGCCTGCAGTGCATTGATGGGGTCGATTTCGGTGACCCACACCTGGGCGCTCAATGCGCGCAGTGCCTGGGCCGAACCCTTGCCCACGTCGCCGTAGCCGGCCACGCACGCCACCTTGCCTGCGATCATCACGTCGGTGGCGCGCTTGATACCGTCCACCAGCGATTCACGGCAACCGTAGAGATTGTCGAACTTGCTCTTGGTGACCGAATCGTTGACGTTGATCGCGCGGAACAGCAGCGTGCCCTTGGCGCTCATCTCGTTCAGGCGATGAACGCCGGTGGTGGTTTCCTCGGTCACGCCGATGATTTCAGCCGACTTGCGGGTGTACCAGGTGGCATCCACCGCCAGCTTCGCCTTGATGGCCGCATAGAGAATGCGCTCTTCGTCGCTGGTCGGGTTGGCCAGGACGCTCTGGTCCTTCTCGGCGCGTTGGCCGAGATGCATCAGCAGCGTTGCGTCGCCGCCGTCGTCCAGGATCATGTTGGGGCCTTCGCCGGCCGAACCCTTGGGGCCGAAGTCGAAAATGCGATGGGTGTAGTCCCAGTAGTCTTCGAGCGATTCGCCCTTGATCGCAAACACGGGCGTGCCAGCAGCGGCAATGGCGGCGGCGGCGTGGTCCTGCGTCGAGAAAATGTTGCACGAAGCCCAGCGCACGTTGGCACCCAACGCCTGCAGGGTCTCGATCAGCACGGCCGTCTGGATCGTCATGTGCAGCGATCCGGTGATGCGGGCGCCCTTCAGCGGTTGGCTCTTGGCGAACTCTTCGCGGATGGCCATCAGGCCGGGCATTTCGGTTTCGGCGATGCGGATTTCCTTGCGGCCCCAGGCGGCGAGGGAAATGTCGGCAATGGCCTGGTCGGAGGAAGACGGGGTCTTGAGAACGGCGCTCATGTTGGCTCCAAAGCGAGTTTGAAAGATGCCACTGCGTTCGGGGAAAAGGACTCACCGCGAGACAGCGGGTGAGCGTGGTTGCGATGGTGGTCCGAGCCTCACGCCTGGCGGCGCTGCAACGCTCCTCGGAACGGCGGATTTTAGCGCTTGCTCGCAAAACCTCGCCAACAGCCTTTTTTGATCCGTCCTAGACTCCAATACCTCCAACACGCCCCTGCAACCATCAACGTCGCCGACAGGCGTCTACAACATGTCCAAAGCTCGAGCTCTTGCCACTTCGTTCGTGATTGCCGCCTCTGCCGCCATTGGCGCGCTGCCGGCGGCCTCCTCGGCGCAGACGTCGGCGCCTTCAGCCAATCAGGCAGTTCGCGTACGAGGCGTCATCGTGCATGTCGATGCAAAGTCGCTGACCGTCAAGGACCGCAGCGGCGAAGTGGTCACCATGGTGCGCCCTGCCAACCTGCGGGTCCTGGAAGTGCTCCCCTTGACCCCGGCCGCGATCAAGGCCAACAGCTTTGTCGGAGCGGGTTCGCTGCCGCAACCCGATGGCACCCAGCGGGCCATTGAAGTCCTGGTGTTCCCCGAATCCATGCGCGGGACCGGCGAAGGCTTCCGTCCCTGGGACTACATGCCCAATGGCACCATGACCAACGCCACTGTTTCGTCGCTGGGCGCGGCACCCTCGTCAGGCCGCGGCGGACTCAAGCTGAGCCTCAAATACCCGGAGGGCGAAAAGACCGTGATCGTCCCACCCGGCACGCCGATCGTCACGTTCAAGCCCGCCCAGGATGATCAGTCGGCATTGCTGGTCCAGGGCGCGAAGGTCGTCGTTACCGCCCAGCTCAAGGACGGACAACCGACCGCCTCGAGCCTGTTGGTAGGCCGAAACGGCTTTACGCCACCGATGTAAATGCAAGACCGAGCGGCGCGCAGGCGGGCCGCTCGGTAAAATTGCGGGCTTTGCCTTCTGCCGCCCGCGCCCGTGAGCGCGCATCGCGTTCACTCCATGACATTCGCCTCCGAAACCCGCCGCCGCCGCACTTTTGCGATCATCTCCCACCCCGATGCCGGCAAGACCACGCTGACCGAAAAGCTGCTGCTGTTCTCCGGCGCGATCCAGATCGCCGGTTCGGTCAAGGCGCGGAAGGCGACCCGGCATGCCACCTCCGACTGGATGGAGATCGAGAAGCAACGCGGCATCTCGGTCGCTTCTTCTGTGATGCAGATGGCGTATCGCGAGCACGTCATCAACTTGCTCGACACGCCCGGGCACAAGGACTTTTCCGAAGACACCTACCGCGTGCTTACCGCGGTCGACTCCGCGCTCATGGTGATCGACGCTGCCAACGGCGTCGAAGCGCAGACGCGCCGCCTGATCGAAGTGTGCCGCCAGCGCGACACGCCCATCATCACGTTCGTCAACAAGATGGACCGAGAGGTGCGCGAGCCGCTCGAGCTGCTCGACGAGATCGAACGCGAACTGGGCATGCCTTGCGTGCCGATGACGTGGCCAGTCGGCCAGGGCAAGTCCTTCGGCGGCATCGTCAACCTGCGAACGCACGCAATGACCGTTTTCGAATCCGGCAGTGAGCGCCTTCCCCAGGATTTCGAAACCATTCCATTGACCGACCGCGAGGCGCTGCAGAAGCGCTTCGGCCATGAATTCGACACCGCCATGGAAAGCATGGAACTCGCCACTGGCGCGTCGCCCGCCTGGGACCGCGAGGCCTTCCTCGCCGGCAAGCAGACGCCTGTGTTCTTCGGCTCCGGGGTCAACAACTTCGGCGTGATGGAAGTGCTCGACGCCTTGGTCGACCTCGCGCCGCCGCCGCAACCGCGCATCAGCACGACGATGGTCAACCGCCAACCGGTCACGAAAGAGATCCTGCCGGACGACAAGGATTTCGCCGGCGTGGTCTTCAAGGTCCAGGCCAACATGGATGCCAACCACCGCGATCGCATCGCTTTCGTGCGCATGGCTTCCGGCCGATACACGCCGGGCATGAAGCTCAAGGTGCAGCGCACCGCCAAGGAACTGCGGCCGACCAGCGTGGTGACCTTCATGAGCCAGCGGCGCGAGGCCGTCGAAGAAGCCTATGCAGGCGACATCGTCGGTTTCACGACCCATGGCGGCGTGCAGTTGGGCGACACCATCACTGATGGCGCTTCGCTGCAGTTCACCGGCCTGCCCTTCTTCGCGCCCGAGTTGTTCATGACCGTGATCCTGAAGAACCCGCTTCGCACCAAGCAACTGCAGCAAGGCCTGGCGCAGTTAGGCGAGGAAGGCGCGATCCAGGTGTTCCGGCCAGAAATCGGCGGCCCGATGCTGCTCGGTGCGGTCGGCCAACTGCAGTTCGAGGTCGTGCAGCACCGCCTGAAGACCGAGTACGACGCCGACATTCGCCTCGAAGGCTGCCAGTACACCGGCGCGCGATGGATCACCGCCGATACGCCTGCCGAACTGCGCACCTTCGTCGATGCCTATCCGGCACGCATGGCGCGCGACGCGGCCGACACGCTCGCCTTCCTGTGCACTTCGCCTTATGACGTTCGGCTCGCGCAGGAACGCTTTCCGAAAATTCATTTCCACCCCTTGCGGGAGCATGCCGGCCTCGCGCTGCAGACGGCGGGCTGATGCGCACGCCCACATTGGATGCTGCCCAGCAGCGGATGCAGCCACTGAATCAATGGCCCCGGCAACCGCGGCGACAGTTGGTTGGCGTGTTCACTGACATCGACGACACGCTGACAACGGAAGGCGCGATCACGCAAGACGCCTTGCGGTCCATGGCCGCACTGAAGGCCGCAGGATTGCATGTGGTGGCGGTGACGGGCCGCCCCGTCGGCTGGAGTGAGCCTTTCGCCACTGCATGGCCCATCGATGCGATCGTTGCTGAGAACGGCGCGGTCGCTCTCGTGCCGTCTGCCACTGGCGAACTTGAAAAGCGCTACCAGCAAGACGCGGCCACGCGCGAGCGCAACTTCAAGCGCATGCAGGACGTGCTGGCGCGCATCGAGCGTGAAATTCCGGGCGCGCAACGAGCCACGGACTCCGCCGGACGCGAATGCGACATTGCCATAGACCACAGCGAATTCACAAGTCTCAGCGATTCGCAAATTGCCTCGGTCGTCGCACTGATGCAAAGCGAGGGCATGCACGCGACGGTGAGCAGCATTCACGTCAACGGCTGGTATGGCGACCACAACAAACTGGCCGGCGCCCGCTGGATCGTGCGCGAACTCTGGAACCGCAGCCTGGACCTGGAGATGTCTCGCTGGGCCTATGTCGGCGACTCAACCAACGACGCACTCATGTTCCAACACTTTGAACACAGCATCGGCGTCGCCAACGTCCGACGCTTCGAGGCCGCATTGCCGCATCTCCCCCGCTACGTCGCAACTCACGAGCGAGGCGCCGGCTTCGCAGAAGCCGCGGCCGCAGTGCTCAGCGCGCGCGACACCACCCTTCAGTAGTGCGGCGGTAACTCGTCCCGCAGGTTGCGCGATCCACCCCCTGCGCTCCCCTCCGGAATCTGTTGCCGAAGCTGCGCCACCTGCAGCAATAGCGCATCGATCTGTTGCTGTTGCCGATAAATAGTCAGATTCAGCTGATCCAGCAAATCCTCAGTAAAGCTGGCCTTGATCTCCAACTCGTCCAGCCGGCGGTCCGCATCGCGCAAATTTTCCATTCCGCCATTGGACCTGAAATCTCAAGCGCTCCGCCCCCTCTGGAGGCACAGCCCCATCCCAGAGCCGCCGCGGAACCGGCTCCGCCGGGCCGCCAGCGGCGCCCCCGGTAGGGGGTAGGCGAAGCGACACGAAGTGCGCGCAGCCTGGGGGCGAGCTCAATGCGCCAGGATCTTGTTCAAGAAGTCCTTCGTTCGCGACTGCCTGTTTTCCGGATGCCCGAAGAACTCGTCCTTCGAGCAGTCCTCAAGGATCCTGCCACCCACGTCGATGAAGATCACGCGGCTCGCAACCTTGCGGGCGAATCCCATTTCGTGCGTGACCACCATCATGGTCATGCCTTCCTTGGCGAGCGCGACCATGACGTCGAGCACCTCGCCCACCATCTCCGGGTCGAGCGCGGAGGTCGGCTCGTCGAACAGCATCACGATCGGATCCATGCTCAGCGCGCGGGCGATCGCCACGCGCTGCTGCTGACCGCCGGAAAGCTGACCCGGAAATTTGTCCTTGTGCGCCATCAGGCCCACGCGGTCCAGCATCTTGAGGCCGCGGGTCTTTGCTTCGTCGGCGCTTCGGCCGAGCACCTTGATCTGCGCGATCGTCAGGTTCTCGGTCACCGAAAGGTGGGGAAAGAGTTCGAAGTGCTGGAACACCATGCCGACCTTCGAGCGCAGTTGCGGAAGATTGGTCTTGGGGTCATGAAGCGGAATGCCATTGACCGTGATCTCGCCCTTCTGGAAAGGCTCCAGCGCATTCACGGTTTTGATCAGCGTGGACTTGCCGGAGCCCGAAGGGCCGCACACCACCACCACGTCGCCCTTGGCGATGCTCACGGAGCAGTCGTTGAGCACCTGCACGGGCCCATACCACTTAGAGACGTTCTTGATTTCAATCATTTTGTCGGGCATCTTTTTTCTCCTTCAGCGGATGATGGCGATCTTCTTGTGGAGCATCTTGACCAGACGCGAGAGCGAATAGCAGAGCACGAAATAGACGACCGCGGCCAACAGATAAGACTCCACGGGCCGCCCGAAATTCTTCGCGACGGTGTCGAAGCCCTTGAACAGATCGTAGGCGCCGATGGCATAGACGAGCGAGGTGTCCTGGAACAGGATGATCGTTTGCGTCAGCAGCACCGGCAGCATGTTGCGGAAGGCCTGCGGCAGGATCACCAGCTTCATGTTCTGGCTGTAGGTCATGCCCACGGCCTGGCCTGCGAAGACTTGGCCGCGCGGAATCGACTGTATGCCGGCGCGCATGATTTCGCTGAAGTAAGCAGCCTCGAACGCAATGAACGTGATGATGGCCGAATATTCGGCACCGACCGGTCGTCCGATCATGTTCGGCACCAGCAGGAAGAACCACAGGATCATCATCACCAGCGGAATGCTGCGCATGCCGTTGACGTAGATGGCTGCGGGGACGTCCAGCCATTTCTTGCCCGAAAGCCGCATCAGCGCCAGCAAGGTGCCGAAGACGATGCCCCCGGCAGTCGAAACGACCGTCAGGAACACGCTGAAGTAGAAGCCCTTGAGCAAATAGCTGCTGACGGTGGCCCACGTAAAGAATGAAAGATCGAGATTCATCTCAGTGGCCTCCCGTTCCGCCGGCCACCACGAAGCCAGGCACGCGGACCCTCTTCTCGACCCAGGCCATGATCCGGTTGATGATCATTGCCGAGATGATGTAGAGCACCGTCACCGCCAGGTACATCTCGGACACGCGCGAAGTCTCTTCGCCGGCCTGCATCGCAAACTGGATCATCTCGGGAATCGACACCGCGAAAGCGACCGACGAATTCTTGAAGATGTTCATCGATTCGCTGGTGAGCGGCGGAATGATGATGCGATATGCCATCGGCAGAATCACGTAGCGGTAGTACTGCGGCGTGGTAAAGCCCATCGCCATGCCCGCGTAGCGCTGCCCCTTCGGCAGCGCCTGGATGCCCGAGCGCAACTGCTCGGCGATGCGCGACGACGTGAAGAAGCCAAGCGCGAAGACCACCAGCAGAAATGGCGGTACGCCCGCAAAGACCGGAAAGATCTTCGGCACCACGTGGTACCAGAGAAAGATCTGCACCAGCAGTGGAATATTGCGAAACAGTTCGACCCAGGCGTTGCCGATGCGGACCAGCCAAGGGCTGTTCGGCAGCGTGCGAATCACGCCCACGATGGAGCCGATCACCAAGGCCACGACCAAGGAGCAAAGCGACACTGCGACCGTCCAGCCCCAGGCGGAGACCAGCCATTGCCAATACGTCGGAATCTTGCCGCCCGGGTCTTCCAGGAATACTTGCCAATCCCAATTTCCCATCGGACCTCCTCAGGCCTTTATTGCCAATTTGATTCTTGAAAACAAACGCCCGCCGCAAGGGGCGGGCGTCTGATGTCAGTGCATGCCGATCACTTGGCGACGTACGCTTCCATCGGCTTGTTGTTCGGGTTCGCCCAAGCGTTCTTGGTCGCTTCCGACATCGGGAGGCCGACCTTGGTGTTGGTCGGCGGGATCGGCTGCATGAACCACTTGTCGTACAGCTTGGCCAGCGAGCCGTCGGCGATCTGGCGCTTGATGCTGTCGTCGACCGCCTTCAGGAAGGCCGGATCATCCTTGCGGACCATGCACGCGATCGGCTCGACCGACAGCGCTTCGCCAACGATCTTGAAATCGGCTGGGTTCTTCGACTTGGAAATGTTGCCGGCGAGGATCTGGCCATCCATCACGAAGGCGTCGGCGCGGCCGGATTCGAGCAGCAGGAAGCTGTCCGCGTGGTCCTTGCCCATCACTTCCTTGAAGTCGATGCCCTGTGCGCGTTCGTTCTTGCGCAGCGTCTGCACCGACGTTGTGCCGGTGGTGGTGGCCACGTTCTTGCCGTTCAGGTCCTTGATCGAGTTGATGCCGGAGTTGGCCTTGACGGCGATCCGCACTTCCTCGACGTAGGTGGTCACGGCGAAAGCCACGTCCTTCTGGCGGGTCGCGTTGTTGGTGGTCGAGCCGCATTCGAGATCGACCGTGCCGTTCTGCACCAGGGGGATGCGGTTCTGCGAAGTGACCAGTTGGCGCTTGATGTCCAGCTTGGGCAGGCCCAACTGCTTCTGGATGTCGGCCAGGATGCGTTCGGACATCTCGGTGTGGAAGCCGACGAACTTGCCGTCGCCGATCGTGTAGGCCAGCGCACCGGACGAGTCGCGCACGCCCATGGTGACAGTGCCGGTCGACTTGATCTTCGCGAGGGTGTCATTGGCCTGTGCGAACGCTCCGCTCATGGCGAGCGCCAATGCGGCCAATGCCAATACCTGCTTCTTCATAGAAATACTCCTGAGTGCTTAAAGGTAGGTCGGGATTCTAGACATTCACATTCTGCGGGATACCGGGACCAACCCGGTGCGCGACGCACCGGCGTCGAACGCTTCCAGCGTGCAGGAGTGCCGCGTTGGTGCGCCCAACGCGTCGCGCATCGGCACTCTTGCTTAAGCAGCCTTTGTGCCCAGTTCTGCGCCGGGACTGTAATGGAGCCGGATATCTCGCGCCAATGCCGTATGCGGCTGCCGACATGCCTCGGGCTTATAGATTTGTGCAGCGCACAACAACGCACAGCCGTGCACAACCGACGGGCCCCTGGGGCAGGTCTCAACGCGGCTGCGTACCGACCAGGTAAGCCCAGAGCGCTTCGACCGTGCCCTTGGCCTGCGGCGAAGGCGCGTCATTCTTGCCGTTGCGGCCGACGGCCTTGGCAGGTGCGGCGGGGCGCTCGCGATAGGCACGGATCTCCATGGTGGCTTCGAGCCGATCGATTTCAGGCGGCAGCGCACTCACCAACGTGCGGGCACGGGCTTCTTTCCGGACCGCACTCTGCGGCAGGAAGGCAATGCCGTGACCTTCCAGCGCCATGACCTTGAGCCCTTCGGCCATGTCGGTTTCGTACACCCGATCGAGATGAATGGCCGTGCCGGATTCCTTGAGCAACTGGTCGACCACGCGGCCCAGGTACGCACCCGGCGCATAGCCGAGATACGGCAGCGGCTGCCCGGCACGCCCCGGCAGGCGAAAACGCGGTGCGCCGTCAGCGTCCGGCTTGACCCATGGCGCGACCACCTCCTCACCAAGGCTCACCATTTCATAGCGCGTGGCATCGAGCGGCAGGGGTTGCGAGGGATGGTGATAGGCGATCAGCAGATCGCAGCTGCCCTCCACCAGCCGCAGAACGGCGTCGTGCACATTCAGAGCGATCAGCCGGCTCTTCATCGGCCCGAACTGTTCGCGCAGGCTCGTGACCCAGGACGGAAAAAAAGTGAAGGCCAACGTGTGCGGAACGGCGAACTCGATCACATCCTGGCCCGCCGCCGAATGGCCTCGCAACATGGCGCGCGTGCTCTGCAAAGCCTGCAGCATCTCGATGGCTTGTCCGTACAGCGTCTGCCCTGCGGGCGTCAGGCGCGTCGGATAGGAACTCCGATCGACGAGGTCGGTGCCGGCCCAACCTTCCAGCGCCTGGATGCGGCGGGAAAAGGCAGGCTGTGTCACGTGGCGCAACTGCGCCGAGCGGCTGAAACTGCGCGTCTCGGCCAGGCTGACGAAGTCTTCAAGCCACTTGGTTTCCATGATTCCATTATGCGAGCGCTGCGACATACTTCGGCGCTCCACTCCTATCACGCTTGCCATGAAACCCAACGAGATCCTCGAAGTCGATGCGACGAGTCTCTCGCGTCGGATAGCAGCGCGAGAGGTGTCGTGCCGCGAGTTGATGGCGGCCTCCCTGGCGCGAATCGACGCTTTGAATCCGCGCTTCAACGCCATCGTTTCGCTGCGCGATCCGGAGCAGTTGCTTGCCGAAGCGAACGAGCGGGATGCCCAACTCGCGCGCGGCGAACGGCTCGGCTGGATGCACGGATTTCCGCTCGCCGTGAAGGACCTGAGCCACGCAGCGGGGCTGCCGACCTCCATGGGCTCGCCGTTGGCGCCGCGTTCGCCATCGCGAGTGGACAGCCTGCACGTGGCACGCGCCCGCAGCGCCGGCGCCATCGTGATCGCCAAGACGAACACGCCGGAATTCGGGTTGGGCTCGCACACCTACAACACAGTTTTCGGAACAACGCTCAACGCCTATCAACCCACGCTGTCCGCCGGCGGCAGCAGCGGCGGCGCGGCCGTGGCGCTGGCGCTGGGCATGCTGCCGGTGGCTGATGGCAGCGACATGGGCGGCTCTCTTCGCAACCCAGCGGCCTTTAACAATGTGATCGGCTTCCGGCCCTCCCGCGGGCGTGTGCCGGGGTCGCCCGACGACGAACTGTTCATGCAGCAACTCGGCTGCGAAGGGCCAATGGCGCGCACTGTGGAAGACGCCGCGCGCCTTCTCGCCGTGCAGGCGGGCTTTGATAATCGCGTTCCGCTGTCATTGCAAGACAAGCTCCCTTCACCAGACACTCTGCAGCTCGAAGGAGAAGTGAAGGGTCTTCGCATCGGCTGGCTAGGCAGCGTCTGGCCCGATCTGCCACTCGCTCCCGGCGTACGCGAACTCTGCGAGCATGCGCTGCAGACCTTCCATGACCTTGGCTGCACCGTCGAGCCGCACCAACTGGATGTGGCGCGCGACCAGAACTGGACCGCATGGCTGCGCCTTCGCCAGTTGCTGGTGGGCGGCAAGCTGGGCGCGGCGTTCGCCGACCCGGCGTTGCGCGAAAAGCTCAAGCCCGAAGCGCAATGGGAAGTCGAGCAGAGCTTTCAGCTCGATGCTGCGGCGCTGTACCAGGCGTCGTTGTATCGATCGAACGTCTACCGCGCGTTCGTCCGCGCCTTCGAGAGTTTCGATTTCGTGGTGGCACCGACAGCACAGGTCTTTCCCTTTGACGCCAAGCTTGCGTGGCCCGCCCAGGTCGGCAACGTGCAGAGCGATACCTACCACCGCTGGATGGAAATCGTCACGCCTTTCACGCTCGCCGGGCTGCCCACGCTCAATGTCCGCGCAGGTTTTGGCGAAGGCGGTCTGCCGATGGGCCTGCAGATTGCCGGGCCGATCCACCGCGACCTCGCGGTGCTGCGGCTGGGCGACGCCTATGACAAGGCATGCGGCTGGGGCGCCATCCGGCCCTCCGCCCTGGACGAGCTGCCGACTTAGATCGGCGAAACGACGCCCCGCCCGGCGAAGTGCCCTTCGGCGTTTTCCATGAAGCGGTTGACCGATGCTTGCGTCGCCTCCGGCGACCAGCCGGCCATGTGCGGCGTCAGCAGGACGTTCTCGAGCCCGACAAGCGGTTCCGGGCGCTGCGGCTCGCTCTCATAGACATCCAGACCGGCGCCGGCTATGCGGTTGTCCCGCAGCGCCGCCGCTAGGGCTTCGGTGTCGACCACGCTCCCACGCGAGACGTTCACCAGGAAGCCTTGCGGGCCGATCGCATCGAGGATCCGGTCATTGACCAGATGCCGCGTACCCGGGCCGCCGGGGGTGGCGACCACCAGCATGTCCGCCCATTCGGCCAAAGCCTGAAGGCTATCGAAGTAGCGGTGGTCCGCGCCTTCTCTCGGCTTGCGGTTGTGATAGCCGATCTCCATGTCGAAGCCCGCGGCGCGCTTGGCGATCTTCTGGCCGATGGTGCCGAGGCCGAGGATGCCCAGCTTCTTGCCCGACACATTGGGTGGATGCGGAATCACCTCGCGCCAGACGCCTTCGCGGCACAGCCGATCCAGGGTGCGGATGCGGCGCACGATGCCGATGAGCAGCCCGAACGCGTGGTCCGCCACACAGTCGTCGTTGGTGCCGGCGCCGTTGGCGGTTGCGATACCGCGTGCGCGCGTGACTTCGAGTGGGACGCCTTCGTAGCCCGCGCCCATGCAACAGACGAGTTCGAGCTTCGGCATCGCCGCAATTTCCTCGGGCGTGATGCCGATGACGCCGATGGTCAGCAATGCGCGGAACTTGCTGCCGTGCGATGCGATGGCCGCGGCGCGCTGCTCCGGAGTGGGCGCGTAGGTCAGGTCGTAGACGGCTCCAATCTGCGCTTGGTGGGCACTCGAAAGGCTGTTGAGCACCAAAAGAGGAATCTTCCCGGACATTCAAATCACTCCTGAAAACAAATCACAGCACGGGCTCCGCCGCCTCGATTTTTTGCAATCTCCACATCTGCGCGTACTTGCCCTGCTTTGCCAGCAAGTCGGCATGCGTGCCGCGCTCGACGATCACGCCGCTTTCGAGCACGAGAATCTCATGCGCATCGACCACTGTCGAAAGCCGGTGCGCAATCACGAGCGTGGTCTTGTTGCGCGCGGTGCTCTTGAGTTCGGACTGGATCGCCCGCTCGTTGGCCGAATCCAGCGCGGAGGTCGCCTCGTCAAAGATCACGATCGGCGGATTCTTCAGCAGCGTGCGCGCGATCGCAACGCGCTGCTTTTCGCCACCCGAGAGCTTGAGCCCGCGTTCGCCCACGGTCGTTTCATAGCCCTTGGGCGTGTGCACGATGAAGTCGTGGATCCGTGCGGCGCGCGCGGCTTCTTCCACCTCCTCGCGACCGGCGCCCGGCCGGCCATAGGCGATGTTGTATTCGACCGTGTCATTGAAGAGCACCGTGTCCTGCGGGACGATGCCGATCGAATGCCGAACGCTCGCCTGGGTCACCTGGCGAATGTCCTCTCCGCCTATCGTGATGCGGCCCTGCTGCACGTCATAGAAGCGATAGAGCAGCCGTGCCATCGTCGACTTGCCCGATCCCGAAGGTCCGACCACCGCCACGGTCTGCCCCGCCGGAATTTCGAAGCTGACGTTCTTGAGGATCGGCCGCGCGGGCTCGTAGGCAAAGCTCACGTTTTCGAAGCGCACGGTCGAATCGAGGCCCGCCAGCGGCTTCGCCCCGGGCGCATCGCGCACTTCGCGCTCTTTTTCAAGCAGCACGAACATCTTGTCGAGATCGGTCAGGCTCTGCTTGATCTCGCGATAGATCACGCCCAAGAAGTTCAGCGGGATGTAGAGCTGGATCATGAAGGCATTGACCATCACCAGGTCGCCCAGCGTCATGCGTCCGTCGACCACGCCCTGCGTCGCACGGTAGAGCATCGCGACGAGGCTGACGGCAATCAGGCACTGCTGCCCTGCATTGAGCATGCTCAGGGTGGTCTGGCTCTTGACCGCCGCCTTGCGGTAGCGCTCCAGACTCTCGTCGTAGCGTCCGGCTTCGAAGTCTTCGTTGTTGAAGTACTTGACGGTCTCGTAGTTGAGCAGCGAATCGACCGCATGGCTTTGCGCTTTCGAGTCGAGTTCGTTCATCGTCTTGCGGAACTTGGTCCGCCACTCGGTCACCGTGACAGTGAAGCCGATGTAGACCACCAGTGCGGCCAGCGTGATCCAGACGAAGCCGGAGTCGAACTTCACGCCCAGCACCGACAGCACGAGCGTCAGTTCGATGATGGTCGGCACGATGCTGTAGAGCGACATCGAGATCAGCGAATGCACGCCGCGCGTACCTCGCTCGATGTCGCGCGTCATGCCGCCGGTCTGGCGCTCCAGGTGAAAGCGCAGGCTCAGCGCATGAAGATGGCGAAAGACTTCGAGCGAAATGCTGCGCGCCGCGCCCTCGGTGGCCTTGGCGAAGACCAACTCGCGCAGTTCATTGAAGACTGCCGTCGAGAGCCGCAGCAGCCCATACGCCAGGAGGAGCCCCATGGGCACCACCAGCATCGAAGCGGCGCTGCCGGGCTTGATCGACATCGCGTCGACCAGGTTCTTGAGCAGCACCGGCACGCCGACATTGGCGACCTTGGCACCGACCATGAAGGCAAGCGCCGCCATGACCCGCCATTTGTAATTCCACAGGTAAGGAAAGAGCCTTCGCAGGGTCGCCCAGTCAGAGCGATCGCTGCGGGCCGGCTGGCTGGCCGAGACGTGGTGGTGTGAAGAAATGGCTTCGCCGCTGCGGCGCATGGGAGACAATCGTGGCTGTTATTTGATCCAGATTGTGCCCATGTCCGCTTCTTCCAGTGCCAATGTGGCCGCCAAGCTCAAAAGCCTTCCGGCCGACATGGAGCTCGTGCTCAAGGTCATCCCGATGCCAGCCGACTGCAACGCCAACGGCGACATCTTCGGCGGCTGGGTCATGGCCCAGTGCGACCTGGCGGGTTCGGTCATCCCGGCCCGCTATGCCAAAGGCCGGATGGCGACCGTCGCCGTCAATGAATTCGTCTTCAAGCAGCCGGTGCGGCTGGGCGACATCCTCTCGTTCTATTCGAAGCTGGACCGCATCGGACGCACGTCCGTCACAGTGACGGTCGAAGTCTTCGCCGAGCGCTTCAAGGCGCAGGGCGAATACATCAAGGTGACCGAGGCCACCTTTACCTATGTCGCCATCGACGACAACGGCCGCCCACGGCCTATCGCCACGGACTGATCAAAGGTCCTTGAAATCAGGGCGGCGCTTTTCCATGAAGGCGCTGAACGCCTCGCGCGCCGCGGGTTCGCGCAGCATGCGGCCGAAGCTCTGGGCTTCCTCACCGATGCGCTCCAGCAGTACGGCCTGCTGCGACTTCTTCATCAGGCGCTTGGTTTCGATCAACGCGCTCAGAGGCTTCGCCGCCAGTTTGCGCGCCTGTGCCTGGGCAATGCTGTTGGCTTCGGTCGGCGGCACGACGCGGTTGACCAAGCCGACCTCGAGCGCCGCTTCGGCCATGAAAGGCTCTCCCAGCAGCAATGCCTCGGCGGCGCGGTGATATCCGAACATCTGCGGCACCAGCAAGCTCGATGCCGCTTCGGGGCACAAGCCGAGGTTGACGAACGGCATCGAGAACGCCGCGTTGTCGCCGGCATAGACGAGGTCGCAATGGAACAGCATCGTCGTACCGATGCCCACTGCCGGACCGCAGACGGCGGCCACGATCGGCTTCGGGAAAGCCACGATGCCGCGCAGGAAGCGGAACACCGGCGAGTCCTGCGTCGAAGGCGGCGCATTGAGAAAGTCGCCGATGTCGTTGCCGGCACTGAAGATGGTGGCATCGCCCTGGATCAGCACGGCGCGCACCGCGCTGTCCTGCTCGGCCTTGGCCAGCGCGTCGGCGAGTTCGCCATACATCGCGCTGGTGATCGAATTTTTCTTGTCGAGGCGATTGAAAGTGAGTGTCATCACACCGGCTTCGGTGTGGACGAGGATGTCGCTCATGATGGGTCCTTGCAAAAAAATGGGTCAGGCGGCGAGCGCCTCGCGCACGAAATCGAGCCTGTCCTGGCCCCAGAACATCTGGTCGCCGACGAACATGGTGGGCGCGCCGAACACGCCGCGCTCCACCGCCTCCTGGGTGACCGCCTTGAGACGGTCCTTCACGTCCTGCGCGTTGGTCAGCGCGAGCAGTTTCGCAGCGTCGAAGCCCGCCTCCTGCAACACGGCGCCGACGATTGCAGCGTCGTTCAGGTTGCGCGGCTCGACCCACATGGCGCGATAGACCGCATCGACATAGGCCTGGAAGCGTTCCGGCTCATGCATCTGCATGCCCGTGGCGCCCCGCATCAACACGAGCGTGTTGATGGGGAAGTGAGGGTTGAACTTGATCGGCACCTTGTAGCGACGCGCAAAGCGCGCAAAGTCAGTGAAGATGTAGGGCGCCTTGGCCGGGATCGTTGCCGGCGAATGATTGCCCGTGGCCTGGAACACGCCACCCAGCAGCATCGGCTTCCAGACCAGTTCCGCACCTGCATCGGCGCAAATTTTCGGCAACTGCGTGGCCCCGAGGTAAGAGGCCGGGCTGCCGAAGTCGAAATAGAAGTCGACGGATCGCGCGGTCATGTTCGATCACTCCTTGAAGTAGACGATCTGGTTGCTGGTAGCCAGCAAGGCGCCCGTTTCGCTCCAGAGTTGGGCGGCCTGATCGAAGTAGCCATTGCGAAACTGCTGTCCGGTGGCGCGCCCCAGCAGGTAGCCGCTGCCGACCTGGTCGAGCAACGCGGAATCGGTGTGGAAATAGGTCGTGATCGATACCGTGCCGATCGGCACCGGCGTGGCACGCCGAAGCCAGACTCGAGGATAGAACGTATCGCTCAATGCGGCGAGCGATGCGAAATCCAGCGGGCGCGGTGCATCGTCGCGCAGCCACATCAGCGTTTCACTATGGTCACCGGTACCGTCCCATTTCGTGGGGATGACGCCCTTGATGGGGCGCATCTCATACCGCTGGAGCCATTCCACCTTGGCTGGACCGATGGTGAGGCGCGGCACCGCCTCCGGAGAAGGCACGTCGGGCATCGGCAAGTCGTTGGCACCCCAAGTCTCGCGGCGCACTGCCGTGACCACCGTCCCTGTCGTCGTGACGTGCCGCCTGCCGTCCGCGTCGGCCTGGGTCATCTCGACGGTCCAGTGCTGCGTCGAGCGATTGGTGCGCACTGGAATGGCAAGCACCTCGAACTCGCCCGCACCTGACGCGGCGGCATAGTTCACCGTCAGCGCGACGGGCTCGCCGAGCAACTCGGGATGCCGCAACACGGCCTGCAGCATCACCGCTGCGGTCGTGCCGCCGAATGGCCCGACCATGTTCCAGTAGTCCTGGCTGGTCGCGCCGGTGAAGAGCCCCGCGCGGATGTCGCTGTGCGTCAGCGCGAGGGCCTTGTCGAGGGGATGTGTGTTCATGGCGCGAGTTTGCCTCCGTGTCGACGAGTCGTGCAGTCGTGTGGGAGACGCCTGCTACTGCTCACAAACCCTCAGGCATCAGACGCGCTCGAAGATCCCTGCCGCGCCCTGCCCCATGCCCACGCACATCGTGACCATGCCGTACTTCAGTTTGTTGCGCTGCAGCGCGTGCACCACGGTCGCGGAGCGGATGGCGCCGGTCGCGCCCAGCGGATGCCCGAGCGCAATGGCGCCGCCCATCGGGTTGACCTTGGCCGGGTCGAGGCCCAGCGTGTTCATCACGGCAATGGACTGCGCCGCGAAGGCTTCATTGAGTTCGATCCAGTCGATGGCGTCCTGCGTCAGCCCGGCGTAGCGCAATGCCGCAGGGATGGCCTCGATCGGGCCGATGCCCATGATGTGCGGCGGCACGCCCTTGCTCGCAAAGCTCACGAAGCGGGCGAGCGGCTTCAGGTCGAACTGCTTGCAAGCCTTCTCGCTGGCCAGGATGAGCGCGCCGGCGCCATCGGAAGTCTGCGAACTGTTGCCAGCCGTCACCGTGCCGCGTGCAGCAAACACGGTTCGCAGCCTGGCAAGGCCTTCGATCGACGTGTCGAGACGCGGACCTTCGTCGAGGCTGACCGTGCGGGCCTTCGAGATGACTTCGCCCGTCTCGAGGTTGGGCATGCGGTCGGTCACTTCGATCGGGGTGATCTCGGCGCTGAAATCGCCAGCCTTCTGCGCGGCCAACGCGCGCTGGTGCGATTGCAGCGCGAAGGCGTCCTGCGCCTCGCGGCTGACCTTCCATTGCTGCGCCACCTTTTCAGCCGTGAGGCCCATCCCGTAGGCGATGCCCACGTCGCCGTCGCGCTCGAAGATCGACGGCGACAGCGAGGGCGAGTTGCCCATCATCGGCACCATGCTCATGCTTTCGACGCCGGCCGCGATCATCAGCTCCGCTTCGCCGACGCGGATGCGATCCGCCGCCATCTGCACGGCCGAGAGGCCGGATGCGCAGAAACGGTTGACCGTGATCCCGCCGATGCTGTTGGGCAGGCCCGCGAGCACCGCGCCGATGCGCGCCACGTTCAGGCCTTGCTGCGCCTCGGGAATCGCGCAACCGCAGATGATGTCCTCGATCGCCTTCGGATCGAGCCCCGGCACGGCGGCGAGCGCTGCCTTCAGCGTGGTCGCGAGCAGGTCATCGGGACGGTAGTTGCGAAAGTACCCGCGATGCGATTTACCGATTGGCGTGCGGGTGGCGGAGACGATGTAGGCGTCTTGAATTTGTTTGCTCATGATGTCTGTCCTTAGTTCCGCACGGGCTTGCCGGTGCTGAGCATGCCCATGATTCGCTCTTGCGTCTTGGGATGCACGATGAGCGAGCAGAAAGCCTTGCGCTCGAGCGTCATCAGGTATTCCTCGGTCACGAGCGAGCCGGCGTCGACGTCGCCGCCCGTCACCACTTCGGCGATCAGGCTGGCGATGTGGAAGTCGTGCGCGCTGATGAACCCGCCGTCGCGCATGTTGACCAACTGGCCCTTGATGGTGGCTGCTCCACTGCGGCCCGCTACCTTGAAGGTGCGGCGCAGCGGCGGGCGCCATCCGGCGTCGGCCATGGACCTGGCCTGCTGCAAGGCGACGTAGAGCAGCTCATCCTTGTTCGGCACGATGATGTCGCTGTCCAGCAGATAGCCGAGCTTCTTCGAATCGAGCGCGCCCGTGCCGACCTTCGCCATGGCCGCTGCTGTGAAGCCTTCCGTCAGGAAGGGCAGCAAGTCGGTGCCGGTCGAGGCTGCCGCGTTTTCTGCGGCGCGGCGTGCGATGTAGGTCAGACCGCCCGCGCCCGGGATGAGGCCGACACCCACTTCCACGAGCCCGATGTAGCTTTCCATCGCTGCGACGCGCTTTGCCGAGTGGACCGCGAGTTCGCAGCCGCCGCCCAGTGCCATGCCGCGAACGGCGGAGATCACCGGCACGCTGGCGTAGCGAATCTTGAGCATGACGTTCTGGAGTTCTTGCTCGGCCGATTCGACCGCACCGATGCCTGCGACCACAAAGGCGGGGAGCATGGCTTGCAGATCGGCGCCGACAGAGAAGACCTCGTCGGGCGACCAGATGACCATCGCCTTGTATTCCTTCTCGGCAAGCTCGACGCCCGCGGCCAAAGCTTCGGCGACGTCCGGGCTGATGGCGTGCATCTTCGAATGGATGCTGACGATGAGCACTTCGCCATCGAGCGTCCAGAGGCGCACGTCGCCTTCGTCCTGGATGGTCGTGCCGGCCTGCTTCGCGTCCGGAGCATTCGCGCCGAGGACGCTCTCGGGGAACAGCTGCCGCGCGTGCACAGGCAAGCGGCGCGGTGCGACGAAGCGGCTCTGCGAGGCACTCCACGAGCCTTCGGGCGTATGCACGCCGCCGGCTTCGGCCACCGGGCCTTCGAAGACCCACTTCGGCAGCGGCGCGGTCGACAGCGCCTTGCCTGCATCGATGTCTTCCTGAATCCAAGTGGCGACCTGCTTCCAGCCCGCTTCCTGCCAGAGCTCGAAGGGCCCCTGCTTCATGCCGAAGCCCCAGCGCATCGCGAAGTCGATGTCGCGCGCGCTTTCGGCGATGGTCGCGAGGTGAACCGCCACATAGTGAAAGCTGTCGCGCAAAATCGCCCACAGGAACTGGCCCTGGGCGCCTTCGCTCTCGCGCAGGAGCTTCAGTCGCTCGGGCGCGGGCTTTTTGAGCATGCGTCCGTAGACTTCGTCCGCCTTGTCGCCCGAAGGCACGTATTCGCCCTTGGCAAGATCGAAGCGCAGGATGTCGCGACCGACCTTCTTGAAGAAGCCGGCCTTGGTCTTCTGGCCGAGATTGCCGAGTTCGAGCAGCTTGGCAAGCACCGGCGGTGTCGCGAAGTTTCCATAGAACGGATCGCTCTTTTCGTCGAGGTTGTCTTGCAGCGTCTTGACCACGTGCGCCATCGTGTCGAGGCCCACCACGTCCGCCGTGCGGAAGGTACCCGAGCTGGCGCGGCCGAGTTTCTTGCCGGTGAGGTCGTCCACCACGTCGGACGTGAGGCCGAACTTCTCGACTTCCTTCAGCGTGGCCAACATGCCGGCGATGCCGACGCGATTGGCGATGAAGTTGGGCGTGTCGTGCGCGCGCACCACGCCCTTGCCGAGCGTGCTGGTGACAAAGGCTTCGAGCTCATCGAGCACCCTCGGCTCTGTGGTCGGTGTGTTGATCAGCTCGACCAGGAACATGTAGCGCGGCGGATTGAAGAAGTGAATGCCGCAGAAATGCGGCTTGAGCGCTTCCGGCAGCGCTTCGCTGAGCTTCGTGATCGACAGGCCCGATGTGTTCGAAGCAAGGATGGCGTGCTTTGCCACGTGCGGCGCGATCTTCTTGTAGAGATCCAGCTTCCAGTCCATGCGCTCGGCAATGGCTTCGATCACCAGGTCGCATTCGCCGAGCTTGGCAAGATCGTCCTCGTAGTTGGCCTGCTCGATCAGGCCAGCATCGGCCACGTCGCCGAGCGGCGCAGGCTTGAGCTTCTTGAGGTTGTCGATCGCACGAGAGACGATGCCGTTCTTCGGGCCTTCCTTGGCAGGCAGGTCGAACAGAACGACGGGCACGCGTACGTTGACGAGGTGGGCGGCGATCTGCGCCCCCATGACACCGGCGCCGAGCACGGCGACCTTTTTCACTTGGAATCTGGACATAGCTGGACCTAAAAAAAGGATCGATTGGTTGGTGGAACACCGTGGAACCGGCTCCGCCGGGCCACCGGTGTTGCCCCCTCGAGGGGGAAGGCGGCTACACGAAGTGAGCAAGCAACGGCGGTGGGCTCCTCACATGCGGTTCCAGGTTTGCGTGCGCCAGAACGGTCCGAGGTAGCCGCGCACTTCCAGCTTCTTCCCGCCGTCGATCGGCGTGAAGCTCGCGCGGTATTCCTTGCCGTTTTCGGGGTCGAGGATTTTTCCGCCTTCCCACACGTCCTTGCCCTCGGCTTTCTTGCCGCCCCGGATGATCTCCAGACCAGCAATCGGCTTGCCCTTGCGGTCATCGGTGCACTCCTCGCACACGGCGTCAGGCTTTGCATCCTTCCTAAGCGTCTTTTCGATGCGGCCTTGCAGTGCGCCGCCTGATTCGCTGATGCGGATTTCCGCCTTCGCCTCGCCGGTCTTGTCGTCGACGCTGCGCCAGAGCCCGACCGGGCTGACCTGCGCCAATGCCGACGCACTGCCGGCCACGAGGAAAATCACTGCGAGCAGGGATCTCATGGCGTTCAAGCCAGTGCGGCGTCCGTGTTCATGAGCGATGCGGCGCCGGCGCGCGCGGTACGCATCAGGGACGCTGTCTCGGGGAAGAGCTTGGCGAAGTAGAAGCGCGCCGTCTGCAGCTTGGCCTGGTAGAACGGGTCGGTGTTGCCGGCGGCGATCTCGCGCAGCGCCGTGCGCGCCATCAGCGCGAAGAGGTAGCCGAAGACGAAGTGGCCGGCAACGCGCAGGTAGTCGACAGCCGCCGCACCGACTTCGTCCGGGTTCTGGAAGCCCTTGAAGCCGATCTCGGTCGTGAACTTGGTGAGCTGCTCACCCAGCACGGCCACCGGCGTGATGAACTCGCTCATCTTCTCATTGACGCCCTCTTCTTCCACCAGCTTGCCCACGAGCTTGCCGAACTTCTTCAAGGTCGCGCCGTTGTTGCCCAGCACCTTGCGGCCAAGCAAGTCGAGCGACTGGATGGTGTTGGTGCCTTCATAGATCATGTTGATGCGGTTGTCGCGCACGAACTGCTCCATGCCCCATTCCTTGATGAAGCCGTGGCCGCCGAAGACCTGCATGCAGGCGTTGGTGGAGATGTGGCCGTTGTCGGTGATGAAGGCCTTCACGATGGGCGTGAGCAACGCGACGATTTCGCCCGAGTCCTTGCGCACCTTCTCGTCGGGATGGTTGTGCTCCTTGTCGAGCAGCAACGTGCAGTAGATGGCCAGCGCGCGGCCGCCTTCGGCATAGGCCTTGGCAGTCATCAGCATCTTGCGCACGTCCGGATGCACGATGATCGGATCGGCTTCCTTGTCCTTGGCCTTGACGCCTGAGAGCGAGCGCATCTGGATGCGGTCCTTGGCATAAGCCAGCGCGTTCTGGAAAGCCACTTCGGTCAGGCCGAGCGACTGGTTACCCACACCCAGGCGCGCTGCGTTCATCATCACGAACATCGCGGCCAACCCTTTGTTGGGTTCGCCGACGAGCGTGCCGCTGGCGGCTTCGAGCACCATCTGCGCCGTCGCATTGCCGTGGATGCCCATCTTGTGTTCGAGGCCGCCGCAGTAGATACCGTTGCGGCTGCCGAGCGAGCCGTCGGCGTTCACGTTGAACTTCGGCACCACGAAAAGGCTGATGCCCTTGCTGCCCTTGGGCGCGTCCGGCAGGCGGGCAAGCACGAGGTGGATGATGTTCTCGGCCATGTCGTGTTCGCCGGCCGAGATGAAAATCTTGTTGCCGGTCAGCTTGTAGGTGCCATCGGCCTGCGGCTCGGCCTTGGTGCGCAGCATGCCGAGGTCGGTGCCGCAATGCGGTTCGGTCAGGCACATGGTGCCGGTCCATTCGCCGGTCGTGAGCTTGGGCAGGTAGGTCTTTTTCTGCGATTCAGTGCCGTGCGCCACGAGGGCTTCGTAAGCGCCGTGCGACAGGCCGGGGTACATCGTCCACGCCTGGTTGGCCGAATTGAGCATTTCGTAGATGCACTGGTTCACCACGAAAGGCAGGCCCTGGCCGCCGTAGGCCGGATCGCAGGACAGTGCCGCCCAGCCGCCTTCGACGTACTTCGCGTAGGCGTCCTTGAATCCCTTGGGCGTCCTCACTTCGTGCGTGGTCTTGTCGAGCACACAACCCTCTTCGTCGCCGCTGATGTTGAGCGGGAAGGTCACTTCGGACGCAAATTTGCCGCCTTCTTCGAGCACTGCGTTGATGGTGTCCGCATCGACTTCCGCATGCTTGGGCATCGCCTTGAATTCCTCGGTGACTTTCAGCACCTCGTGCATGACGAATTGCATGTCGCGAAGAGGTGGGGTGTAGGCGGGCATGTAGAGATCTCCGGATTTGAAAGAAGGATTGAAAGAAGGAATTGAGAGAAACAGGAACTGAAAAAACGATGCCGAGCCTTCGGCTCAGGGAACCGTCTTCAAGCGACGCCGCGCCGGGCGGGCGTTCGCGGCGGCAGTCGGAGCGTCGGACGATGCGCAGCGTGCCAGGATGTTGTCGAAACCGACGTTGGCTCGCGCGAGCGAATCGGGAGAGCGCAGAAAGCGCGCTTCGTAGTGCAGCGCCAGGATCAGTGCGTGGATCTCGAATGCGATCTGCTTCTCGTCAGCGTCCTCGCGCAGGTGGCCTTCGGACTTGGCCTGCACGACCGCTCGGTACATCGCGCCAAGCCACGTGTTGACCGAATCAGCGAGAGCGTCGCGCACCGGTCCGGGCCGATCGTCGAATTCGACCGCGCCGCTGATGTAGATGCAGCCCGAGTCGATCTCGGCAGACGTGCGCTTCATCCAGTTGGCGAACAGGGCGCGCAGGCGCGGCAGTCCGCGCGGAGCATGCAGTGCTGGGTAGAAAACTTCCTGTTCAAAGCGCGAGTGATATTCACGGACGACAGAAATCTGGAGTTCCTCGCGCGAGCCGAAGTGGGCGAAAACGCCCGACTTACTCATCTGCGTCACTTCGGCAAGAGCGCCGATCGAAAGCCCTTCGAGGCCGATCTGGGCGGCGAGATTCAACGCCGCATCGATGATGACGGCCTTGGTCTGCTGTCCCTTCTGGGGCGCACGGGCGGACTTGGCGGAAGCGGAGGACACGGGCATTGCGTGGCTTGCAAAATAAAACGAACGATCGTTCTATTTTGCAGGACTTTTCTGTCCTCCGAAAGTGCAAAGACCCGCAATGGTCGCGGGTCTTTTTCTCATCCCGCCCCATCCCATCCTGCTGCTTGGCCTATTGCAGCGTTCCCCAACGCGAAACCGCCGGCTCGGCAGTTGCCCATTTCCAGCCATTCGCGCCTTGGCAAGCAAAGGTCACGAAGCGGGGCTGCGGGATTCCGGCGCTCTTTGCGTCCGCGTCGTCGACCGAAAACACCGCCTCCTTGCAAGCAGCCAGAGGTGTCTTGAAAGCTCGGGCGACGGTGACCTCGCCTTGCGCATTGCCATAAGGCACGGAGTGCCGAATCTCCCAGGGACGGCGCTCTCCGATTTCCATCTGGCCGACCACGGACGCAATCTGCGCCTGCTCTTCCTGGCTCAAGTGGCGCATGAACCTGTTGATGGATTCATTCACGCCCGCCTGCACGCCAATACCGACGGCCACGCCCACAGCCGGATTCGAAGCCGCAGCGCCGGACGCCACGCCTGTGACCGCGCCGGCAATGCCGCCGACAGATTTGCAGGCACTCAAAGCCGCAAGACACGCCATCACGGCGGCCAGCTTCAATCCCCCACGCGCAAGGACATCGATGGTCACTGCAACGATCCCCAGCGCTCTGTCGCGGGCTCGGCTGATGCCCAGGCCCAGCGGCTGCCGTTGCGGCAGATGGACGCCACATAGAACTCACTGGCCGGCAGCGCGTTCCTGCCGCTCTGCTCTACCGAAACGACGATCTCCTTGCAGTCGAGCTCGCCGGTACTGATGACACGGCTGACCGTGACGCGGCCGGCTTCTTCGGGTTCGAGCGGGAGCGAAAGCTTCGTCTTCCAAGGCTTGACCTGGCCGATCTTGAGCGGCCCGGCGATCTGCGCAATCTGGTGCTGCGCCTCTGCGTGGATCTTTCGCTGTCCGTACTGAACGCCGGAGCGCGCGATCGCCTGTACGCCGATGCCAATGCCAGCTGCGACGCCAGCGTTGTCCGTGAGCGCACCGGCGATTGCGCCGCCGGCAATACCGGCTCCGGCCGAAGCGCTTTCGCTCAGCAGCGAACCACACCCGCTCAGCGCCATTGCCGAGCTGAATGCGATGAGGCCCGCCAATGCGAGCCGATGGGAATAGAACATTTGAGCGCTGATCCTGACCGAAGAGACTTGGAATCCCGCAAGCGCGACAGACGCGGTTGGAGCGGAATTTCAAGTCTCGTCGATAGAACCAGCGACCTGTTCTCGACAGGAGCGCGACCTTTCTGATTTATCAGTAGGCCGTCGCCATACGTCGCGCGTTCAGACGTTCAGAGCTTGAAGGGGACGACTTCCTGCCGTTGCTCTCCGAGACCCTCGATCCCCAACGTCATGACGTCGCCCTTCTTCAGGAAGAGCGGCGGCTTCATGCCGAGGCCGACGCCCGGCGGCGTGCCGGTCGTGATCACGTCGCCCGGCATCAGGGTCATGAACTGGCTGAGATAGCTCACGATCTTGGCGACGCTGAAGATCATGGTCTTGGTGTTTCCGGTCTGCATGCGCTTGCCGTTGAGGTCGAGCCACATCCCGAGCTTCTGCGGGTTCGGTACATCGTCGCGCGTCACCAGCCACGGACCGATCGGGCCGAAGGTGTCGCAGCCCTTGCCTTTGTCCCAGGTACCGCCGCGCTCAATCTGGTATTCGCGCTCGCTGACATCGTTGATGGTGCAGTAGCCGGCCACGAAATTCAGCGCGTCCTTTTGCGACACATAGCGTGCGCGTGCGCCGATCACCACGCCCAGTTCGACTTCCCAGTCGCTCTTGACGGAGTTCTTGGGCAGCATGACGGCATCGTCAGGACCCTGGATGCAGCTGATGGCCTTCATGAAGACCACCGGCTCAGCCGGAATCGGGAGGCCCGATTCGGCCGCATGGTCAGCATAGTTGAGACCGATGGCAATGAACTTGCCGACGTTCGCCACCGGGCAACCCAAGCGCGGCTTGCCCCTGACAAGTGGCAGCTTGTCGACCTTCGCCCGGCGCAGCTTGGCGATGGCGGCGTCGCTCAACTGCTCCGGGCCGATGTCCTTGACCACGCCGCTGAGATCGCGCAGCTTGCCGTCTTCATCGATCAGGCCCGGCTTTTCCTTGCCCGGATTGCCATAGCGAACGAGTTTCATCAGTCAGTCCTTTCAGTTGCAATGCATCAATAGGTCGAACGGCCGCCCGAGAGGTCGAACACCGCGCCCGTGGAAAACGAACAATCCTCGGTGCAAAGCCACGCGACCATCGCCGCGATTTCCTCGACCTTGCCGAACCGGCCCATCGGGATCTTCGACAACATGAACGCGATGTGCTCCGGCGTCATCTGGTCGAAGATTGCGGTCTTCACCGCTGCCGGCGTCACGCAGTTGACGCGAATACCGGTGTCGGCGAGTTCCTTGCCGAGCGATTTGGTCAGTGCAATCAGGCCTGCCTTGCTCGCGCTGTAGGCGCTGGCATTGGGGTTGCCTTCCTTGCCGGCGACTGAGGCGATGTTGACGATGCGGCCATAGCCCTGTGTCCGCATCTGCGCCACGACTTCACGGCAGCAGATGAAAGGACCGTTGAGGTTCACGTCCACCACTTGCCGCCACGCATCGACGGGATAGTCCCAGAGCTTGGTGTTCGGTCCGGTGATGCCGGCGCTGTTGATGAGCGCGTCGATGCGGCGCGCCTGCGCAAGCGTTGCCGCGACTGCCTTTGCCACCGAAGGCTGTTGCGTCACGTCGACTGTGAGTGCGAAGGCTTTGGCTCCAAGCGCCCATGCAGCCTTGGTGGCGGCCTCGCCGTCGCGATCCCAGATGGTCACGCTGCCGCCGGAAGCCAGCAAACGCTGCGCTATGCCGTAGCCGAGTCCGGTGGCCCCGCCGGTCACGACTGCATGCCGGCCGGCGAAGTCGAGTTGATTCATATCGTGATGCCGCCATCGGCCGCGTAGGCCTGCCCGGTGACGAACTGCGATTCGTCGCTGGCAAGGAACACGATCAGCGGCGCGATCTCTTCGGGCTGCGCCAACCGACCCATGGGCTGACGCTCTATGAAAGCCTTGCGCGCTTCCACCGGATCGGGATTGGCGTTGATACGGTCGCCCAGGGACGGCGTGTCGACCGTGCCGGGGCACACCGCGTTGCAGCGTATTCCCTGCGCCACGTAATCGGCCGCCACGCTCTTGGTCAGGCCGAGAACGGCCGCCTTGGTCGTGCCATACACGCAGCGGTTGGGCAGCCCCTTGATGCTGGAGCAAACGCTCGCCATGTTGATGATGCTGCCGCGGCCCTTGGCAAGCATGCCCGGCAGCACGGCCTGGATCAGCCGAAACTGCGCACGCACGTTGAGATGAAAGGCAAAGTCGAGATCGTCGTCCGTTGCCTGCAACGCGGTGCCGTTGTGCACGACGCCGGCGCAGTTGAAGAGCACGTCCAGCGCAGGCAGCACCTTCACGAACGCGGCGATGGCGGTCTTGTCGAGCACATCGAGCTTCGACGCCTGGATGTTGGCGACGCCTGCGTAGCGTTCGAGCAGTTTCTCGTTGATGTCCGTTGCCCAGACTTGCGCGCCCTCGGCCGCGAGAGCGAGTGCGCTGGCGTAGCCGATGCCTTGTCCGGCTGCCGTCACGAGCACGGTCTTGCCCTGGAGTCTCATGCGATGCCCCTCGTTTTGAATCTGATCGGATGGCTTTTTGCCGCTTGCAATCGTCGCGTCGAGGGTTTCGCCCGATGGCCGCTGCGCGGTGCCAATCGTATTCTGAATTGGCCTGACCACTTGTCCAATTCAGGACAACCCTTAAGCCCGGCGCCAGCGCGCCGCCTGATTCGTGCCGCTACAGACTCTCGAACCGCGCCGCCTCTATCGCCAGATCGCCGACCA
The DNA here is from genome assembly GCF_056397405.1 of Variovorax sp. 05N34. NCBI lineage: Bacteria > Pseudomonadati > Pseudomonadota > Betaproteobacteria > Burkholderiales > Comamonadaceae > Variovorax > Variovorax sp. 05N34. The sequence goes on from NZ_JBFTNI010000003.1 coordinate 223,097, forward strand.
ACTCCGCGACCTGATCGCGACAGGCGAATTTGCCACCGGCGATCGACTGCCCGCCGAGCGCGACTTGTCTCGCTCCCTTGGCGTGAGCCGGCCGTCGGTGCGCGAGGCGCTGATCGCGCTGGAAGTCGAAGGCTGGGTCGAGGTCAGGACAGGCTCCGGCGTGTACGTGCTCGATCGCTCGAAGCGGGCGGCTGCACCGGTCGAAGCGACCGAATGGGGGCCGCTCGAACTGATCCGCGCTCGGCGCGTGGTTGAAGGCGAAACGGCCGCCCTCGCCGCCACACTGGGCAAACGCAAAGACGTGGCCGCGATGACACGCGCGATCGAACAGATGCGCGAGCATGCCGACCGCAACGTGATGCCGCTCGAAGGCGACCGGGCTTTTCATCTCGCCATCGTGGACGCCTGCGGCAATGCGGTCTTGTCAGAAACCGTGCAAACCTTCTGGGATTCGCGCAATGGCCCGATCTTCACGCGGCTCGGCGGGTATTTTGAGACCGTGAAATCATGGCGCTGCGCCATCGCCGAGCATGAAGCCATCCGCGACGCCATTGCCGAGCGCGACGCGGAAGGCGCGCGCAAGGCGATGCATGCGCACATGGACAAATCGCACCAGAGATTCAGCGCGAGCTGGCGCCGCGCACAGGCTTCCTAGGACCCGACGATGAACCCATTTATCCGACTCCATCCCGCTGACGACGTGGTGATCGCACGCGGCCAACTGGTCGGCGGCACGCCGGTCGAAGGCGTCACCGCCCGCGGGCTGATTCCGCCCGGACACAAGGTTGCCGTGCGTGCCATCGCGCAGGGCGAACCCGTGCGCCGCTACAACCAGATCATCGGCTTCGCGAGCAAGCCGATCGCGCCCGGTGAACACGTACACACGCACAACCTCGACATGGGTCCGGACAAGGGGCATTTCGAGCGCGACTATGCCTTCGGCGCCGATGTGAAGCCCTCGCCCGCTCCGCGCGAAGCCACCTTCATGGGCATTCGCCGCGCGGATGGCCGCGTGGCAACCCGCAACTACATCGGCGTGCTGACCAGCGTGAACTGCTCGGCAACGGCTGCCCGGGCGATCGCCGATCACTTCTCGCGCAAGACGAACCCGGCGGCGCTCGCGGACTATCCGAACATCGACGGCGTGGTCGCGCTCACGCACGGCACGGGCTGTGGCATGGACACCGGCGGCATGGGCATGCAAATCCTGGAGCGCACGCTGACCGGCTACGCAACGCATGCCAACTTCGCCGCGGTTCTGGTGGTCGGCCTCGGCTGCGAGGCGAACCAGATCAACGCATGGCTCGCCACCGGCAATCTCAGCGAAGGCGAGAACTTCCGCGTCTTCAACATCCAGGACACGGGCGGCACGCGCAAGACGGTCGAGAAAGGCGTGGCACTCATCAACGAGATGCTGCCGCGCGCGAATGCCGTGAAGCGCGAACCCTGCAGCGCCGCGCACATCACGATCGGGCTCCAGTGCGGCGGCTCGGATGGCTATTCGGGCATCAGCGCCAATCCGGCGCTCGGCGCGGCGGTGGACCTGCTGGTCGCCCATGGCGGCACGGCGATCCTTTCGGAAACGCCCGAGGTGTATGGCGCAGAGCATCTGCTGACACGCCGCGCGGTGCGCCGCGAAGTCGGTGAAAAGCTCGTCGAGCGCATCCGGTGGTGGGAGCACTACACCGCCATCAACGAAGGCGAGATGAACAACAACCCCTCTCCGGGCAACAAGGCCGGCGGACTCACGACCATCCTCGAAAAGTCGCTCGGCGCAGTGGCAAAAGGCGGCACCAGCAACCTCGAAGCGGTCTATGAATACGCGGAGCCCGTGCGTGCGCATGGCTTCGTCTACATGGACACACCGGGTTACGACCCGGTCAGCGCGACAGGGCAAGTGGCCGGCGGCGCAAACATGATCTGCTTCACCACCGGGCGCGGCTCCGCCTATGGCTGCGCGCCCTCGCCTTCGCTCAAGCTGGCGACCAACTCCGCGCTGTGGCAGCGGCAGGAGGAAGACATGGACATCAACTGCGGAGAGATTGTCGAAGGCACGGTGTCGATCCAGGAAATGGGCCAGCGCATCTTCGAGCTCGTGTTGGCGACCGCCTCGGGCGAACATTCAAAGAGCGAAAAGCACGGCTACGGCCAGAACGAATTCGTGCCGTGGCAAGTCGGCGCGGTCATGTGACTGAGGAAAAAATGTCCAGAACACTTCAAGCATCCACACTTCGAAAGCAAGTCGCAGCCATCATCCAGGCTGCGGGCAGCAGTCCGGCCGAGGCCGAACAGGTGGCAGGCAATCTCGTGCTCGCCAACCTGAGCGGACACGATTCGCATGGCGTCGGGATGGTGCCGCGCTATGTCGGCGCGGTGGCCGAAGGCGGGCTCAAGCCGAATGCATCCGTCAAGATCAATCTCGACGCAGGCGCGATGCTCTCGCTCGACGGCCAACACGGCTACGGGCAGATCGTCGGCGTGCAAGCCATGGAGCTCGGCATCGCGCGCGCGAAACAGCACGGCAGTTGCATCGTCTCGCTCGCGCATGCGCATCACCTGGGGCGCATCGGGCATTTCGCCGAAATGGCGACGGCGCAGGGGCTGGTGGCCATGCACTTCGTGAACGTGCTTTCGCGCCCTGTGGTGGCGCCGTGGGGCGGCGGGGATGGGCGCTTCGGCACCAACCCGTGCTGCATCGGCGTGCCGCTCGCGGGCGCGCAGCCGTTCATCCTCGACTTCGCCACCAGCCGCGTGGCCCAAGGAAAAATGCGGGTCGCCTACAACAAGGGCGAGCGTGTGGCTCCCGGACACCTGATCGACGAGCATGGGGCACCCACCAATGATCCCGGCGTCGTGGTTGTGCCCCAAAGCAATGGCCTCTTCGGGGCGCTCATGACTTTCGGCGAACACAAGGGTTATGGCATGGCCGTGGCTTGCGAACTGCTCGGCGGCGCACTGACGGGCGGCGGCACTTGGCACCGCCCGGCCGACACCGCCAAGACCGTTCTCAACGGCATGCTCGCAGTGTTGATCGACCCTGCGAAGCTGGGCACGCAAGCCACCTTCGAGCAGGAAGCGCGCGCCTTCATCGATTGGCTGCGTCAGAGCCCGCCGGGCGCCGGCTTCGATACCGTGCAGATTGCGGGCGAACCTGAGCGCAAGGCACGCGCTGCGCGCGAACAAGACGGTATCTGGCTCGACGATGCGACCTGGCGCGAAATCGTCCAAGCCGGCAAACAGGTCGGTGTCGAGATCGACTGACGGGCCAGGAAGCGCCCCTCGATTGTTTCCAAACGAGCGACACCGCGCTTCCTTTTTCGAGGGTTTTTACTTAGTCTTCTGGCGCAAACTTCGTCTCACGGACCGGCAAACAAGCTGATCTGAGTGAACAGGCACAGAGCGCTGTCGCTTCCGGCAACGGATACCGACACACCCCGCGACCGGTTCGAAATCATCCATCGAATTGAAGGAACTGTGAAATGAAGACCTCGAAAATCGTCGCCGCCGCTGCCCTGACCTTGCTCGCAGCCGTGGGCGCACAAGCCGAAACCTATGACGGCGTCCATGCCCTGACCAACGGAAACACCCGCGCCGAAGTGGCTCCGGGCGCAGTGACGGCCGCACGCAGCGGCAACCCGTACAGCGACAGCGCCCAAGCCGGCGTGCAGAGCATTGCTTCGACGACCGACCGCAGCACCGTTCGCGAGGCAGCCGTTGCGGCAGCCCACAACCCGCTGCAAAGCCTTGACCGCCGTGCGTTCTATCGCGACCAAGTGCCTGCCGCTTACAGCAAGCCCAGGGTTTCGTTCACGCGCCAAGCCGCCCTGTAATCCACCGCGATCAGGTCGAAAGAGCCGGACCCGCATGTCGGGTCCGGCTTTTTTTCGTTTGATGGCTGATGCGCAGCCCGCCAATCAACGCGCTGGCTTGTGCCCGGACTCGCCGCTTTCGATCTGGCGCTGCAATTGCGCGCGCACGTAGTCCACGTGCTGGCGCAACGTGTAGACGCGGTCGGTGAAATCCAGCGGGAACTTGGTTTCGATGATTTCTTCCTCGATGTGATCGAGCCGGGCCAGGGCTTCGGCGCGCTCGCCCGCGTCGAGCTTGCGCGACGCCAGATCCTGTTCCAGGAATTTCAGTTCTCCGTAGCGCCGATACAGCCGGCTCTGGCGCCGCCAGGCGATCAGCTCGGGCAACACCCGCGCCAGCGGAATCAGGATAGCGGCCAGCGGCACGAGCAACAGAAGCAGCCGCTGCACGTAATTGGCAGCCCAGAACGGCAGGTAGTTCTGCAGGAACGGGCGGCCATTCTTGAAGTAGCGCTCCGCATCGGTCGACAGCGGAAAGTCCGCGGCACGCAAACTCGGAAAATCCTCCGGCCGATTGATGAGGCTCGGCTGCCTGTGCACCTGCCGGGCCGCTTCGAGCAGGAGATAGACCAGCGCCGGATGCAGTTCATCGCGCGCGACGAGGTTCGCGGTCGTGGCGAGCAGATTGATGTCGCGCGACGGCATGTCGCGCTTGGGGTCCACCGATCCGCGCTTCAGGCTCACCGGCTGGAAGTACGGAAAACGCCGCGCCAAGCCTTCGACATGATCGAGCGAAGCCAGCCGCACCGCGCTGTTCGCGAGAAGCGCCTGCACAGCCGGGGCCTCGGGCGCGGCGATGATGATGGCGGCATCCACCTGCCGGCTGGTGAGCAGGTCCGCTGCCGTCATGCCTCCGGCACTGACAAACGTGGTGCCATCGGCGGCGCTCTGCTGCCCATCGGCAACAGCCACCCCGTAGACCGACAACAGCTGGCTGGCGACCTTGTAGTTGCCGCTGCCCGGAACACCCACTGCAATGCGCTTGCCAGCGAGCGCCCCCAGCCCCTTCGACACATCGAGGCTGTGCGTGAAGATCCACACCGGCTCGAAAGCCACCGTGGCCAGTGAACGCAGCGGCGTCGCGTCGGGTGAAGTGTCTGGGTCGACGGCGAGAACGCCCGTCCCACCCTGGGCGAACGCGACCGACACCGAGCCCTCGTTCAGGCGTTGAAGGTTCTCGACGCCGCCGCTCGAAGTGCGCAGTTGGAGCGTGATGCCGTTGGCCTTCAATATCTCCTGGTAGCGCAGGCCGAATCGGTGATAGGCGCCGTCGATAACGCCGGTGCTCATCACGAGGGTCCGAGGCGGCGTCGGACTCACGTAGCGCACCACGGCCCAAATCAGCAATGTCAGCACTGCCACCAAGGCAAGCCAATACATCAGGCGTCTTGCGGTCGGCAGCGATGTAATGGCCGGAGTCTTCATGGTTGAAAGCGGGCTCGTTTCACGTCGCATTCTGACGACGAACTGTTTCAATGTCGCCGGCGCCACGCTGCGGGCTTGCGCTATGGTCGTCGGGTTTTTTCAAGTTCTCAAGGAGTGGTAGATGCATCAATTCGCACGGCACGGTTTCGCGCTGGTCCTGCTCGGCGCCCTCGGCGGCGCGCACGCACAAGGTCTGGACATGCTCAAAGGCCTCGCCGGAGGCTCGTCAGGCGCTTCGTCGCTGACTTCGGGAAGCGTGGGCAACGCCGCCGGTGTGCTGCAGTACTGCCTGAAGAACAACTATCTGAGCGGGGACGGCGCCTCGTCGCTGAAGGATCAACTGATGAGCAAGATCCCGGGCGGCAAGCCTGCGTCCGACGAGGGATTCGTGAACGGCTCACAAGGGATCTTGACCAGCAGCGACGGCAAGAAAGTCGATTTGACCGGCGGCGGGCTCAAGGCCGAACTGACGAAGCGGGCTTGCGATTTCGTCCTCAATCAAGCGAAGTCGATGATCTGACGCGCTCACCAGAGGCCGCCTTCAGAGCATCAGGGCGACAGCGGCGTCCAGGTGCTCTGACGGTGGCCGCCTGAAGCCCGAGCGCGCAAAGCGCTGGAGCCGCCCCACCACGAACGCGGTGAGCGCCGAAGCCCGCACTTGTGCATCGACCGTGGGAGTGGCGGCGCCGTCTTCGGAGGCCGCGTCACGCAGCGATTGACGCAGCGTCGCCTCGATCTTGTCGAAGAACTGGTTCATGCGACTTTGCAGGCGCTCGTTCTCGAAGACGAGCGCGTCGCCGACCATCACGCGAGTCATTCCCGGATTCTTCTCGGCAAACTGAACGAGCATCGCGATGATGCGCGTCGCCTGTTCGCGGCCTGCCGCATCGCGTTCGACGATCTGATTGATGAGCGTGAAAACGCTCTGCTCGATGAAGTCGATCAGACCCTCGAACATTTGCGCCTTGCTCGCGAAGTGGCGGTAAAGCGCGGCCTCGCTGACTTCAAGCCTCGCAGCCAGTCCAGCCGTGGTCACACGTTCGGCGCCGGGCTGTTCGAGCATGGCGGCGAGCGCCTGAAGAATCTGCACACGCCGTTCACCCGGCTTTGGCCGCTTGCGCGGCGCTACGGGCACCGGTTCTGAACTGCTGGGGGCGCCAAGGGCGCTTGACTCATCGTTCTGCATGGGCGCGTGCAAAATGTAAAAAAATGATTCTCGCACAGGGCAGTGAGTGCGTGCCTACAGGGCAAGTCCCTCTTGTCGCGCAGAATCTACAGGTAATTTCACCGTCCGAAGCAAAGCCATGAGCCCATCCATTCTTGTCACCGGCGGTGCCGGCTTCATCGGAAGCCATACCTGCGTAGCGCTCGCCGCGGCCGGCTACACCCCCGTGATTCTGGACAATCTCGGCAACAGCGATGCCCGGGTTCTGGAGCGGCTGAAGCGAATCATCGGCACTGCGCCGCGCTTCATCGAAGGCGACGTGCGCGAACGGCAACTACTCGACCGCGTCTTCCGCGAGCACGCGATCAGCGGCGTGATTCATTTTGCGGGGCTCAAGGCGGTCGGCGATTCGGTCGCCGATCCGATCACCTATTACGACAACAACGTCCACGGCTCCTTCGTGCTGGCGTCGGCCATGCAGGCTGCGGACGTGCGCACCCTGATCTTCTCGTCCTCCGCCACGGTGTACGGCGACCCCGACAGTTCCCCGATCCCGGAAGACGCGCCTCTGCGCCCGGCCAACCCCTACGGACGCTCCAAGCTCATGGTCGAAGAAGCGCTTTCGGACCTGCAGTACGCCCGACCCACCTGGAGCGTCGCGCTCCTGCGCTATTTCAATCCCGTCGGCGCGCACGACAGCGGCCTCATCGGCGAACATCCCCAAGGCAAGCCGAACAACCTGATGCCCTTCGTCTCCCAGGTCGCCGTCGGCCTGCGCGACAAACTCGCCATCCACGGCGGCGACTACCCCACCCCCGACGGCACCGGCGTCCGCGACTACGTGCACGTCATGGACCTGGCCGAAGGCCACGTCGCGGCATTGCGCCACGCCGAGCAAAAACCAGGATTGCTCAAGCTCAACCTCGGCACCGGCCAAGGCGCCTCAGTCCTCCAGGTCGTCAACGCATTCGAACGCGCCAGCGGCCGCCGCATCCCCTACGAGATCGGCCCAAGACGGCCCGGCGACGTCCCCGCCTACTGGGGCGATCCTTCGCTGGCGGAGTCGACCCTAGGCTGGCGCGCCCAGCGCAACCTGGACCAGATGTGCGCCGACAGCTGGCGCTGGCAACAAGCCAACCCCCGCGGCTACGAAGCCTAAAACACTCGCTCACCCACCGCCCCTTCCAGAAACACCGCGGAACTGGCTTCGCCAGGCCGCCGGTGTTGCCCCCGGTAGGGGGTTGGCGAAGCGACACGAAGTGCGCGCAGCTTGGGGGCGAGCTCAGCTACCTCGCCCTGATCATCGTCCCGAAAGCCTGCTCAGTCAGGATTTCAAGCAGCATTGCATGGGGAACGCGGCCATCGATGATGTGCACCGCGTTCACGCCGCTCTTGGCGGCATCGAGTGCACCTTCGATCTTCGGCAGCATGCCGCCCGAAATCGTGCCATCCGCAAAGAGCTCATCGATCTCGCGCGCGCTCAGGTTGGTCAGCAAATTGCCGCTCTTGTCCAGAACGCCAGGGGTGTTGGTGAGCATCATCAGCTTTTCGGCCTTGAGCACGGTCGCCAGCTTGCCGGCGACAACGTCGGCATTGATGTTGTAGCTTTCGTTTTGCTCTCCGAACCCGATGGGGCTCACGACCGGGATGAAGGCATCGTCCTGCAACGCCTTGACCACGCTCGGGTCGATCGAGACGATGTCGCCGACCTGCCCCACGTCATGCTCGAGGCTGGGATCGTTCCGGTCGGCCATCTTGAGCTTCTGCGCGCGAATGAGCCCGCCGTCACGCCCCGTCAGCCCCACCGCCTTGCCGCCGGCCTGGTTGATGAGCCCGACGATGTCCTGCTGCACTTCGCCGGCCAGCACCCACTCGACAACTTCCATGGTTTCGGAGTCCGTCACCCGCATGCCCTGGATGAAGTGCCCCTTCTTGCCGAGCCGGTTGAGCGCCGCCTCGATCTGCGGACCACCGCCATGCACTACCACCGGGTTCATGCCGACCAGCTTGAGCAGCACCACATCCTCTGCAAAGTCGGCCTGAAGCTCGGGGTCCGTCATGGCGTTGCCGCCGTACTTGATGACGATGGTCTTGCCGTGGAACTTGCGGATGTAGGGCAGCGCCTGGGCCAGGATCTCTGCCTTGTCGCGGGGCGGAATATTGACGATTGGATCGGGCATGTTTGGACGATCAAAAAGACGGGTTGGGACAATTGTGGCTCACGGCCGCAGCCAGCGAGGCACCTTGAATCTCACGATCATGAGATAGGCGGCCACGTAAGTCGCGACGAACAACGCACAGAACGCGATCAGCACCGGCGTGTTGTTCCAGAACAGCACGGCAGGCACCACCGTCAGCGCCGCGAAGATCCAGAGATACGGCGACGTCCTGTTGTTGCGCGCCAGCAGTTGCCGCGCTTCGTCGTCGGCAAAGGCTACGCGCACGATGCGCCGGAAGATCAGCTGGTGAAAGTGAAGCGCATCCGCCATGCCCGGCGACTGGCCGCGAGCCACCTTGCGGTAGATGGAAAACACCGTCTCCCAAACCGGGTAGATCAGCAGCAGCATCGGGAACCACGGCGACACGACCCGGTGGCGCTGAACCAGCGTCACCGCGGCCACGGCAATCACCATGCCCCAGACATAGGCGCCGCCGTCGCCGGCAAAGATCTTGCCGCGCGGGTAGTTCCAGATGAGAAAGCCCAGCGTGGCGCCGACCAGGCACATCACCATCGCCGCGAGTTGCCGATCACCGACCTGCAGGGCCACGTGCGAAATCGCCAGGCAGACCAGCACCGCGACCGTACCCGCCAAGCCGTTGTACCCGTCGATGATGTTGAAAGCGTGCGGAAGACCGCCGATGGCAAGCGCCGCGAACACCATCGCCGCGAACGGTGCGGCCTGCAGCCAGCCATCGATCATTGGGAAACCGGTGCGGGCCACCCCCAGGTGCAGCACCCAGCACACCAGAAGCGCCGAGCCGATGGTGAGACCGAGCCGATAGCGCACCGAGACTCTCTGCGTCACATCCTCCACGATGCCGCCGAGGGCAGCCGGAGCGAGGCAAAGCAGCGTCAAGCCTGACGTTTTGAGCGGCCAGGACACATTGAATGGATCGGAACTGATGCCGGCGACCAACCACGCAATGCCCATCCCGAGGAGGATGCCCGCACCGCCCAGTCGCGGCACATGGCCCCTGTGAAAACGCTGCGGCATGTCGGCCGCGTAGCGCCTCGCATGGCGGCGCGCGCGGCGCATGAAGATCTGAACGCCGATGGCGGAGATGAGGAAGCTGATGACGATCAGTGCAATCATGGGTGTGGAGCGGGAACCCTAGAATCCCCGGGCGAAATTAGACCATGCCCACGCCCTCATCCGGACAGCCCAAACCCGTCACCGTCTCGATCGTGAGCCACGGCCAACTGGCGCTCGTTCGCCCGTTGATGGAGGAGCTCGACCGCTTCAGCAGCGGCATGGTCGCCAAGGTCGTGCTGACGATCAACATCCCCGAAGCCGACCTGCTGGCGGGCGCGACGTGGGGCTTCGAGATCGAGCGCATCGAGAACGCGGCACCGAGGGGCTTCGGCGCGAATCACAACAGCGCCTTTGCGCACTGCGCGACGCCTTGGTTTCTGGTGCTGAATCCGGACATTCGCTTCGACGCCGACGTGCTGGCCCCGCTGCTCGCCCAGGCGAGCCCCCGCAGTGGACTGCTGACACCACGCATCCTCGAGCCCGGCAAGCCGGCGCCTGAACAGCATCGGGCCATCATCACGCCGCACGAAATCGTCGCACGCAAGCGGCCGGGCTATGTCCGCCCTGCCGTGCCGCACTGGATTCCCGGGCTTTTCATGCTGTTTCGGAGCGAGGCTTTCCGCACCATCGGCGGCTTCGACGAGCGCTTCTTCATGTACGGCGAAGACTTCGACATCTGCGCCCGCACGCAACTTGCGGGCTGGATGCTGCAGGTCGCCGAAGATCTGCTGGCTCGGCACGACGCCCGACGCGCGAGCCGCACGGATGCAAAGCACCTCTATTGGCACATCACCAGCCTGCTCAAGGTGTGGAGTTCGCCCGCGTTCTGGCGATTTCGCCAAGCACTGCGAAGCGGTCAGCTCTCGGCGCGGTAGAGCCGCCGAAAGCCGCGAATCAAGGGAAACTTGGTCGCGGCGCCCACCGCCCGTACGAAACCGGGCGAACTGTGCGCCAGGAGGAATCGCGTGATCCGCAGCTTGGTCTTGGCGCGCCAGCCGACATACGGATTGGTGGTCACCATCAGGACGTAGTCGTCCAGGTGCGCGAACATCTCGCCCCTGTACTCGTTGTCGAGCTTGATCGCCTGGATCGCATGATCGACGAAAAGCTTGCCGAATCGCGGCATCAGGTAGTCGCGAAGGTAGAAGCGCCCGCGCTTCGGCTCGTCCGGAAAGGTCGCCGCAAGCTTCTTGAAGAAGCGGTAGCGGCTGCGAATCATCCGGATACCGAAAGACGTGCTCTCGGTGTGAATGCACCAGACCGTCACCGCGCGATCCAGAAAGTAATTGCTGTAGCCCTTGCGGAAGATGCGCATGAAGAGGTCGTCGTCCTCGAACCCCATGAACTGGGAGTCGAATCCGCCTACGGCATCGAAGGCCGCACGGCTCACCAGCGTGGCGGAGGGCAGCACGAACATGTCGTTGCGCAGCAGATCGAAGATGCTCGTCTTCGGGTTGGTCTTGGAGTGCTCCTTGACCAGTTCGGTGCTGACGACGTTGCCGTCCACGTCCGCTTCATAAAGGTCGGCATAGACGAAGCCGAAACGAGCGTCGTCGTGCGGAATCGCCCGGGCCAGCACCTCGATGTGGTTCGGAAGATAAAAATCGTCCTGGTCCAGGAAGCAGATGAAATCGGCCGTCGAAGCAGCGACGCCCGCATTGCGCGCGGAGCCTTGCCCGCCGTTTTCCTTGTCGACGATCCGGAACGGATAGCGGGCACTCAGGGCGCCGAGTGCCTCTCGTTCTTCAGGGCGCGAGCCGTCATTGACGACGATCACCTCATGGGCGAGCACCGTCTGGTTGAAGACGCTCCTGACCGACCGCTCGATGAAATCGGCTCCGTTGTAGAACGGAATGACGACCACCACCGAAGGCTCGGCGGCGTTGTTGAAGGCTTGCGTGTCGTGCATTCGAGGGCCGGATGGTTCTTCAGACGGATTCAAACAGGTCGCGCACCACACCGCGCGCGCCGCGGCCGAACTTGTTGTAGCGGCCGGTCAAGGCTTCGCGGAGCACTGGCACACAGCGCGCTACCCGCGACCGCGGAAGCGCTGCCCGGAACCGTTGGTGCTCCAGCTTGTCGCGCAGCTTGCGGATGGTATCCGGTGCGACCAGATCGCCCAATGACAGCAGACGGTCGAGCAGCAATTCGGCTTTCATCGCGCGGTTCACATGGGTATCGCCGCGGGATGCCAGCGCCTTTTTGACCTTGCCCATGAAAGTGTCCCGGCGCGCACCGATCTGGTTGTTCTGGTGCTGCCGGTACTCGATCAGCGGGTCCTCCATCACGTCGACGCGGCCTACGGCGGAAGCGACAATCGCGAGCCATTCATCGTGAAGCCATTCCTTGGGAAATGTCAGGGCCTGGGCGAGCAATGAGCGGCGGAACACCGTTGTCGCGCCGGTCGCTAGGTTGCGGCGCAGGAAGACATCGAAAGCTCGGCCGGTATGCAGCCATTCGAGCTCGAAGCGCTTGACTTCGAGCGCATGGAAGAGCGACTGGCCGAGATCGTTTCGATCGTCGTCGACCAGGCGGGCGTCGCTGTGCAGCAAAAGCAGATCGGGACGCTTGTCGAACTCGGCGACCATCTTTGCGAGCCGGTCAGGAAGCCAGACATCGTCCTGATCGCTCAGGGCGATCAGGTCGCCAGTGCAGGCGCTGACGGCTTGCTCGAAGTTCTTGGTGACGCGCAACGATTTGGCGTTGCGGAGGATGCGCAGGCCGATGGCCAGGCCCGGGCGCTCGTGAAGGCAGGCCTCCAGCGTGGCCTGCGCTATTTCGATGCAATTGTCAGTCGACGCGTCGTCAGACAAGACAATTTCCATGGGCGGCAAAGTCTGCGTACAAATGCTGCGGATTTGCTCGGCGATGTAGTGAGAGCCGTTGTAGGTGCAGAGAGCGACGGAAACGGTGAGGATCATGGCTTGGCCGCTCCTGCGACCCAGGGTACCCGTGGAGGCCACGCGAGGCCAAAGTCCTCGGCATAGACGGTCAGGTTGGGGTTGTAGGCGGGGTCATTGGCAATCAAGGCGCCCCAACGCGATCTCATATAGGCCTGCTCCTGATCAAACAGCTCGCTGCGTTCGGGCGAGAAGTCCGATCCGCGTGTTGCGGACTCGTGATGGAACAGCTGCGCGTGCGGCGTCCACACGTTGCGGTACCCGGCTTCGAGCAGTTTCAGGCAGAAATCGACGTCGTTGTAGGCCACCTTCAGCTCCGCCTCGTTCAGGCCACCGACCTGCTCATAAGCCGATTTGCGAACGACGAGGCAGGCGGCCGTCACGGCCGAGAAGGACTGCAAGGAGATCGAACGGTTCATGTAGCCGGGGTCCCATGCGGACAAGAACTTGTGGGCGTGAGACGCGATGCCGGTCGCACCGCCGACACCCAGAAGCACGCCGCCATGCTGCACCGTTTCGTCCGGATAGAGCAGCTTGGCGCCCACGGCACCGACGCCGGGCTGCAACGCAATGGAAACCATCTCGCTGAGCCATTCGGGAGCAATGACCTCGATGTCATTGTTGATCAGCCCGATCACTTCGCCGCGTGCGCGGCGCACCGCTTGGTTGTTCAAGGCCGAGTAATTGAATGGGCGATCGTCGCGTATCACCGTGATACCCGGCTGCTTTTGCAGTTCGCCGAAGTACCCCAATGCCGCAGGATCATCCGAGCCGTTGTCCACGAGCAGGATTTCGTAGTTCGGGTAGGTTGTCTCAGTGACGATGCTTTCAATGCATTGGCGGACCAGATCCAGCCCATTGCGCGTGGGGATGATCAGCGAAACCAGTGGAGGGGCCAACGGAAGCTCAAAGTGGACGCGGCGGCCATTCTCCGTATCGAGCACGCGCGCTGCGGTTCCGATGCGAAGGAAATGATCGGTGAGCGCCTTCGCCTCGGCCTCTGCAGTTGCTGAAGAAAGCACCCCATCGTCGCCTTGCGGCCTGTGGCACAGGACCCGGGGTATATGGCGGATTTGCATCGGCCTCAACCTCTCGGCGCTACGGAGGACGAGGTCGTACACAGCCGCTGCGCCGGCATCTTCACGAAAGCCATCGACTTCACCGAGCAAGCCTTTCGAGAAAACCGCCAGGTGCGAAGCCAAATTCTGCGAGTAGAACAACTCGACGTTCCAATCGGGCTTGAACAACGGTTCGATGCGCCCGCCTTGGTCATCCAAGGTGTCCTCATCTGAATAGACGATCCTTGCGTCAGCATGGCTGTGGATCTCAGCGGCGACGTGGCATAGCGCGTACCGAGGCAGCACGTCGCCGGGCTCGAGAAGAACAATCCAGTCCCCGGAAGTAGTGCCCAAGGCGCTGTTCAATGCCTCCGCCTTTGAAAAGCCCGGCCGGCACGGGTGCAGCTTGATGCGCCCTTCTTTCAAGGCCTTGCTTGGAAGAATCGCTTCAGCCCGGGGGACATCGCCTCTCTCAAGGGCAATCACCATCTCTCGGTCCTGATAGGCCTGCAACAGGATGGAATTCACTGTTGAGGCCAACCGAGGCAGGCCGTCGGACGAAGCGACCATGACGACCGACAGCACCGGCCGCTCGGCGCGGGTAGCCATCTCCACACAGAATCGATCTGCCTCACCTTCGGCCATCAAGTCGTAGAGCCGAGCCCACTCCGCATAGCTTTCAGATCGCCGAATGCTCGCCGGATCAAGGAGTGACTTCCGGCCGTTCAGCTGTCGGCGGAGCCACCGTATCGGTGCAGACATCCGCCAGCTCGTCGATTCGCGCAATGCGCGGATCTCACCCTCGAGTCCGCTCACCTGCGTCTGCAAGGCACGAATCCGGCTATTCAACTGGGCGCTGTCCGGACCCGCTCTTTGCGTGCGACGGGCTTCGGACCCATGCGTGGTCGGCAGCGTTGGCTTGGTGAACATTGCTCGAGATCTGCGGCTTGTCTGTCGCTTCTGTGTTAAACGGGGCGCTGCCGATTCGTAGCGTACGGTCAGGGAGGCTGGGGCAGCCCGTAAAATTATCGCCCGTCCAGATTCCAGGAAAAAAATGCGCTTGCTATCCGTCGTGCTCTCTGGGGGCGCAGGCTCTCGACTTTGGCCCGCATCGCGCCAGACCTTCCCCAAGCCTTTCATCAAGCTGGGAGGTTCGACCTTGCTCCAGCAGGCGGTGGAACGCGGACAGGCATGCGGAACCGGCGACCTGATGATCGTCACCAACAAGGACCATCAGTTCCTGACGAGCGACGTCCTGAATCAGATGGCCGATCCGCCGGACACCACCTTGCTGCTCGAGCCCAAGGGTCGGAACACTGCCCCCGCCATCGCGCTCGCAGCGCTCCAATGCACCAGGCAGTTCAGCGGCGACACCGTCATGCTGGTCCTTTCGGCCGATCACCTCGTGCCTGACGTGGAGGCTTTCGTCGCCAGCGCAAGCCAGGCCATCCGGCTCGCGACGCAAGGCAATCTCGTCGTCTTCGGCATCAGTCCCACGAGCCCGGATACCGGCTTTGGATATATCGAGGTGGAACACGCATCTCGCGAAAGCCAACGCACCAAGCGCTTCGTCGAGAAACCCGATCTGCAAACCGCGCAGGAGTACCTGGCCACCGGCCGCTACTACTGGAACAGCGGCATGTTCTGCTTTACCGCTGATGCGATCATCGCGGCCTTTGAAAAGTGCGCCCCTGAGGTGCTGGTCGCGGCGCGGCGCGCGCTCGACTCGTCCAAGACAACCGGCAAGGCGATCCAGTTCGACCTGCATGCGTTCGGATTGCAGCCGGACATCAGCATTGACTACGCCGTCATGGAATGCGCGGACAACGTCCACGTCGTGCCGGCAAAATTCGCCTGGAGCGACGTCGGCTCCTGGCCATCGGTCGCCAACGCCCACACGCCGGATGCAAGCGGCAACACCATGCCGCCAGACGCGGTCGCCATCAATACCACAGGCACCCATGTGCAGATCGACAGTCACGGCCCGAAGCTGGTCGCTACGATCGGCGTGCATGACCTCGTCATCGTCGACACACCCGACGCACTGCTGGTCAGTCACAAGGACAGTGCGCAAGACGTCAAGCGCGTCGTCGATACACTGAAGGGCCGGTCGCACGAATCTGTCCACCTGCCGGCCGTTGTTCATCGCCCGTGGGGCACCTACGCCTCGCTGAAGGAAGAAGACGGCTACAAGGTCAAGCGCATCACCGTCAAACCCGGTGAGGCGCTATCGCTTCAGTACCACCATCAGCGCGCGGAGCACTGGGTGGTCGTGCGCGGCACGGCCATGGTCCAGGTCGGCGAACAGGAATACAAGACATTGCCCGGCGAATACCGCTATATCCCCCTGAAAGAGAAGCATCGTTTGACGAACATCGGCGAAGACGAACTGATCCTGGTCGAAGTGCAGTGTGGCGCCTATCTCGGCGAAGACGACATCGTTCGGCTGGCCGACACGTACGGGCGCGTATGAGCCAGGCACATTCGAACTTGCATCGCAGTGCTTGGGGCGATTGGTGGGAAGGCACCCGCCGTACCGACATCTGGTGGACCCTTGCGTGGTTCGACATCGTCCTGCGCTATCGCCGCTCGATGCTGGGCCCGCTGTGGCTCACGCTGAGCATGGGCGCCATGATCGCCGGGATGGGGCCGCTGTACAGCTCCCTGTTCGGGACCGAGCTTTCGAAGTTCTTTCCGCACCTGGCGCTCGGGATCATCTTCTGGGGTTTTTTTGCCAGCATGGTGATGGACTCGTGCAACGCTTTCATCAGCTCGGGCAACTACCTCAAGCAAGGCTATTTTCCGATCAGCCTTTTCGTTTGGCGCAGCATGGCGCGCAACATCATCCAGTTCGCGCACCAGATCGTCCTGTATGTTCCCGTCGCAATCTGGGCCGGCGTCACGCTGTCATGGTCGGCGCTGCTTTTCGTACCGGCGTTCCTGCTTTTGCTCATCAATGCGCAGGGCATAGGCATTGCGCTCGGTCTGGTCTGCACGCGCTTTCGCGACGTGACCCAGATCGTCACCAGCGTCATGCAGATGTTGATGTTCCTGACGCCCGTCTTCTGGTTGCCATCGAGCTTGCCTGGCCGCGCCCAGTACATCTTGTGGAATCCGTTTGCGCAGATGCTCGATCTTTTGCGCACTCCGCTCATGGGCGGGGTGGCCGAAAACCACAACTGGTGGGGCATCCTGGCCTGGACGGCCGCAACCCTGGTGGTGTCGAGCCTTCTCTTTGCAAAGTACCGCCGCCGGGTCGTCTACTGGCTGTAAGAACAAGAACATGGCCCTCATTTCCCTCAAGAACGTCTCGGTCAACTTCCCAATCTATGGCGCCGGCGCTGCTTCCTTCAAGAAGACGCTTGCCGCATCCGTCACCGGCGGCCGCTTCGGCAAGGAGACCGGCGTCAACGTCGTCCAGGCGCTGAGCAACATCAACCTTGAACTGAAGAGCGGCGATCGCCTGGGGCTCATCGGGCACAACGGCGCTGGCAAGTCGACCTTGCTGCGCACGCTTGCGGGCGTCTATGAGCCTTCGTCGGGCGATTTCGTCCGCCAAGGAACGGTCTCCAGCCTCATCGACCCTTCACTGGGCATCGAAGTAGATGCGACCGGTGTCGAGAACATCATGCTTCGCGGCCTGGTGATGGGTATGAGCAAGAAGCAGATCGATGCGCTCACCCCTGAGATCTGCGAGTTCAGCGGGCTGGGCGAATATGTCAACATGCCGGTTCGCACCTATTCGACCGGCATGCTGATGCGCTTGGCTTTCTCCATCTCCACCAGCGTCGAGGCCGACATCCTGCTGATGGATGAATGGCTGTCAGTGGGTGACGCGGAGTTCACGGAGAAGGCCGAGAAGCGCATGAAGGACGTGGTTGCAAAATCCGGCATTCTTGTTCTGGCTTCCCACTCGCCAAGCCTCATTGCCAAGGAATGCAACCGAGTGATCCACATGGAGCACGGGCGGATCGTCGACGTCCAGCAATAGATCCGTCAGCTCACTGGGGTGCGTCGCTCTGTGCCCTGATCTCCGCAAGGCGGCTCGCGATTCTTCGGCCTGCTGCCTCGAGCGACAAATTGGCTTCCGCACTTGCCTTGCCCCGGGCGCCCACTTCGCGCGCCCAGTCCTGATCCTCATAGACACGGCGCATGAGCTGCGCCGCTTGCTCGATCGATGGCTCCGCCCATTCCAGATCGGCTTCGTAGGGCGGAATCGGCTTGCCGAGCTTCACCAGTTCGTACGGCACGAGCAGACTGTTGCCTTCGTCCATGAAGTCCACGTTGCCCGAAAAGTTGGTCGCGATCACGGGCTTGCCCATCAGCATCGCTTCGGCCATGGTCAAGCCGAGACCTTCGCTGCGATGCAGCGAGACATAGGCATCGCAGGCATCCATCAGCGACAGCACTTCGTCCGGGCTGAACACCTGGTCGATCACCGTGATGTTCGCGCCCGTGGCGGCGTCGCGCAGCTCTTGAATCTGGGTTGGATGGCGATCGCCGAAAGAGGTTTTCAGCACGAGTCGGACCGCATCTTCCGTACGAAACGCCTGCTTGAAGGCTCGAATCAGGCCCAGCGGGTTCTTGCGCTCCATCACGCTCATCATGTGAAAGGTGAAGAGGAAGATGAATGGAGCTTCATCCAGGCCAAAGTACTTTTTGCCGCGCCGCTCGAAAGGGGCGAGCTTCACCCCCGGGAACAGTGTGCGAACTGGAATGGAGAGCTTTTCGCGCAGCCCCTTGGCCACGAATTCGGTGGCGGCCCATACTTCGTCGACCTTTCGCGCGTGGGCAATCCAGCTGTCAGGGATGGAGTCAAACTCCCAGTACCAGTAGGCTACGCGATAGGTTCGCGGTGTGCGCTCGAACAGACTCGCCCGCTGGTAGGCAGTGTCGAAGAACGGCTCCGGCTGAGTGTGGACGATCGTGATGTCGTGGCATTCCATCCCGCGGAAATCGACGTGGTGAGGGTCATCTTTTGCATCCGTGTGAACATCCCGGAGCGACACCGACACACCCACTTTGCCCACGGCCTTGACCATCGACTCGGCCGATACCCGAAGCCCTGACGGATAGCAGAAGTGGCCAATCACGTTAACGCCAAGCCGTGCGAGTTCGGCGCCGGCGACTTCGATGTCGACCCCGCGGCACCACTCAGAAACAGCGATCGGAAGCCCGCTTTCAGCGGAGGACAACCACGCAAGCAATGCCCGCGCGCTTCGCTCGTCGTGCAATGCATTCGGATGGGCCACGCGCCATGCCTCTCGGCAGGAGTAGCTCACTCGAATTTGATCGGCCGCGTCCTCCCACTCGGGCCAACTCGACGGGTCGACCCAGGACCCCAAAGCGCCGTATGCGGAAGAGAACCAGTTGGCGAAGGCGTCTCGTCCGAACACGGTCAAGCCGTCGGGATGCTGTTGCTGCCATGCCGGGGTGAACGCATGAGCCAGCATCAGTTCGCGTGAGGGATTGCGCTCTGCTTCCAGAAGCAGCCACCAGACTTCCTCGGGCCGCAGACGCATTTCGACGAGCCCGCAGCCTGCAAACCAGCGAAACAGCGCGCGCCGGCCAGCGGGCGTGAGGCCGTGCGGAAGCACCGACATCAGCATGCGGCTCGTGACGAAGTTTTGTCTCGCGCGCGCAGCAAGGTCGGCATTCAATGCGGCGCTGACATGCTGCCAACGGTCTGCGTCCAGCCCGAGTTCTCCCATGCCCGACTGCTGGAGCCATGTGCCCAAGCCGCCTTGCGGGCCACCAGCAAGGCCAGCGGGGAGTTGCGCGCGAAGGTCCGGACGACTGCGCCACAGGTCGATGCAAAATCGTGCCGCAGACCAAAGGTCCTTCACATCGGAGGCGCCTGTGCGCGACCACAGCATCGCGTTTGCATGGGCAAGAGGGCCTAGCGCGTCAGTGATCTGCGCGTCGTCGAACAGATCGAGAGCATCGGCAGGGGGCACGGAGACGTTGCGCTGGACCATGGCCGCCCGCGCAGCCTCACGGTCCACGAGCATGGCGGTCTCCCTGTCTCGCGCCTCCGCTGCGGCGCGATCTCGCAGGAATCGCATCCGCTGAGGCATCCGCCAAGGCGTGGCGAGCCACCAGGCGCTCTTGGCGGCCCTTCTCACATACCACGCGATCTCACGATCAGACATACCGCTGCAGGAAATCTGCGTATGCGGCACGAAGACCCGTCTCGAGAGAGGTTTTCGCCTTCCACCCCAAAGCGCCGAGCTTGTTCACGTCCAGTAGCTTCCGCGGCGTTCCGTCGGGCTTCGTGGCGTCCAGTTTCAGCTCCCCTGGGTACCCGACTGTCGTTCGGACGAGTTCTGCAACCTCCCGAATGGTCACATCTTCACCGACACCCACATTGATCAAAGGTGTGACGTCAGGATTGGTGAGCATCCGAAAACGGTCCTCTGGAAGGTCGAGCAAGAACGCGATTGCATCGCCGATGTCCGACGAATACATGAATTCTCGGCGCGGCTTGCCGGAGCCCCACACCACCACGGAAGGCTCGCCCTTCACCTTCGCCTCATGAAAGCGTCGGATGAGCGCCGGAAGCACGTGCGAGTGCTCCGGATGGTAGTTGTCACCAGGGCCGTACATGTTGGTCGGCATCATTGCTAGGTATCGGGTGCCGAATTGTCGATTGAACGCCCAGCACGATTCAACACCCGCGATCTTTGCGAGCGCGTAAGGACGATTCGTCGCTTCGAGCGGCCCTGTAAGAAGGTATTCCTCCTTGATGGGTTGCGGGCAGTCGCGCGGGTAAATACACGAGGAGCCCAGAAAGATCATCCGGTCGATGCCGGCTTCGTGCGCCGCATCGAACACGTTCAGCTGAATGCGCAGGTTGTCGTGCAAGAAGTCAACCGGGAACTTGGAGTTCGCAAGGATGCCTCCAACCTTGGCCGCGCACATGACGACATGGTCCGGCCGTTGTTCGAGAAAGAACGCGCGAGTGGCATCGCGATCTCCGAGGTCCAACTCCGCATGTGTGCGGGTCACGATCTGAACGTCGGCACGGCCGCGCAGGGCCTTAACCGTCGCGGAGCCGACCAGGCCGGCATGACCTGCGACGAATACTTTTTTTGCTTGCATTTGGAATCTCTGTTGTTCGCCGAGTACGACTCGGTTTTGCAGTGCTCAAAGGCGACGAATGTGTCTGACGATTCTGATCAATGGATGCCACACAAGACGCGTCGCCCTGAAGATAGCGTAGCGCTGCGATGCTTCGCGAAGCGATGCTGCGACCGAAGGGTCGGAAGAATCGGGCGGAGCCTGCTCGACCGCGATTTCACGGACGCCGAAGGGGTGCTGATACCTTCCGGCGTAGAGCGCCTCGCTCGGGGTGAGGATAAATCGCTCCAGGTCTTCCTCCGCCTGTTCCCAGGCGAGACGTCCAGCCCGGACGCCTTCGGCGGCGCGTGCACCGAGCTGCGCGATATTGGAGAAATCCAATGGCTGCGGATGTTGGAAATCGTAGAGCAATCCGTTCAATCCGGGGATGATGTATTCGTTCATGGTTCCGAAATCAGGTGCCACGACGCACTGCCCCCGGGCCATTGCCTCGAGAAAGGATTGTCCGATGCCCTCCTCCAGTCGAGGAGCGAAGTAGACGTTGGCGCGCTCCATGATTGCTTTCAGTTCCGCCTTGTCTTCGAACCAGGTGGAGGTCGTGATGTGGTGGCGCTCCAAATCCTCGCTGGAAGGCAGTTCAGCCGGCGGCGTGCCCGGATCCACGGCAAGATGGATATGAAAGCTGTCGAAGGAAGTGTTGGCGATCAATTGGCGAATCAGTCGCCACGGCAGTTGCTCCTCCCGCCGCACCCAAAAGAACCCATGAAGGCCCTGCCTCTGCGATGAATGCAGTTCCACCAGCGGCTGGTAGTAGCGCACGAAGTGGCTCACGATGCCGAAGCCGGTCGTCATGCAATGCGCGGCATTCGAGAAATTCAAGACCTTGGAACCCTGGAATGGCTCCCAAAAATCGGACAAGTTGTAGATGGGTCCTTGCCAGAATCCGAATTGGTCGAGCATCGGGATGTACACGACATTCGGGTGCGCCAGCCTGAAATAGCTCTGGTCGGGCGGGCAGTAGGACTGGAACATGATGACCACGTCATGCGAGCGCACTTGCTCCCATGCAACGGGCGCGCCGCCTTGCCACGCATCGTCCCAGAACCAATCGACTTGGTGACCTCGCCGCCTCAGGATTTCCGGAAGGAACGCCGTCGACTTGGTTGTGCGGTGGTAGGAATGGTCGACGTATGCAATGCGGGCCACTGGGCTTACTTTCTGACCATGGTTGCGTACAGTCGCTTCGCGACCGCAAACGCCCCTGGGTACTTTCGAAGGACTTCCTTGATGCTTTGCTTGACGGTCAGCCCCTTGGCATCCGGCACGTTTGGAACGGCCGCTGGTTCCAGGTCGGCAGGATGGCGGAGTGTCTCCATGCTCGCCCAACTCATCGCCTCGATGAAATCTCGGTTTGACGAATGCCGCGCAAAAACATCCTTGAGGAACTCGGTCCTGTTCAAGGGCAACTCCGGAAGGCCCGCAGCGGCGGCAAAGAGGAAGAACGCGTGGTAGAGACCTGTCACGTCTGTTGGAGACAGGAACGGAAAGCGCTCGCCCACGACCCGCATGCACTCGATACTGTGCTGACGCACGTCGCCGGAGGTTCCCCCGAGCGAATAGTTGACGGTGACCTCCCTCGTGTAGACAAATGCCGCATTTACTTCCATGCATGTCATGATCCACTTGAAATCCGCGGTGATCTTGTAGGAAGTGTCGTAGGGGCCGGTTCGTTCGTAGGCTTCTCGCGTGGCGTAGATGCCGTTGTGGCAATCATTGGCGCACATGAAGTACGAGCCAGGATGGACGAATGCCGGATACCACTCCATTCTGACGTCCGCCCCGCGCACGTTAGCGGCCGTCAGGAGAATTGCAGCGCCGGGACAGTCTCCAAGGCGATGGACTGCGATCTCGGCTGCTTCAGGCTCAAGCCAATCATCCGAGTTGAGAACACAGATGAGTTGACCGCGCGCCAGCGGGATTGCTTTGTTGATCGCATGGTAGAGCCCCTCGTCCGGCTCGGATGCGAAGTAGTCGATCCGGTCGCCGTATTGGCGAATCAGATCGACTGTTCCATCCGTGGACGCGCCGTCGAGGACCACATGCTCAACGTTGGAGTAGGTCTGGCTTTGCACGCTCTCGATGGTGCGCGCCAGCGTCTTTGTGTTGTTGCGTACAACGGTGACGTAGGTGACCAGGGGGAGTTCGGCGGTGCCCGTTTTGAAAATTCCGCGCGTCCGCAACCCGCCTTCGACGCGAGGAGCTCTCTGGGGAGGCAGGGCATCGACCCACGACGGCCAGTTCAGGCTTGGCTGGCTTGCGCCCGTCTGGCGGACCCGCAGGAAATGAGGGCCGCGGCTGCCGTTCTGGTAGTCGATGAAGTTCGCCTCGATGATGCCGTCGGCTCGGGCAAATCTGGCGGCTTGCGCGCCTGGCAGCAGCGTGCGTGGCTTGCGATTCGAAGGTCGCTCCACATGCCGAACAAACGCGGCACAGAGGGTCTCCGTCACGATTTCCGCGCAACGGTCCCAACTGAACAGCCGAGCCCGCTGCACGCCGGCCTGCGAGAGCTCGTGACGATACGCCTCCGACGATGCAATGCGCCGAATTGCATCTGCCGCACCCTGCAGGTCATCCGCGTCCAGCATGATTCCGGCATTGCCGACCACTTCGGGCAGTGAAGAATTGTCGGAACAGATCACCGGCGTGCCGCAAGCCATCGCCTCCAGCGGCGGCAGGCCAAAACCTTCGTATCGCGACAGGTACACGAAGCACAGTGCATCGCTGTACAAGGCCGAGAGATCGACATCTTCGACAAACCCTGTCAGAACGATGCGAGACCGCCACTTGCCCGCCTTTTCCAGGGCTTCATTGAGGCGTTCGAGCTTCCATCCAGACATTCCCGCGAGGACAAGATGCGCATCACTCGATTCGTCCTGCTCAAGATGGAGAACAAAGGCGCGAACAACCTGATCGAGATTTTTGCGTATCTCGAGTGTCGCCAGGCTGAGAACATACGGAACGCCGGGAGGGATTCCGTACTTTGCCCGGACCGACGCTCGTTTCTCTTCGTCCTCGCAAGGCACGAAGGAAGGTCCGGCCGCCAAGGGAATAACTGTGACCTGCCGCGGGCTCAGGTCAGGGCGCCGCTCCAGAAGGTCCTTCTTCGTGCACTCTGAAATTGCGAATACCACCGTGTGCTCGTCAAGGCTGTCGATGATGTTTCGGACCTCCGTGGCTGCCTCGGCCGAAAAAAAGTCGGGCCGCTTGATGGCAATCAGGTCGTAAATGATGTGGGCCTGCAAGACACCGGAATCGAGCAGCCAGCGCGCAGGTGCCACGCCAAAAGGCGACAGCAAAACGTCTGCATCTACGGACGGATCAGAGTCGCCTGTTTCGTGGCGCTGAGCAGTCAGGCGCCTCGAAGCGATGTAGTGGGCTGACCTTTCTTCGTCGCCCTCCCTATAGAACAAGCGCGTATCAAGTCTTGGAGATTGCGCAAGACGCGGAAACAACTCGTCGCACACGCGATACACGCCCGTTTTGACTCCCTGCGCCAGTACATACATGTCCAGCGCCAAGCGCGGCTTCGAATTACTCATTGTTCAATTCTTTTACTCAGTCAACACGAATGCAGCCCCCACATTAGAACAAGTCCGCAGTTCGACCCTTTCTAAGTTGCGATTTGAGTTCTGCCGGCCCGCGCCGCCTTGATCTCCGCCAGCCTTCGGGACGTTCTCTGACCCGCAGCCTGCACAGAAAGCCTAGCCTCCGCGCTCGCCCTGGCCCTCGCGCCGAGCTCACGGGCAAACTCCGGCTCGTCGTAGAGACGCCGCATGAGCGAGGCGGCATGATCGACTGAAGGCTCGGCCCAAATCAGTTCGGGATCGTAAGGCGGCATCGTTCGACCCAGTTTCACCAGCTCGTACGAGACGAGCAGGCTGTTGCTTTCGTCCATGAAGTCAACATTGCCCGAGAAGCCGGTGGCAATCACCGGCTTGCCCATCAGCATGGCCTCGGCAAGCGTCAGGCCAAGCCCTTCGCTTCGATGGAGCGAGACGTATGCATCGCAAGTGTCGGTCAACGAAAGTACTTCGTCAGGCGTATACATCTCGTCTATCACCTGAATCCTCGCTCCCGCTGCCGCGTCGCGCAGTTGCGTCATCTGGGCTGGGTGATGATGACCATACATAGTCTTCAGGACGAGCGACACTGGCTCCTGAGGCCCGAAGGCTGCCTTGAACGCCCGTATCAGCCCCAACGGGTTCTTGCGTTCCATCACGCTGTTCATGTGAAAGTTGAACAGGAACATGAAGGTGCCCTCTTCCACCCCGAAGTAGCTGCGGTCGCGACGCTCATAGTTTCCTAGCTGAACGCCCGGGAACATCGTCAGGACAGGTACAGGCAAGCGCTCGCGCAGCCCGTTGGCCACGAACGAAGTCGCGGCCCAGACTTCGTCCACACCTTCGGCACGGCCCACCCAGCCCTCTGGAATTGAATCAAATTCCCAATACCAGTATGCGATGCGGTATGTAGCGGGCGAGCGCTCCTGCAGGTCGCTTCGCGCGTAGGCGTCTGTGAAGAATGGATCGGGCTGAGTGTGGATGAGCGTCACGTCGAAGTCCTCCAGACCATCGAAGCGGACATGATTGGGCTCGTCAAGAATGTCTGTTCTCAGATCGCGCAACGAGACTTGGATGCCTTCGCTACGCATGCCGGCCACCAATGACTCAGCCGAAACGCGCACCCCGGACGGGCTGCAAAAGTGTCCGATCACATTGATGCCAAGGCCTGCGAGTTCTTCCGCGGTTTTCTGCGGGTCGAGTGCCGCACACCACGCCCTTGCATCTGCCGGGAGTGAATCTGGGCCGGATCGAAGCCAGTCAACGAAGGATCGTGCCGACGTATCCGTCTCGAACGCACCGGGATGTAGTGCCTGCCAGTCTGGGCGCGCCCAATAGGCCTCGCGCAACCGCCGAGACGCCGACGTTGCGACCGGCCAATTTGACGGCGTCATCCATTCTTCGTCGACAACTTTGTGGGTGCCCGCAAACCATTTTGCGAATGCTTCCCGCCCAAAGACGGTCATGGCATCCGGGTGACGCCTTTGCCAGTCCGGAGTGAACAGGTAGGCCCGAACAAGTTCGAGAGCAGGGTTCTCAGCGGCTTGCATCAACAGCCACATGATTTCTTCCGATCGCAGATCGAGCTCTTGCCTGCCGTGGCGCATGAACCATCTGAACAGGCCGGCTTGGCCTGGCGGCGTGAGCCCATGCGGCAAGCCGGCACGTATATCGGCTCGAAAGAGAAAAAGCTGGCGGGCTCGCGCGGCGAGGTCTTCTTCCAACACCTCTTCTATCGCCCCTCTTCCCGCTTCTTGCAGGCCGAGGGCGCTGGCATTTTCGGCCAGCCATTCTGAAAAACCGCTCGCCTGCGGATCAGACAACGCGGCGGGAAACTGCGCACGGATTTCCGGTCGGGTGCGGAGCAAATCGACGATGAACCTCGCGGCCGACCATGTGTCGACGATTTGCTCTGGCGCTTGCTTGGGCCACAGCATGAGCTCCAGCGGCATGCCAGCTGCGTCGTGAAGCGCAGTGTCATTCAGCAGGTCGAGGCAACTGGCGGACCCCCTTCCCCGTTCACGAATGAACCGCAGTCGCTCCGAGATGCGCCATGGAGTGAGCATCCACCAAGACAGCTTGAGAGCGCGAACACCTTGCTTGCGAAGCGGTGTGGGCACGACGGATGTGACCTTCTGGAGCGCGGTTGTTGCGCGCCATGCCGTCGAAGCTTGAAGTTCCCGATGCTGCTCTGTCAAATCGGCGATGCGCTGACTCGCCCCTGCGATCGATCGATCCCTTTCCTTGATCACCCTGCGCAGTTGCCTCAGTTCGACGTCCGCGCTGGCCCTGACGCGTTGTTCGCGGCGCCGCGCTTCGATGGCACTTGCTTCTGCCACTATCACCCGTTTCTGAGCGGCCGCCATCTCGGCCTCCTGCCGCTCCAGGCGATCTCGGAGATCCTGGACCTCGGCCATGACAAAGCCATCAAACACATTGGGAGGGCTCCTGAAGGCTTCTTTCAGTTGTGCCCGCTCACGGGCTACGTAGAACCGGTTCAGTCCATCGCTGTACACGTGGAAGTAATCGGCCTCCAGCAGCAGATGCTCCCAATCCCCGTGACTCTCGATCTGTGAGTTCGGGAGCGTGGCCTCAACGACGACGATCCAAGGTCGATGTCGGGTCCAGTCGTTGCCGGCCAGCACCTCCTTCTCCAGTCCCTCTACGTCGATTTTGAGGAAGTGGACATCCTGGTCAGGGGGAACGTGTCGCTGCCACACCGACGCCAGGGTGCGCATCTCGACCGTCTGCCGGGTTACGACCCAGCCGGCCTCCAGATGGCCAAGGGCGAACTCCTCGTTGGCAGTGGACAAACCGGAATCCCCGACAAAATTCACCATTACGGTGCCGAACCGGTCGCCCAAGGCCACACATAAATTTACGTCCAGGGGGCGCCGCTCGACCAAGCCGCTGAAGTGGACCGGATTGGGCTCGACGTTGATGCCACGCCACCCTCTTTCGCTGAATGCCCGTGTCACGGAATCCTGATCCGGCGACCACGCTCCGACGTCAATGTAGAAGCCGGCTGACAGGTGCCCCAATGCACGCCACAACATGACATCTTCAAAATTCTGGGCGTATGAGACGAAGGACATAGGGGAGCATTGGATGAGTTGGCTAACGGCGAGCTCGTGACCAGTGCAGCAAAAAAGCCACAGAAGGTGAAACCGTTCGTGTCGGCGATGCGATGCCTTACCCGGGCAAACGCTGCTTTCCTTTGGAAGCGAGCGTCCAAGAGTACCAAGCCTTTGCGGCAGAATTGGGGCCTCGCGCTGGACGGCCTTGCAAAGGAACGCCGCGACAACCAAATCAAAGAGGGATCTTCATGAAGAAACGCGCCGTAGTCACCGGGATCACAGGCCAGGATGGCGCCTACTTGGCTGAGCTGCTGCTCAGCAAGGGGTATGTGGTGTACGGCACCTACCGCCGCACGAGCTCCGTCAATTTCTGGCGCATCGAAGAGCTTGGCATCCAGGACAACCCTGACCTTCACTTGATCGAGTACGACCTGACGGACTTGGGCAGTTCTTTGACGCTGATGAAGACAGCGGCACCCGACGAGGTCTACAACCTGGCGGCTCAGAGTTTTGTAGGCGTCAGCTTCAACCAGCCTGATGCCACGGCACAAATCACAGGCATGGGCGCGCTCCATCTCCTTGAAGCCATACGCCTTACCAATCCGAAGATCCGCTTCTATCAAGCGTCGACTTCCGAGATGTTCGGCAAGGTGCAAGCGATCCCCCAGGTCGAGGAAACCCCTTTCTACCCGCGTAGCCCTTACGGCGTAGCCAAACTCTTCGCGCACTGGATGACGATCAACTATCGGGAGAGCTACGACATCTTTGGTTGCAGCGGCATCCTTTTCAATCACGAGAGTCCCCTTCGCGGCCGCGAATTCGTCACCAGAAAAATCACCGACGGCGTGGCAAAGATCAAGCTGGGGAAGGCCGAGGTCCTTGAGCTCGGCAACCTAGGCGCCAAGCGTGACTGGGGCTTCGCCAAGGAATACGTCGAAGGGATGTGGTTGATGCTCCAGGCCGAGGAGCCTGACAGCTTTGTCCTGGCGACGAACCGGACGGAAACCGTCCGTGAGTTTGTCGACATGGCGTTCAAGGCCGCTGGCTATGAGCTGCGATTCGAAGGCGAGGAACAGCACGAAGTTGGGGTGGACGTGAAATCCGGCAAGACGTTGGTCCGGGTGAATCCCAAGTTTTATCGTCCAGCGGAAGTGGATCTGCTGATCGGCAACCCGGCTCGCGCCAAGGAGAAGTTGGGATGGGAGCCGAAGACGACACTGGAGCAGCTTTGCTCAATGATGGTGGAAGCCGATCTGCGTCGCAATGCTGAAGGGCACTCGTTCTAGCCTTTGCATCCGGGGGCGCGGGCGAATTGACTCCTGATCGGCGCGCCTCACCTGCTTCAGCAACCTAGCCCCTGGCGCCTTGAAAAGGGGGGAGCGGTCACGGGCCGCAGTTGGCTCGCCCTATCTTCGATGCACGCTATAGAAAACACTGAGAGAACGGGAGTAGACATCCGCGTGGCGCTGTCCTCGAAGGCGAGGCTGCGTTTAGCCGAGGTTCAGGATTCACCAGGTCTGGAGGCAGATCGGTTGTCATTCCAATCGCCGTCGCCGGCACCTGCAGCGAGTCTTCGGTCCAGGGTGAAGCGAGCGCTGCGCCACGTGGCACGGCTCTCTTTCAGAGCAGTCGGACCCTTCATACGGCCTGCCGCCTTCCGGTTTCGAGCGTACCTCCTTGGCCCCCTGCAGGCGCAAGCGCAGCAAATGCACCAGAGGCTCGCGCAGGACCTGGAATCTCATCAGCAAGCACAAGCGGCGGCCATGGATCGGATGCTCACGATTCACACCACGCACGTGCTTCAGGAGATTCAGTCGGTCCGTGAATCACTGCAGCGGAATCGGCATCAGACGAGCCCCGATCCCGAAAAAGAGCGGATGTCGCCGCCCATCTCAGACCGGTTGGACCGGCTGGAGCAACTCGTCCAGGCCACAGCAAGCAGAATTGCCGTTCCTTGCGGGCCTGACGCTCTACTATTGCGCACTGCCGTAGGGTCGGTGCTGTGTCCAGCATCCGATTTCGCTCTTGTGTCTTTCCTCATGGAAACAGGCGAACTCGAGCGTGGCACGCGGCTCTTGATCGATCGCATTCTCAAGCCTGGGGACGTATTCGTCGATGCTGGCGCGAATATCGGTATGCACACCCTTGCAGCCGCACGGGCGGTGGGTGAAAAGGGCCGCATTTTTGCGTTTGAACCCTTTCCTGCGACACACGATCTCCTGCGCAAAACTGTTTGGATGAATGGGTTTTCTTCGATGGTCGAAACCTATCAGGTTGCAGTCTCAAATCGAACCGGCAGCGAAGCGCTGCATCTGGGTTCGACCAGTGGTCATCACTCGCTGTATCCCTTGCCATCTTCCGGCCTGCCCGCTATGGCGCCGGTGGAAGTGCCTTTGATGCGAATCGATGATGTCGTTGGACACGACATCAAGGTGGATCTGATCAAGATAGACGTGGAAGGGGCGGAACTCGAGGTTGTGGAAGGGGCCGCCAGCGCCATTGCACGCAATCCCGAAATCGCCCTCATTGTTGAATTCGGCATTTCTCACTTGCGAAGAACAGAACACATGACGGCCGACTGGCTGCGCCAGTTTCACGATCTTGGGTTGACCTACAACGCCATCGATCCGGAAACTGGAGCTATCAGCGAAATATCCTTGTCGGAGCTCGAAAGCAGTTTTTCAACGAATTTGCTTTTTTCACGTCCCGGCTCGACCGTCTGGACAAGGGCGAAGGGTGGCGCATGAAGCAAGAGGTCATTGTCCTCGGAGCCGGTGGGCACGCGAAGGTCTGCATCGAACTATTGATGGCTTCATCCATGTCGGTCGCCTTCTGTATTGGAGGGCATGACAGCGGCGAGTTTTGTCTCGGCGTTCCGGTCCTAAAGGGAGATGACCACTTGCTGCGCCTTCGCGACGAGGGATACTCATTGGCTTTTATTGCGGTCGGCTCGAACACTCTACGTCAACGTCTTGCGGGTTCCGCGCGGGGGATGGGGTACGAACTGGTCAATGCCATCAGCCCGACAGCAGTCATTTCCCCATCAGTACAGATGGGAAAGGGCATCGCCGTTATGGCCGGAGCCGTCATCAATGCGGACGCTTGCATTTCAGATCTGGCCATTGTCAATACATCTGCAACCATCGACCACGACAGCCTTGTCGGGGAGGCAGCACACCTGGCACCGCAATGCGCTCTGGCCGGAAATGTCACTGTCGGAGCGCGCGCGTTTCTAGGAATCGGAAGTCGGGTGATCCCGAGCGTTTGCATTGGCAGGGACGTTGTGGCCGGCGCCGGTTCCGTCATTATTTCTGACATTGAGTCAGGCTCGCGAGTCGCCGGGGTGCCGGCCAGAAAGATCAATGAAAGGACAAAGCCACAATGAAGCGGATCTCCGTCGCAGAACCGAAACTTGCGGGCAATGAACGAAAGTACGTCCTTGATTGCCTCGACACCAACTGGATTTCGTCCAATGGCAAGTACATAGGCGCTTTCGAGCAAGCCTTTGCCACGTTCTGCGGAACGAAGCACGCGATTGCCGCCAACAATGGCACGACAGCGCTTCACCTAGCGCTGGTCGCTCTGGACCTGCAGCCGGGGGACGAAGTGATCATCCCCACGGTGACGTACATTGCAACGGCCAACGCGGTGCGCTACTGCGGGGCGACGCCAGTGCTGGTGGACGTGTGCGCCGACACCATGAACATCGATCCGAAGGAAGTCGAAAAGAAGATCACCAAGCGCACGCGCGGCATCATTCCTGTTCATCTCTACGGTCATCCGGCTGATATGGATTCCATCAATGCGATCGCGCGCCAGCATGATCTCTGGGTGCTCGAGGATGCAGCCGAGGCTCACGGTGCAGAGGTCAACGGCAAGCGCGTGGGAAATCTTGCGGATTGCGCGACCTTCAGCTTCTTCGGCAACAAGATCATCACTACGGGCGAAGGCGGGATGATCACGACCAACGACGATGAGCTCGCCGCCAGACTGCGGCTCTATCGTGGACAGGGTGTCGACCCGAACAGACGTTACTGGTTTCCTGTCGTCGGCTACAACTACCGCATGACCAACATCCAGGCGGCGATCGGTCTAGCCCAGATGGAGACGGTCGATCAGGCATTGGAAGATCGCAGGGTGCTGTCCAGGCTGTATGACGAAGCATTGACCCCCCTCAAGGACGTGCTGGTGCTGCCCGTGACGCACCCAGGGATGAGGCACGTGTATTGGATGTACACCGTCTTCCTGCGCGAAGGGGACGAAAGCCGGCGCAACAACGTGATGGCTGCCCTGGATCAGGCGGACATCGAGACGCGGCCAGTTTTCTATCCCATGCATGTGCTGCCCCCCTATCAAGAGAAGGCGATCTACCCGGTTGCCGACCTGTGGGCGCAACGAGGCATGAATCTTCCAACCCATCAGTACCTGACGAAAGCGGACGTTGACCGCATCGCCGCGACGCTAGCGCAAGCGCTGAATCAATGAAGATTGCGCTCTGCTCATCTTTTGTCCCATTCATCAACGGCGGTTATCGCAATATTGTTGAGTGGCTCGAGACCATGCTGCGTCAAGCAGGACACGAAGTAGAGCGCATCTACCTTCCGGAAGTGGACACCCCGGAGCATCTTTTCACGCAAATGGCCGCGTTTCGGTTCATTGACTTGAGCGCGGCGGACCGTGTGATTTGCTTCCGCCCCCAGTCCCACCTGATTTCCCACCCGCACAAGATCGTTTGGTTCATTCACCACCTGCGCGTCTTCTACGATCTTTGGGACAGCGAGTACCGCAATTTTCCGGATGACGTGAAGCATCGAGGCATTCGGGATGCATTGCGAGCCGCCGACACGGCAGCATTGCTCGAGGCAAAGCATGTGTTCTCGAACTCCCAGGTGGTTTCCGATCGGCTCAAGCGCTTCAACGGCATCGAAAGCGAACCGCTGTTTCCCCCAGTTCTCCATCCGGATCGATTTCAGTATCGCCAATCGAACGACGAGATCGTCTGCATCTGCCGCCTGGAAGACCATAAGCGGCAACATCTGCTGGCCGAAGCCCTTCAGTATTGCCGTACACCAGTTCGCCTTCGGTTTTGCGGGCTCGGCGCGGGCGTCGCTTACGCGAGCTTGCTGACCCAATCGGCCGCGGAGCACGGACTGAGTGACCGAGTGATCGTGGAGAACCGCTGGGTCGACGAAGATGAAAAAGCCGGCTATCTGGCAGACTGTCTGGCGGCGGCCTATCTGCCCGAGGACGAAGACTCTTACGGATATCCCACCATCGAGGCTGCACATTCGGGCAAGCCGACGCTTACAAGCACGGATTCAGGCGGGCCGCTGGAGTTCGTGATCCACGAAGTCAACGGGCTTGTCAGCGAGCCTGAGCCGCGGGCGCTCGCAGCGGCGATGGACCGCCTCTATGAAGACAGAAACGGGGCGCGGCAAATGGGCGCCAACGCGAAGGCTCGAATCGACGAGTTGGGCATCAGTTGGTCTCGGGTATTGGAAAGGCTGTTGGCGTGAAAGTGCTTGTCGTCAACAACATGGCGCCATTTGTCTCTGGTGGTGCGGAAGCCATGGCTACTCATCTGAAGACCAACCTGGAGATTGCAGGGCACGAGGCCGAAATCCTCAGGCTTCCGTTTCAGTGGGAGCCCGCAACGCGTATACCTTCGCAAATGCTGATGGCTCGATCCCTGATGCTGCAGAACGTCGACCATGTCATCGCTCTCAAGTTTCCGGCGTACCTCATTCCCCACCCGAGCAAGACCTTGTGGCTGGTACATCAGTACCGCCAAGCCTATGACCTGTTTGACGCAGGACAGACAAATCTTCCGGAAGGCCCCGCCGGCGCTGACATCCGCCGAGTGATCAAGAACGCCGACGACGAATGTTTCCGTGGCGCCCGTCGCATTTTCTCGATTTCAGACGTAACGCAGAAGCGGCTAGCCAAATACAACGGCTTCCCTTCGACCGTGCTGCGTGCACCCATCAACGATCCGGAGATCTTCATCGGCGGGCAGCCACAGGGTTACGTTTTTGCAGGTGGGAGGGTCAACGCGGCCAAACGGCAGCACCTGCTGATAGAGGCCATGGCAACAGCCTCGAAAAGCGTGCGGCTGGTTGTCGCTGGACCGCCCGACTCGCCTGCAGATGCAGCGCGGCTCCATGAAACTGCGGAGCGCCTTGGCGTACTGGACCGGGTTCAACTGGACCTGCGCTTTCTCGATCGCGCCGAATACGCTGCCTACATCAACGGCGCAGCGGCAGTCGCCTCCCTTCCATTCGACGAGGAATCGTTCAGCTACGTCGCCATGGAAGCCGCAACGGCCGAAAAGGCCTTGATCAGCACGACCGACAGCGGAGGAGTACTCGGCTTGGCGCAACATGGCCGCACGGGTTGGGTTGCATCGCCCGACGCGAAAAGCCTCGCGGAGGCATTGAGCATGGTGTTCGCCAATCCAAAGCGTACGCGCGATTTCGGAGCTGCCGCCAAGGCTTGTTGGGTCTCGTACAACGTCACCTGGCCGGCAACTGTCGAGGCATTGCTCTCATGAAGTTCGCGATCTTCAGCCCCCTCGTCACCCACTCGGCCATCGGGCGCGTTACGGCACTCGTCGTGCGAGCGTTGCAGGCACTTGAGCAGCAAGTCGTCATCGTGAGGACGGAACAGAACGTAGCTGCCGACGAGTTGCACCATTCGTGCACGGTCGAGCAGGTCTCCTGGACCGATACCGCCGCCGTCATGCGCGTCACACAAGACGCAGACCTGCTGGTCTACCAAGTCGGGAACAACTACGAGCTTCACTGCGGCGCCATGCATTGGCTGGACCGCCTGCCTGGAATCGTCTGCCTGCATGACTTCGTGGTCGCGCATCTTTTCGCGGGTTGGGCTCAGTCTCGCCCGAAGGAGGCGCTGAGGGTCCTCAAGGAATGGTATGGCGAGGAGGTCGCCACCCGGTTCTTCAACGTGCGCGATGGTCATCAGTTTATGGAAGATGCGAGCACCATCTATCCGATGACCGAGTGGGTCTGCGCAATGGCGGATGGCGTCATATCCCACAGTCATTGGGGAATGCGCCGCGTGACGCGTGCCTGCGCGGGCCCCGTGCGCGCGGTGCCGCTCCCTTATGACGCACCATTTGCGGTGAAGGCAAGCTCGACGAGTCCCGCGCGCAAAGACATGGTGAACGTCATTACGGTCGGGCACGCTAATTCGAACAAGCGAATCGAGAGCGTCATACAAGCCATTGGGAGCAGCGCGCTCTTGCGCCACGCGATTCATTACCGACTTTGCGGCCGTATTGAACCTGCGTACGCCATCAAGTTGATTGCCCTCGCGCGTAGTCTTGGCGTGCAATTGACTGTTGCCGGAGAAACGGACAGTACCGGGCTGCAAATTGCCATCAACGAGGCCGACATTGCCTGCTGCCTTCGGTGGCCGAGCTTCGAAGCGGCATCGGCGACGGCCATAGAAGGATTGCTCTATGGCAAGGCTGTGATCGTGACCGACACAAGTTTCTATAGCGAATTGCCGGACGATTGCGTGCTGAAGATTCCTCACCAGAGCGAGGTGCCAAAGCTCATGGACGCACTCGAGTTTCTTTGTATGAACCCGGAGAAACGTCGCGCAATGGCCGTCCGAGGCCAGCAATGGGCGACAGCCACATTTACCGCCAGGAACTACGCTGAGAATCTCGTGCAACTGACGCGGCCGATCGCCACCGCAAAGCCTCTCGTCCAGATGGCAGATAGACTGATGACACAAATGCGGGATTGGGGCGCCTCTCCTGAAATGCTCTTGGCGGATGCGATCGTCGAACCGCTTCTGTTGTTCCAGCTCGATGGCGACCTGCCTGAATCGTCGCCGCTGCCGGATCCGTTCTCCATTCCGGGCCCAGAACAAGACCTGCTTCCATGATTCCACTCTTTTCCGCCCAAGCCGCAAATGCCGGACTGAATCTCGAGTCCGGCATTTTTCGCGTTCTTCGAAGCAACAGGTATGTCCTGGGCAGCGAGGTTACGGCGTTTGAAAGCGAGTTTTCGAGCTACATCGGCGCAATCGAATGCGTCACGCTTGCGAATGGTACTGATGCGCTCGAGATGGCATTGCGAGCTGTCGGCGTCTCAGCCGGAGACCGAGTGGTCTGCGTTGCGAATGCGGGCTTTTATGGAAGCACCGCAATCCACGCGATAGGCGCAAAGCCTTTGTACGTGGACGTCGAAGCCACAACGCTGAACATGGCAACAGCCGCCCTCGCAACTGCGCTCGAGCTCAAGCCCAAGGCAGTCATCGTGACTCACCTCTACGGACAGATGGCCGACATCGAAGAAATCGTGACCTTGGCGCATCGCGCCGGCGTCAAGGTGATCGAGGATTGCGCACAGGCACATGGCGCAACTCGACATGGCCGACGGGCGGGAAGCATCGGCGACGTCGGCTGCTTCAGCTTCTACCCAACGAAGAACCTGGGTGCTCTGGGAGATGGCGGTGCTGTCGTCTGCAACGAAGTCGCGGTGGCTGAAGCTGTGCGCACGCTGCGCCAATACGGCTGGTCCGACAAGTACCACGTGTCGACTCCACTGGGCCGCAACAGTCGCCTCGACGAAATCCAGGCTGCCGTACTGCGCGCAAAACTACCCCATCTCGACGCGGCCAATCGCCAGCGTCGAGAAATCGCTGCGAAGTACAACAGTGCCTTTCATGGACTACCGCTCCTGCTGCCTCCTTCAGTGCAAGAGGACTATGTGGGCCACCTCTACGTCGTGCGCGTGGAAGCCCGCGAGGCATTTCGGGAGCACATGCGCTCGCAGGGGATTGCCACCGACGTGCACTATCCCATTCCTGACCATCTACAGAGCGCCTATCCCAAGGCGCAGGTGACAGGGATCCTCGAGCACAGCGTGCACGCCTGTCGAACGGTCGTCTCGCTGCCATGCTTCCCTGGCCTCACCGATGCTGAAAGCTCCCGGGTGATCGACGGGGTGCGATCGTTCTTTGTGCGTTGAGGTCACGACAGTGTTGACGCTCGTTGTTCCCGTCTATCGAAATGAAGCTTCGATCTCCGATTTGCTCGATGCGGTCAGCGGCCTTCACCGCGACCTGGGCGGCGAGATGGAAGCAGTGTTCGTCATCGATGGCAGCCCCGATCGAAGTTTCGAACTGCTGCGCGACGCGCTTCCGGCGCGGCCGTTTGCATCCAAGCTCGCGCTGTTGTCACGGAACTTCGGCTCTTTCTCGGCAATCCGCACCGGTCTGGAACTCTCTGAAAGCGACCGATACGCGGTCATGGCAGCGGACCTCCAAGAACCGCCAGAGCTTGTGCTCGAGATGGACAAAGCGCTGCGCACCGAATCCGTGGACGTGGTCGTCGGTACACGGCAGGGGCGCGACGATCCTTTCATGACTCGCCTGCCCGCCGAGATCTTCTGGTGGTTTTACCGAAGGTATGTGGTGCCCGAGGTCCCGCCCGGTGGCGTCGACGTCTTCGCTTGCAACAGGGAGTTTCGTGACAACCTTCTTCGGCTTGACGAACGCCACAGTTCGCTGATCGCTCAGCTTTTCTGGCTCGGTTTTCGGCGCAAGCTGATCCACTATTCACGCAGATCGCGCCAACACGGCAAGTCGGCTTGGACCTTGCGCAAGAAGGTCAACTATCTGATGGACAGCGTGTTCTCATTTACGGACCTCCCTATCCGTCTCCTGGTGCGCGGCGGTGGCATCACGGCTGCCCTGGCAGGCCTGCTTGGCCTGGTGGTGACGATCGGCAAGATCATGGGGTTCATCTCGGTGCCAGGCTACGCAATGACGATCCTCACGATCGTCTTCCTCGGAGCCGTGAATCTTTTCGGTCTCGGGATCGTCGGGTCGTACGCATGGCGCATCTACGAGAACACGAAAGGTCGACCGCACACGATCACGATGCGTATCCACCAGTTCAACCAGACGACCTGAAGCCATGGACTACTTCACCCATTCCCAAGCACTTTGCGAAAGCACCCACGTCGGTCCGGGCACTCGGGTCTGGGCCTTTGCACACGTGCTGCCAAAAGCGCGCATCGGTGGCGACTGCAACATTTGCGATCATGTGTTCGTCGAGAACGACGTGGTGATCGGCGATCGCGTCACCATCAAGTGTGGTGTGCAGGTTTGGGACGGCGTGACGATCGAGGATGATGTGTTCATCGGCCCTAACGTTACCTTCACCAACGATCTGTTCCCAAGGAGCAAGCAGTACCCCGAAGCTTTCGCCCGGACCACGGTCCAGTCAGGCGCTTCGGTCGGTGCAAACGCCACAATCCTTGCGGGAATCACGATCGGGCGCAACTCGATGATTGGAGCGGGCGCAGTGGTTACGCGTTCGGTGCCATCCAATGCCATCGTGGTTGGCAACCCGGCGCGGATTACCGGATACGTGGATGCCACTCCGTCCACGCGGCTTGCGCCGGAGTCCAAGGGCGCCAAAGCGCCTGGGGTGATCCAGAGTTCCGTCGCCGGCGTCACGCTGCACACGCTGCGCTCCGTGCCGGACATGCGAGGCAGCCTCTCAGTCGGCGAATTCGAGAGAGACATTCCTTTCAAACCGCTGCGCTACTTTCTCGTCTACGACGTGCCAACTGTCGAAACCCGCGGCGAGCATGCGCACCGCACGTGCCATCAGTTCCTGCTCGCTGTCAAAGGCCAAGTGAGCGTGGTGGCCGACGACGGCGTGAAGCGTGAAGAATTCAAGCTCGACAGCCCCTCGCTTGGGATCTATCTGCCGCCCATGACTTGGGGTATCCAGTACCGTTATTCGCCCGACGCCGTGCTACTCGTCTTCGCTTCGGACCACTACGATGCCTCGGACTACATCCGCAACCATGCCGACTTCCTGCGTGCCAAGCTGGGCAAGGACGGTCGGCCCTGATCGCGCCGATGGCTGCCGCGCGCAATTCGTCCGCCTTCCTCCGGTTTCTTGTCTCGGGAGGGGTGAACACCCTCGGAACCTACCTGCTGTATCTGGCGCTGTTGCAGCTGCTGCCGTACTGGTTGAGCTACGCGTTCGCCTTCACCAGTGGGATCGCGCTCGCGTATGCGCTCAACCGATTCT
The DNA here is from genome assembly GCF_056397405.1 of Variovorax sp. 05N34. NCBI lineage: Bacteria > Pseudomonadati > Pseudomonadota > Betaproteobacteria > Burkholderiales > Comamonadaceae > Variovorax > Variovorax sp. 05N34. The sequence goes on from NZ_JBFTNI010000003.1 coordinate 261,628, forward strand.
TCGTCTTCGGCGCACCGCGCAGCGAGAGGAAGGCCGCCATGCTGCCGCTGGTGTATCTGGCTCAGTACCTTGCGGGCGCCGGGATCGTGTACGTGTGGGTTGACCTCCTGCATCTGCACGCCGAGTTCGCGCCACTTGCAAGCATCGCCATCACCATCCCTCTGACTTTCGCGGCAAGCCGCTGGCTGTTTCACTGAGACAGCTCCGAGGTTTGACTTTCCGCTTGATGACTTTCCGCTTGATGATCCCATGAGAAGAACCTGGCTCAGCTTCGCCTTGCCGCCTACCTTGCTAGTCCTGCTTCTCTGGCTGCCGTTCGGCTTCAGCCTCCACGGACTGATCGAGGAATGGGGAGTACTGGGGGTCTTCACCACGCAAGGACCAGTCCTGTTCGTCAAAGCACACTCGCTGCTGGAGGCACACAGGCTTCGACCGCTCACGGTGTTTCCCCACGCCATCGGTTTCCTGCTGCATCGGGACTCGTTCGATGGATGGCATTGGGTGCTGATGGCGACGCTCATCATGAAAGGTGCGGCAGCGTCCTGTCTTGCTGCACTCGCGACGCGCTCGCCACGATGGGGTGTGATCTTCGGGCTGCTCTTTCTCCTCTATCCGGCCGACACAATGCAGCTTTCGTTCCGGAGCCAGCACATCAATCTGTCGCTGGCAGTCCTTCTGCTGGGTGCGGCCCTTCTGGTCCGCGCACAACAACAGCAGGCCGGATGGGCGCGCTGGATCAACATCACAGCGGGCGGCGCATGCCTGGTTGCAGCGCAAATGATGTACGAAGTTGCATTGATGATGATCATGCTCCCGCTCTTCGTTCTTTGGTGCCGCGACGGTGCCGGGGCGACGCTTCGCAGCATTCGGCAGAACCCGGCACCGACCTTGGCGTGGATCGCGTCAGGGATCGTGTATTTGCTGTACGTTGCCTACGCATCGGCGTCGGGCGGAGAGTCCTATCAGCAGTCCATCACAGACCGCCACTCCCCCTTCAGTGTCCTTTATCACGCGCTTCCCAAGCTATTCCAGATAGCCTTCGTACGCGCGCTTGCCGGCGGGTGGTATGACGCATGGGGCATGGCCCTCGGGGAGTTTCACAGCTTCTTCTACGTGCTGGCTTTCGGCCTGATCTGCTCTGTATCGGCCCTTTTGTTTCCGCGCAACGAAGGCACTGCCCCGCATGAGTTGGTCGAAACCGCCAAGCCTCGCAACGCCAGCATGCGCACCCGTGTTGCCATTTCGGGCCTGCTACTGCTGATCCTAGGTTATGTGCCGTATCTGTTTTCGGGCTCGCACGTTCTCATTTCCCAGCGCACCTATCTCTTTGCAAGCTTCGGCGCCGCGTTGGTTGTTCTCGCCCTCACCATGAGCCTTGCGAGGTGGTCCAAGGCATTGGCCTGCGCTGCCGTGCTGCTCCTGATGACGGCAGGGGCGGCGGCCCAACTCTATCAATTTCATCACTACCTGAAGCTCTCCGAGGCACAGCGGAAGCTCCTTCGCACCATCGTCGAGAACTTCGATGCTGGCGCTCAAAGCGACAAGGAGTTGGTCATCCTCGACTATTCCAATCAGCTTTCGCATGTCTGGTTTCTGCGCGACAACCTGGACTCAGCGCTGACCTATCTCTACGACCGTCCGGTCCGCATGCCCACCATCTGCCTCATGCCCGGCAGCGACCTGGCGCGCGCGGACGATCTGCTGCGACAGGGACACTGCGTTGAAGAGAGCGACAGTTGGAGATTCAAGGCGGCCGATCCGGTCCCCGGTTTGTCTGCCGAGCCGCTAAAGGACGTCGTGCTGGCCAAGTCCCAGGCCGTCGAGCTCGTGATCGACCAAGACGGAAACGTTGTACCCGACAGGGCCCTCGATGCTTACCGTCAACAACTTGCTTCGGCCGACACACCGGCCGCAAGGCGTTACCGGAACATACTGAACCGGAAGCCAGGAAGCAGAAATCTAGGCTTGTTTGAATCCGAAGCTGCCCGATCGAGCCACCGCTGGGATTTTGGAAAATGGTGGAGTCTGGAAGTCCCCATTCAGGGAAATGGCTGGCGTCCTGCGGACTGGAAGCCCGGCTATTTCCAGCATGACACTGCAACCTGGAAATCGCAGGAGCGCGCGTCTCTGCTCTTCCAACTGATGCCCACCGACAAGCCCTACGAGCTAACCGGAAACTTTGACCTGATCGCAAACCCCGCCATTCAGGACAGCTTCCGCATTCGAATCAACGGCGTTGAATTGGCCCTCGGCTGGCAGCCGGGGTACAGATTCACCGCGCAGGTTCCTTCAGGGGCATTGAAGCCTGGTACCAACGTCGTCGAGTTCGTTTCGGCCGTCGACAAGAACTACTACGGCCTCTCCGCGAGGCTCGACGAACTGGAGATCCATCCCGTCAAGTAAAGGCCAGCTCGCAACTACCAACAACAAATCACAAATCCGATCTGGAAACGCAGCACATTTTCTCGGATCTGATCGCCTTGTCCGACAGCACCTTCGGCAGATACTCACAGCGCGAAAGCACGCCGCCACTGTCGATCTTCTTCAGGAACTCAGGAAGCTTCTGTCCGATGTCCATCCCGAAGGCATAGTCGGACACATAGAACACATTCATCGGCTGCCGACCGTGCTGGAACAGGAAGTAAGCGGCACCGTCCACAACCAGCCGATCGTCGCCATCGTTGATATTGCAGCGCTTTGCGAGCGCAGACAGCCGCGCGCGCTCCTCCTCGCGCACGAATGCTGGGGTCGACAGCGGCTGGGGACCGATCACGTAGTCTCCAATGCGCGCCATCTGCAGCAACCCGGGAGTTTGTATGCACAGCAACAGGACCATGCTGGCGGCTGCAAGCAACATCCAATAGAAGGCGACAGCGCCGCAAGCCCGTCTCAGCCCATTCGGGACCTCGAATGGCGTGTGCAGCACCAACATCAGCAGAACGGCCAACAGCGGCACGATGAGCCCCGGCGTATAGAAGTGCCAGGCGTTGCTGTTGTAGACGATGCCGTGCAACACCAGCCCCGCCAGAAGCGCCGTAGCGAGCAGAACTCCCTTGTCGAGCCGCCTGTGTGACAACTGCATCGCGAAGCGAACAATCACAGCGACGAATGAGAGCAATGCGAGAACGTACAGGCTCGCTTTGAGCAACTTTCCGAAAACGCCGAGCCATGGCCCCATCCATTCGCCCTGGACGGACGGCAGCCAATTCGACTGGTAAGCCAGGGTCGCCGGCATGCGATCCAGGATCATGCCGAGCGACGACACCAGATTGCTTGCGGCCGCTTTGAAGAACAAAGGCTTGTCACTGGCGAGTAGCTGAAAGTCCAGCGTTTGCTGCGCGAGAACTTTCGCCATCGCCGGCGCGCCGGGGCAGCTTGATGTGAAAAGGACGTACTGGACCGATTGAAAAACGGCAAACCCGACCACCAGCATGGTCCCGATCATCCAAGCCTTGCCAGCGTGTCGAAAAACCAGCCAGGCCGAAGCCAGCATGACCGGCGCGAAGAACAACGCCTTCGGATGCGCCAGCAGGAATACAGACGTGATCAAGAAGAGCAACGCCGCCTTCAGGCTCTTCAACGGGACACCGTCGGACGCTTCGACCTGCCAGAACAATGCCAGCATGCAACATGCAACGAGCGGGAGTACCAACAATTGCTCTGAGCGCGCCAAGACGAGCACGAATGGCAACACGCCAAGCATGTTGAGCGAGAGGATGAACGATTGAAAACGACGCCTTGGCATCAAGCGCTGCGGATGCAGCCCCGCCCATGCCCACAGCAGAGACAACCAGCCCGCGCATATCGCTATGCCCCTGATCCGCAACCCCAACTCGCTGGTTCCCGAGTACAGGATGGCGTTGAAAACTGCACCCGGGTACCAGGAGACCGGAATGCTTGCCTCCAATGAACGACATTGGGGTAACAGATTCAGCAGCGCACCTCCTTCTATGAAGAAACGCGCATGCGCCATCTGAATGGCCACCTCGTCAGAGTAGATCGGGATCAACAGCCCAACGGCGAGAGTCACAACGGCTAGTGCCGGGATGGCAAGGGCCACCCAGCGGTTCAACCAAGTGCTGCAAGCCCGGCTCGCTACTGCCACCGGTTGTCGATCCAGTTTGCCGTCCCCAGGCCTTGGACCTTTCTATCCCAGGCCTCCAGGAGAAACCTCTCGAATTCCTTGCTGCTGGCCTCGCTCTCGACGTAGACCGATGATTTTTGCCTCAGCTCTGATGCCTTCTCATTTCTCCAGGACGTGTCTGTCGCCAGTCTGAGTGCAATGTCCACGTAGTCCTGCTTGTCCCTGGCCGTGAGACCCGACACGCCGATGTATTCATAGATCGCCGCCGTCCAGCGACCGAACGGAATTTTCGAAGGAAGGGTCACAAGCGGAACGCCCAGCATCGCGCCATCAAAACTGGATGACATGCCACAGAGCGGATAGGAATCGAGACAGCAATCCACGGATTGCAGCAGCAGATGCGCATCGTCCTTCTTCAGTGTGGACAAAAAGACGACCCTCTCATAGCACGCGCCGAGTCTTTCACGTAGGCGGCTTCTCAGGGTTTTGGCGGGAGGAAATTCCCCGCGAAGAAGAACCAGAATGGCGTCCTTATCGCGCTCCAATATGTCGCGAAAGATTTCATCCATTTCCGGATGGATTTTGGGGGGCGTATTGGCACATAGGTAAATGTGTGCCTCAGGGCTTGCGTTAAGCAGCCTCTTTCTGGTCTGCGCGCGCATCTCCGCGCTGATAGCACCCTTGCTCTCAACATCCGGTTTTTCGATCCAATAAGGGGGATGTTCGAAGAACGAAACCGCAGTCCTGTAATAGGCGGCGGGATCTTCAGGTTCGGCCCGTCCCCAGGAGATGTAGTAATCGGAATTCGTCAGACCATCTGTCCAGTTCGGCTCCAGCAAGATCATGTGCAGCGTCGCAAGCTTTCCCATCATGGGATAGAAACATGGACCCATGGAAGGACCGGCCACAATGATGTCCAGTTCCTGACTTTCAATCGTTTTGATGGCCGCGTAGGTGTCGATGTCAGAAAACTCTACTGTCTTTCCTGCGCGCTTGATCCAGTTCTTGGCCGCTGGCGTCTGGCCCTGCTGGCCGGGACGCAGATAGACCGTCTCGAATAGATCGGGATTCAACTGTGTGAGCAATCCCGACATCATTGGCATGGAATCGTGGACATTGAATCCGACGCGGATCTTCCTCTGACCCTTGGCAGCAGGGAGCAAGTTTCGGCCGACATGGGGCGCAACATGGTTGAGTCTCGGCCAAGTCTTGAAGGCCAACGCTTCGAAGGCAGCCATCGCCTGCCCATAAAATTCCGGCTCGGCGCGGCAGAAGATCCACTGCCACGGCGTCCAGCCATTGGTCATGTCGACGATCGGATCGTCGAGCTCTACCGGACTCTCCGCCAGCGCCTGGCATGCAGCAATGAATTGCCGCGAAGCTCTCCCGTGCTCCACGGGGCAGCGAGGAACCATTGCGGGGGAGAGGTCATGCAAGATTCTTATTGCGCGCTCATTGGCTTTGGACGCAGCGCCGTCAGTTCTTTGAGAATCGATAATCGCATGCATCATGTCGGCAGAAAATTCCGAGCCCACGTCAAGATAGTTGCTCAAGAACACGAGGCTTCGAGCCAAGTCTGTAGGCTGCTGATTCTCTCGAAGGAACGAAACGACATGCTTCTTCAGTGTGTGCACCACACCCGCGCCGAGTTGTGATTCCAGATCCCCCGAGATGACGATGAAATCAAAAGGCGCACGTTTGCTGAACTCCTCATAGAAGTCAACGATCGACAGCGTCGTTGTAGCTCCGATCCTTGAGTTCAAATTTACGTAACGATCGTACTCCAGACGGCTTGCGCATATTTGCCTGAATAGGGCCGACAGATTGTTGTCGAGCGGATATCTTTGCTGCCCCTGCTCAAGAATGTGAGCGCATCCAGCTGAGTTGCTGAGCCTCAGGAATGCCAAGGACGAATAGTAGTAGTCGTCGGCGCTCTTTAAGTCGCGGACGGAGAGCCGTCTGTAGATGTCGTCGGCCTCGTTTCGGCGACTGAATCTCGTGAGTAGATCCGCAATGCTCCAGAACGTAGGCGCATCCGTCGATGTTTCTACCATCTGCGCAAGCTTTCGTTCCGCGAGTTCTACGAGACCATTCTTTGTACAGTATTCGATAAGGCCGATTTGGGCCGACCAATCGACGAATCTCTCAAATAGTAATTCACAGAGTTTCTCTTCACTCTGCGCTTCCAGTCCCAGGAAATGACCGATGCGCTTCACCGCCTGAATCTCAAGACAGATGCGTGCAAAATGCTCGAGTAGGTGCTCGGATCCTTGAAATTGTCGAAGTCCCGCCTCCAACAGATCGGCCGCTTGTTCAGGATGCCCAAGCCTGTATGCGGCAAGCCCGGAATACATCGCACCTTGGGCACTCTCCGGCAGGCGAGCCGCCAGGCGCCGATAAATGATTTTGGCTTGGTCCCTTCGCTGATGGAGCAGAAGCAAATCAGCCAGCTGCCATGCAGATGCCTCGTCGCTGCAATGCTCCCGGACGGACTCCAGCCTCGCATCAGCAATTTCCATAAATCCGTGTTCGAAACAATATTCAATGAGCCGGAGTTGGACATGCGGATCGGGAAACTGAATAAAGAGTGTTTCGCACACCGACGCCGGGCTCGCCGTCTCCGTGGAAAACCACTGGATCGCGTGATCCATCTGCCGCAGATCAGCACAGAGGCGCACGTAGTGCTCAATCAGACGCGGCAGGTCCGGGAATGTCTTCAAACCAGCTTCGAAGATCGCGATTGCTTCGGTTGGCCGTTGCAACCGCTGCTCGGACAACCCCGCGTAGAGATACGTCTCCGGACTTGAGAGCTTTCTGGTTGCGAGGCGGCGATAGATTGCCGTCGCCTGCAAATGATTTCCCGCAGCCTCGGCAAGATCGGCTTGCGCCCAAAGCTTTTCCGGTTCGACCGATGGCGAAAGCAATAGAAGTTCGGCCAGCTGAGACGGCGGCAGGCCGTGAGTGGAACTTTCCGCGATCGACTTGATTTTCTGTGCGGCAAGCTGTTCGAGACCTGCGGTGAGGCAAAGACCGATCAGCCAGATCTGTATCTGCGGATCCCTAAATCTCTCAAAAAGCGCTTCAAAAGCCTCCGCCTCGGACTTCGCGTTCGGCGCAGCAACTCGCATGACGCGTGCCAACTCGCCGAGTTGTGCGCAAATGAGCGCGAAGTGATCGACCAACTCTGCAGCATTCGGAAATTCGTGGATTCCAGCCTCCAACACGTCGGCAGCTCGATCGAGGTTCCCCAGCCGTTGTTCAGAGAGTCCCGAATGCAGAACGCCAAGAGGATTCTCTGCTGGGCGCGCAGCCAATTGCCGATAGATGGCGTTCGCTTCTTCCCTGCGCTCATGCAGCCACAGCGCATCCGCTAGCCGCCAAAGCAATAAGTTGTCATCGGAGTTCGTTACGGACCTCCGAACGACGTGGTCGATTTGCCCGATTTCGGCGCAGATGCCAACGTAGTGTTCGAGCAGAAGCGGCAGATTCGGAAATTTCTTCAGACCAGCTTCGATCTTGGCTATCGCTTGGCTCGGTCGACGCAGCCGTTGCTCGGAGAGGCCCGCATAGACATAGGCCTCCGGGCTTAAGAGTTCGACGCTCGCAAGACGACGATATATCGCCTTCGCGTGCCACATATTTCCTCTGGCTTCGGCGCGACCAGCTTGCGTCCAAAGTTCTTGTGGCTCGCTGGAGCGTGAGAGCCAGAGGCCCAACAACGCCCTCAATCTTGTAATAGTCATTTTTTATGCGAATTTTCGTCCGCGCGCTGACCCCGCAGCGCGACACCTAGCCCACGGCAACAAGCACCAATGTCGAACGGCGGTCAAACAGTTCGATACGCGGGCGACTACTCGCCCGCGAAAGCGATTTCTCGTCCTGCCAGTCTCAATATTTCTTCCACACCACACGATTCACGTAGTCTACGTAGCTGTGGATGATCCGAAGCACCTTGTCCGACACGTTGGGCATGCTGTAGTCGGCAACCAGGCGCAAGCCGCGATCGGCGCCGCGCGGTTGCGATTTCAAGATAGCCAGCCCTTGGCGGACGCGCTCAGCGTCCAGCCCGACCATCATGACTGCAGCTTCTTCCATGCCCTCCGGTCGCTCGTGCGCCTCTCGCAAGTTGAGCGCAGGGAAATTGAGAATCGAGGATTCCTCGTTGATAGTGCCGCTGTCCGAAAGCACCGCCCGCGCGGACATCTGCAGCCTTACATAGTCATGGAAGCCAAGTGGCTTCAGAAGGCGAACCTGCGGGTGAAAGCGGGTCGAGGTGGCCTGGATCCGTTTCTGCGTCCGAGGGTGAGTGGAGACGATGACCGGCTCGTCGTGGTCTTCTGCGATTGCATTCAAGGCAGAGACAAGCTTTGCGAAGGATTGGTCAGACTCGATGTTCTCCTCGCGATGCGCGCTGACAACAAAGTACTTGCCTTCGCTCAAGTCGAGGCGCTTCAGTACATCAGACGCCTCGATGTCCGGCATGTAGTGGTGCAGGACCTCATACATCGGGCTACCAGTCTTGATCACCTGGTCAGGCGGCAACCCCTCGCGAAGCAGGTAGTCGCGCGCGATCGTGCTGTAGGTGAGATTGATATCAGCCGTGTGGTCGACGATTCGGCGATTGATCTCTTCGGGCACCCTGAGGTCGAAGCATCGATTACCGGCCTCCATATGAAAGATGGGAATCTTGCGTCGCTTGGCCGGGATCACTGCCAGGCAACTGTTGGTGTCTCCAAGCACCAGCATGGCCTCGGGCTGAACCGTTGCGAGAACTCGATCGACTTCGATGATGAGGTTGCCGATCGTGTGCGCGGCGCCGGTACTGCCCGTCGCACTGTTCAGGAAGTGGTCCGGCTTTCGAAGTTTCAGGTCATCGAAGAAGACCTGATTCAACTCGTAATCGTAGTTCTGCCCCGTGTGGACCAGCACGTGCTCGCAGTGCTCGTCGAGTGCGGCAAATACGCGTGACAGGCGGATGATCTCGGGCCGCGTGCCGACCACCGAGATGACTTTCAGTTTCTTCATTTTTTCAGAGTGGACAGGCGTATGTATCTGGCCGTGCGCGATCGAATATCTCGTTGGCCCATAACATGACGACCATTTCGTCCTCGCCAATGTTCGTGATGTCGTGCGTCCAGCCTGGCGCAGTCTCGACGATCTCGGCCGCCTCGCCGTTTGTGGTCATCTCGTAGGTTTCGCCAGTCAAAATGTGGCGAAACTTGAACCGGGCATGACCCTTGATGACGAGGAACTTCTCGGTCTTGCTGTGGTGATAGTGCCCACCGCGGGTGACCCCGGGGTGTGCTGTGAAGTAGGAGAACTGTCCACTGTCAGGCGTCCTGAGCATCTCCACGAATACGCCACGCGCGTCTCCATGGCGAGCGACGCTGTACTTGAACTCTTCCGTCGGAAGATAGCTGACGTAGGTGGCATAAAGGGCCCGCACCAATCCGGTCCCCACACGTTCGGTCAGCAGCGTCTTTCGACTTTCCTTGAAGCGCACGATCAGGTCCGCCACTTCGCCTACAGTGGTTGAGTATTGCGGTGTCATGACCGCAAAGCCATCGACATCCAAAGCAGCGTCGGCGCCGTCGAGCAGTTCGATAAAACGCGCCACCAGATCGTCGATGTAGACAAGCGTCAGAGCGGCTGCTGGATCACGGACTTCGATCGGCAGGCCACGAGCAATGTTGTGACAGAAGGTTGCGACCGCAGAGTTGTAATTGGGACGACACCACTTGCCGAACACGTTGGGCAGGCGGAAGACATGCGCAGGAACGCCATGGCTCCTGGCGACAGCGAAAACGGCCGCCTCTGCACCACGCTTGCTCTGCCCATACGGATTGTCCCGCTCGGCCTGAATCGAAGATGTCAGAACGACTGGAATCTTCTTTCCTGTCGACTCGATCTCCCCAACCAGTGCATTGCACAATGATTGGGTCAGCTCGAGATTGCCCACGGCAAAATCTTTCGGATCCTGAGGACGATTCACGCCAGCAAGGTGAAACACAAAGTCCACCCCACGCAGCAGTTCCGGTAGCTGCGCCACGGAGTTGCGGGATTCGAAAGCGGCGATCTCGACTCCCGCGCGCTCGGAAAGCGCCTGGCAAAGATTCTTGCCGACGAAACCGCCAGCACCGGTGATGAGGACCTTCACCGGCTCACCCTTCCAGCACGGCCGGCTCGCCGCGAGCGATCTTTCCCATGAAGTCAAGCTTCAGAAGCAGCTTCTTCATTCCCTCGACGTCCAGGCGCGTGGTGTTGTGCGAGTTGTATTCCTCACCGTGCAAAGCGCGCGTGATGCGACTCTCGCCTTCCTCGACAAACTTTGCGTAGTTCAGATCGCGTCCATCAGGCGGCACACGAAAATACTCGCCCAAGTCCACGGCGCATGCACGCTCCTCTTTGCTAAGCAGCGACTCGTAAAGCTTCTCGCCATGCCGGGACCCGATGATGGCAATGGGATGGTCCTTCTTGCCCATCAGATCCAAAATGGCCCGGCTGAGCACTTCCATGGTCGCAGCAGGCGCCTTCTGAACGAAGATATCGCCGTTCTGCCCGTGCTCAAACGCGTAGAGGACCAGGTCGACGGCGTCTTCCAGAGTCATCATGAATCGGGTCATCGTCGGATCGGTGATCGTGATCTGGCTGCCCTCGCTGACTTGCTGGACAAACAGCGGGATGACCGAACCTCGCGAGGCCATCACGTTGCCGTAGCGCGTGCCGCAAATGATGGTGCCGGTGCCCTCGAGGTTGCGGCTCGATGCAACCATGACTTTTTCCATCATGGCCTTGCTGATACCCATGGCATTGATGGGGTAGACCGCCTTGTCGGTGCTCAGGCAGACCACCCGCTTCACGCCAGCAGCCACTGCGGTCTCAAGGACGTTCTCGGCGCCAAGCACGTTTGTACGAACGGCCTGCATCGGATGGAATTCGCAGGACGGCACCTGCTTCAGGGCCGCGGCATGGAACACGTAGTCGACGCCGCGCATGGCGCCGCCCACGCTATGTGCATCGCGAACGTCGCCAATGTAGAACTTGAGCTTCGCGTTGTTGTAACGCTTGCGCATATCGTCCTGCTTCTTCTCGTCGCGGCTGAATACCCGGATTTCCCGGATGTCCGTCTTGAGGAAGCGCTGGATGACGGCGTTTCCAAATGATCCGGTCCCGCCCGTTATCAGTAATACCTTGTTGCTGAACGGAGTTTGCATTTGAATTTGGGCCCTGAGGGATGTTGAACAGAGGCTGGACTCGAAGGCGGGGACTCCTTCAATCCATGCTTTAGGTCGCGCCGCAAGTCATGTGGCACGGTGCGCGCACTTTAGCGCAACTGGCAGTCGCTCCTTGCACGCAAGGGCCTGCTGGAACTCGCCAAGGACGGGCCATTCGCGAAGTCTCTGCAACGGCTTTTACGATTGGGCCGCGATCGCCTCGGAAAGCGCCTGCACGACACAAACCTGCTTTTCCCTCGTCAGCCCCACCCACATCGGCAGACGGATCAGGCATTCGGATTGACGATTGGTCACATCGAGCGTCCCATGCGTTCTGCCATAGCGCCGTCCTGCGGGCGAAGAATGCAACGGAACGTAGTGAAAAACTGGCGAGATATCGGCTCGCCTGAACACATCGAGAACTTGCCGCCGGTCGATCCGGGGCGATAGGACGACGTAATACATGTGCGCGTTGTGCTGGCAGCTATCAGGAACCGTGGGCCGCCTGAGGGCGCCGTCCGATTCCAGTTTCTCGAGAAGTTCGTGATAGCAGTTCCACAAGCCCAAGCGTGCTTGCGTGATTTGCTCTGCGTGCTCGAACTGTGCCCACAAGAACGCTGCGACCAGCTCGCCGGGAAGAAATGAAGATCCGACTTCCTGCCACGTGTACTTGTCGACTTCGCCTTTGAAGAAGCGACTGCGATCAGTCCCTTTCTCCCGAATGATCTCAGCGCGAGCGCGCAAGGATGGATCGTTGATCAGCAACGCGCCTCCCTCGCCCGAGATCACGTTCTTAGTCTCATGAAAACTGTAAGCGCCAAGTTGCCCGATTGCGCCAAGGGCTCGACCCTTGTAAGTCGACATGACGGCCTGCGCTGCGTCCTCGACGACGAACAGCTGATGCCGTTCGGCAATGGCCATGATGGTGTCCATTTCGCAGGCGACACCTGCATAGTGAACCACAGCAATACCTCGCGTGCGCGGCGTGATTGCTGCCTCGATCAGGAACTCGTCCAGATTCAGCGTGTCCGGACGAATGTCCACGAACACGGGCACGCCACCCCTGAGCACGAACGCGTTGGCCGTCGAGACAAACGTGTAGGACGGCATGATGATCTCGTCCCCCGGTTGAATGTCCACCAGCAAAGCGCTCATTTCCAGCGCAGCGGTGCAGGAGTGCGTGAGCAAGGCCTTGTGACTACCTGTTCGCTCTTCGAGCCAGCGATGGCACCTTGCGGTGAAAGGGCCATCGCCCGCCAGGCGTCCGTTGAAGTGTGCTTCAGCAATGTAGAAGAGCTCTTTGCCCGTCATGTGGGGCCAATTGAACGGGATTCGATCACTTTTCATTACGGAGTCCCTTTCTTGCGACGACGAGCCTCGACCCGCCGACCGGGAAGTTCATCCCGACGCGGATCATGCCCCTTTCAAATGCGAGCATCTTCTCCAACGTGGTGTTTAGCCACGGAGGGATGTTGAATTCCGCCAAAGGATCAAACTCTTGCCCCTCCGGCTTTCTGGCAAGTCGCGAAGCTATCAACGCCGGGAGGAGTGCCGTCACGAAAGACGTGCTTCTGAGCAGTTCCAGGCCAGCACCCTTGATCTTGCGATGTATCTCCGCGCTGCGGTACCGGCGCACATGGCAGGCATACGCGTCCGACTCGCTCCACAACCAGGGATGCTGCGGAACGGTCAAAAGAAGGCAGCCGCCGGGCTTCAAGGCAGCGTGCGCCTGCTCCAGTACGCGTTCGTCTTCCTCGATGTGCTCCAGCACGTCAAATGCGCCGACAACGTCGAACTCGTCTCGAAATGGAATCTCGCGCGCGTCCATCTGCATGAAGTCAGCGGAAGGCAATCGCTTGGCAGCGAAGCCCAAGCCAGCCACGAAGATCTCGCTTCCGCGAAGACTAGCTTGGGGATACGCTCCTGCAACCCCCGACAGCACATATGCTGTACCGCATCCAATTTCGAGGAGCGACTCGAAACCTCCGCAGTATTTGCGTATGGCCCAGAGAATCAGCGCGTTCCTGGCACGAAACCAAAAATTCGAGTCCTCCAGCCGCGCCAGTTCGGCGTAGTAGTCGGCCTTGAATCCTCCGCCAGCCCATGCGCTATCGGGTGCGTAAGACGTGAAGCCATCGACCTGCACGGGACAGTGGCCGCAGGCCGGACACTCAGCCCGTGAACTGGCATATCCCGCATCGCAGCGCAGACAGCGCTTCAATTTGCAGTCTCCACCGGCGGGTTCGAGTCAGGAAACACGAAATACTTGAACGACAGGAAAAGAAACCCCGCGACGACAAATATGGCAAAGGCCTGCGCGATCTGATGCGCATAGCCGAACCTGTCCACAAGCAGATACAGCAGGCATAAATTGATCAGATAACCCACGCAATGTGCGAGCACGTACCGCACGCCCACAGCCATGCCCTTCTCGTCATGTGCAAAGGTCAGCCTGCGATTGCCCCAGAAGCCGATCGACGCACCAACAAGGTAGAGCGCCGACATGGTGATCTTGGGTCCGGCGCCAAGATAGGTGATGAGCAAATAGACCAGGTAGCCTGCGAGATTGCTCAGCACACCCACGAACGCATAGCTCAGCAACTGAGCTGCCAAGGTCCGCCGCCGAGCCGGCGCCACTTCTTCAACCATGTGCGAGAACTGCAAGCCCGAAGCCCGTCTTGCCGTATCCGTTTCCGTTGTAGAGCATGTATCTCTCGCTATCATGGTCGAAGACGAATGGGTACTCGATCATTTCGGAGTCCCATCCTTCTTCGGACACATCGATACCTGCGTCCCCGAGTTTGAATTGCCAGTCGCTACCGTCGACGCTGAAGGCGTAGCCGATGCGATAGCTCTGACCCGCACCGCTGCGGTAGGAGAACCACATGTGAAGGCCCACGGAGTCCCGGACTACTGTGGGCCGAGAGAAGGCCTGCGCCGTGCCAACGGCGTAGGGCACCGCCGGGCCAAGTTTTTCCCAACGTTCGCCATCCTGCGATGAAGCACGATTGATCACGTGGATCATCTCCCCATTGCCTGCGTCCCATGTGAGTGTGGATCCGTACCACATGCTGTAGCCAGCGCGCGAGCCATCCTGCAGCACCCAGGGATACGAGAGACTGACGGGGTCAAGGGCATCCAGCGGCATGAACGCCCTGCCACCGTCCAACGAAAGGCCGAGATCGCCGTCAACACGAAGTCGACCGATTTCACCGCGCCAATGCGCATCTGCGGGATTCAGCCAGCCCATGAAGAGCATGTATCGCCCCGAGGGCGCGTCATAACAGTTGCCGATGCTCACGCCGTCCGCATAAAAACTGCCTTCGGGGCCGTGTTCGAAAACCGGCGCGTAATGCTCGTGCACAACTTCGCGCCTCACGATATCGATATCAACTGCCCCTACAGAAGAACGATTGCGCGCGTCTCTGCCGCTGTAGAACACGCGATAAACATTACCTTCGAGCAAGACTGGCAAGGGGTTGGCCGCGTGGGTCAACAACTTGGGATGACGTTGGTCACCGCTCGGACAGAATAGTTGGCCCAGCTTGATCCACGGCCTCGTCATATGCCTCGCACCCTGCTGCTGGGCACTCGCGACCGCTCCGTCGCGGCGCCGATGTACACACCTTCGGGCTCGGCGTCAGCTAGCAACAACGCGCCCGCACCGATCACACATCGGTCGCCGATCTTGATATGGTCCCTGAGCGTCGCGTTTACTCCGATAAAACACTGTTCCCCGATTTCGACGCCACCCGAGACGACCACGTGAGACGCAAGAAAGCTGTGGTCCTTGATTGTCGAGTGATGGCCAATGTGATTGCCGCTCCACAAGGTGACGTTGTTGCCGATCCGAACGAAGGGCTGGATTGTGTTGTCCTCGAAGATGAAGCAGTTCTCTCCGATGTGTCCGTCATTCAGCACAGTCGCCGCCGGGCTGACGAAGGTTGCGAGCCGATAGCCTCGCGCCTTGGCAGCCAGGTACTTCTCCTTGCGCACGGCGTTCAATTTGGAGTAGCTCAGCGCGACGAACATGTCGGTATCGCCAGGGGGAAAATGCTCGACGACATCTTCGAATGCGACGACCGGCGAACCGCAAAAGCTCGATCCTGAAAGGAAAGCCGCATCCACGGTGAAGCCCACCACCTCGTACTCCGACGCCGCGCTGAAATAGTAGTGCGCGAGTTGCGCAATGTCGCCAGCGCCAAAGATGACAAGACGCTTTCTCATGCCTGCTTCCTGACCAGAATCGTGAATTCGTAGAGGCCGTAGTCGTGATTCAAGGCCACGTTCTTCGAATAACGGCGCTTGCAAAGGTCGAAGAGGTGGCAAGGATCGGCGTAATGGAGATCGGGCCGCATGCGATCGACGTCGGAGTACGAAGTCAAGCAATTGAATGCGAAGCCAAGACGGCTGGTCCGATCCATTTGATCCAGCGTCGCCTCCAGATACGCCTGCCACTCGGCATTCGTCCTGCCTAACCGGACATTGAAGATGCCGCTGGCGACGCCATAGTCGCTGATGCAATCCGGAACGCTCGACTTGATGAAGCGAGCGTTAGACCGTCCCTTTAATCGCTCCCGAGCAGCTTCGATCATGCTCTCGGAGATATCCGCGCCGACGTACGCGATGTCCGGCCGCTCCGAAGCTAGAAACTCGTAGAGCGCACCGTAGCCGCAACCCAGGTCATTGACCGAAATCGCTCCAGGGCGGTCGATGATCTTCGACAACTGCCTGAACCGAAGGATCTGCCCTTCCTCTCCGTTCCAGTCGACTCCACGCGGACTCTGTCCATGCGCAGCAAGCTTGTCAGAGTAGTAGGCTGCAATTTCCGCATGAATTCCCGCGGTGTTTTCTTCAGTCATTGCACCTGTCCATTTCCGGACTTGCTTCGAAGCGATAGCCTGACTGGTTTGAGCACTTCGCGATCATGGATTTCCCTCCAACTCCCGGTCTCCGCCGTAGACCTGCCGCACGATGGTGTATGGCCGCTGCTTGACTTCAGAGAAGATTTTCGCGATGTAGATGCCCTGCACGCCCATGAAAAAGATGATGAGGCCCGAGAAGAGCCAGATCGACGCGACGATCGACGTATAGCCGTCAGGCGGGGACGACGCCGAAAAATACCGCGACACCAGATAGAGGATGTACAGGATCGCCGACATGGAGGTCAGCAGTCCGGCGTAGAAGGTGAACACGAGAGGCAAGCTGCTGAACGACGTCACCGCGTTGACGAGGTGGCTGATCTTGCGCGACAGGGAATAGGTCGTCGGGCTGGTTGCGTGCTTGTTGACGGTCCGTTGCACCTGCTTGAAGCCAGTCACGACCCACAGCCCACCGATGTTGATTTCGCGCTCCTCATGCAGCAGCAGCGCGTCGACATACCGGCGGGTCATCAACCTGGCGGTCACGATGTTGTTGGGCTGAGCGATCCCGGTCAGCATGCGGAATAGCTTGTAGAAAATGCTGCCAGTCAGGCGCTCGAATGCCTGGCCTCTGCGTCTGCCTTGAACGCCATAGACCACATCGCTTGCCTCCTCGTCCATCGCGTGCGCGAAATCAAGAAGCCACTCTGGTTCTTCTTCGAGGTCGCTATCCACGAGAAACACACGTTGCCCCCTGGCGGCATTCAGGCCAGTCATCATGGCCTTGTGGTGCCCGAAATTACGTGAAAGGTCAACTACGACGAAATGTGTGTCCTCCGTTGCGATCTGAATCGCCAGGTCAAGACTTCGATCCGGCGAGCCGTCATTGACCAGGACAATCTCGTAATCGTCCCCCGCGATTTCGCGCGCCGCCTTGCTGGCGCGCTCACAAAATTCGACAACATGACGTTCCGATTGATAGAGCGTCGCGACGATCGAGAGCTTCATTCCTTCACATACCTCATGAAACTCGATGACTGAGCGCCGCAATTGAAAAGAAGATCCAGCACGGTCACTCCATGCGCGAAGTCTCCCCACAACTGCGGATACTCGCGATAGCCGCAATAGTCGAACCATCGAAGCGTAACGCCTCGCTTCGCGAAAACCGCCTCGTCCAAATAGCTCCTTGCGGCGGGGCCAGATACATATTCGTCTGCCCCGGCCTGCATACAAAGGTCCGCAATGCGCTCCGTTTGGCCCTCAGGCAAGACGTAGTCGGACGAACTGGAGATGCGCGTCGAAATACCGAGATAAGCACACACGGCTTCGATCAATTTTCGATTCAAAACTGACAAGTGCGTTGGCACGTTTGAGAGATAGATCGGCGCGAGCCAATCGGACACCTCGTCGAAATATGGCGCGCGGCGGTAATTCTGTTCGAAGGCCTTCCAATGCAATGCAGCCCAATCAACACCATCGATCTGGGTGTCTCTGATCTTCTGCGTGTATTTGCCTTTGACAGCGACTGGCACCGTCAACCACTTCACACCCTGGGGGGTCTTGATCTGATTGCGATTTCGCCAATCCCTGCGCGTGTACTGCATATCGTCGAAAAGCACGAACTCATCGACAGATGCTATAAGGTCGAAATACCCCTTCCAGGGAATGTAATTGGATTGGACAATAGCAATTTTCTTCACGCGGCTGCTCAATCAAACACTTCGGCGGCTGTGAATGCGGCGGCGACCGCGTCTTTTGCCGAGAGTTGGGGCTGACCGCCAACGTCAGGCCAGCTGATGTTGAGCACGGGATCGTTCCAGGCGATTGCGCGCTCGTGGACCGGTGCGTAGTAGCTCGTCGTCTTGTATAGAAAGTCCGTGGATTCGCTAAGTACAAGAAAGCCGTGTGCGAGTCCCGCCGGCACCCATACCTGCTTCTGATTTTCCTCGCTGAGCTCGACCCCCACCCAGGCTCCAAAGGTAGGCGAGGACTTGCGAATATCCACCGCGACATCGAACACCGCTCCGCGCGCAACCCGCACCAGCTTTCCCTGGGGCTGCTGAATCTGGTAGTGCAGTCCGCGCAACACGCCTTTCGTGGACCGCGAATGGTTGTCTTGCACAAACTCGACATGCTCTCCAACGGCTTCATCAAAAGCCTTTTGATTGAAGCTTTCAAGGAAGAATCCGCGCGTGTCACCGAAGACCTTCGGCTCGATGATCAGTACATCCGGAATTGAAGTTGCCGTCACTTTCATGAGCGGACCTCTTCGGCCAGCAGGTGGCTGAGGTACTTGCCATAGCCACTCTTTTCCAGGGGTGCGGCCAACTTGGCAAGTTGATCCCGGTCGATGAACCCATGCCGCCACGCCACCTCTTCAGGGCATGCAATCTTCAATCCTTGCCGATGCTCCAGCGTCGCAATGAACTGCCCGGCTTCCATCAAGCTGTCGTGAGTTCCCGTATCAAGCCACGCATACCCACGCTGCATGATCTGCACATTCAGAGTTCCACGATCAAGATACGCCTGGTTCACAGCCGTGATCTCCAACTCGCCACGCGCGCTCGGCTTCACCGCCTTGGCGATTTCTACAACGTTGTTGTCGTAGAAATAGAGCCCGGTCACTGCATAACTGCTCTTCGGCTTGACCGGCTTTTCCTCGATGCTGCTTGCCTTGCCGCTGCCATCGAACGCCACCACACCATAGCGCTCCGGGTCTTGCACGTGATAGGCGAACACTGTCGCACCCTCGTGCTTGGCATCGGCGTCGGCAAGAAGAGTTCCGAAGTCGTGGCCGTAGAAGATGTTGTCGCCCAACACCAGCGCGCTCGGCGAATTGCCGACGAACTTGTCGCCGATGATGAAGGCCTGGGCGAGTCCGTCCGGACTGGGCTGCACCGCGTACTGCAGATTGATGCCCCACTGGCTGCCGTCGCCCAGCAACTGCTGAAAGCGCGGCGTGTCCTGTGGCGTGCTGATGATGAGGATGTCGCGCATGCCGCCGAGCATCAAGGTGCTCAGCGGGTAATAGATCATCGGCTTGTCATAGACCGGCAGCAGCTGCTTGCTGATGGCCAGCGTGGCGGGATGCAGCCGGGTGCCCGATCCGCCGGCGAGGATGATGCCTTTGCGTTGCGTCATGTGTGTTCGTTCTTCTCTGTTCGCGGTCAAAGCGTTTCGCGCAGCATGCGCGCAACGCCGGCTTGCCAACCTGGCAGCTTGAGACCAAAGGTCGACTCGAGTTTTCGGGTGTCCAGGCGCGAATTGTGCGGGCGCCTCGCCGGCGTCGGAAACGCTCTGGTGGGCACCGGGTCGACAGCGTCCGGCGAAGCCTTGAGTTCGACGCCGGCGTCCAATGCCTGCTCGAGCACAAAGCGCGCATAGCCGTGCCAGGTCGTCTCGCCGCCAGCCACCAGGTGATAGAGCCCCGCCTTGCCAGGATCACGCAAGGTATCGCGGATCGCATGGGCGGTCACGTCGGCAAGCAATTCGGCGCCGGTCGGGGCGCCGAACTGGTCGTCGATCACGGTCAATCGATCGCGCTCCTTGGCCAAGCGCAGCATGGTCTTGGCAAAGTTGCCGCCGCGCGCCGCATAGACCCAGCTTGTGCGAAAGATCAGGTGACGTGCGCAATTGGCGGCCACCAGTTGCTCTCCCTCGAGCTTGGTGCGCCCATACACGCTGAGTGGACCGGTCGCGTCAGTTTCCTTCCACGGGGTGCTTCCGCTTCCGTCGAAGACGTAGTCGGTGGAGTAGTGGACCATCAGCGCGCCGATCTGCTGCGCCGCTTCGGCGACGATCCCGGGCGAAGTCGCGTTGAGCTTGCGCGCAAAGTCGACTTCCGTTTCCGCCTTGTCGACGGCCGTGTGAGCCGCCGCATTGACGATGACGTCCGGCCTCACGGTCAAGACTGTCTCGGCGAGCTCTTCGGGCCTGCTGAAATCCGCGCGCAATTCCGTGCTGTCGAAGTCGAGCGCCACCAGCTCACCGAGGGGCGCAAGGCTGCGCTGCAGCTCCCATCCGACCTGCCCGCCTTTGCCGAGCAGCAGCAGTTTCATGCTGCCGCCTTCGCAGGCGCGCCGGCATATTGCTTTTGCACCCACTCGCGGTATGCCCCGCTTTGCACGTTGCGCACCCACTCGCCGTTGTCCAGGTACCACTCGACGGTCTTGCGGATGCCGGTGTCGAAGGTTTCGGCGGGCTTCCAGCCCAATTCACGTTCGAGCTTGCGCGCATCGATGGCGTAGCGGCGGTCGTGACCCGGACGGTCGGTGACGTAGGTGATCTGCTCCCGATAGCTCCTGCCGTCGGCGCGTGGACGCAGTTCGTCGAGTAACGCGCAGATGGTGTTGACGATCTCGATGTTCGGCTTCTCGTTCCAGCCGCCGACGTTGTAGGTTTCAGCGAGCCTGCCGGCTTCGAGCACGCGCCGGATCGCGCTGCAATGATCCTTGACGTAAAGCCAGTCGCGCACCTGCATGCCGTCCCCATAGACCGGCAGCGGCTTGCCGGCCAACGCGTTCACGATCATCAGCGGGATGAGCTTCTCGGGGAAGTGGAAAGGCCCGTAGTTGTTTGAGCAGTTGGTCGTGAGCACCGGCAAGCCATAGGTGTGGTGCCAGGCCCGCACGAGATGATCGCTGGCCGCCTTGCTCGCCGAATAGGGGCTGTTGGGCTCGTACTTGTTTTCTTCGGTAAAGGCCGGGTCGGTTGCCGAAAGTGAACCGTAGACCTCGTCGGTCGAGACGTGCAGAAAGCGGAAAGCCGATTTCTGATCGGCCGGCAGCGCAGTCCAATAGCCCCGAACCGATTCGAGCAACCGAAAAGTGCCGAGAACGTTGGTCTGCACGAAGTCTTCGGGGCCGTGGATCGAGCGGTCCACATGCGACTCCGCCGCGAAATTGATCACCGCGCGCGGCTTGTGTTCGGTCAGCAGCCGATCGACCAGCGCGCTATCGCCGATGTCGCCTTGCACGAAAACGTGGTTCGGATTGCCTTTTAGCGACGCCAGCGTCTCGAGATTGCCGGCATAGGTGAGCTTGTCGAGATTCAGGACCGCTTCGTTGCCCTGGGCAATCCAGTCGAGCACGAAATTGGCGCCAATGAAACCGGCGCCGCCGGTAACCAGGATCATGAGGTCCCCCGATAGTGACAAACTTGAAAAAAGGCCGCTGGGGCCGGCAACCGCGGATTATCCCATCGGGAAACGCCCCCGTCGCGGCTCCCTCTCCAGCCAAAGGCGTGTTGCCGTTGCGGCACAATGGCGACCTTCTTTCGCCAGTGTCGGCACGTGCCGATCGGCGGCCTTTCCGAGGGCATCGTCAGCGCCTCCCGAGCATCGGATCACGGGCAGCGGCTTTCGATCGATGTCTCTGTCTTCTAAAAACAATGAGCGCCATTCCTTCCGCATTTGCAGTGGTTACGCCTGTCTTCGAGGACGCCGAGGCTTCAACCCGCTTGTTCCAGGAGCTGTCTTCCATCTTCGGCAACAAAGTGCACGTCGTGGCCGTGGATGACGGATCAGTGCGCCAGCCGGTCGACATTGCTTGGATGAATGCGGCCGGCCTCCAGGGAACGGTGATTCGCCTGCGCCGCAACGTAGGGCACCAGCGCGCCATCGCAGTCGGACTGAGCTACGTCGCGGACCACATGGCCGCGGTCCCAGTGGTCGTCATGGACTCGGACGGTGAGGACGTCCCCGCCTCCATATCCGAACTGCTTCGGAATCTCGACGCATCCGAAGTGGACGTGGTCGTTGCCCAACGCAAGAACCGCGTCGAAAGCCTGCGGTTCAAGGCTTTTTATGTGGTCTACAAGGGGTTGTTCAAGCTGTTGACCGGGCGTCAGATCAGCTTCGGCAACTTCATGGCGCTCAAACCCGCCGCCGTCAAACGGCTCGCGGCAATGCAAGAGCTTTGGACCCATGTGGCGAGCTGCGTGCTGAGTTCACGCCTTCGGGTGGTTACCTGCGCGCTGGATCGCGGCGCGCGATACGCCGGCAAGAGCAAGATGAATTTCGTCGGACTGGCGTTGCATGGCTTTCGAGGCGTCATGGTGTTTGCCGAAGATGTGCTCGTAAGGGTCGGCATCGCTTCCGCGCTGATGGGCACGTTTGCGGTCATCGCCGGCGTGGCCTCGGTCGTGCTGAAACTGTCGGGTTTTGCGACGCCGGGCTGGTTTTCCGTTGCGCTGGGAATTTTGCTGTTGGTTTTTCTGCAGACCGGCTCTCTTGCACTGATCAGTCTGATGCTCACAGGCGTCAGCAAGTCGGGCGCACCAGCGCAAGCCGCGTATGAATTGTTCGTAGAGTCCGTCGAACATACGGATAGCGTGCCGGCATGATCCTGAGGCAAAAGCCCATCGCTCCCCAAGTCGCGGAACTCGGCCGCTTCGTGGTGAACGGCGTGCTCGCCACGGCCATTCACTATGGCGTCCTGACGTTCAATCTCAAGGTGCTCGGCGTTCCGTCGGCGGGCGTGGCGAACTTCATCGCCGCCTGGTTTGGCATCACAGCTTCTTTCATCGGAAGCCGCTTTTTTGTCTTTCGGCGAAAAGAGGCGCCGCTCCTGCAGCAGGCGGCGAAGTTCCTTGCGCTCTATGCGTCCATTGCATGCCTGCATGGATTGCTGCTTTTCGTTTGGACCGACACCTTCCACCTCGACTACACCGCAGGTTTCGCCATTGCGACGGTCCTGCAGACCGCATTGAGTTACCTCGGCAACAAGTTGCTGGTTTTTTCCGCTTCATGAAGACAATCAGATTTCTCGCGGCCTCCACGCTCTTCGTCGTGCTCGCATGCCTCATTTATTGGGCGCATATCGCATTCTTTCGCGTCAATGTGGTTTTCTATAGCGCCATCATGGATGGCGTTCTGGCGGCCTTCATCACGGCCGTTCTGGTCTGGCGGCTTCGCACTTTCGACATCTTCAATGGATTCGAAAAGGGTCAGATGCTGATCATCTGGCTGTTGACGGCGTATGCGCTCGCCATCTCAGTGCCCGCCGTGCTCGACCGTTCTTTGTCTTTCTATATTCTGGAAAAGCTTCAGCAGCGCGGCGGCGGCATTCAGCAAGCTCGGTTCGCAGAGGTGTTCACGCAGGAATACGTCAAGGAGCATCGTCTCGTCGATGTGCGCCTGACGGAGCAGATGGAGTCGGGCACCATCGAAATAGACAATGGATGCGTCCACCTTACGGCCAAAGGAAACCGGCTCGCGACATTCAGCCGGTTCTTCCGGACCCACCTGCTGCCCAAGCAACGGCTATTGATGGGTAAGTACAGCGATGACCTGACGGACCCGTTCCGTCATAGTGCGGCTCAGGTCGACTACCTGTGCAAATGAGTCGGCTGCACAAGGAGGCCCCGGCTGCGAGCACTCATCGGGCCTTCCCCTTTGTCTTGTTGCTTGTCGGCATCTTCTGCTACATCGTCCGCGCAACAGATTGGTTCAGGGCCGTACCGGGAGACTTGGGGGACGCGCGATTCAATAGCGTGATCCTCGAACACCTGTTCCAGTGGATTCGCGGCGACGCTCCATCGCTCTGGACGCCAAGCTTTTTCTTTCCGGCACGAGGCACGCTGGCCTTCAGCGACAACCATTTCGGATCGGGCCCGGTCTACGTTCTATTTCGCAGCATAGGCATGAGCAGAGAACTGGCGTTCGACGCCTGGTTCGCGACCGGATGCTTGCTGAATTTCGCCGCGATGTACGCTGCAATGAGGCGGCTGCAATTCAACGCCTTTGCGGCTTCGGTAGCGGCATTCATCTTCACGTTCTCGTTGCCTGCACTTGCGCAGGAGGGCCATGCGCAACTGACTTACCGCTTTGCGCTGCCGATGGCCTACGTGGCCTTTCTCCAGTTTGCCGAGACGCGGCGTCTGCAAGAACTGGCCCAAGTGGCGGCATGGGGCGCGCTTCAGTTTTTCTGTTCCATCTATCTCGGCGTATTCACGGCTTATCTCATCGGGGCCACTGCTGTGGCGATGACGGTGCCCGGCCTGCGTCCTGTTCGAACCACGACGGCGAACGAATCCACGGGCAAAAGCGGTTGGGTTGTCCCGACGTTCGTCATCATTGCCTGCGGAGTTGCAACCGCCGCGCTCCTGCTCAAGTACCACTCCATCAGCCGCTCCTATGGATTTGCTCGAGCAGCTTCGGAAATTCTGGTGATGCTGCCGCGGCCGCAGAGCTACCTTCTTGCCGACGGTTCCACCGCATATCCTTGGCTGCGAGCGCTGGGATCGCAGATCCCGGTCAGACATGAGCACCAGATGTTCCCGGGCTTGGTTCCTGTCATCCTGAGTCTGTGTGCATTGCTGGCGGCAGGCTTTTCAAGCAATGCGCACAGGCGACAACTTCTCGGTCGCTCGTTGGTGGCCTTGGCTCTCTTGGTTGCAGTGACGCTGTACGTGGGCGACAGGTCCATTTACCAGCTATTGATGAACCTGCCTGGGGTCTCTTCGATCCGGGCAGTCAGTCGCGTAATCCTCATCATGATGCTGCCGGTGGCGATCATGGCCGCCATAGGCGTCGAGAGTTTGCAGCGGGTCCGCGCCGCGAAGTGGATTGCACCCATTGCGATCGTTATTGCGCTGGCCCTGGAGTTGCTGGGACATCAAACTGGCAGCACCCCTTTCGCGGCCTGGCGAAGCCGTCTTGAACCACTGTCAGCGGCCCTGGAGAGAGCGCCACGATCAGCTGACCCAGTCTTGTATGTCACGGGTCGCGCGCAGGAGCCCTTTTTCCTGACCGAACTGGACGGCATGGTCTTCGCACAGGACCAAAAGCTTCCGACGCTGAACGGCTATTCCGGAAATGCGCCTCCAAACTACATTCCGCCCTTTCCATGCACGCCTCCGGCTGCTCGCATCTATGCATTGGCGGGATCCGTCCTTGCAAGAGCCGGGCACACACATGAGGAAGTCCTTTCGCGTGCGCAATGGATCCAGCTTGAACCATGTCCAAGCCAGCACGTCGCCACTGACGCAGCGCCAGCGCCGCCCGATGAAGTTCAAGCGCAAAACATCAAGCTCAATGCGACCATGACCGGGGCCGGTCCGAATGAACTGCGCGTGTTGCTCCGGATTCGCAATGAAGGGTCGTCGACACTGCACACCCTGTCGCAAGTGGGCCATCCGTTGCGTGTGACCTGGCGGTTCGTGCGTTCGCCCGCCACCCCCGACCTGTCCAACCCACCGTGGGATGGTCGACATGACGCATATCTTTCGATCCCGCCTGGCGGTGAAGAAGAGATTCCGCTCGTGCTCCAGGAGCCCGCCAGTCCAGGCCCATACGAACTCCAGTTTTCACTTGTCGCGGAAGGCCACGAGTGGCTGCACAACCTCAAGATGCCGATCGCGCGCATACCGACTGAATATTTCGGCGCCTCACGAGGCGGCGAAGTGAAGTCGCAGTAATCGTTCCAGCCGATGGGCATGCGGCCCTAAAAACCCACCGCAGAGTGACCTACAGTCACCCCACCAACCCCGGAGATCAGCCCATGGACAAGCCACCGCCGCACAACGAAGAAGCAGCATCCGCAGCCACCGACCGCATCAAAGACTCCGCCCAGCAAATCTGGCTCGCCGGCCTCGGTGCGTTCGCCAAGATGCAGCAGGAAGGCAGCAAGGCCTTCGAGGCGCTGGTCAAGGACGGCGCCGGCGTGCAGAAGAAAACCCAGCAAGCCGCCGAAGAAACCCTCGCCCAGGCCCAAGCCCGAATGGCAGGTTTCGCCAGCGAGTTCGGCACGCGAGCCGCAGGCGGATGGGGCAAGCTCGAGAACATCTTCGAAGACCGCGTAGCGCGCGCCCTCGAGAAGCTCGGCGTTCCATCGGCCCAGCAAGTAGCAGCCCTCCAGGCCCGCATTGAAGCCCTCGAAGCCGAATTGCGTCGCAAGGAAAGCACCAGCGCCCCCGCGCATGCTGCACTGCGGAAAACCGCCGCACGCAAAACACCCGAAGCCACCAAGCCTTTGCATCGACGCAAGCCGAGCGGCGACTGACAAGCTTCCTTCCTGTCGCGCGTCAGACAGCACCCGAAGTCCTCCGCCGCCAAAACTTGCGCTAGAGTGTCCCCAAGAGACAAACCCCGGGGGCTACGACATGGCCAAGAAGGCGCCACGCCGCACTGCGCAACGCATCCTGGAAGCCGCACTTGACCTGTTCAATCGGTTCGGGGAGCCGAACGTCTCGACAACGCTCGTTGCCGGCGAGCTCAACATCAGCCCGGGCAATCTCTACTACCACTACCCCGCAAAGGATGAGCTGATCAACCGGCTCTACGAGGGCTACGAGACGGAGCTCACTGAGCTGCTGCACGCGAGCCAGGGCGTTCACGACGTCGAAGATGCGTGGTTCTTCATGCACAGCCTGTTCGAACTGATCTGGCGCTATCGCTTTCTCTACCGCGATCTGAACGACCTGCTGAGCAAGAACCGCCACTTGGAAACGCAGTTCCAGCTGGTGCTCAAGAACAAGGCGCGCGCCATTCGCAGCCTTCTCGCCGGGCTCAGCGATGCCGGGCATCTCGACATCGATCCGCGCGAGGTCGATACGCTCGCGCAGAGCATGGTGGTGGTGCTGACCTACTGGCTCAGCTATGAATACGTGCGCAATCCTCGCCAGGCGCTGGAGCCGGCTCATGCGCAGGGCGCGCTTCTGCGCGGCGCGCACCACACGCTGCACCTGCTGGCGCCCTATCTGGCCCCGGAGCAACGGAGGCATTTGCTGACACTTAGCAGTGCCTATTCGGGCGAAGATCAACCTGCAACGGTCTGAACCCCAACGGTCTGAACTCGATTTCTTTCCGAATGACCCAGCCAGACCTCCAACCCCTCCCGCGGCTGTCGACTGGCAACGCGCCGACCATAGGGCCATGGACGCGCATACCGTACGGGGACACGCCTCGCTTCGACGCGTCGAATCTGGCAGAGCACTGGGAGCGTCTGCATATCGGACAGGGTCTGCAGCCACCCACGGGGGCGCTGGCGGAGGCTTGGGCGCTCTATCACAGCGGGGAGTTCGAGCGGGCAGTCGAAGCGGCCCTGAAGCTCGGGCGCGAAGGTTCGTGCCTCGCCAATCAAGCCACGGCGGTCTATGCCAACTACCTGGAGCCGCGCGAAGCCGTTCGCCTGGCCTTGTTCAGGCAGGTTACGGAACGCGCCACCGCACAGGTTTCCACGGAGCCGAACAATTGCCAGGCACTCTTCTGGCAAGCCTATTCGCTGGGCCGCTACAGCCAGGGCATCAGCGTGGCGCGAGCCTTGGCGCAGGGTCTCGGGTCGAAGGTCAAAGGCGCTCTCGAGCGGGTGATCGAGCTGCAGCCGAGCTACCCGGAAGCCTATGTCGCGCTGGCCGCATTCCATGCCGAGGTCATCGACAAGGTCGGCGCGCTTGTCGGCCGGATGACCTATGGGGTGCGTGCGGAAACGGCGATCCAACTGTTCGAGCGCGGATTGCAGATCAACCCGCATTCCGCCAGCGCGCTCATGGAGTACGCGCGCGGACTGCTGATGCTGTACGGCGATACGCGCATGGCCGAAGCGACGCGGCTCTATGAAAAGGCCGCCGGCCTGGAGCCCGCGGACGCCCGCGAAAGGCTTGATATCGAACTCGCGCGGGCGGGCCTTGCAGACTGACGGATAAGGTCAGACTGGGACGGCCGTTCACCTAGAATTCATCCCCCTGAGGCACCTTCGGGGGTTGACTTCGGCCGCCCCGTCGAGGACCGCCGCTACCCACTTGCTCCTGGACTTTTCCGCCCGCCAAGTTTGATGAAGATGACTGCCAATCAGCGTTACGGCGCGCCCGACGCCGACGCTGACGCCCGGCTCACCCCTTCCGCCAGCACGCCTTCCCGCAGCGCCACGTCATGGACCGTCATGAGCGTGATGTTGTTGCTTGCGGCGCTGTTTCTCATCTGGTTCATCAGCCTCGGAACACGTTCCCTCATCACCCCCGACGAAGGCCGCTACGCCACGCTGGCGCTCGAGATGGCGCGCACCGGCGACTGGGTGACGCCCCGGCTGAACGGCCTTCTGTATTTCGAGAAGCCGGTATTTCAATACTGGGTGGGCGCGCTGGCGTTCCTGGCTTTGGGTGTCTCCGATTTCACAGCGCGCCTGTGGCCGGGGGTCGCCGGCTTCCTCACGGTGTCGGCCGTCGGCTTCACGGCCGGCCGGCTGTGGGGCCGCGAAACCGGCATCCGCACGCTCGCCATTGCCGCATCGATGACCTGGATCGCGGGTAACAGCCACTTCCTCACGCTGGACGCCGGACTGACGCTGTTTCTCACGCTGGCGCTTTGCGCCATGCTGCTGGCCAACGACAGCACCACTTCAGATGCGCGCGCGCGGCGCGGCTGGATCTGGCTCGCATGGGCGGCGATGGCCGGGGCGGTGTTGAGCAAGGGCCTCGTGGGCATCGCGATCCCTGGGGCCGTGCTGGTCTTCGTCAGCATCTGGCGGCGCACCACCCGCTTGTGGCGCGGCATGCATTGGGTGTCCGGGCTGTTGATCCTCTTCGCGCTTGCGGCGCCGTGGTTCGTGCTGGTGTCGGCGCGCAATCCTGTCTTCGCGCAGTTCTTCTTCATCCACGAACACTTGCAGCGCTATCTGTCCAACGTGCACCAACGGGAGGGTGCATGGTGGTATTACGTTCCGATCCTCCTGGGGGGAATGCTTCCCTGGACCGGGGCACTGCCGTGGCTGTTCCGCAAGGGCACTGCGGACGGCGGTCGGCCGCCGATTGCCGCCCGCGACATCCTGCTGGTCTGGTGCGTCTTCATCTTCCTGTTCTTCTCGGCTTCGGGCTCCAAGCTTCCGTCGTACATCCTTCCGATGTTCCCGGCGCTGGCGATGCTGGTCGCTTTGCAACTGCGCAATGCCTCGGCTTCCGTCCTGCGCTGGCATCTGCTCCTGCCGGTTCTTGCCTGGGTGCTGGTGTTCGTCCTTTCGACCCAGGTGGGCCGCTTCGCCTCGCTCACCACGCCGGCCGAGATGCTCGCGCCGATCGCCGCGGCCATCCGGGTCGGCGGCGCCGTTTTCCTGGTGGGCGCCGCCTTCGCATGGTGGTTGCTGGGCCGGCGCAAGGTCACGGCGGCCGTGCTGAGCCTCGCGTTCTGCCATCTGATCGGGACCCTGGTGGTCCTGCAATCGCACAACACCTATGGGCAGCTCAAGAGCGCCGCGACGTTCGCGCCCATCCTGCAGCGCGAGATCACGGCCGATACGCCGGTCTTCTCCGTTCGCACCTACGACCAGACGCTGCCTTTCTACCTGGGCCGCCCGGTAACGCTGGTCGAATACATTGACGAATTCGCGCTCGGCGAAATCGAAGAACCGAATCGCTGGATCAAGACTCTGGATGAGTTCGTGACGCGCTGGCAATCGCTGCCCCAGGCGGCGGCCTACATGGGCCGCGATACGTGGATGGAACTCCAGCAGCGCGGGCTGCCAATGCGCATCGTGTATGAAGACCAGCGACGCGTGGTCGTTACCAGGAAGTAAATGAAAGCACTCGATTTCCTGTGGGTCCTGTCGGGCGTGCTGCTCAACGCTGTCGCGCAGCTTCTGCTCAAGGCCGGCGCCAACAGTGCAGGCGAGATATCGATGTCGGCCGGCGCACCCGCGCTTTTCCGCACGGCGCTCGGCCTGGCCCATCATCCCGGCATCCTCGGCGGTCTGGCCTGCTATGCCGTCAGCGTGGTCGTCTGGATCATCGCGCTGTCGCGCGTCGAGGTGAGCATCGCGTACCCTATGCTTTCCATCGGCTATGTCGTGAATGCCATGCTCGCCTGGTGGCTTTTCGGCGAAGACGTCAACCTGCAGCGCTGGCTGGGCATCGGTGTGATCATCGTCGGCGTGATCCTGGTGGCCCGCAGCGGGAGTACCGCATGAGTTCCCTACCGTTTCTCCCTTTCACGCGTCCGTCGATCGACGAACGCACCATCACCGAAGTCGGCGACGTGCTGCGCTCGGGCTGGATCACGACCGGCCCCAAGTGCCAGGCGCTCGAGGCAGCGCTGTCGCAGCGCATGGGCGGCCGCCCTGTCCGGCTGGTCAGTTCGGCCACGGCCTCCCTGGAGCTCGGTCTGCGGCTGTGCGACATCGGCCCTGGCGACGAAGTCATCACCACACCGATGAGCTGGGTCGCGACGGCCAACGTGATCCTTGCCGTCGGAGCCACGCCGGTCTTCGTGGATGCCGATGCGAACACCCGCAACATCGATCTCGACCTGATGGAGCGCGCCATCACGCCGCGCACCCGGGCATTGATGCCGGTCGACCTCGCCGGCTTGCCGGTCGACCGCGACCGGCTCAACGCGATTGCGCAAAAGCACAAGCTGCGCGTGGTCGAAGACGCGGCGCAATCCTTCGGTTCGCACTGGGGCGACCGCGAAATCGGTAGCTTCGGCGATCTGGTGTCGTTCAGCTTTCATGCCAACAAGAACCTGACGACGTCCGAGGGCGGCTGCCTTGTCGTCAACAACGAAGACGAGGCGCGTCGCTTCGAAAAGCTCCGCCTTCAGGGCGTGACGCGTCTCCCGGACGGCGGCATGGACGTCGAAGCCTGGGGCAGCAAGGCCAATCTCACTGACGTGGCCGCCGCCATCGGGCTCGGGCAGCTTCGGCAGGTCGACGAATTCAACGTCCGCCGGCGGCAACTGGCCGAGCGCTATCTCGCGCGGTGGGACACGACGCTCGGCTTCGAACTGCCCCCCGCCGACCTGACGCGGCAAGGCAACTGGCACATGTTTCAGCCGCTGCTTCCTCGGGAGCTCGCGCCGCGCCGGGGCGATTTCATCGCAGCGATGCGGGAGCAAGGCATTGGTGTCGGCGTGCACTACCCTGCCATGCACCTCTTCACCATGTTCCGCAAGCGCGGCCATGCGCCGGGCGACTTCCCCGTGTCCGAGGACATCGGCGCGCGCACGATCACGCTCCCGTTGTTCCCGGCCATGGCCGACGCCGACGTGGACCGCGTCTGTGATGCCGTCGCCAGGGTGATGGCCACGTTGCGCTGACATGGACGCCACGCAAATGAACGACGCCGCCACGTCCACCATCACGCAACCGCCGTTTCTGGCTGAGCGGCCGACGGTGAGCGTCGTGATCCCGGTCTACAACGAAGAGGCCGGCCTTGCCGCGCTGTTCGAGCGGCTCTATCCCGCGCTCGACGCACTGGCGATCGCCTATGAGATCGTTTTCATCGACGACGGCAGCCGCGACCGCTCGGCCTCCTTGCTTGCGGCGCAGTTCGAGTTGCGGCCGGACGTCACGCGTGTGATCCTGCTGAACGGCAACTTCGGGCAGCACCGCGCGATCCTCGCGGGCTTCGAGCATTGCCGCGGCGAGCGCATCGTCACGCTCGATGCCGACCTGCAGAACCCGCCCGAGGACATCCGGCTTCTGCTCGATGCGATGGACGAAGGCTCCGACTACGTCGGCTCGATCCGGCAAGACCGGCAGGACGTCGCATGGCGCCGCTGGGCCTCGCGCGCAATGAACCGGCTGCGCCACCGTCTCACCGGCATCGCGATGACCGACCACGGGTCGATGATGCGGTCGTACAGCCGCGACGTCGTCCAACTCATCAACCAGTGCAACGAGATGAACACCTTCATCCCGGCGCTGGCCTACCAGTTCGCCAAGAATCCAACCGAAGTAGTGGTCGGCCACGAAGCGCGGCATGCGGGCGAATCCAAGTATTCGCTGTACAGCCTCATCCGGTTGAACTTCGATCTGGTCACCGGCTTCTCGCTGGTGCCGCTGCAGGCCTTCTCGTTGCTGGGCCTTGCGGTCTCGCTGCTTTCGGGATTGCTGTTCGTGATCCTGGCGGCGCGGCGTCTCATCCTCGGCCCTGAAGTGGGCGGCGTGTTCACGCTGTTTGCGCTGGTGTTCCTCTTGATCGGGCTCGCGCTCTTCGGTATCGGGCTGCTTGGCGAATACATCGGGCGCATCTACCAGGAAGTCCGCGCACGGCCGCGCTACCTGGTCAGCGCAATCCTGGAGCGCAGGGAATGACGGCCGCCCTGCGCGCGCCGCGCGCGATCGTGTTCGCCTATCACGACGTCGGCGTGCGCTGCCTGCAGGTGCTGCTCGATGCAGGGGTCGACGTGGGGCTGGTCGTGACGCACACCGACTCGCCCAGCGAGACGATCTGGTTCGGCAGCGTGGCCTCTGTCGCCGCCGAACACGGCCTGCGAGTCGTCACACCCACCGATCCACACGATCCGGCGCTGCTTGAAAGCGCACGCGCGCTTGAACCCGATTTCCTGTTCTCGTTCTATTACCGGCAGATGCTCAAGCGCGAGTGGCTCGATATGCCGCGCCGCGGCGCCTTCAACATGCATGGTTCGCTGCTGCCGCAATACCGCGGACGCGCGCCTGTGAACTGGGCGGTGCTCCACGGCGCGCGCGAAACAGGCGCGACCTTGCATCGCATGAACGAAAAGCCGGACAACGGCGCCATCGTCGATCAGTTCGCGGTGCCCATCCTTTCAAACGACACGGCCCGCGACGTGTTCGGCAAAGTGACGCTCGCGGCCGAGATCGTGCTGGCGCGAAGCCTCCCGGCGCTGCTCGACGGCACGGCAATCGAGCGTCCGCAGGATCTGTCGCAGGGCGGCTACTTCGGAGGGCGCCGTCCCGAAGACGGGCGCATTCCGAACGATGCGAATGCCCGCCAAGCCCATGATCTCGTGCGCGCACTCGCCCCGCCTTATCCATGCGCATTCCTGACGGTCAACGGCCAGCGCATCCTCATCGAACGCACCTTGCGTGCGGCCGCGCCTGTTGAAACGCCTGTGGAAGCACGCGGCCAAGGCTTGCGTTTGGGCACCGATGGGCAGACGCTTTGGCTGGTCGCCGCCGACGGAAGTGCGCTGCGTGTCATGTCCGCGCGCCGCGAAGGCGACGCCAAACCGTTCGGCGCGCAAGATTTCGAAACCCTCTTCTCCACCCGCTGGCTCGAAGCCGACGCCTGAGAAGCCCCCTTTCCTCCAGAAAAGCAGAACCACATGCTCAAAGTCCTGATCCTCGGCGTCAACGGTTTCATCGGTCACCACCTGACCCGCCACATCATGGAAACCACCGACTGGGAAGTCCACGGCATGGACATGATGTCCGACCGCGTCGCTCCCTGGCTCGACAATCCGCGCTTCCACTTCTTCGAAGGTGACATCACCATCAACAAGGAATGGATCGAATACCACGTGAAGAAGTGCGACGTGGTGCTGCCGCTGGTGGCAATCGCCACGCCGGCGACCTACGTGCGCGAGCCGCTGCGCGTGTTCGAGCTCGACTTCGAGGCCAATCTGCCCATCATCCGGCAATGCGTGCGCTACGGAAAACGCGTGGTCTTCCCATCGACCAGCGAGGTCTACGGCATGTCCACCGACGCAGCCTTCGATCCCGAAGCATCGAACCTCGTGTACGGCCCAATCAACAAGCCGCGCTGGATCTACGCCTGCGCCAAGCAGTTGATGGACCGGGTGATTCATGCCTACGGCCAGGAACAGGGCCTGCGCTACACCCTCTTCCGTCCGTTCAACTGGATCGGCCCCGGGCTCGACAGCCTGCATGCGCCGAAGGAAGGTTCGAGCCGCGTCATCACCCAGTTCCTTGGTCACATCGTGCGCGGCGAACCGATCCGGCTGGTCGATGGCGGCAGCCAGCAACGCGCGTTCACCTATGTGGACGACGGCATTTCAGCGCTCGTGAAGATCATCGCCAATGAAGGCGGCGTGGCCGACAGCAAGATCTACAACATCGGCAACCCTAACAACAACCACTCGATCCGCGCACTTGCCAACATGATGTTGAGCCTGGCGGCTACCTTGCCCGAGTACCGCGACGCCGCGGCGAAGGTCAAGCTGATCGACGTTGCCGCCGAAGACTATTACGGCAGCGGCTATCAGGACGTGCTGCAGCGCGTGCCCGACATCCGCCGGACCATTTCGGACCTCGACTGGAAGCCCACCGTCGGCATGGAAGACGCGCTGCGCGCCCTTTTCGCGTATTACAGCGACCACGCCGCTGCTGCCGCCGCCGATCTGGAAGCCTGAGCGCAATGGCGCGCATCGCACTCAAGATCGACGTCGACACTCTGCGAGGCACGCGCGAAGGGGTTCCGCCCCTGGTCAAGGTCCTGACGGATGCGGGCGCGGGCGCGAGCTTTCTTTTCAGCCTCGGCCCCGATCACACGGGCCGCGCGATTTTTCGAGTGTTTCGGCCCGGGTTTCTCAGCAAGGTATCTCGCACGTCGGTGGTCGAGCACTACGGTGTGAAGACCTTGCTCTACGGCGTCTTGCTGCCGGGGCCGGACATTGGCCGGAAAGAAGCGGCCACCTTGCGTGCCGTTCGCGATGCCGGCTTCGAGGTCGGCGTGCATTGCTGGGACCACGTGCGCTGGCAGGACGGGCTCATGACGCACGACGCCGCCTGGGCAGAGCACCAGATGCGCCTCGCGACCGATCGCCACACTGAAGTGTTCGGCTCGCCGCCGGTGCTGCACGGCGCTGCGGGCTGGCAATTCAACCCGGCGGCGGCCAAGGCCGAGACCATGCTCGGGATCACCTTCGCGTCCGATTCGCGTGGCACCCATCCTTTTGTGCCCGTTGGCCAGGACGGCGCGGTGCTTGGGCCGCCGCAGTACCCGACCACGCTGCCGACGCTCGATGAACTCATCGGCGTGGGCGACATCACCGTCGACAACGTGCATGAGCAACTGCTCGCACTGACCGAGGGCACCACGCAAGACCAGGTCTACACGCTGCACGCCGAACTCGAAGGCATGAAGCTGCGGCCCGTGTTCGAGCGGCTGCTCGCCGGGTGGCGTGCGCAAGGTCACTCGCTGGTCGCGATGCGGAATCTGCACGACGAATCCGCCAGCGCCGCACTGCCCCGGCATCTGCTGGAACAGGGCACCGTGCAGGGCCGATCCGGCCTGCTTGCCGTGCAGGGCGCGGCCTGGGGGAAATTGAAGATCTAGCCGCGCAGCACCGCGCCCCAGCGCCCCGGCACCACGCCGACCCATGGGTTGCCGGGCGCGCGAACGAGGTGCAGGTACAAGAAGGCGATCCACGGCAGGCTCAGTCCGATCGCGGCATCGCGCATGGCCGAGTTGACGCAGGTCGCCACCAACAGGATCAGCATCGCCACAAAGGCCAGCCTTCCGGTGATGTCGCGGCGACGCCATGCGACGACGAGCCCCGTCACGAATATCGCGGCGAGCGCGAGCAGGCCCGGCACACCTGTTTCGGCACCCATCCAAAGAAAGTCGTTGTGCGGCATGCTGTAGTCGTACAGCAGCTTGGGGCCGCGCCGATGCCATTCCGGCGTCCAGCTGCCGAGCCCCAGGCCGGCCAGCGGGGCGTCGAGCATCATGCGCGTGGTCTCGCGGTACATGTGATAGCGCACGACCCAGCTTCCCTCCGAAACCGCACCGGCCTTGGCGGCTTCGAGTTCCTGGATGCCCAACGTGAACTTCTCCTGCACCGACGGCGCCTGCGAGACGAGACAGCCCGCCACCACGACGCCCACGGCCAACGACACGGCCAGCACGCGCAACCGGCCGCGCCATTGATGTACGCACGCGGCGAAGACGCCCAGGAGAAGTCCTAGCAGTGAGGTGCGCGAGGGCAGCGTCACAGTCACGATCACGGCCATCCCGATGGTCACTGCAAAGGCCGGACCGGCCCAATGCCAACGGTCGCGCGTGTCGTTGAGATGCGCCAGCCCCCACACCGCAGCCGACGCGCCAATCACCGTGAACAGCAGCGCATCGTTGATGGACTTGTTGCCCTTCATCACGACGACGTTGTGCCAGATCGGCAGCAAGGGCACGCCGACCGTGTGCGCGAGGATGATCACGATCAATGCGAATGCGGCCGCGGCGAGGAAGCCGCGCAATGCCCACACCGTTTCCTCGACCGACAGGACCAGGGTGATTGCCAGCGTGGCCGCAATGCGCCCGTCGTGCCACAGGCTCAAGCCTGTCTCGGGATGATGCGGCCGGAACGCCAGCACGACCAGCGTCCAGACGACGAACGCCAGGATGGGCCAGCGCAGCGGGTCGCTGCGCAGTCGCGCAGCGCGCTCGCGCAGTCCGCCCGAAACCAGAACGGCGAGGATCAGCAGACCCGCACCAACGTAGTTGAGCCCGACCGGCATGAAAACCACGAAACCCCAAAGTAGCGCGGCCGCGCATACCAGTCGCGGGCTTCGGGCGACAGGAGCGAAAGTTGCGGCGATGTCGGGCGAGTCGGTGCTCAGCTTCGTCATGTCTTGGCGTTTGAAGTTATTGATGCGAAACCGTCACTTAAGATCGCGGGTCATTATTTGCCGAGTGCCGCAATGTCTGATCTCAACGCCCTGTTCGAAGCCGCCCAGGCCAACTCCAAACTGCTCGCCGAGCGCCCGGACAATCCGACGCTGCTCAAGATCTACGGCCTCTTCAAGCAGGCGACGGGGGGCGACAACACGGAGAAAAAGCCGAGCTTCAGCGACATCGTCGCGCGCGCCAAATGGGACGCCTGGACGTCGCGCAAGGGTTTGAGCGCAGACGAGGCCAAGCAGCAATACATCGACCTGATCGAATCATTGCGCTGAGCCGTTCGGCTCACAGCCAATCCTTTTCGTTGCGGGCACTGTCCCCCGCCGAAGGGGCGCCGAGCAACTCGTCGAGGTTCTCCCGCAGGCGCTGTTCGATCTGTTCGCTCAAGCTGTTGAACGGAAAAGCCAGCGTCGCGCGCAACTTGATGTTGTCGGCGCTGACCTCGACATTGCCATCGACGCCCGCGCGCCCGAACTGGGCCACGTCGCACGCTTCGCCTTCGGCATAGCTGCACTCCATGCCGTAGTCCTGTTCGGCGCGCTGCATCCACTGGCGGGCGACGGCGCGGGCGGCCGGCAGGCCCAGCGTGTGATTGCGTTCGATGTCGATGTCAGGCACCGTGGCCTCCGTTGTGTTCGGGCTTGCAGCAAGGGGAACGAGTCTGCATGAGCTGGTCGGGTGAAGCGGGGGCGGTTTTCAGGGCCAGGTCGCGTGCTGCCTTGGGCATCGCGGCGAGTTGCTTGACGGCTGCGTAGAAGCGCGGCCAATCTTCTCCCTCGCGCTCGAACAACGCCTCGAAGCCGGGCACGAGTTCGTCGTAGGCAGCCTGCGCGCCGAAAGCCGCATTGTTCGCGCGGGCCACCCAGGCGTCATAGGCGCCCTGCCGAGGGCCGGTCCATGTGGCGCGAAGTGCTGCGTAGCGCCTGCGGAAATCTTCCATGGCCGCCTGCTTTTTGGCGTCGACCGCGGCCCAGTCGTGGGCCTCGGCTTCTTTGGACGAATAGATGCCCTGCAGCACAAGGCGGGTTTCGGCGGTGAGCGCGCGAAACTCCTGGCGGCGTGCATCGAACTCGGCATATTCGATCCGAGCCGCTTCGCTCGCCTGTGTCTTGAGCCAGCGCGTGCTGCCGATGCGCTCCACCGCGGTCGCGAACGATTCGTTGAATGTGGTGTCGCCCGACACGTACAGCACCTGGTGCGCCAGTTCGTGAAACACGATCCGCGCCAGTTCGCCTTCGGGATAGCCGATGAAAGTCGAGAGCAGTGGGTCACCGCCCGCCCAGTTCATCCAGCCGAGCGTCGAGTAGGCAGGCACGGGGTAGACCGCCGTCTCGAGGCCCTGCGAACGCAGCACTGCGGCCTCGGCGTTGGCTGCGGCTTCGTCGTAATAGCCGCGATACCCGACGCAGCCGGCGACTGGGAAGCACCAGGTCTTCAGTTGAAGCGAATGTGCCGGCGCCGCGACGACGTTCCAGAGCGCAGCGGTGCGATGAAGGTCGGCGTAGGCCTTGTAGCTCGCGTTGTCGGGCAAATCGAGCTCGGTCACCGCATAGCGGCGAATGCGCTGCGCGAGTTCGAGCTTCGACTTGAGGGCTTTGGATGCGGACGGGTCCTCGATCCATTCGGGCACTGGGCGCGCTGCGCGCATCAGATCGATATGGCCGCTGGCCGATTGCCAGTAGTAGCCGACGTCGGCACATCCCGCCAGCGCTGCCGCGCCGATGATCGCGGCACCTCCAAGCAGTGCCCACCGAGTCCGCTTCATGGCGCGACCGCGGGTTCCGCAACCGACTCCACCTCGACGAGGCAGTCGTAGAAAGTCGGGCCGCGGCCGATGTCCGTCAGGCGCTGGCTGGTGAGCTGGTTGACGTTGGTGCCGTCCATGCCGAGCTTGCGCCACCAGATGCCCAGGCCGTGCACCACCCCCGGACGAGCCCTGCGCGAAACCTCGGCTTTGCAGCGGTACTCGCCCCGTTGGTTGAAGACACGCACGATGGCGCCATCGCTGATACCGCGCGGGCGGGCATCGGCATCGTTGATTTCGAGCACAGGCTCGACTTCGATCGCACGCAGGCTGCGGACGTTGACGAAGCTTGAATTGAGGAAGTTGCGCGCCGGCGGCGAGATCATCGCGAGCGGGAATTCATTGGAGCTTCCGGCTGGCTCGTAATTGGGAATGTGATCGGGCAAGCCGTCCTGTCCCATCGCAGCGAGCCGTTGGCTGAAGAATTCGCAGCGGCCCGACGGCGTCGGGAAGTTGCCTTCGGCATAGGGCGCATCGGGCAGCTTCAGTGTCGCGAATCCGCGCGCCTGCAATTCGTCGAAGTCCACCGCGTCAGCCGCGAATGCCGCACGGCAAAGCGTCTCGTCTTCGTCAGAGAAACAGGGCTCGTCGAAGCCCATTCGCCGGGCGAGTTCGCGAAACACCCAGGTGTTGCTGCGCGCCTGTCCACGGGGCGCAACCGCGGGGCGATTCAGCATCACGTCCGTGTGGCCGTAGCTGAAATGGATGTCCCAGTGTTCGAGTTGCGTGGTGGCCGGCAGCACGTAGTCGGCATAGTCGGCCGTGTCGGTCTGGAACTGTTCGAGCACGACGGTGAAGAGGTCTTCGCGCGCAAAGCCCGCAACCACCTTGCCGGAGTCGGGTGCGACCGCGACCGGGTTGCTGTTGTAGACGATCAACGCCTCGATCGGATGCGCATCGTCCTGCAACGCGTCGCCGATGGCGGTCATGTTGATGGTGCGCGGCTGCCGTCCGGCGAGCAGGTCCGGTCGCTGCAGCGCTGCGCGGTCTACGGGAAAGAGCCCCGAACTGCTGAGCAGAAGACCTCCTGCGCGTTCGCGCCATGCGCCCACCAATGCGGGCAGGCAAGCCACGGCACGCGCCGCATTGCCACCGCCACGTACGCGCTGCATGCCGTAGTTCAAGCGGATGGCCGCCGGGCGGGTGGTTCCATAGGCGCGAGCCAATTCGACGATCTGCGCTTCGGGCACGCCGCACACTTCGGCTGCCCGGGCCGGAGGCCACTGCAATGCCCTCTCGCGAAGCTGCGACCAACCCACGGTGTAGCGTTCGATGTAGTCGTGATCGATCCAGTCGTTCACGATCAGCTCGTGCATCAGCGCAAATGCCAGGGCGGCATCGGTGCCCGGCAGCAGGGCCACGTGCTCGTCGCACTTGTCCGCGGTCTCTGTCTTGCGGGGATCGATGCACACCAGTCGCGCCCCTGCCCGCTTGGCAGCTTGCGCATGGCGCCAGAAATGCAGGTTGCTGGCGATCGAGTTGCTGCCCCAGATAAGGATCAGCTTCGCTTCGGCGAAAAATTCGACCCGCATGCCGACCTTGCCCCCCAAAGTAAAACCTAAGGCTTCACCACCGGCGGTGGAGCAGATCGTGCGGTCCAGAAGCGATGCGCCCAGCTTGTTAAAAAAACGACGATCCATCGATTCGCCCTGCACCAGACCCATGGTTCCGGCGTAACTGTAGGGCACAATCTTTTCCGGATTGTTACTTCTAATTGCATTCAGACGCAGGGCAATGTCGTCCAGCGCAGCGTCCCAGCTCACCGGCTCGAAGCGGCCGCTGCCCTTGGGCCCCGATCGCTTCAGCGGCTGGACCAGCCGTTCCGGGTGGTCATTGCGTTCGATGTAGCGCGAGACCTTGGTGCAAAGGACGCCTGCCGTGTGCCGGTGTTCAGGATTGCCCTGCAGCTTGACGGCGACGCCGTCCTGCACGGTGGTGACGAGCGCGCAAGTGTCCGGGCAGTCATGTGGGCATGCGCCGAGCACTTGATGCACCGGGTGCGCCTCGCGCACTGGAGAGTGGGAAGTCATGAATCAGTGGGGGAAAGCAACCGGCCGAGTCTAAGTTGTGCGCCTGACAAAGCGGGCGTGGGGGTTATCACATGTTGAATCGCAGACAGTTTTCCGTGGCCACTGGCGCAGCAGCGCTCGCCGGCTTCCAGTTCGCCAGGGCTCAGGGCGATGTTCCGATCGTTCTCGGCCAGTCCGCGCCCTTCACCGGGCCGGCTGCGCAGCTCGGCATTCAGTTCTATGAAGGCGCGAAGCTCTTCCTTGACCAGTACAACGCGCAGTCGAGCCGCAGCGTGCAGATCAAGTTCCTGGACGATGGCTATGAGCCGGACCGCTGCGCCGAAAACACTAAGAAGCTGATCGACGACGATGTCTTCGCGCTGTTCGGCTACATCGGGACCCCCACCAGCCTTGCCGCTCTGCCGCTGGCGGTGGACGCCAAGGTGCCTTTCATCGCGCCCTTCACGGGGGCCATGGCGCTGCGGGAGCCGTTCCGCAAGAACGTCTTTCACCTGCGCGCTTCCTACAACGACGAGACCGCGCTGATCGTCAAGCAGCTGACCAACCTGGGCCTCAAGAAGATCGCGGTCTTCTATCAGAACGACGCCTATGGCAAGGCAGGTCTCGACGGCGTCACCCTGGCCTTGTCGCAACTCGACCTCAAGCCGGCCGCCCTCGCGACGGTCGAGCGCAATTCGGTCAATGTCTCCGCGGCGGTCAAGACGATCATCGCGGCCCGGCCAGACGCCGTGGTCCAGGTCAGCGCCTACAAATCTTGCGCGGCCTTCATTCGCGAGGCGCGCAAATCGGGTTACGGCGGCACCTTCTTCAACGTTTCCTTCGTCGGCACGCAGGCATTGGCGGACGAACTCGGCAAGGAAGGTGCGGGCGTCGTGGTCACGCAGGTCGTGCCTTCGCCTTACAACGCAGCCAATGGCATCACGCGGGAATTCAGCGAAGCGGTGCGCAAGAGCAATTCGAAGGCGCAGGCGAACTTCTCGAGCCAGGAGGGCTTCCTGGCCGCCAAGGTGCTGGTCGAAGGGCTGCGTCGTGCGCCGGGCAAGCCCAGCCGAGAAGGACTGATCGCGGGTCTGGAAGGCATCGATCGCCAGCAGTTCGGCGGGTTCGAGGTGTCGTTCTCGCCGCGCAATCATGTGGCGTCGAAGTTCGTCGAGCTATCGATGATCACTGCCGACGGAAAAATACGGACTTAATACGGGCTAACCTGTTTCACCATCAACCCTTCCAGACTTGGGTGGCGGTATGGATGGCCAGGCCTACCAGGCCGCCGACGAGGGTTCCGTTGACGCGGATGAACTGCAGGTCGCGGCCGATGTGGCGCTCGAGTTCATTGGTCATCTCGTCGGCGTTCCAGTCGGCGACACGTTCGACGATGTAGCGGCGGATGTCCTCCCGATAGCGCTCGATGGCACGTGGGGCGGCATCCACGATCTGCTCGTTGATCCATACGCGCATTGCCTCGTCCGCCTTCAGGCGCGCGCCGAGCGTTCCGGCCATGGCGATGATGCGCAGGCGAATGCTTGAATCGCTCTTGCCGAGATCCTCGTGCAGCCATGCGAGCAGTTCGCTCCACAGGCCGTGCAGGTAGTCGCCCAGCGCGGGGTGTGCCA
Organism: Variovorax sp. 05N34; assembly: GCF_056397405.1. NCBI lineage: Bacteria > Pseudomonadati > Pseudomonadota > Betaproteobacteria > Burkholderiales > Comamonadaceae > Variovorax > Variovorax sp. 05N34. The sequence goes on from NZ_JBFTNI010000003.1 coordinate 303,566, forward strand.
GCAAGTCGGCACGCATGACTTCGCCGCGGCGCCGGAATTCAGGGTCTGATTTGAGCCGCTCGACGAAGCCGGCCATGAACTCATCGAAACGCACGCGCAGCGGATGCGCAGGGTCCGCCGCCATTTCGCCGATGGTGCGGGCGACGGCATTCACGATCTTGCGGGTGGCGAGCTTGGCGGCGACCTGGTCCAGGCCCACATAACGCAGCGCCTTGATTTCGCGAGCGATGGCTTCGGTGATGTGCTCCTGGACTTCATCGCCTTCGACCATGCCGGCAACTTGCACCAGCACATCGTCGAGCAGCGTCTGGTGCCGGCCGTCCGCAGTGAGTGCGTCGAGCGCCTGGCCGGCAAGGCGCGAGATATCCACCTGGGCGAGCCCCGCCGAAGCCATGCGCCCGAGGAAGTCGCGCACACGCGCGTCGTCGAAGGCGCTCAATCCATATCTGACGGCAGCGATCAGATGCTCGGCCAGCTTCTCCGCGTGGTCCGTGCGCGAAAGCCAATCGGCCAACCGCGAGGCCGGATCGAACTGCGCCAGCTTGGTCAGCACCTGCTGCGTGCTCAGGAAGTTATTGCAAATGAAGCCGGCCAGCTTGGCGCCGATGCGGTCCTTGTTGGCCGGAATGATCGCGGTGTGCGGAATGGGCAGGCCCATCGGGTGCCTGAACAGCGCGACCACGGCAAACCAGTCGGCAATGGCGCCGACCATCGCGGCTTCAGCGAAAGCGGCGACGTAGCTCCAGGCCGCATGTCGCGATTCGAGCGCCGTCGCTGCCACATACAGAAGCGCGGCGGCGCAGAGCAAGCCCAGCGCGATTCTTTTCATGACCCCCACGCTCCGCACTGCGTGTCATCACTGCCTCCCCGGGGCGTGCAGTCCGCCTTGGGGCGGCCCGGCGGCGGACTCAGCGGATCTCCTTCGTCGCGGCGAGTCCCCGCAGGAAGTCTTCGCAGCGTGCGAGCTGCTCGAGCGTGACGTATTCGTCGGGCTGGTGCGCCTGGGTGATGCTCCCGGGGCCGCACACCACGGTGGGAATACCGGCATTCCTGAAGATGCCGGCCTCGGTGCCGAATGCGACCAGCGTCGTGCGCTGCTCCTTGGCAAGCCGTTGCGCGAGCCGTGTCACGGGCTCGCTCGCCGAGCTCAGGAAGCTCGGGATTTCGCAGATGGTCTCGAAGCTGAAGCTGGCTTCGGGCGCAACCTTCTTCATCGCCGTTTCGGTGCGGCTCGCGAAGGCGGTGATTTCCTTCTGCATCTGCACCACGTCGCTCGTGGGCAGGTTGCGGAATTCATAGCGAAACTCCGCATCGCGCGGCACCACGTTGTCGGCGATGCCGCCATGAAACTGCCCCACGCTCGCGGTGCTGAAGGGCACGTCGAAGCCCTCGTAGCGCCGCTCTTCGCGCTCGAATCCCTCGGCCATGTCGCGCAACTTGCCGACCACGCGCGCGGCCATCTCGATCGCATTGACCGAGTGCGGCGTGAGGGACGAATGCGCCTCCTTGCCGCGCACGCAGCACTTGTAGCGGTAGACGCCCTTGTGCGCGATGGCCGGCACCATCAACGTCGGCTCTCCGATGATGCAGGCCAGCGGCTTGATCCCCTGGTCCTTCATGTCGGCGATCAGTTCCTTCACGCCGAAACAGCCGACTTCTTCGTCATAGCTGAAAGCAAAGTGGACCGCAAAGGGCGACTCGCTTTCGATGAAGCGCTCGGCGTTGGCAAGCGCCACCGCGATGAAGCTCTTCATGTCGGCCGAACCGCGTCCGTACAAACGCGGCTCGACCATGGCTGTCTCGGAATGCGCGTCGACACGGGGCCAGTCCTGTACGGTCCCCGAAAGCGGATCGACGGTCCATTCCTGGCCTTCCCAGGGCACGGTGTCGGTGTGGCCGGAGAGGATCACGCCGGCCTGCTTGCCGGCGCCCAACGTGGCGAACAGGTTTGCCTTGGTCTTGTCGGCGTTGTAGGTGAGGCGGCTGCGCACGCCCAGGCCGGCAAGATGGTCGCGCACGAAGTCGATCAACTCGAGGTTGCTGTTGGCGCTCACGGTGTTCATGCGCACGAGCGTCTGCGCGAGTTCGAGGCTGCGGGTGGAAAGCACATGGGGCATGCCGGCCATTGTCCCGGAAGTCCGGCCCGGCGCGTTGATCAGGGCAGGCACGGGCTTTGCGGGCATTCCCGCAAAGCCTAGACTGTTGCCCTATGAAACTCATCGATTCCCTCGTCACCCAGGCGGCCGGTATCGCCGCGGTCCGACGTGACCTGCACGCCCACCCAGAACTCTGCTACCAGGAAGTCCGCACCGCCGACGTGGTAGCGGCCAAGCTCACCGAATGGGGCATTCCCATCCACCGCGGCCTCGGCACCACGGGGGTCGTGGGGATCGTGAAGAACGGCACCAGCACCCGGGCCGTCGGCTTGCGCGCGGACATGGACGCCCTCCCCGTGACCGAACTCAACACCTTCGAACACGCCAGCAAATACCACGGCAAGATGCATGCTTGCGGCCACGACGGCCACACGGCGATGCTGCTGGCGGCCGCCCAGCACCTGGCCAGGAACCGGAACTTCGACGGCACCGTCTACCTCATCTTCCAGCCCGCCGAAGAAGGCGGCGGCGGTGCACGCGAGATGATCAAGGAGGGCCTCTTCGAGCAATTTCCGATGGATGCCGTCTTCGGCATGCACAACTGGCCGGGCATGAAGGCCGGGCAATTCGCCGTGAGCCCCGGGCCGGTGATGGCTTCGAGCAACCAGTTTCACATCGTCGTGCGCGGCAAGGGCGGCCATGCGGCGCTGCCGCACACGAGCATCGATCCAGTGCCGATCGCCTGCGAAATGGTTCAGGCTTTCCAGACGATCCTCACGCGCAACATGAAGCCGATCGACGCCGGCGTCATCTCGGTGACGATGTTCCATGCCGGCGAAGCGCCCACCGTGACGCCCAACGACGCAGAACTCCGCGGCACCGTTCGCACCTTCACGCACGAAGTGCTCGACCTGATCGAGTCGCGCATGAAGCAGATTGCCGAGCACATCTGCGCGGCGCATGGCGCAAGCTGCGACTTCGAATTCATCCGCACCTATCCGCCGACCATCAACACGCCGGCCGAAGCCGACTTCGCGCGCCGCGTGATGGGCGGCATCGTCGGCGCCGACAACGTGCTCCTGCAGGAGCCCGCCATGACGGCCGAGGATTTCTCCTTCATGCTGCAGGCCAAGCCGGGCGCCTATGCCTTCATCGGCAACGGCGACGGCACGCATCGCGACATGCACCACGGCGCCGGCCCCTGCACGCTGCACAACGCAAGCTACGACTTCAACGACAGCCTGATCCCCCTGGGCGCAACCTGCTGGGTGCAATTGGCGGAACAGTTTCTGAATGCGCCAACCACGCCGGGGGCCGCAGCATGATCGCTGTCGGCGAAGCCTTCGCATCTCGCTACTTCATCGCGCGACAGAAATTCCTCCAGGCCTGTGCGAACGCAGGGCTTGCCGTGCGTTCGCATGTGCATCCGCTCAAGGGGCGCGACGGCGAAGAACTCGCGATGGACGTCGCGCTCGACGGCGATCCCGATGCCGAGCGCATGCTGCTCGTGACCAGCGCCTGCCATGGCGTCGAAGGCCATTGCGGCAGCGGCGTGCAGGTCTTTGCGCTGCACGACGACGAATGGCGCGAAAAGGCTCGCGCGCAAGGCGTGGCGGTGCTTTATGTGCATGCGCTCAATCCGCATGGCTTTTCGTATGGCCGGCGCGTGACGCAGGAAAACGTCGACCTGAACCGCAACTTCTTCGATTTCGAGCAGCCGCTGCCGGTGAACGAGCCGTATGCGAGCCTGCATCCGCTGCTTCTGCCGGAGACATGGCCGCCGACCGAGGAAAACGTGGCCGCGATCGCTGCCTGGGTTTCGAAGAACGGCGCCAGTGCATTTCAGGCCGCGGTCACACGCGGGCAATATCAGTTCGAGGACGGCCTCTTCTTCGGCGGCCACGCGCCGACGTGGAGCAACAAGACCTTTCGGGATGTGCTGCGCACGCACGGCCAGCGCGCACGCCGGCTGGCGTGGGTCGATCTGCACACGGGCCTGGGGCCCAACGGCATTGGCGAGCGCATCTTTGCCTGCAGGGACGACCAGCAGGCCTACGACCGAGCGAATGCCTGGTGGGGCTCGCCGGCAACGCCGGTCACATCGATCTACGACGGGTCATCCGCTTCCGCATTCTTGACCGGGCTCAACTGGAGTGCGATCTACGAAGAATGCCCAAAAGCCGAGTACACCGGCATGGCGCTCGAGTACGGCACGCTGCCGCTGATCGACGTAATGGCGGCTCTGCGCGCGGATCATTGGCTGCACAAGCATCCGGACGCGCCGGCCGAACTGGCCGATTCCATCCATGCGGGCATGCTCGAAGCCTTCTACACGGACTCCGATGCGTGGCGGGGGCAGGTCATCAGTCAGGCCCGGCAGGTGATGTTCCAGGCGGTGGATGGCTTGACTGCCTGACTGCTTGAGGGCTTGACCGTTTGACGGCTGGGTCAGTTGGGTAGCAGTCGCTCTTCGGCGATCACCAGCAGCCCGTCCATGATGAGGCTGTCGACCAGTTCGAACTCGCCGTTCATGCTTGGCGCCATCTTCCACCCTGCGCCGCCCGTCATGTAGCAGACGGGTTCCGCGCCGCAGTGCGCCCGCACGTGCTGGACCATGCGTTCGACCGCGCCTGCGATGGCGTAGGTGCCGCCGCTGGTCAGCGCGTCGCTGGTGTTGGTTGGAAACTCTCGCACTTCGCCGGTGGGCACGTGCAGGCCGGCGGTGCCGGATTCGAGCGCGCGCAGCATGATGCCGTGCCCTGGAAGAATCAGGCCGCCGAGAAAGCGGCCGTTGGCATCGACCGCCTCGACCGTCACTGCGGTGCCGATCATCACGACCACCATCGGGCGTGCCGGGCCTTGCGACAGCATGCGGTGGCGCGCGCCGATCATCGCAACCCAGCGATCGGCACCCAGGCGTGTCGGGTGGTCGTAGCCGTTCACGATGCCCGCCTCGGCGACGCTGGAGACCACCCACCGCGGCGAGCAATCGAAGCGCTCGACCAATTGCTCTTCCGCGCGGCGCCGGACCGCATCGCCGGCCACGACGCAACCCAGCATCGACGCTGGCGCCTGGAGCTCGGCCCATGCCCCCTCGGCAAGGCGCTCGATGTGATCGAGAAACTCGGCGCCGTGCGCGACCAGCGCTGCTCCGGGTCGCGCGGCATCGTAGAGGGACCACTTGAGGCGGGTGTTGCCGATGTCGATCGCGAGGAAGGCCATGCGCGGGATTATTTACGACTTTGCAACCGGCAAGGCTGCAGATGGGGTGGCGGACTACGCTTGCGGGCCATCTTCCGCACTTAAATCATTCCTTCGATCAACCAGCCGCAAGGAGAAGACGATGGGTTTGCTCAGTTTCATCAAGGAAGCGGGAGAAAAGCTGTTCGGTGGGTCCACCGCACATGCCGCGCCAGCCGGACAGCCCGCGCAGGCGCCGGAACCGGATGCCGAGAAGAAGGCCGCCGACGCGATCAAGACGTACATCGAGACGCAAAACCTCGGCCTGACCGGGCTCCAGGTGACCTACGTCGCGGCGAGCGGCACCGTGACGCTCTCGGGCAGCGCGCCGTCGCAGGAAGCGAGTGAAAAGGCATCGCTGGCTGCCGGCAACGTGGCCAATGTGACGCAGGTCGACAACAAGCTCTCCGCGCCTGCAGCAGACCCGGCCCAGTACCACGACGTGGTTCGGGGCGACACGCTGTCTGCGATTTCGAAGAAGTACTACGGCGATCCCAACAAGTACAACGCCATCTTCGAGGCGAACAAGCCGATGCTGAGCAGTCCGGACAAGATTTATCCGGGGCAGAAGCTCAGGATCCCGAAGATCTAACTCGCCCCCAGCCTCGCCCACTTCGTGTGGCTCTGCACCCCCTGCCGGGGGCAACACCAGCGGCCCGGCAAAGCCGGTTCCGCGGTGTCACTTGCTCACCCCAGGCTTGCTCACTTCGTGTAGCCGCCTACCCCCTGCCGGGGGCAACACCAGCGGCCCGGCAAAGCCGGTTCCGCGGTGTTCCTGTTGCTCGGCCCGGGCGACACCGGCAGCCTCCGCCGTGTCCAGCGAGCGGGTTACGCAACGCTGGGGAGGGCTAGTTTTGCTTCCAGGGGAGGCCGCGGAGGCGCCAGCCGCCTTTTTGGCCGCGGTGGCCCTCTGGGTCGGGGTCGCCTTCGAAGCCTTCGAGGATGTTGTAGGCCTCGATGCCGAGTTCGGTGGCACGCTTGGCGGCGGCGATGGAGCGGACGCCGCTTCGGCATAGCAGGACCGCTTTTTTGCCGGGAGGGACGGCGGCGCGCACAGCTTCGTCGTAGGCGGTGTTCAGGGCCATCCCGGGCCACTGTTTCCAGGCGATGCCGACGGCGCCGGGGACATAGCCGACCCACTCTCGTTCGGCATCCGTGCGCACGTCGACAAGGACCGCGGTGCCGTCGGCCATCCATTGCGCAGCCTGTTCGGGGGTGACGTCGCCGGCATAGCCTGTGGCCGGCGAGACGCCAGTTCGCCCGGGGGGAATGGCGGCTGATGTTGGCGGGGTCGCATCCGGCTTGGTCATTGCTTGCTGTCCTTCGTGATCCAACTTGGGGAAACACACATTCTTCACCAGTTCGAGAAGCGGTGCCCCCGGGGCCTGTTCAACATACTGCCGACGAGATTTCTATTCAAGAACGATCCAAGACCCATCTGCGGGACCATCCGGACGCCATCTGCACACCATCCGGCTGGATGGTGTTAGGATGGCGCCATGCAAAATCAACTCGTTCCCTTGGCACCGCGCACCAAGCTGCCCGACGCCGAGAAGATCACGATCAACCTGGGCTATGTGGATCTCGGTCACATCGACCTGATGGTCGCCGAAGGCTTCTATTCCAACCGGACGGACTTCATACGAACGGCAATCCGCAATCAGCTTTCTGTCCACGGGGACGCGCTGAAGCAGGTGGTTGCGCGAAAGATGCTGGTGCTGGGGCTGCAACAGTTCGGCGCGGCCGATCTGCAAGCCGTCCGCGACGCCGGCGAAAAGCTCGAAATCCGGGTGCTCGGCCTCGCGAGCATTTCGGCCGATGTGACGCCCGAACTCGCGCGGGACGCCATCGGCTCCATCACCGTTCTTGGCGCACTGCATGCGCCACCCGCCGTCAAGGCTGCATTGGCCGATCGCATTCGCTGAGGTGTTCCGATGAATCAACTTTTTGAACGCCTGATGCATCAGGCCGCGCGTCTGACACAGGGCGGCAATCTTCAGGAGGCGACCCGCGCCATCCAGCGCGCATTGAAGGGCGACTCTCCGCCGGAAGCGCCAGGCGCACGCCCTGCCGAGGCCGAGCACACCCCTGCTCACCCTACCCATGCTGCGAACGATGACAGGCTGGTGGTCGACGTCGAGGCGCGATTTGTCGAAGCGCCTCCCGTGGCACGCGATGCACCGAGCGAGCCTGAAGTCGTACCGGAGCTCGGCGAAGACCAGTGGACGGACGGCCTCTTTGCCCATCGCAACCGCAGCATCGCCTACAAGCTCTTCGTTCCCGCGAAAGGCACCGGAACGGCCCGCCCGTTGGTGCTGATGCTGCATGGCTGCACGCAGCATCCGGACGACTTCGCCGCCGGCACGCAGATGAATCGACTGGCGCAGGAGCACGGCTTTCTGGTGCTCTATCCGGCGCAGACGCAGCACGCCAATTCATCGAAATGCTGGAACTGGTTCAAGCCGCAGCACCAGCAGCGCGATCGCGGCGAACCGGCGCTGCTCGCAGCGCTCACGAGGTCGGTGATGTCGGAGCAAGCGGTCGACCCGGGGCGCGTGTATGTGGCCGGCCTGTCGGCGGGCGGCGCAATGGCGGACATCCTCGGCCGGACGCATCCCGATCTGTTCGCCGCCGTCGGGGTGCATTCGGGGATCCCTGCTGGCGCCGCGCATGACCTGATGTCGGCGCTTTCGGTGATGAAGAATGGACAGGCGGCCGCACCGACCCTTCGGCCATCGATACCGATCATCGTCTTCCACGGCGACGCCGATGGCACGGTGCACGCACGAAACGGCGAGCAATTGGTGGCCGCAGCGCTCGCGAGCCAGAACGCCGCAGCGCCCACGGACGAGTCCAGAGGCCAGGCCAGCAAGGGCCGCAGGTACACCCGCCGCGTCTATGAGCAAGGCGGCGAGACCATCGAACACTGGCTGCTGCATGGCGCCGGGCACGCCTGGGCGGGCGGCAGCCCGAGGGGCTCTTTCACCGATCCGACCGGGCCTGACGCCAGCGCTGAAATGCTGCGTTTCTTCCTGGCCCATCCGAGGCCAAGGCCGGCGGGCTAGCTAATAACAGACAGAAGGCGAACCGCTCATTCAGCGGGGGAGCCCGCGTGCCTGTCCAGTCCGCTCGTGGGTGTGCAGCTACTCGAGCGCTGCCGCGGACGCTTCTGGGTACAGGTTGGGAAACAGGATGTTGAGCGACGCCATGGGGAACCCAATGCATAGGTCTGAGCGGTGACCATCGCTTTTGAGCAGCCCGTCGGCCAGGAAACGCGACACGACCTTCCGGCCCGTGCGCTCTTCCAGGCCCGTCATCCTGATGAAGTCGCCCCGCGAGATCGAACCCGCCGTGGCGACCGTCTGAAGCGGAAAGATGGCCTCCTCACGGTACTCGGAGATTCCATCCGTGATCCCGCGCACGAGAACATAGGCGCGAATGCGGTCCTTGAGCTTGCGAAGATCGAGCATCGTGGTCATGAACGTGACCTGATCCTCGCACAGCTCGATGAAGTAGCGGCACCACGCCAAGAGCATCTTCTGGCTGAGGTTTCCGCGACCATCGAGGTCGCCTTGCCGCGCACTGTCCGCGTTGTCGAGCATCTCGCAGTAGACCTTGCGCTGGCGCGCGAGCGCGCGATTTGGCGACCAGAGGCCTCCGCTCACAGGGAACAGTGAGCAGTGGGTCTGCAGGCGAACAGCTCGCCCGTTTCCGTCCTCGAACGGGTGAGTCCACGCCACGCGATGGTGGGCAGACGCGATGGTGTAGAGCACAGCATCGACCCCTTTGAGGCGACCATATCTCTCATCCATCCTTGCCAAGAACTGGGGCACCGACTGCCAGGTCGGAGGTTGATGCCGGCCTACCGCAACGTCGTGCTTGCGAAGCTCTCCTGGCACAACGATGCGCCCGTCTTCCGTTCGCCGGTCGCCTTCTGAAAGCCTGCCGTAAAGAGCCGCGTGCGCCTTCAAAAGAAATTCGCTGCTGAGGGCGGCCGCCTCTGTCGTCACGAGGCGTTCAAGTTCCAGTTCCGCTTCGATGTGAGCGACGGCTATCCGCTGTCGCATGGCCACGTCCGGCTTCTCGGAAAAGTCGTGTCTGAGCGCGCGCTCGATGTTCGCCGGATGCGTGCCCTGGCCCTCGATGCTGTTCGAGTAGTAGGAGTTCATCGACCGCACAATCGCACGCAGGGCCTCCCTTGCTTCGGGACTTGCCGAGGCTCGCAACTGCGCAGACTTTTCGAAGATCCGACGCGTGGCTTCAACCAGCCCATCGAGGTCCTGAGCCGGAAGAAGGGGCTCAAACTGATGGGGTTGGTCATAGACGGCGCTTGCCTTGGATTTTACCGACATGAATTCCGGTTCCTTTTCCTTAAAAATACGTGAATAACGTCTGTTTATCAACGGGTTAGGTCGGACGACAGATCCTGCAGTTTCCGGTTCTATTGCCGATTGGATTTCCACGGCCGCCAAGCGCATGGTGGTGCGCCCATAGCGACAGGGGCGCTCGGCTTACACCTGGTTTCCTCCCGTGCGGGATATTCGTATTGCTTTGCAATGCGGATGCCAGCGCCAAGGCGCCATCGCGCGTTGAGTGGTCAGTACCGAGGACCCTTCCATGAACCAACGCACCACCCCGTTTCCGCGTCGCGCGACCGGCTGGCTCCTGGGGCTGGCGCTGCTCCTGACCAGCGTGCTTGCGGCAGCGCAGCAAGACCCTCCGACTCGCGTCGGACGACTCAATTTCCAGCAAGGCTCGGTGAGCTTCTCGCCGGCCGGCGATGACAATTGGTATGAGGCGGTCGCCAATCGGCCGCTCACCACCGGCGACCGCCTGTGGGCCGATCGAAGCGCACGCGCAGAGGTCTACGTGGGCTCGACCGCCGTGCGGCTCGACGAGCAGACCGGCATCACGATGTCCGAGGTCGACGACAACACGGCCCGCATCACAGCCACTCAGGGAAGCCTTCAGGTTCGTGTGCGCGACGATCTCGCCGGCGGACGTTTCGAGGTCGACACCGCCAACATGGCCATGATCGTGGACACCCCCGGGGACTTCCGCATCAACGTCGACCCGGGCTCGGGCACGACCCAGGTCTCGGTCGCGGCGGGCAACGTCACGCTCTTCGGCGAGAACGGCGAAAGCACGCCGCTGGGGCCGCATCAGCAACTGACGGTCTCCGGCAGGAACCTCGCAGCCGCGAACGGCGCACCGGTCCGCGCGGCGAGCGACTTCGACCGCTGGGTGGCGGAACGCGATCGCATCGACGACCAGTCGGTCTCCGCGCGTTATGTGTCGCGCGACACCGTCGGCTACCAGCAACTCGACGCCTATGGCGATTGGCAGAACGATCCCAACTACGGTCAGGTCTGGTATCCGCGCAATGTCGACGCCGACTGGGCGCCCTATCAGAACGGCCAATGGGCCGAGGTTGCGCCTTGGGGATGGACCTGGATCGACGCCGCGCCTTGGGGCTTTGCACCGACACACTACGGCCGATGGGCGCGCGTCGGGTCGCGCTGGTGCTGGGTTCCGGGACGTCAGCACGCGCGCCCTGTCTATGCGCCTGCGCTTGTGGGCTTCGTGGGCGGCACGGCCGCCGGCGCGAGTGCCAACCTGGCGATCGGCGGAGGGCGCCACGGTGTGGGGTGGTTCCCATTGGCTCCCGGCGAGGCATGGCGGCCCGGCTACCGCGCCAGCCAGCGCTATATCGACGAAGCCAATCGCGCTGCGCTTGGCCGCCAAATCGCCGCGCAGAACGCCGCACGCAATGCCGAGTTTGCCAATCGGCTGATGCCCGGGGCGGTCACGGTCGTGCCGGCGGATCATTTCGCTCGCGGGCCGATCGGGCGGCGAGAGGTCGTCCGTGTGCCCACCGAGCGGCTTGCCAGCGTGCCTGTGGGGATGGGCGCGCCAATCCCGTTGCACGGTGGGCCGTCACCCGCGGCCTTCAGCAGGGCCGCGGCGGTGCCTCCGCCCGGTGCGGTGCAGCCGAGACAGCAGCAACGACAGATGCAGCAGTTCCAGCAGGCCCAGCAAGTTCAACAGGCTCAGCAAGCGCTCCAGGCACAGCAGATCCAGCGCCAGCAGCAAGAAATCCAGCAACGCGCGGCAGGGCAAGCCGTTCAGGCACAGCAAGCTCAGCAGGCACAACAACTGCAGCAGCGAGCGGCCGCTCAAGCCATGCAGGCGCAACAGGCACAGCAACTCCAGCAAGTGCAGCGGCAGCAGCAAGAAGTGCAGCAACGCGCCGCAGCGCAGGCCATGCAGGCGCAGCAAGCGCAGCAACTTCAACAGGCTCAACGCCAGCAACAGGAAGCGCAGCAGCGTGCCGCCGCCCAAGCGATGCAGGCGCAACAGGCGCAGCAACTGCAGCAGGCCCAAAGGCAGCAGCAGGAAGCGCAGCGCCGTGCCGCGACGCAGCAGGCTTTGCAGGCTCAACAAGCACAGCAACTGCAACAGGCACAGCGCCAGCAGCAGGAAATCCAGCAACGCGCAGCGGCCCAAGCCATGCAGGCGCAACAAGCACAACAGGCGCAGCAATTGCAGCAGATGCAGCGACAGCAGGCTGAAGCCCAGCAACGCGCAGCGCAGGCGCAAGCCATGCAGATGCAGCAACAACAGGCCATGCGGGCGCAACAGCAGCAAGCGCAGCAGATGATCCAGCAACGGCAACAGGCGGCGCGCCAGGCGCAGGAACTTCGGCCCCGCGCCCCGGGCCGCCCGGATCAACCGCAACAGGGCCTGGTCGACCGGCCGTAATCCGCCACAGTGCGCAGCGGCTTCTCCTTGCGCCGGCTACAGTCGGCGCCAAGGAGCTTCCATGCGCACATTCGACTTCGACTTCTTTGTGATCGGCGGCGGCAGCGGTGGCGTGCGCGCTGCCCGTATGGCGGCGCAGCGCGGCGCGCGAGTGGCCCTGGCCGAATGCGCCGAACTCGGCGGCACTTGCGTCAACGTCGGGTGCATCCCCAAGAAGCTCTACAGCTATGCGGCCGGCTATGCAGACGCTTTCGAGGAAGCGGCAGGCTACGGCTGGCATGTCGGCGAAACGCGTTTTGACTGGGCGCGCCTCAAGGCGAATCGGGCACGCGAAATCACGCGGCTCAATGGTGTCTATCGCAACCTGCTCGAAGGCGCGGGCGTGACGCTCATCCAGGGCTGGGCGCAGTTCGCGGACGCCCAGACGCTGCAGGTCGGTGAGCGCCGGTTCACGGCCCAGCATGTGTTGATCTCCACCGGCGGCATGCCCTTCGTGCCCGACGTAACGGGCCGTGAGCACATCGTCGTGTCCGACGCGATGTTCGATCTGGACCCGTTTCCGAAGCGGTTGCTGGTGGTGGGCGGCGGCTACATCGCCTGCGAATTCGCCTCGATCTTCAACGGCCTGGGCGCCAAGGTCACGCAGGTGCAGCGCAATGCGCATCTGCTCAATGATTTTGACGAGGATCTTCGGCAGTTCCTTGCCAAGGAGATGACCCGGACCGGCATCGACATCCGGCTGAACAACGAAATCAACATGATCACGCGACTGGAGAGCGGCCTGTGCGCCATGCTCTCTCGCGGCCAGCGGGTGGAGGCCGACGTCATCCTTTTTGCGACAGGCCGGGTGCCCAACACCGAGGGCATGGGGCTCGACGCGGCGGGTGTGGCACTCGACGAGCGCGGGGGCGTGATCGTCGACGCGCACTATCGCAGCTCCGTGCCTTCGATCTACGCGGTCGGCGACGTGTCGACTCGCCAGCAGCTCACGCCGGTCGCGCTGGCGGAGGCAATGGTGGTGGTGGACTCGCTTTTCGGCAAAGGCAAGCGGCAGCTCGACTACGAATACACGCCGACCGCCGTGTTCACGCACCCGAATGTCGGCACCTGCGGCTACACCGAAGCCGCGGCGCGGATGAAGTTCGGCAAGGTCACGATTTTTTCGAGCGAGTTCCGGGCGCTGCGCCACACGCTGTCGGGGAACGAGGAGCGCACGTTCATGAAGCTGGTCGTCGAGACGGCCAGCGACAAGGTGGTTGGCTTGCACATGGTCGGGCCGGATGCCGGGGAGATCGTTCAGGGGTTTGCAGTGGCGATGCGGGCCGGGGCGACGAAGGCGCTGTTCGACAGCACGATCGGGATTCATCCCACGGTGGCCGAGGAGTTCGTGACCATGCGCGAACCTATGCCCTGACTGTTGCTCGCCCCCAGGCTGCGCGCACTTCGTGTCGCTTCGCCAACCCCCTACCGGGGGCAACACCAGCGGCCTGGCGAAGCCAGTTCCGCGGTGTTCGCGAATTTGGCGGGGCTGCGCCGGCCATTTTTGCTGGTGGCTGCGTGACTTGATGGTGGGCCACAATGTTGCATGCCTTATATGCCTGCGTTTATTGCTCCTGCGCGTTTTACCGATGCTGATGCTGCCCTGGAGCAGGTTCGGCTGATTTATGACGGGGGGTTGCAGCACCTTCGGGATGCGATGCAGCGGTTTGTGGCTGGGGAAAGCCTGCCGGGGCGGGTTCGTGCTTGTTATCCGTTTGTGCGGATCCATACGCACACGGTGTCGCGGCGCACGCCGGTCGCCAATGCGGGGTTGAGCTACGGGTTTGTGTCGGGGCCGGGGCGCTACGAGACGACGCTGACGCGGCCGGATCTGTTTTTGCGGTATTACCGGGAGCAGTTCAGGCTGCTGCTGGAGAACCATCAGGTGGAGCTCGAGATCGGCACGAGCACACAGCCGATTCCGATTCACTTTTCGTTTGCCGAGAACGATCACATCGAAGGCACGATGAGCGCGGAGCGTCGTGCGCTGATGCGCGATGTCTTCGACCTGCCAGACCTGGGCGCAATGGACGACGGCATCGCGAACGGCACCTTCGAGGCCAAGCCTGGAGAGGCTCAGCCGCTGTCGCTCTTCACGGCGGCGCGGGTCGACTATTCGCTGCATCGCCTGCGCCACTACAGCGGCACGGCGCCGGAATGGTTCCAGAACTTCGTGCTGTTCACCAACTACCAGTTTTACATCGATGAATTCGTGCGGCTCGGACACGAGGCGATGACCGACGAGAAGAGCGAGTACGTCGCCTTCATCGAGCCAGGCAACGTGGTCACGCGCCGCCGCGGGATGGCGGCTGGGTCGAGCCGTGTGTATGGCGAGTTGCTCGACGGGACGCAGGGCACGTCGCCGGCCCGCCTGCCGCAGATGCCTGCCTACCACTTGGTGCGTGAGGACTGCACCGGCATCACGATGGTCAACATCGGCGTCGGGCCGGCCAACGCCAAGACCATCACCGATCACGTCGCGGTGCTGCGTCCGCACGCATGGGTGATGCTCGGCCACTGCGCGGGGCTGCGTCAGGGGCAGCGGCTTGGCGACTACGTGCTCGCGCATGCGTACGTTCGCGAAGACCACGTGCTGGACGAGGAGCTTCCGTTGTGGGTGCCCATCCCGGCGCTGTCGGAAATCCAGCTCGCTCTCGAAAAGGCGGTGGCTGAGGTCACCGGCACGCAAGGCACCGAGCTCAAGAAGATCATGCGCACGGGTACCGTCGCAAGCACCGATAACCGCAACTGGGAGTTGCTGCCGGGCAACCAGCCCCAGCGCCGCTTCAGCCAGAGCCGCGCCGTCGCGCTCGACATGGAAAGCGCAACCATCGCGGCCAACGGCTTCCGCTTTCGTGTGCCCTACGGCACGCTGCTGTGCGTGAGCGACAAGCCCCTGCATGGCGAGATCAAGCTGCCTGGAATGGCAAACCAGTTCTATCGCGAGCGCGTGGAACAACACCTGCGCATCGGCATGGCGGCCATCGACGTCCTGCGCAAGGAAGGATCGAGCCGGCTGCACAGCCGCAAGCTGCGCAGCTTTGCGGAAGTGGCGTTTCAATAGCCGGCCGGCGGGGCGCCCGCTTCGCCGAACAGCGCCGGCGCTTCCCGGCGCGCACGCGGCGTGACCGCCAGGGCGCGGCTGTCCAGATCCTGGCGGACCCAGCCGCGCTCCAATGAAAGCTGCAGCAAGGACGCTGCCAACGCGCCACCAAGATGCGGGCGGCGTTCGCTCCAGTCGAGGCACGCGCAAGCAAACCGCCTGCGCCTGGCGCGCGCCGCTTCGACGTCGACCCCGAGCGCCTCGAGTGCGGCCATGCCTTTCTGCGTGAGGTCATACGACCGGCCCGCACCGTCCGACGAAGCCTTCAGCCAGCCTTGGCTGTGCAAGTGATCGTGCAGTGCCACGCCCGCGGCACCGGCCATGTGGTCGTAGCAAGTGCGCGCCGAGCGAAGCCGGCTCGGCGTTGTCGGCCTAAACTCGCTGCGCGTGACGCCGGCAACCACCAGCAGGCTTTCGAGCACGGCAGCCACCTCGCTGCCGGCCAGCCGGAAATACCGGTGCTTGCCTTGCGCAACCGATTCGACAAGCCGCTGCTCCTTGAGGCGCGCCAGATGGGCGCTCGCGGTCGATGCCGCAACCTCGGCGACGGCGGCCAGTTCGGTCGCGGTGCGCGCGTGGCCGTCCATCAGGCAGCACAGCATGCGGGAGCGGGCCGGCTCGGCGATGGCGCCTGCGAGCCGGGCGAGATGGGAGTCGGCGGTTGCGTCCATACTTCGATCGTAAGCGAAGTGTGATCGCTTGAAAAGCACCACACTTGCCGCATGAACCATCTCGCCCTACCCGCAGACGCCATTGCGGCTGTCACGCATCCCAATCCCTATCCGTGGTACGCCACGCTTCGCAGCGGGCCCGCGCTGGTCCGCGACGAAAGCCTGCGACTGTGGGTTGCCAGCCGTGCCGACGTCGTGCGCGAACTGCTGTCGAGCGATGCCTTGCGTGTGCGGCCGGTTGGCGAATCCGTGCCGAATGTGATCGCCGGGACACCGGCGGGCGAGGTGTTCGGCCAGCTCGTCCGTATGAATGACGGCGAGTTGCACGCGGCTCACAAGCCGGTGCTGCAACGTGCGTTGGCTCGGCTCGATCTCGCCGCGGCGCATGCCGATGCATTGCGGGTCGCTGAAAAGCTGGCGGATGAAACGCTCGGCGATTTCTGCTTCGCGTTCCCGGTCAGCGCCGTGGCCCATCTTCTGGGTTTCGCTGACGAAGCTTTGCCGGCAATATCGCGTTGGATGCGGGACTTCGTAGCCTGCCTGTCGCCGCTGTCGACGCAGGCTCGACTCGACGCCGCCAGCGATGCGGCGGTGGCTTTGATGGCGCGATTCGAGCAGCACGCTGCGGCCGCCCCGGCGCGCGGCGGCAGCCTGCTCGCGGCTGTGCAGACCGAGGCACCGGAGCGCTGCACGAAAGTGCTTCGCGCCAATCTCATCGGCCTGCTGTCGCAAACCTGCGAAGCGACGGCGGGCTTGCTGGGCAACAGCCTGGCCGCGCTGGCACGCGAGCCGAACCTGCGCCGCACGCTCGGTTCACGCTGGGAATTGCTGCCTGCGTTGGTCGAAGAAGTTGCGCGCCACGATCCGTCCGTTCAGAACACGCGCCGCTTCGTCGCGCAAGACGCTGTGATCGCAGGTACCGAACTCGCAGCGGGCGATGCGGTTCTGCTGGTGCTGGGGGCGGCGAATCGGGATCCCGCGCTCAATCCCGCGCCAGCGACTTTCGAACTGATGCGGGCCCGTCGGCAGACGCTGGGCTTTGGTTATGGCAAGCACGCGTGTCCCGGCCAATCGCTCGCCTGCACTGCCGCAGCGGCGGGCCTTCAGGCGCTGCTGTCACGTGGCCTCGCGACCGATGGGCTGCACGAGCGCGGCTGGGACTACCAGCCCTCCGTGAACGCGCGCATTCCTTGCTTCCACTGACCGGACGGCTCACGACGCCTGCGGCCAATTTCCGGTGCCGGCGAGAAAGGGCGACAACTGCGCCGGCCCCCAACGCAGCGGCAAGGCGGCCGGCCGATGGATCGCAGCGACCACTCGCATGCGCAAAAGGCGTTCGGCACCTTCGAAAGCGGCAAGCTCAGGACCGTCCCAGATCACCTCGGCCGTCACCGCCAGTTGAAGCAGATCGCCGGTGTCGAAGTCGATGAACAACAAGCCCGCGCGCGGGTTCACTGCGATGTTGCCCAGCGTGTTGAAGAACGAATTGCCGATGAAGTCCGGCACGGTCAGCGCGCCATCGTCAGACACGCGCACGAACCCCGGCCGTCCGCCGCGATGCGATACATCGACGCCGTGCGATGTCGCGCCGTCACCGGCTGAGGGATGCGCTGTCGCGATGAAGAACGTGTCGGCATTCGCCATCATGCGGCGGGCGGCGGCGTCCAGGACATCGATGCGCCGTACAGGCAACCCCGTGCGCGACTCATCGACGAACAAAGGCTCGCGCGCCTGGATGTACTTCGGGCAGTTGCCGAAGCTCTGCAGCACGGCAACAGTGAAGCCACTTGCATCCATCTCCTCCACCACCCCATTCATCCGATTGCGTCGCCCGGTGTGCGGCTCAATGCCCAAGAGCGCAATCTGCGCGCCTCGCACCAGCCCATCCGAGAACGGATCGCCCGCGTCCGCATGTGCGTCGATTCGCAAATGATGCTCATCCGGCGAATGCGCAAACCCCGCTGGCGCAGCCAGCACGCTGGCCCACGGCTGCTTGGTGCCGTCGAGGCTGGCTGCAATCAGGAAGGGCAGTTGCGCAAAGAAAGTCCGATGCTGGTCGGGCATGTAGTCGCGAAGAACGCGCGTGCCGAACATCGCCATGCGCTCCAGCACGCCCGCGCGCGCCTGCATCGCCTGTTCGCCTTCATGCCAAGCCGACGCAGCAGCCGATGCGGCGGTCATGATGCGAGTCCTCTCCGATGGCTTTAGAGCTTGATCTGCTGGGCGGGTCGGGGTTGAAGACATGCGCTTTCTCCTTGCGAATCCTTGCGGACCTGTTGCAACGCCTTCATTGTTGTTTGCTCCTTGCGCAGGAGTAATGGCGCACAACGCAGTTGACTGCTGCGAGTTTCGGATTAATCGAGCCAATCGGATTTAATCGCCCCATGGACCGACTCAAAGCCATGCAGACCTTCGTGCAGATCGCCGACCAGGGCAGTCTCACGAAGGCCGCCGAATCACTGGACACTTCGCTTCCGGCAGTGGTGCGTTCGCTTGCAGCGCTGGAAGCTCACCTCGGCGTACGGCTCTTCCACCGCACCACGCGACGCATCTCGCTCACCGAAGAAGGCCGCAGCTATCTGCAAAGCGTCCGAGAGGTGCTCGCCGCAGCCGATGCGGCCGATCGTTCACTCACGCTGGATGCGACGGAGCCGGCAGGGCTGCTCACGATCACCGCGCCCGTGATGTTCGGGCACATGTACGTTTCGCCGGCCGTGGTGCGCTTTCTCCAGCGCTACGACAAGATGCGCTGCAGCGTACTGCTCCAGGATCGGTCCGTGAACCTGCTCGAAGAAGGCGTCGACGTCGGCATACGCATCAGCAAGCTCGAGGATTCGTCGCTCGTGGCGCAGCAACTCGGCAGCATTCGCCGCGTGGTGGTTGCAAGCCCCGGCTTCTTGCGTCGTCACGGCACACCGATGCATCCGCGCGAACTGCGGGATGCGAATTGCGTGCGCATCCATCCGTCCACGGTCGGCCCATGGATGTTTCGCGAAGACGGGCGGCCGCTGTCGATCGCGACTCGTGGAAACCTGGAGTTCAATCACATCGCGCCGGCTGTGGAAGCCTGCGCAGCAGGGGTGGGCTTCGGCAACTTTTTCTCCTATCAGGTGCTGCCGATGGTGGCGCAGGGCCGCCTGGAGTTGGTCTTGACGGCGTTCGAGCCGCCGCCCCGGCCAGTGAGCGTGATCTATCCGAATGCGCGGCTGCTGCCCGCCCGGACGCGCGCCTTCATCGACTGGATGAAGGCCGAGTTCGACGGTCTTCGCCTCTGAAGCCGGGCGCCATGCCAGCCTCCGATGCGCCACAATGCCCCGGTGCCGACCCCGCCCGCCCCCCTCTTCCAGGCCCGCAACCTCCATAAACGCTACGGAACGACGACCGTGGTGGACGACCTCTCCTTCGAGATCGCGCCCGGAGAGTGCCTCGGCGTGATCGGCCCGAACGGCGCGGGCAAGACGACCACGATCCGCATGTGCCTCGGCCTCACCGCGCCGGACCACGGAACGATCGAGGGATTGGGGGGGCTTTCGATGCCGCGCGACGGACGCGCCATCAAGGCTCAGTTGGGCGTGGTGAGCCAGTTCGATACGCTGGACCCCGATTTCAGCTGCGCCGAGAACCTGATGGTCTACGCGCGCTACTTCGGCATGCGGCGCGCGGAAATCACGCCGCGCATCCCGCAGTTGCTGGAGTTCGCGGCTCTCTCGCACAAGGCCGACGCCAAGCCCGGCGAGCTGTCTGGCGGGATGCGGCGGCGCCTCTCCCTGGCCCGCGCATTGGTCAACGACCCGAAGCTCTTGATGCTCGACGAGCCGACGACGGGCCTGGACCCGCAAGCGCGCCACCTGATGTGGGAAAGGCTCCAGGTGCTGCTTCAGCAGGGCAAGTCGATCCTGCTGACCACGCACTTCATGGATGAGGCCGAGCGGCTGTGTTCGCGCTTGCTTGTGCTCGACCATGGCCGCAAGATCGCGGAAGGCCGTCCGCGCGACCTGATCGCTCAATACCTCGAGCCGGACGTTGTCGAGTTGTACGGCAACGGCGCGCTCGAACTGGCGCGGTCGCCGCTCAAGGACTATGCCGCGCGCGTGGAAGTCAGCGGCGAGACGGTGTTCTTCTATACGCAGGATGCGCGCGGGCTGATGGCTGCGCTCGGCGATCGCAGCGGCTTGCGAACCTTTCATCGGCCTGCCAATCTGGAAGACTTGTTCCTCAAACTGACCGGCCGCCAAATACGCGAAGACGGCTGAAGAGCCTGCAAGAAGGGGCAACGATGAGCATGCAGATGGATACGACTTCGCCAATCGCCGAGGCGCCGGCGGTGTCGGTGTGGCGCCCGCCCGAACTCTCGATGCGCTGGTGGCCAGTGTTTCTGCGCAACCTGCTGGTGTGGCGCAAGCTCGCGATCCCGAGCCTGATCGGCAACATCGCCGAACCGCTGATCTGGCTGGTGGCTTTCGGGTACGGCATGGGGGCGCTGGTCGGCAAGGTCGAGGTCGACGGCACGCGCATCCCCTACATCCTGTTTCTGGCGAGCGGCTCCATCTGCATGAGTGCGATGAACGCGGCCTCGTTCGAGGCGCTCTACTCCGCGTTTTCGCGCATGCACGTCCAGAAGACGTGGGACGGCATCATGAACGCGCCGGTGGGGCTCGATGACGTGGTGCTGGCCGAGATGCTCTGGGCGGCCTTCAAGGCGATCTTCACGACCACGGCGATCATGTTCGTGATGCTGGCGCTGGGCATCAGCCACAGCCCCAAGCTGATCATCGCTTGGTTCGTGCTGGCGGGTGCGGGCATCACCTTTTCGTGCATTGCGCTGATCTTCAATGCGCTCGCGAAGGGTTACGACTTCTTCACCTACTACTTCACGCTCTTCATGACGCCGATGATGTTCCTGTCGGGCGTGTTCTTTCCGCTGGACCAACTGCCCGATGCCGTGCGCGCGGTCGCCGCGTGGCTGCCTCTGACCAACGCGGTGATGCTGGTGCGGCCGCTCTTCATGGACCAGTGGCCGCCGGACTGGTGGCGGCACGCACTCGTGCTGGTGGCATACACCGTGGCCGCCTTCTGGATCGCACTGGGTTTGACACGCAAGCGGTTCCAAGCCTGAGGAGACGACATGAAACAAGTCATCGGTAGCGCGCTTCTGGCGTCGGCCTTCCTTCTCGTTCTCAGTGCCTGCACCACGGCACCGCCTGCATCGCTGCCCGCCACTGCTTCCGCCGCATCGGCAACGAAGCCCGCCGGGTGGGCCGCGCCCGAGGCGATCGTGGCGCCCTCAGCGTTTTCGGGCGTGCACGGCCTCGCCATCGACAAGCAGGGCCGCTTGCTTGCCGGCTCCGTCGTCGGCAACACCATGTGGGAAGTCGACCGGAAGACCGGTACGGCGAGCGTCTTCATCAAGAGCGTCGAAGGTCAGGCCGACGACATCGCGGTCGGCCCCAACGGCGAACTCGCCTGGACCAACTACCTGATGGGCATGTTGCGCATGCGCGAGAACGACAACGCGCCGATGCGGGTGGTCGCGAAGGACCTGCCCGGACTCAACTCGCTCGACTTCGACCGGCGTAACGGCAAGCTCTATGCCTCGCAGGTCTTCCTGGGCGACGCCCTATGGGAGATCGACCGGACGGGTCAGAAGCCGCCCCGCCTCATCAAGAAGGACATGGGCGGCTTCAACGGCTTCGAGGTGGGGCCGGACGGCATGCTCTACGGCCCGCTGTGGTTCAAGGGCCAGGTCGTGAGGATCGATCCGGCCAATGGCGCGATGACGGTGATCGCCGACGGATTCAAGATCCCCGCCGCCGCCAATCTCGACGGCAAGGGCAACCTGTGGGTGGTCGATGCGCGCAGCGGCGAACTGGTGCGCGTGGATCTGGCCACTGGACGCAAGACCGTCGCCAAGCAGCTCAAGCCGTCGCTTGACAACTTGGCGATCGCGCCGGACGGGACCATCTATGTCTCGAACATGGCGGACAACTCGGTCCAGGCTTTCAGTCCCGACACGGGCGAACTGCGGCTCCTGACTGGCGGCAGGCTCGCGGTGCCGGCCGGCATGAAGATCGACGGCAACGATCTCTGGGTGGCCGATGTCTTCGGCTTCCGCCAAGTGGATGCCAGCACCGGCGCCGTGCGCGACGTCTTCCGCATGCAGCGCGATCCGGATCTGGAGTATCCGTTTGCGGTGGGCCTTTCGGCGACGCACTTCGCACTCGCGTCATGGTTCACGGGCACGGTGCAGTTGGTGGATCGGAAGACACTGAAGACCACGGCCATCTTGCACGCACTGAAAGCACCTTACGACGCCATACCGATGCCCGACGGCAGCGTGATCTACGCCGAACTTGCCACCGGCAGCGTGACGCGCGCGAGTGGCCCGAAGTTCGAGAACAAGGAAGTCATCGCCAGCGGCCTTGGCGGGCCGGTCCAGATGATCGTCGGCAAGGACGGTGCGCTCTACGTCACGGAGGCCGCGGGCAAGCTGACGCGCATTCCCCTGGACGCGAGCGCGCCGCTGCGCACCATCGCCGAAGGCTTGGCCATGCCCGAAGGCGTTGCGCAGACGCCGTGGGGCAGCTTCATCGTGGCGGAAAGCGCGGCGCGGCGGCTGGTCGAGATCGACCCCGCCAGCGGCACGCGCCGCACGGTCGCCGAAGGACTGCCGATCGGCCTCGAAAGCGGCCCGGGCATGCCGCCGCCCTATGTGCCGACCGGCGTCGCAGTCGGCAGCGACGGCACCATCTACGTGAGCGCGGACCGCAACAACGCGCTCTACCGGATCCGGCCGCAGCGCTGAGCCTGCCGCGGCCCCGGGCTCATCCGGTAGCCACTTCCCGCAAGCAGCCTTTCCGCGCGCCGCCTACAGTCTGCGCCATGCAATACACGCACGAGCATCTCGAAATCCAGAGGACGATGCGCCGTTTCATCGACGAGGAGATCAATCCGCACGTCGATGAATGGGAAGAGGCCGAGAGCTTTCCGGCGCACGAGATCTTCAGGAAGCTGGCGGCGCTCGGGCTGCTCGGCCTCAACAAGCCGGAGGCGTACGGCGGCTCGGGGCTCGACTATTCGTATGCGATGGCAATGGCCGAAGCCTTGGGCCACGTGAGCTGCGGCGGCGTGCCGATGGCCATCGGCGTGCAGACCGACATGTGCACGCCCGCGCTCGCCCGCTTCGGCAGCGACGCACTGCGGCGCGAATTCCTGGCGCCGGCCATCGCAGGCGAAACGGTGGGCTGCATCGGCGTCAGCGAGCCCGGGGCCGGCAGCGACGTCGCCGGCCTGAAGACGCATGCACGCAAGGACGGCGGCGACTACCTGATCACCGGCCAGAAGATGTGGATTACCAACAGCCTGCAAGCCGACTGGATGTGCATGCTGGTCAACACCGGCGATGGGCCGGTGCATCGGAACAAATCGCTCGTGATGGTTCCGATGGACAGCCCCGGCATCGAGAAAGCCCGGAAGATCCGCAAGATCGGCATGCATTCGAGCGACACCGGGCTCATCTATTTCGACAACGTGCGCGTGCCGCAAAGCAATCGCATCGGCGAGGAAGGCCAGGGCTTCGTCTACCAGATGCAGCAGTTCCAGGAAGAGCGCCTGTGGTGCGCCGCCAGCTCGCTGGAACCGCTGGACGATTGCATCGCCCAGACCATCGAATGGGCGCAGCAGCGAAAACTGTTCGGGGGCACGCTGGCCGACCAGCAGTGGGTGCAGTTCAAGCTGGCCGAACTCAAGACCGAGGTCGAGGCGCTGCGGGCGCTCACCTATCGCGCCTGCGATCTGCACGTGCAGGGCCAGGATGTGACCGAACTCGCGTCGATGGCCAAGCTCAAATGCGGCCGGCTCACGCGCGAGGTGGCGGACACCTGCCTGCAGTTCTGGGGCGGCATGGGCTTCACCTGGGAAAACCGGGTGTCGCGCCTGTATCGCGACGGCCGGCTGGCCTCGATCGGTGGTGGTGCGGACGAGGTCATGCTCGGCATCCTCGCCAAGACGATGGGCATCGCGAAGAAGCCGCCGCAGGATTGAGCGAAACGGCGGCGCGGGCGAGTGAATTCAGCGCGCGGCGGCGCGCAGCTTGTCCTTTTTGCTCGGCCGCTTTCCCTTGATGCCGCCCGCATTCGAAGCGGGTGCGGCCGGCGTCGCCGTCTCCACGGGCTCGAAGCCTGCGACCCGCTCGCGCGGCACGTTCAGGCCCTGGCGCTTTTCGATGAGCCGGAAGTGCGCCTCAGTGTCGGCGCTGACGAAGCTCACGGCCAGCCCGCTCGCCCCGGCGCGGCCCGTGCGCCCGATGCGGTGGACGTAGTCGACAGCCGAGCGCGGCAGGTCGTAGTTCACGACGACCGGCAACTGGACCACGTCGATGCCACGGGCCGCGAGATCGGTGGCAATGACCGCCTTCACCTTCGAAGCCTTGAAGTCGGTCAGCACCTGCGTGCGCTTGCCCTGGCTCAGCAAGCCATGAAAAGGCTCGGCGTCGACGCCCGCCTTGCGCAGCTTGTCGGCGACGATCTCCGAAGCATGCTTGGTGGCAACGAAGACCAGCACGCGCGGCCATCCACTCTTTTCGATCAGTTGCCGCAACAACTGCGTGCGCCGGCTGGCGTCGACTTCGATCGCGCGCTGCTGGATCGTGGGTTCCTCCGCCGCTTCGGAGGCGACCTCCACGCGGACCGGATTGCGCAGCAACGCTTCAGCCAGCGACTGGATCGCCTGCGGAAAGGTTGCCGAGAAAAGCAGGTTCTGGCGCCGTTCGGGCAACAGCGCGAGGATGCGATTCAGCTCTTCGGCGAAGCCAAGGTCGAACAGGCGATCGGCTTCGTCGAGCACCAGCATCGACACCGTCGACAGCCTGAGCGCGCGATGATCGATGAGATCGAGCAAGCGCCCCGGCGTGGCGATCATGATGTCGGCGCCGCCGCGCAGCGCCATCATCTGCGGGTTGATCGACACGCCGCCGAAGGCGACCGCAATCTTCAACGGCACGGGCAGATGCTGCGCGAGCCCGCGCATGGATTCGCCCACCTGTGCAGCCAGCTCGCGCGTGGGCACCAGAATCAACGCGCGCAGCCGCCGGGGCGTCTGGCGCGGCTCGGCGGCGAGCCGCTGGAGCAGGGGCAGCGAGAATGCCGCGGTCTTGCCGGAGCCGGTGCGAGCCGCGCCCAGCAGGTCGCGCCCCTGCAGGATGGGCGGAATGGCTTCGAGTTGAATGGCCGTGGGCGCCGCATAGCCCTTGTCGGTGGCGGCACGCACCAGGGCGGGATCGAGTCCCAGGGAATTGAAAGACATGGTGAATTGGAACAGCATCGGCACGAGGCGCAAAGATGAGCCCTGAAGACCTCGAACGACTCGTCACGCTGGAGATGCCCTTCGGCAAGTACAAGGGCCGGGTGATCGCGGACCTGCCCGGCAACTATCTCACCTGGTTCGCCCGCGAGGGCTTTCCCAAGGGCGAGATCGGCAGGCTCCTGGCGCTGATGCACGAGATCGATCACAACGGCCTCAAGGGTCTGCTGAAGCCGCTGCGCCGAGGCGGCTGAGCGCCTGGGTGGCCGGCTGGTACGTGGAAGTCCGTACAGCCCTGGTCAGCCAGGAGTCAGGCACGCGGGACGACCCTCGCTCCACAAAACCGAGGAGCGAGACATGCGCGTCAAGAGTCAGGCAGACTTCTTTTCAGGAGTCATGTTCACAGCCATAGGAGCGGCCTTCGCCATTGGCGCGACCTCCTACACCGTCGGCAACGGCGCCCGGATGGGGCCCGGCTACTTTCCCCTCATGCTCGGAATCCTGCTGGCAGTCCTCGGCGCGGCGGTGATGTTCCAGTCGCTGGTGGTCGAGACGGTCGACGGCGACCCCATCGGCAAGTGGGCGTGGAAGCCGCTCTTCTTCGTGCTGGCGGCCAATCTCGCGTTCGGCGTGCTGCTCGGCGGACTGCCCAGCATCGGCGTACCCGCCATGGGAATGATCCTCGCGATCTACGCGCTGACCATCATCTCCAGCCTCGCAGGCGCGCATTTCAAGTTGCGCGACGTGCTCGTTCTTTCGACCATCCTTGCCGTGGGCAGCTACATCGCCTTCATTTGGGCGCTCAAGCTGCAGATCCAGGTCTGGCCCACCTTCGTTTCGGGCTGAGGAGACCACCATGGATCTGATTCAAAACCTTGCAACCGGCTTCGGCGTTGCGTTCACCCTCACCAACCTGCTCTATTGCCTCGTCGGCTGCATCCTGGGCACGCTGATTGGCGTGCTGCCGGGGATCGGGCCGGTCGCGACCATCGCGATGCTGTTGCCGGCGACCTACGCGCTGCCGCCCGTGTCGGCGCTGATCATGCTGGCCGGCATCTACTACGGCGCGCAATACGGCGGATCGACCACCGCGATCCTGGTCAACCTGCCGGGCGAATCATCTTCAGTAGTGACCTGTATCGACGGCTACCAGATGGCGCGGCAAGGTCGCGCGGGTCCGGCACTTGCCGCCGCGGGACTGGGCTCGTTCTTTGCAGGCTGCGTCGGCACGCTGATCCTGGCGGCCTTCGCGCCGCCGCTGACCGAGCTGGCCTTCAAGTTCGGCCCGGCAGAGTACTTCTCGCTGATGGTGCTGGGCCTGATCGGCGCCGTGGTGCTGGCTTCGGGTTCGCTGCTCAAGGCAGTCGCGATGATCGTGCTGGGGCTGCTGCTCGGCATCGTCGGCACCGACGTGAACTCGGGCGTCGCACGCTTCAGCTTCGACATCCCCGAACTGACCGACGGCATCGGCTTCGTGGTGATTGCCATGGGTGTCTTCGGCTATGGCGAAATCATCGGCAATCTTTCGCAGCCTGATGACGAACGCGAAGTGTTCACGTCCGAGGTCAAGGGCCTGTGGCCCACCAAGCAGGACTTCAAGGACATGGCGCCCGCTGTATTGCGCGGCACCGCCCTGGGTTCGGCGCTTGGCATCCTGCCCGGCGGCGGTGCGTTGCTGGCGTCATTCGCTTCGTATGCGCTCGAAAAAAAGATGCGCGGCAAACCCGGCGAAGTGCCTTTTGGCAAGGGCAACATCCGCGGTGTGGCCGCGCCCGAGTCGGCCAACAACGCCGGCGCGCAGACTTCCTTCATTCCGCTGCTCACGCTGGGCATTCCGCCCAACGCCGTGATGGCGCTGATGGTCGGCGCCATGACCATCCACAACATTCAGCCCGGCCCGCAGGTGATGACCAGCAACCCCGAGCTCTTCTGGGGCCTGATCGCCTCGATGTGGATCGGCAATGCAATGCTGATCATCCTGAACCTGCCGCTCATCGGCATGTGGATCAAGCTGCTGACGGTGCCTTACAAGTTCCTGTTCCCGGCGATCGTGCTGTTCTGTGCGATTGGCGTTTACTCGACCAACAACAACACCTTCGACGTGTGGATGGTCGCGGCCTTTGGCTTCATCGGCTATCTCTTCCTGAAGCTGCGCACCGAGCCGGCCCCACTGCTGCTGGGCTTCATCCTGGGGCCCATGATGGAAGAGAACCTGCGGCGCGCACTGCTGCTGTCGCGCGGCGACTGGAGCGTATTCATCACGCGCCCGTTGTCCGCCGGGCTGCTGGCGGCAGCCTGCCTGCTGCTGGGGATCGTCCTGCTGCCATCGATCAAGGCCAAGCGGGAAGAAGCCTTCGTGGAAGAGTGACGAGGCGCGAGACGACGAGGCCCCGGCGCAGTGATCATGCGCCGGGCAGCACCCGCCAGGCGGGCACCTTGCGCTGAAAGCCCTTGAGTTCGAGTTCGCCCGCCTGCTCGGTCGACCAGTCGGGGTTCGGGGACATCTCATGCAACACGCCTTGCACGCGTTGCGAGATGAGGATTTCCCCGGCCGCGGCCTCCGAACAGAGCCGCGCCGCAAGATTGGTCACCGTGCCGATCGCGCCGTAGTCGATTCGCCCATCGAAGCCGATGCCGCCGAGCGTCGCGAAGCCCTGTGCAATGCCGATGCCCATGTGCAGGTCGTAACCGCGCCGGCGCCACTGCACGCTCAGCACGGCCAGTTCCTGCTGCATCTGCAACGCCATGCGCAATGCGCGAACGGGTGCATCGGCAACCGGCTGAGGATCGTTGAAGAAGATCATCATCCCGTCGCCGGAGAAGCGCTCCAGAGTGCCCTCGTGCGCAAGCACCAGGCGCCCCATTGCGGCGTGGTACTGCGCAAGGACCGCCATCACTTCTTCAGGGTCCGCAGTCTCGGTGAAAGCGGTGAAACCGCGCAAATCAAGAAACACCACCGTGATCTCGCGCCGATGGCTCTTCAGCGGATCGTCGGCACCGCCGGCAAGAATGGCCTCCGCCAACTGCGGCGAGAAGAAGCGCTTGAGTTGCCCCACGCGGTCGAGCTGCCGCACGCTTTCGGCGACGCGCTGCTCCAGCGTGGTGTTCCATGCCTGCAGTTCGGCCCTCTGCCGCTGCACCTCGTCGTACAGGGTCTTCACGCGCAAGAGCGATCGCACGCGAGCCAGCAGCTCCGCCTGGTTGATGGGCTTGCCGAGGAAATCGTCAGCGCCGGCGTTCAGGCCGTTCATGCGCTCCTGCTCCGGATTCAGCGCCGTCACCAACACCACGGGCAGGACGCCAAGCGCCGGATCGGCGCGAATGGCGCGACAGACGTCGTAGCCGTTCATGCCCGGCATCATCACGTCGAGCAGCACGAGGTCCGGCGCGTCGGCGGCGATGCGGGCCAGCGCTTCTTCGCCCGATGCGGCCGTGCTGGTGCGATAGCCGCGGGCGGTGAGGATGTCCGAGAGCAGCCTGACGTTGGTCGCCAGGTCGTCGACGACGAGGATGTGCGCGCTCATTCCACAGTCTCCAGTATCTGCAGCGGCAGAACCAGCGTGAAGGTCGAACCTTCTCCGATGCGGCTTTGGACCGTGAGGGTCCCGCCGTGCAATTCCGCGAACCGACGGGCGAGCGACAAGCCCAGGCCGGTGCCCTCCGCCTTGCGCAGATAGTCGACGCCCACCTGCCTGAACTCATCGAACACCACAGCCTGGTCTTCGGGTGCGATGCCCACGCCGGTGTCCGCCACGCTCAGCTCGACCACTGCGCCGTCGAAGCCTTCCATGCGCCGCGCCGTCAGGCTCACGTGTCCACCGGCGGGTGTGAACTTCACCGCGTTCGACAACAGGTTGACCACGATCTGCTTGACCTTGCGCGCATCGGCGATCCACTCGCTCAGGCCCTCCCCGACGTCCAGTGCAATCGAAAGGCCATTGCGCTGGGCGTGCTCGCGCACGAGCGTCAACGCGTTTTCGAGCAGCGAGCCGAAGTCGAAGCAACTGAGGTCGAGCTCCATGCGGCCCGCTTCGACCTTCGAGAGATCCAGCACGTCATTGATCAAGGTCAGAAGGTGCTGGCCCGACGAGTGGATGTCCCTCAAATACTCCATCTGCTTGTCGTTGAGTTCGCCGCACATCCGCTCGGTCAGCACTTCGGAGAAACCGATGATCGCGTTCAAGGGCGTGCGCAACTCGTGCGACATGTTGGCGAGGAATTCCGACTTGTGCTGGTTGGCAATCTGCAGTTGGCGGCTCTTGTCCTCGATCTCCTGGAAGAGGCGCGCATTCTGGATGGCGATCACCGCCTGGTCGGCAAAGGTTTCCACGAGCCGAATCTCCGCATCCGAAAACGGCCGTACCTCTCGTCGCACCACCGCGATGATGCCGAAGGAGGCACCCTCTCGCACCATCGGAACACCGAGCACGGTGCGAAATTGGTGTCGCGATTGAGGATCTCGCGACTCCGGGTATTCGGAATGCACGAGCTTCGAAACGTCGTCGACATGCACTGTGCGCCGTTCGACAAATGCGCGCCCCACCACGGACCCGCGGGTCTGCGGCAGGATTTCGTCGCGGCCGGTGGCAGTGCCATCGTTGACGCCCTGGTAGCCCGTCATCGACCGCAGGTGGTCGCCTTCGGGCAGCCACACCCTGCAGCCATGCGCCCTGCAGAGCACCGCCGAGCGCTCAGCGACCGCCCACAGCACGGGTTGCAGATCCGTCGGCGATCGGCTGATGACCCTGAGGATCTCCGCCGTGGCGGTCTGGTATTCGAGCGACGCGGTCAGTTCGGCAGTGCGCTGCTCGACTTTGCGTTCGAGTTCGCCGTACGACTCGCGCAGCTGCGCCGACATGCGATTGAACTGCTGCGCGAGCCCTTCGAGTTCGTCGCCTGTGTCCACGACGATCTTCTGGTTCAAGTCCCCCTGGCCGATGCGGCGCGCGCCCCTTGCGAGCGTGCGAATCGGCTGCACCATGCTTCGAGCCAACGCCGATGCGGCCAGCGCGGAAATCGCCAGGCCGGCCAGCAGCAGCAAGGCAGTGCGCAGGATCGATGCGTTCAGCTTGGCGTACACCTCGCCAATCGGTTGTTCGACGAAGACCTTCCAGCCCAATGACGGGATTGGCGCCACCGAAGTCAACACCGTCGCGCCTTGAAGATCGCGCGAGACCATCGCTTCTTCTTTCTGTGCAACATCGGCCGCGGCCGCCTGCACGTGCGGCAAGGACGAAAGACGGGTCTTGCGCAGCACCAGGCCGATGTCAGGGTCGGCCACGAGCAGACCATTGCTGTCGACGACGTAGGCCTTGCCTTTCTGGCCGATCTGGATGCGCGAGACCACTTCCCAGATGAACTTGAGGTTCAGCTCGGCCACGGTGACCGGCCCCTTCTGGCCACCGGCGCGTATGGCGACCGCCATGTAGGGCTCGGTGTCGCGGTTGAAGTACACGGGCCCGAACCAGGTCGCGTCCGCCAGGGCATCGCGGAAGGGCGCCTCCGGCGACCGATCCTTGCCTGAACCCAGGACGTCCATGCCCAGCCGCGATACAGAGATCTGCTCGCGGCCCATTGGATCGAGCTGCGCGATGTCGGTCACCTCGGGTGCCTGCCGCATCAGACGCCAGAACTCCGTGCGCCGCGATTCCAGGTCCGACGCATCGAGCTGCGCCAACGACGCGTACGCCAGTTGCTGCGAAATCTGGTCCACATACTGCGCGATCCGCGAAGCCGCACCCAGGGCCTTTTCGTGCTGCACGCTGGCCAGGGCCGCCTTGCTCTCCTGATACGAAAAGTAAAGACCGATCGCGCTCGACGCCAGCAGCACACTGGTGACCAGCGAAAAAATCAGCAGCAGGTACTTGCGAAACAGACGCCCGCGATGAATGTCTCGCGATGCAGGCGAAAACATCGTGAAGCGCCGACCCGGGGTCGCCGGCGCGAGTTCGCCCGAGAGCGAAGCGGGGGACGAATCCGGGATGGGCATGGCCGTTCCATTGGACATCGCCCATCCAACAGTGGGAAGACGGCAGGACGGGTAGGCCTATTGGCCGACCCCGCCACCTCGCGCGCGGCACAGTCGGTGGCGCAGAATCATTTCCCGGCGGGGGCCGGTCGATGAGGAGACTTCTGATGCGCAGTAAGTTGGGCTCGCTTCTTCTCTGCGCTGCGCTGGCGCTCGCTGGTTCTTTCGCGCAAGCGCAGCAGACGAAGAAGATGCCGCACATTGGCTATCTGGCGGCCGTTTCGGCGACGGCGGACGCGCCGCGCCTGGAGGCATTTCGCCAGGGTCTCCGCAATCTCGGCTATGTCGAAGGACAGAACATCCTGATCGACTACCGGCACGAGAGTCAGGACCTGCAGCGCCTTCCCGCCCTCGCCGCCGACCTGGTGCGCATGAAGGTCGACGTGCTGGTCACTGTGACGACGAACGCCGCGCAGGCAGCGAAGCGGACGACTTCGACCGTGCCGATCGTCTTCATGGGCGTGACCGACCCCGTCGCCACCGGACTGGCCGAGAGCCTGGCACGCCCCGGCGGCAACAGCACCGGCGTCACGAACGTGGCGGCCATCCTCACGGGCAAGCGGCTGGAGCTTCTCAAGGAGTCCGATCCGCGCATCGTGCGGGTGGCGGTGCTCTGGGACCCGGACGCGCCGGGCTCCGTCCCTCAGTGGGAAGCTAGCCAGGTGCCTGCGGAGAAGCTGGGCCTGCAGCTCTATTCGATGCAAACCAGCAGCCCCGACAGCTACGTGGCAGCGTTCAAGCAAGCGGTGGCGGCGCGTGCCGATGCGGTATGGGTCACGCTGAACCCAGTGGCCAACTCCAACCAGAAGCTGATCGCGGAACTGGCCATCGAGAACGGACTGCCCTCGATCTGCGCGCGTGGAGACTACGCCGAGAACGGCTGCCTCATGGCCTACGGTCCCGGCTACGGCAATGAAGGCAAGGACGGGGCTCGGTACGTCGATCGAATACTCAAGGGCGCCAAGCCCGCCGACTTGCCGATCGAGCAGCCGACGAAGTTCGAGCTGATCGTGAACCTGAAGACGGCGAACCGCATCGGCTTCAGGGTGCCGCAGGCCGTGCTGAATCGGGCGGACAAGGTGATTCAGTGACCACGCCAAGCCGCCTCGATCGCGGCGACGTCGATCTTTTGCATCGTCATCATTGCGTCGAAGGCGCGCTTGGCCGCCGCGCGATCAGGGTCGGCCATTGCGGCCAAGAGGATGCGCGGTGTGATCTGCCATGACAGTCCCCAGCGGTCCTTGCACCAGCCGCAGTCGCTCTCTTTGCCGCCATTGCTGACGATCGCGTTCCACAGGCGATCGGTCTCGGCCTGGTCGTCGGTCGCGATCTGGAAAGAGAACGCCTCGTTGTGCTTGAAGATCGGGCCGCCGTTCAAGCCGATGCAGGGGATGCCTGCGACAGTGAACTCGACAATCAGCACATTGCCTTCCTTGCCGTCCGGGTAGTCGCCCGGCGCGCGATGAATGGCGCCCACGGAGCTGTCAGGAAATGTTTGCGCGTAGAAATTCGCGGCATCGACGGCGTCCCGGTCGTACCACAGACAAATGGTGTTTTTGCTGGTCAACTCATGTCTCCTTGAGAGTGGGCCGCAAATTGTGCATGCATTGTGCCAATCGCAAAAGCCGCTACTTCAGCTTCTCGTCTTCCTTTTTCGCTTCGGCCATGGCTTCGGGCTCCAGCTCTTCCGCCGAGCGGTTGAGCCGGATGAAAACACCCCAGCCGATCAGGATCACCCCGACCGAGCACAGCGTCGCGGCCGCGTAGAGAAGGAGTTCCGGCGCCTCTCGGGCCTTGAAGGTCCCCACCAGCCCTTCGACCGCCACAGCGACCACGATCACGACCATGAAGCGCGAAAGAAACCTTCGCACGCGGGTCGGGGCGCTGATGTGGGCGTCGCGGACGACCTCTTCCTCGGCGATGGTCTGGGAGATCTGCAAGGCGACCACGGCCGCCGCCAGCAGGCCCATCGCCTCGATGATGGTCTCGGCCGCCGCGGGCTCCAGTCCCTCGGCAAAGGCCGCCCAGGTCACGCGCGCGGCGATCGCGATCAGCATCAAGGCTGTCATGGCAAACAGGAAAGCCATGAACGCATGGATCGCCGAGTAGACGCGAAGGAGCAGTTTCATGGTGGGCTCACCGAAATGCGTGCCGTCGCTATCCCGCCGCCACGATCACATGCGCCTGGATCTTGCCCGCCACTTCCCCTTCTCCATGGCGGCTGGCGATCATCTCGGCCGCGCGGTCTGTCACCCGCTGAAGCAGGCTGGCATCGCGCGCCTCGATCTCGTTGCGCAGCGGCGTTCCCTGGCAGTAGGCGGAGGCGGCGTCGCGCGCCGACGGGGCACGGCTCACCTTCTCGTGAGTCTCGATGTCGATGTGCGCGAACCCTGCGCGGGCCAGTTCGTCGCGGATCAGTGCGACGTCGTGGTAGCCATGCGGCGTGCGGGCAAGGAACCGCGGAGGGTCGTGAGGGAACGCCGCAGCGGCTGCCTGAGTGACTTCATCGGCAAAGGCGTTCTCTTCGATGCGGTCCCAGACGCTGAAGACAAAGCGCCCGCCTGACTTCAGTACGCGGCGCGCCTCGGCATAGCCGGCCACCCGGTCGGGAAAAAACATCGCTCCGAACTGGCAGCAAACGACGTCGAACGCGGCATCCTCGAAAGGCAGGTGGAGCGCGTCGGCCTGTCGCCATTCGATTCGGCCATCGGATCCCTGCCGAGTCGCGGCGTAGTCGAGCATCGGCTGGTTGAGGTCAGTCACCACGTAGCGTGCGTCGGCACCGAGTCTCGGCGCAAGCGCCCGCGTGACCACGCCACTGCCAGCCGCGGTCTCAAGCACCTCAGTAGGTGAAAAGCGGGCGACAAGCTCCGCCGTGTCCGACGCGTAAGCCTGGAAGATCAACGGGACCATCAGCGTGTCGTAGAACATCGGGATGGAACCCGAGAACACCTTGTCACTGTCAGCCATGAGACCCCCTTTGCCCTTGGGCGGAGTGGTTAGTCAAGCTCTCACTGGTAAACCGCGAGCCGCCGCGACCCGGCCAGGATGTCGCTCGGTCGAAGACCGTACACCTGCCGAATCGAATGGCTGAAGTGGGTCGAATCCGGATAGCCCGCGTCGAGGGCGATGTCAGTCAGCGTGCCTGCCTGCCGCACATGGCGAAGCAGGCTGCGCGCCCGCTTCCAGGCACGAAAGGCGCGGAAGGTCACGCCGGTTTCCTGCTTGAACAGATGCAGGAAGCGCGAGAACGACAGCTTCACGGCAGCAGCGCATTGTTCTGCCGAAGCCTGAGCCGCAGGGTCGGCATTGATGCGATCGATCACGGCGCGAATGCGCGCGTCAATGGTCCGCGGCACCAGCGGCTGATCGAAGAAGAGTTCATCGAACTCGAATCCGTCGAAGCACCCGCTGCCCGAAGCGGCGAGCAACCGGGCGTGCGCTTCGCGCACCCGCAGCACGAAGGCCGGCGCATTCACCGGCCCGCAATGCTGCAGAAACCCAGGCAAGCGCGAAGGGTCGACGGATTCGGATTCGATCAGCAGATTGAGGACCAGCCGTTGATCGGTCGTGACCTGGTGCGGCACCTGGGGCGGGACCACGAGCAGTTCACCACTTTGCCAAGCGCCGCCGCCGATGCGGATTCGCAGCGGCGCATCGTTGGGTGCGACGTAGATTCCGTGACCGCCGAGGCTGCGCTCCGCGGCAGCGCCCAGCAGGCCGGCATAGAACACCCGATGCGTCGAGAGCCACATGAGACGCTCGCCGCCGCTGTGGCCGTTCGGTGCGCCCGACGTCGATGGCCTGCTGGTCAAGTGGCATCTCCTTTGATCGTTCGGTCCTTCGAACCTTTGAGACGCATCGTAGCGGCGGCACGAATCCCGGCGCGCTCACCGGTGCGGGGACTTTCCCTTACGGCCGGAGCACCCGGCGCAACTCGGCCGCACAGAGCGCGACCGCAGTGTTCGCTTCATCGAGGATCTTGCCCATGAGGACGAAGCCGTGGATCTGCCGCTCGAAGCAAACGTAGACGGCGGAATTGCCCGCTTCGGTCAACGCTTCGGCGTAGGCCGCGCCTTCGTCGCGCAACGGGTCATAGCCCGCGGTGAGCACCAGCGCTGGCGGCAGTCCTCGAAGTTCTTTGTGCAGCAGCGGAGAGGCACGCCAGTCGGTATCGTCCTTGGCGTCGGTGATGTAGTGGTCATGAAAGTACGCGATCGTGTCGCTGGTCAGCACGTACCCCTGGCCATTGGTGGTGTGCGAGGGATGGACGCACCGCATGTCGGTGGCCGGGTAGATCAGCAACTGAAATGCAACGGGCAGGTCGCCCGCATCGCGAGCGGCGATGGCAACCACCGCTGCCAGGTTGCCGCCGGCGCTGTCGCCGCCAACCGCCAGACGGCTGGCGTCCACACCGAGTGCCGCCGCTTCCTTGCGCACCCATCGCGTGGCGGAGAGCACGTCGTCCACAGCGGCCGGAAATCGATGCTCCGGTCCCATCCGGTAATCCACCGCGACGACTGCGCAGGCCGACTGATTGGCCAACTCGCGGCACAGCGTGTCGTGCGTCTCGAGGTCACCGATCGTCCATCCACCGCCGTGGTAGTAGACGAGCACCGGCAGCCTGCTGTCACCCCTTGAGCCCAACGGCCTATAGAGGCGCATCGGAATCGGTCCGCCCGGGCCTTCCCCGCTGAAATCCCGTACTTCGGCAACATCGGGCGGCGCAGGCTGGGTGATGGCGCGGCGCTCGCGATAGAACTTGCGCGCGTCCGCGACCGTCAGCGTGTGCGTCGGCGGCACGCCCTTGCTTGCGAGCAACTCGATGAAAGCCTTGGCTTGAGGATGCAGCATGAAGGTCTCCGATGAGGTGAAGTGAATCAGGCTTGGCGAGGCTTGATGCGCGAGGCGGCTTCCTTGGCATTGCGGCGCGCGGTGTCGATGTCTGCCGCGTGCGCGAGCGCAACGCCCATGCGGCGCTTGACGAAGCTCTCGGGTTTGCCGAAGAGGCGCACATCGGTGCCCGGCACCGCCAGCGCATGAGCGACACCGTCGAACGCGATTCCGGTGGCAGCGACGCCGCCGTAGATCACCGCGCTGGCACCGGGGCTCTTGAGCGTGGTGTCGACCGGCAGCCCGAGGATTGCGCGGGCGTGCAGTTCGAACTCGTTCTGCCACTGGGTCGTCATGGTGACCATGCCGGTGTCGTGCGGTCGGGGGCTGACTTCGCTGAACCAGACTTGCTCGCCCTTGACGAACAGCTCGACGCCGAAGAGCCCTTGTCCGCCGAGATCTGACGTGACGGCCCGGGCGATGTCCTGCGCCTTCTTCAGCGCCGCAGGAGCCATCGGATGCGGCTGCCAGCTCTCGACGTAGTCGCCGCTCACCTGCACATGGCCGATCGGGTCGCAGAAGTGCGTCTGCACGGCGCCTGTGGCGTCGACGGCCCGCACGGTGAGCAGCGTGATCTCGTAGTCGAAATCGATGAAGCCTTCGACGATCACCCGGCCGTGGCTCACACGGCCGCCGGCCATGGCGTAGTCCCAGGCCTTCTGCACGTCCGCGGGGCCGTCGATCTTGCTCTGGCCCTTGCCGGAGCTGCTCATCACGGGTTTGACGATGCAGGGATAGCCGATGCCTTCATCGATGGCCGCCTGCAGTTCGGCCAGTGAATCGCAGAACTTGTAGGGACTGGTCGGCACGGCGAGCGTCTCGGCGGCGAGGCGCCGGATGCCTTCGCGGTCCATGGTGAGGCGTGCTGCGCGCGCGGTGGGGATCACGCGCACCACGCCTGCGTCTTCCAGCTCCTGCAGCATCGGGGTGGCAATGGCCTCGATTTCTGGCACGACGAGCTGCGGCTTCTCAGCCTCGATCAGCGCCTTGAGTTGCGCCGGGTCGCTCATGGTGATGGTGCGCGCGTGGTGCGCAACCTGCTGGCCCGGCGCGTTCTCATAGCGGTCGACGGCGATGGTTTCGACGCCCAGGCGCTGGAGTGCGATCAGGACCTCCTTGCCGAGCTCACCGGAGCCGAGAAGCATCACGCGGGTGGCGGTGGGAGAAAGAGGTGTGCCGAGGGTGGTCATGGTACGGATTCGTGGCTGTGGGACTGAACGCGGCACTTTAAATCACCCGGTTGTCACACGCGGCAACGGCGCCGCCCGCGGGCTGTTTCACAATCTCCGCCAAATCCTCATTCATTCGCCGTTTTTTTCGTTTTTATTTTTATCCCTGAAGGAGCATTTCTCATGACTCTCATGACCATCCAGACAGTCGGCATCATCGGTGCAGGAACGATGGGCAACGGTATCGCGCAGGCTTGCGCGGTCGCGGGCGTCAACGTGGTGATGATCGACGTCGCTCAGGCCGCAGTGGACAAGGGCATTGCCACTGTGGCGGGCAGCCTCGATCGCCTGATCAAGAAGGACAAGCTCAGCGTCGCGCAGAAGGATGCGGCGCTCGCGCTGATCAAGGGATCGACCGACTACGAAGACCTCAAGGCCGCGCAGCTCGTAATCGAAGCCGCCACCGAGAACCACGCGCTCAAGCTGAAGATCCTCAAGCAGGTCGATGCGCTGGTGGCGCCCGAAGTGATCGTCGCGTCGAACACGTCCTCGATCTCG
The DNA here is from genome assembly GCF_056397405.1 of Variovorax sp. 05N34. Classification (NCBI taxonomy): domain Bacteria; kingdom Pseudomonadati; phylum Pseudomonadota; class Betaproteobacteria; order Burkholderiales; family Comamonadaceae; genus Variovorax; species Variovorax sp. 05N34. Next base: position 341,422 of record NZ_JBFTNI010000003.1, read on the forward strand.
ATCACGCAACTGGCCGCCGCCACGTCGCGCGCGGATCGCTTCATCGGCATGCACTTCTTCAACCCGGTGCCGATGATGGCGCTGGTGGAGATCATCCGCGGCTATCTGACCAGCGATGCAACGCACGACGCGGTGAAGGCGCTGGCGGAGCGGCTCGGCAAGTCGCCCATCACCGTCAAGAATGCGCCGGGCTTTGTGGTCAACCGCATCCTCGTGCCGATGATCAACGAGGCATTCTTCGTGCTGGCCGAAGGTCTCGCGACGGCGGAGGACATCGACGCAGGCATGAAGCTCGGCTGCAACCAGCCGATCGGCCCTCTGGCGCTGGCGGACATGATCGGGCTGGACGTCTGCCTGGCCGTGATGGAGGTGTACCTCGAACAGTTCGGCGACTCCAAGTACCGTCCCTGCCCGCTGCTGAAGGAAATGGTCGCGGCGGGCCAACTCGGCCGCAAGACGGGCTGCGGCGTGTACAAGTACTGACCCCCAGCCTCGCCCACTTCGTGTGGCTCTGCACCCCCTTTCAGGGGGCAATACCAGCGGCCCGGCTGAGCCGGTTCCGCGGTATTTCTGGTAGTGCGCTGCACCGTTTTTTTAACAACCTGGAGACAAGCTGAATGACCGCCACGCCCACTACGCCGCCGCCCGAAGGGTGCATTGACACGCAGGTGCTGGACCATGTGCTGCTGATCGGCATCAACCGGCCGGCCAAGCGCAATGGATGGACGCCGGCGATGTTTCGCCAACTGGCCGAGGCATACACGCGGCTCGATGACGACCCCTCGCTGCGCGTCGGTGTGCTGCATGCCTTTGGTGATCACTTCACGGCGGGGCTCGACCTTCCGGCGGTGACCGAATTCATGAAGCGCGGCGAGAAGGCCGTGCCGCCCGGCCTTGTCGAACCCCACGATTTCGGTTTGCCCGGCTATCGGCGCCGCACCAAGCCGATGGTGGTGGCAGTCAAGGGCATCTGCTTCACGGTGGGCATCGAGTTGATGCTGGGTGCCGATATCGTGGTCGCGGCGGACAACTGCCGCTTCTCGCAGATGGAAGTGCAGCGCGGCATCATGGCCACAGGCGGCGCCACGCTGCGGATGGCCGAGCGCGCAGGCGTGGGCAACGCGATGCTGCATCTGCTGACGGCCGACGAGTTCGACAGCGCCGAGGCCCTGCGCCTCAACTTCGTCCAGCGGGTGGTCCCTGCCGGACAGGAGCTGGACGAAGCCCTGCGCATCGCCCAGCGCATTGCGGCACAGGCGCCGCTGGCGGTGGTCGCGACGCGGCTCAATGTCATCAAGGCCGTCGAGCAAGGCCCCCTCGCCGCTGTGGAGGATTTCATTCCCGTGCAGAAGACGCTCTCGAACAGCGAGGACGCGGCCGAAGGCGTGCGTTCCTTCATCGAACGCCGGCCGGCGCGCTTCTCCGGTCGCTGACTCATTCATTCGTAACGATAGCGCCGGAACGTCCGGCAACAATTTAAATTGCACACAATTTAATTGCTGGCTATACTTCAGCCCATGCGCACTCCAGCACCTTCCGCACCCTCCGCCGATGAGATGCTGCGTTTGGACAACCAGCTCTGCTTTGCGGTGTATTCCGCGTCGCTCGCCATGACCAAGCTTTACAAGCCGCTCCTTGAAAAGCTCGGGCTCACCTACCCTCAATATCTCGTCATGCTTGCACTCTGGGAGCGTGATCGGCTCATGGTGTCGGAACTCGGCGACAAGCTCTCGCTCGACTCCGGCACGCTGACGCCCCTCCTGAAGCGGCTCGAGGCCAACGGACTGGTCGCGCGCATCCGCGACGCCGAAGACGAGCGCCGCGTTCGCATCAGCCTCACCGCGTCTGGCCGCAAGCTCAAGGCGCGCGCTGCCAGCGTGCCGGCTTGTCTTCTGGCTGCATCGAGTTGCTCGATCGATGAACTGGTCTCGCTCACGCAGCAGATGCAGAAGTTGCGCGACCGCATCAAGGCCGCGTAGTTTTTTCCCTACTTCTCTCAATTCCCCCAACCACCAACCCTAAGGAATCACCATGGTCAAGAAGCTCGACAAGGTCCTCTACACCGCTCAGGCACACACCATTGGCGGCCGCGACGGCTCCGGCAAGACCAGCGACGGCGCGCTGGACGTGAAGCTCAGCTCACCCGGTTCGGGCAAGCCCGGCACCAATCCCGAGCAGCTCTTCGCCGTCGGCTATTCGGCCTGCTTCATCGGCGCAATGCGCGCGGTCGCACCGAAGATCAACGTCAAGGTGCCGGACGACGTGGCGATCGACGCCAGCGTTTCCCTGGGCCCGATCGACGGCGGCGCGGCCTACGGCATCGCAGTCAAGCTGGCGATTACCTTGCCTGGCCTGGACGACGCACAGAAGAAGCTGCTGGTCGAGACCGCGCACCAGGTGTGCCCGTATTCGAATGCCACGCGCGGCAACGTCGAAGTCGAGCTGTCGATCGCCTGATCAAGGCGCCCCTCGAGGCCCGTCCGGGCGTCGCCTAAGCGACGACAGGGCGGGCCTTTTTCATGCAACCGAAGCAGGTCTGCGCTAAGGTCTCCGCCCGCACAAAGCATAGAGAGGCCGACTCATGAGCACGACCGAATTCCTGGTCCGAAAGGACGATCTCGCTTCCACACGCGTGCGTACCGCGGAAGACACCCGGCTTGCCAACGGCCAGGTTCGCGTGCGCATCGACAGCTTTGCCCTCACGTCCAACAACATCACCTATGCCGCTTTCGGCGATGCGATGAGCTACTGGCAGTTCTATCCGACGGGCGAGGAAGCCTGGGGCAGCATTCCGGTGTGGGGGTTCGCGACCGTCGTGCATTCGTTGCACCCGGGCGTTGCCGTGGGTGAACGGCTGTACGGCTACTTTCCGATGTCTTCCGCCGCCGTGCTGACGCCGGAGCGTCTCTCGCCGGAGCGCTTCACCGATGGAGCATCGCATCGCGCGGCGCTGCCGGCGGTCTACAACCAGTACTTCCGCTGCAAGTCAGATCCGCTCTATTCGGTGGACACCGAGGACGTGCAGGCACTGCTGCGCCCCCTCTTCATCACCTCCTGGCTGATCGACGACTTTCTCGACGACAACGACTTCTTCGGCGCGCGGCCCGGCGCGGTGCTACTGTCGAGCGCATCGAGCAAAACAGCCTATGGCACCGCCTTCCAGTTGGCGCAACGCGAAGGCCTGGAGGTGATCGGGCTGACGTCCGCCGCCAACAAGGCCTTCTGCGAAAGCCTGGGCTGCTATGAGCGCGTGCTGGCCTACGAAGAACTCGACCAGATCGCCGCGGACAAGCCCTGTGTCTACGTCGACTTCGCGGGCAACGGCGCGCTGCGCCAGGCGATCCACACGCGTTTCGGTCAGCTCAAGCACAGCGCCTCGATTGGCAGTACCCACGTCGATCAGCGGGCCACACCAGGCAGCGGAAAGGACCTTCCGGGCCCGCGCGCCACCTTCTTCTTTGCGCCGGCCCAGATCAAGAAGCGCACCACCGAATGGGGCGCAGAGGCCTTCGGCCAGCGGATGAAGCAAGCGTGGCATGCCTTCATCGGACGGGTAACCGACCCAAAGGCGCCATGGCTGCGGACCGAGCACCATGCAGGCATCGCCGAAGTGCAGGCCGCCTATGCGGAAGTCCTCGCGGCCAAAAGCGATCCGCGCGTCGGGCACATTCTTTCGCTGGCGAGAAGCGAAGCCGCCACATAGCGACAATCGCCGCATGACCCAGTCTGCGGCGAAAGCCTCCGCCCACCCTTACGAGAACCTCACGCCCGATGTGGTGCTCGACGCGCTGGCAACGCTCGGCCTGCACGGAGATGGCCGGCTCACCGCGCTCAACTCCTACGAGAACCGCGTCTATCAGGTGTATCTGGAAGATCGCAGCGCCGTGGTGGTCAAGTTCTACCGGCCGGGCCGCTGGAGCGAGGCCGACATTCTTGAAGAGCACGGCTTCTCGCTCGAACTCGCGGCGGCCGAAGTGCCCGCGGTGCCCCCCATCGCGGTCAACGGGCAGACCTTGCACCGCCATGGCGGCTTCGCTTTCAGCGTGAGCCCCTACCGCGGCGGGCGGTCGCCGGAGCTTGACGATTTCGAAGTGCTGGAATGGGTGGGCCGCTTCCTCGCGCGCATTCATTCCGTCGGCGCGCGGAAGCCCTTCGAATCGCGCCCCACATTGGACTTGCAAACCTTCGGCATCGCATCGCGAGACTGGCTGATCGGCAATCACATGGTGCCGCTCGATGTGCAGCGCGAATGGGAAACCGCCTGCAACGAGGCTTTCGAAATGATCGCCGCCACGGCGCTCCGCCCGGCCGGACAAGGCGGCGCCGATGGACCGGGCGAATCCGCGCTGAAGAAGCTGCGGCTGCACGGGGACGTGCACCCGGGCAACATTCTTTGGACGCCCACCGATCGGCCCGAGGGCGGCCCGCACTTCGTCGACCTCGACGACGCGCGCACCGGCTTCGCGGTGCAAGACCTGTGGATGCTGCTTTCCGGTGATCGTGCCCAGCGCACCGGCCAGTTGAGTGGGCTGCTCGACGGCTACGAGCAGTTCCGCAGTTTCGATCGCCGCGAACTCGCGCTCATCGAACCGCTGCGCACGCTGCGGCTCATTCACTACAGCGCATGGCTCGCGCGCCGCTGGGAAGATCCAATCTTTCCGATCAACTTTCCGTGGTTCGGATCGAGCGACTACTGGAAGGGGCAGATCCAGATGCTGCAGGATCAGTGCGAAGCGATGGCGGAAGAGCCGCTGTACGCCTGAAGGCTCAGTCCGCGGCCGGCCGGTCGGCCTGCAAGGCGCGCAGGAAGCCCTGCACCACCGCATTCGGAGGTCCGTCCCTCCAGACGCAGAAGGCCTCCGAGCGCGCCACCTCTTCGTCTAGCGGCCGGAATGCCGCGCCTCGGAGCGCCGCGTGATGCAGCGCACTGGGCACGAGCGCGACACCCATTCCCTGAGAAACCAGCGAGACCACCGAAAGCCAGTGACGCACCTCGTGCCTTACCTCGGGCCGGAATCCCGCATCGGCGCAAATCGCCAGGATCCGCTCGTGATAGTCAGGCGACGCGCTGCGAGAAAACAGCACGAAGGGTTCGTCGCGCAGGCTCGCCATCGGGACCGTGCGCCGCCGCGCCAACCTATGGCCGACCGGCACGCACGCCACGAAGGATTCGGACACCAGCAGCGCGTGCCGCAGTTCGGCCGGCATCCGGCTCGTGTGCACGAAGCCGAAGTCGAGCCTGTCATGCAGCAGTTCGGCGATCTGCTCGCCTGAGTTGAGTTCGGCCAATGTCACCCGGACCGCGGGATGCTTTGCCTGGAACTTGCGCAAGGCCTGCGGCAGCCCGCGATAGAGCATTGCGCCGACGAAGCCGATGCGCAGCCGGCCGGCCGAACCTTGCGACACGTCGCGCGCTTCGAGCGCGGCCTCTTCGGCCTGGCGCAGCAATGCGCGCGCCGATGCCTGCAACGCCTCGCCGGCGGGGGTGAGGTGCACTTCCTTGCTGTTGCGCTCGAAGAGGCGCGCGCCGACGGATTCCTCCAGCTGCCGGATGGCAACGCTCAGGGGCGGCTGCGAAATCGCGAGCCGCCGCGCAGCCCGCCCAAAATGCAGTTCCTCGGCGAGCACGACGAAGTAGCGCAGATGTCGAAGTTCCATGCGGCAGTCTCGCACGATAGGTGAATCGGATCAAACAAGTGGTATTTGATATTGGACAAGAATCGTGCAGGCTCAAAAAATGCGGCCCAAAGGAGACAAGACATGTCCAGCACAGAAGCCGCGCACCCCGTGCCTGACCGCCACGGGCAGAACCTTTTCACCACCGATACCGAGCTGCACAAGCTACTCGCGCTGTACCTGCCGCCGGATCTACTGGAACACATGCAGCCGCATTTCGAGCGCCTCGGCGCCTTGGCCGGTGGCCCGCTCGACGAGCTGGCGCAGACCGCGGACCGCAATCCGCCGACGCTCAAGCTGCGCACCCGCACCGGAATCGACGACCAGAAGGTGATCAAGCATCCGGCCTACGTCGAGATGGAGCGCCTTGCGCTCAGCGAATTCGGTCTGGCTGCGATGTCTCACCGCGAAGAAACGCTGGGCTGGAAGGGCAAGATGCCGCCGCTGGTCAAGTACGTGCTGACCTACCTCTTCGTGCAGGCCGAGTTCGGCCTGTGCTGCCCGGTTTCAATGACCGATTCGCTGACGCGCACACTGAAGAAGTTCGGCAGCCCCGAACTGGTCGAGCGCTTCATCGGCCGCCTCACTTCGCTGGATTTCGACACGCTGGCGCAGGGCGCCATGTTCATGACCGAGCAGGCGGCCGGCTCCGACATTGCCGCCACCGTCACCCGCGCGTGGCAGGACGAGGCCGGTCAATGGCACCTCAGCGGTGACAAGTGGTTCTGCTCCAACCCCGACGCTGATTTCGCGATGGTGCTGGCGCGCGTCGACGGCGGACTTGCCGGCATGAAGGGCGTGTCGCTGTTCCTGCTGCCGCGCCAACTCGACGACGGCAGCGCCAACCACTACCGGATCATTCGGCTCAAGGACAAACTGGGCACGCGGTCGATGGCGAGCGGAGAGATCCGTCTCGAAGGCGCCGTGGCGTATCTCGTCGGCGAACAGGGACGCGGCTTCGTGCAGATGGCCGACATGGTCAACAACTCGCGCCTGTCGAACGGCGTGCGCGCGGCCGGGCTGATGCGCCGCGCGGTTGCGGAAGCCGAATACATCGCGAGCGAACGCCGCGCCTTCGGCAAGCGGCTCGCCGACATGCCCCTGATGCAGCGCCAATTGCTGAAGCTGCGCCTGCCGGCCGAACAGGCGCGCACGATGGTGTTCCAGACCGCGCTCGCGCTGGCCCGTTCGGACCAGGGCGACCCGGCTGCCTATCCGCTGCTGCGCATCCTCACGCCGCTCATCAAGTTCCGCGCCTGCCGCGACGCACGCAAAGTGACGGGCGACGCCATGGAAGTGCGCGGCGGCTGCGGCTACATCGAGGAATGGACCGATCCTCGCCTGGTGCGCGACGCACATCTGGGTTCGATCTGGGAAGGCACCAGCAACATCGTCGCGCTCGACGTGCTTCGCGCGATCAAGCGGGAAGATTCGCTGAGCGCGCTGCACAAGCACTTCTCGGTACTGCTGGACGAAGCAGCGACGCCGGCTTCTTCGGCTTCTGCTTCAATTGCTTTCTCACCTGCTTTCGCATCGGCCTTGCGGGACGCACTCTCGCGCGCTGCCGCGCTCGCCACCACCGCAACACAGGAAGGCGGCGACGTGATCGCGCGCCAGGCCGCATCGGCGCTTTATCACACGTGCAGCGCCATCGCGATGGCGTGGGAAGGCGCCAGGACGGGCTCGGCGCAGCGCGTGCAATGGGCGCAACTGGTGCTGCTGCATCGCGTGCTTCCGCGCGATCCGCTGACACCCGATGCAGTCCCTGCCAATTGGGCGGGCAGCAGCGCGATGCCGGCACTCGCGGCCGCCTGAGCGCCAGCACTCAATCGACTTCAAACAGACAACACCGACCCAACCGGAGACACACACATGCGAATTCTTGCGACTTTCCTGATGGCCGCCGCGGCGGCATTGCCCCTGCTGCCCGCCGCTCACGCCGACACCTTTCCCGACAAGCCGATCACGCTCGTCATACCGTTCCCGCCCGGGGGACCGACGGATGCCATGGCGCGCACGCTCGCCGCCGAAATGAAAGACCGCCTGGGCCAGCCCATGATCGTGGAGAACCGAGCCGGCGCGGGCGGCAACATCGGCGCCGAGTTCGTGGCGCGTGCCGCACCCGATGGCCAGACACTGCTGTTCGGGACGTCCGGGCCGCTCGCCATCAATTCGAGCCTCTACCGCAAGATCAATTACGACCCGGTGAAGAGTTTCGCGCCAGTGATCCAGGTCGGCGACCTGCCGAACATCCTGGTCGTGAACCCGTCCGTGCCGGCGAAGAACGTGAAGGAGCTCGTGGCCTACGCCAAGACCAATCCGGGCAAGTTGAGCTATGCGTCCTCCGGCAATGGCGCTTCGTCGCACCTGGCGGGCGTGATGTTCAACGCGATGGCCGGCGTGGATCTGCAGCACATCCCGTACAAAGGCACCGGCCCGGCGCTGAACGATCTGCTCGGCGGTCAGGTGAGCATGAGCTTCACCGACGTGCTCACCGCGCTGCCGTACGTCAAGGCCGGCAAGCTGCGCGCGCTCGGCGTCACCACGGCCGCCCGTTCGCAGGCACTCACCAATGTTCCGACGGTGGCCGAGCAAGGCGTGCCGGGCTTCGACGTCAGCGTGTTCTTCGGCATCGTCGCGCCGGCCGGAACGCCGCCCGACCGCATCGCCAAGCTCAACAAGGCGTTCGTCGAAGTGCTCGCCACCCCCAAGGTCAAGCAGTTGTTCGCTTCGCAAGGGCTGGAACCGGCACCCTCGAACACGCCAGAGCAACTGGGCAAGTTCATCGGCGCGCAGATGGCCAAGTGGTCCGGCGTCGTCAAGCAATCCGGCGCGCAACTGGATTGAAGACGCCATGACCACCACCGGCACTACCGGCACTACTGGTACAACGGGCGCCCTTGCGGGCATCCGCGTGCTCGACATCTCGCGCATCCTCGGCGGTCCTTACTGCGGGCAGATCCTGGGCGACCACGGCGCCGACGTGCTCAAGGTCGAACCGCCCCAAGGCGATGACACCCGCACCTGGGGCCCGCCCTTCAAGGACGGCGTGGCTTCGTACTATCACGGGCTCAATCGCAACAAGCGCATCCAGCATCTCGACCTGGGCACGCCTGAGGGACGCGAGGCGCTGCTCGCGCTGGTTGCCGAAGCCGACGTGCTGATCGAGAACTTCAAGACCGGCACGATGGAGCGCTGGGGGATCGGCTACGACACCCTGTCGCAGCGCTTTCCGCGTCTCGTGTGGTGCCGCGTCTCGGGCTTCGGCTCGGACGGGCCGCTGGGCGCCCTGCCCGGCTATGACGCGGCCGTGCAAGCGATGACCGGCATCATGAGCGTCAACGGGGAAGCAGGTGGCGGTCCGCTGCGCGTCGGCTTGCCGGTCGTCGACATGGTGACCGGGCTCAATGCTGTCATCGGCGTACTGCTAGCGCTGAATGAACGCCAACGCAGTGGACGTGGACAGTTCGTCGAAGCGGCGCTCTATGACAGCGGGTTGTCGCTGCTGCATCCGCATGCGGCCAACTGGTTCATGGATGGCACGGCACCACGACGCACCGGCAACGCGCATCCGAACATCTACCCCTACGACGCATTGGCGACCAAGACCGACCCGATCTTCGTGGCGGTCGGCAACGACCGGCAGTTCGCCAGCTTCTGCGCCTGCATCGGACAGCCCGGGCTCGCCGAAGACTCGTTGTACAAAACCGCTGGGCAGCGCTCGGTGCATCGCGAAGGGCTCAAGCAGCAGCTCGAAGCGGCGCTGGCGGATTTCGACGGCCGCACGCTGGTGGACACGCTGATGGCTGCAGGGGTGCCCGCGGCGCCGGTGCTGCCGGTGGATGCGGCGCTCATGCATCCGCATACGGAGCATCGCGGCATGGTGGTCGAACTCGAAGGCGGCTATCGCGGCATCGCGTCTCCCGTCAAGCTCAGCCGCACGCCGGCGACGTATCGGCACGCGCCGCTGACGCCGGGCAGCGAGTTCTCCTAGAGACTCATCACCGGGCCGTGGCGCTGGACGGCGGTGTGCTGCCGTTCAAGTACGCGCTCCTGGGCCTGTTGCTGCACGCGTTCGATCGCCTGCTCCCAGCTTTGTGTGCTTTGCGCGACGGACGTATTGAGCGCTTCTACTGTCGGCACCGCGGCGATGCGCTTGAGCGCCGAATCCAGCGCGCCTTCGACCGCGAAAACCTTTGATGCATCGGTGCTCAACACCGCGTGGTCGATGTGGCTCATTCCATTCGCCTTGGCCGCAACCACGAGCGCCGCAGCGAGTTGATCGCTGCGCTGATCGGGCGTGCGGCCTACCTCCGCATCGAGTCGATGCACACCGGCTCGCGCCTGCTCGAACATCGTGTGGTCGGGGTGCCCGGGATGGTCGAGTTGCACGACCGGAGTGTCTCGATCCGGCACGGTCGACAGTTTGCTCGGCGTCGGTAGGCCATTGATCGGCACATGGCTGTGGCTGTCGGCGGTATGGTCGAAATGCGCGACGGTCCCTGGAGCATGCACGTCGTGATAAGGGCAGCGTGCAGCCGGCCTGGGCAGGGAAATGCCGTTTTGCTCAAGCAACAACTCTTGCAGCCCGAGTCCGCGCATGTCCAACTGCAGCTTGCCGGCCAGCGTTGGATTGAGCATTTCATATTGGCAAACGGAACTCACCAAAGAAGCGCCGTAGTAGTTGGCGTAGTCGGAGTTGCCATGGTGGCCCAGCTGTGTGCTCTGCGGCGCTTTGTCGAAGTAGTGCTTTCCGGCGGCTTCGACGTTGCGAGAATCCGGCGTGATGGAAAGATCGGCGTTGAGGGTGAAGCCGTCTTTCGCTACGAATTGCACGCGTCCGGCGATTTCCTTGGTTTCGATGAAGTCGTTGACGTAGCCGACTTCCCTCGCCAGTTTTCCAAGGTCGGACAGCTGGGCTTCTGGATTGCCGTGCTTCATCCGGCTGACCAAGGCATTCCAACCAGCAATATGTGCGCTGGCTTCGTCGCTGCGGTTGATCGCCAGCATCTGGTCCAACGCCGGGCTGTAGTCGTGGACCGCCTTCCCGCTCTCCAACACGCGCCGAACGTTCTCGTCGAATCCCTCAAGTCCTTTCCTGGTGTGCTCACGATTGATGCCATGACGGATCTCATGCCCCAAAATGAAGGTGAGCACATTGCCTCCCTTGGGATCCAGGACGTTGCTCTGCTTGAGATTGATCGTCTGTGAATGAGGGCTGTAGTTGGCCCCAGCGTTCTCACTCGCGAGCATCGTCGCCAAATGCTTCAGATGGCCTCCTGCGACTGCATCGTTCATCTGCCGCATCAATACAGGCGATTCCTCGATGACAGCGCGCAGGTTCAGATAAGCGGCTGATGTTGGGTCGCCAACCTCGCGGATCACCCGCTCAAGCTCGGGACTGATGGAACTCACTACATGGCCCCCAAGTCCATGTATTCCCCAAGAAAGTTGATGAAGACTCTATTGACGCATCGGTGCGAAATCTTCTCGATACTTTCGCCGCTCTCGCCCACGATGCCGACGTCTATTTTGACCAATCCCCGTTGGTATTGCTTGCCGGCACTTCGTTGGCGGGTGTTGCCGACATGCCGGTAGTCCATCTTGAGCAATGCGTCGTGAAACTGTGCGAGATCGAGTTGGCAAATACCCGTCATCGGTGGATTTTTGCCGCTATATTTTTCGGCCTCTACGAAGAGCAAGCCGAGATCCGGAGAGTGAGTGGCCCTTTCCAAGTCCCAAATGTAGAGATAGAACCACATCTCGGTCACCCGCTGGAATATCTGGTACGCATCATCGCTGGGTTTGTCAGAAAACGGCGTCATGGCAACTCCGCTAAATTGCTCCACCCGCTCGACAGTCAAATCCTGCGGCTGATGCAAGGTGTCGATCAACGCCAACAGCCGGCGCAGCACTTCAGGCGCATCGGGGGGCGCTGTCTCTGTAGTAGCTCGACTCGGCATGTTGGTTTCCTCTGGCTTCATTGGGGATGTGTTGGTCGGCGATGCGCAGGCGCCGAGCGTCAGGCTGAACAGGCAAAGAAGCCCATGCGCGGCCAATCTCTTTATTGATTTTTTTGAATTGTCAGAATTGATGAATCCGGCAGGAGCCGCAAAGTGTGCAGTTCGCGGACCGTGTCCGATCATTGATTGAAGCTTCGAAGAAAGCTTCCCGCCAGCCATGCGGCGGCCAATCGCAATACGACGAGTTATTTTCTTCTCCCTGTGCGCTCGAATTCTTGAATTCTAGGCACAGCTCTTTCCGTGCCTTTCAAGAACATGCACTTTTCTTTAGAAGAAAGAAGTAACGAGGATTCTGGTTGCGACGCAATTGCGCATGCCTTACTCACCACGTCGATAAACTGCATCACTACGCCGCATACAACTCAATTGGCGTCTCAGGGAGAATATGAGCATTCGAAATTCAATCGTTGCCGCCGCAACGGCCACTGCGTTGCTGGGCTGCGCCGCGCCTTCTTCGGCGCCTTCTTCGGCGCCTTCTCCGCCGTCTTCTTCGCCAATTGGCGCTCCGACATCGCGCTCTCCGGGCCCGGGCGAAAGCAAGGCAACTGCGATAGAAGTCTGCGGACCATTCGGCGAGCGCGCATACCTGGAGCGCCTTCAATGTCCTGATGGTTCCGCGCTCGCCTACCGGCGAGTCGGCAACTTCGGCACGAGAAGCGACCTTCCGAGCGATTTCACCCGCGAAGAGGCGTCGGGATTGCTGGAGCGCAACATGAGTGGCGCGCCCCTCAAGTCCGGCGAGTCGGACTATCACGTCATCGACGGATACGAGCTTTCATGCGGCCCGGCAAAGCGCATGGTGTACATGGACATGTACCACTGCCACCAAGCGCCGCCCAACGAAGTGCCCGAGGGCTTCCAAGTCAAGCCCAACTGACTTGAGCGCCGCGCGCGTCGCTCGCGCGCAAAGCGCTCAGCGCATCCGCCTACGCGAGCAAGGCGTTCACGCGCCGCACGTAGGCCGCCGGATCTGCAGGCAGACCGCCCTCAGCCAACAGCGCCTGGTCGAACAGGATGTTCGCCAGATCATCGAAGTGATCGGAGCCTTCCAGCTTCTTGACCAGCGGATGCTCGGCGTTCACTTCCAGCACCGGCTTCACTTCGGGCGCAGGCTGGCCCGCCTGCTTGAGCATGCGCGCGAGCTGGGTGCTCATGCCGCCGTCCTGCACTACCAGGCAAGCCGGCGAATCGACCAGACGCGTCGTCACGCGGACATCCTCGGCCTTGTCCTTCAGCGCCTCCTTCAGACGCTCGAGCATGGGCTTGAACGACTCGGCGGCTTCCTCGGCGGCTTTCTTCTCCGCCTCGTCCTGGAGCTTGCCCAGGTCGACCGCGCCCTTCGCCACGCTTTGCAGCGGCGTGCCGTCGAACTCGGTGAGGTAGTTGAGCGCCCATTCGTCCACGCGATCGGTCATCAGCAGAACCTCGATGCCCTTCTTCTTGAAGATTTCCAGCTGTGGACTGTTCTTGGCGGCGGCCAGCGTATCGGCGGTGATGTAGTAGATCGCGTCCTGGCCTTCCTTCATGCGCGACTTGTAGTCGGCAAAGCTCACGCTGACGGTGTCGCTCGTGCTCGAAGCGAAGCGCAGCAGCTTGGCAATGCGCTCGCGGTTGGCAAAATCTTCGCCCAAGCCTTCCTTGAGCACCGCGCCGAATTCCGCATAGAACTTGGCGTACTTGCCCGAATCGTCCGCGTAGTTCGCAGCGGCCTCGGCGGCGGGCGTGGCGTTCTTGTCGACGGCGTCCGTCACACCTTCGGTCGGCTCGGGCGAAGGTACTGATTCGCCCGAGCCCACGTCGATCTTGCCCTCGTTGCTGTCACCGGCGGTCTTCTGCTTCTTGGCAAGGTCTTCCAGCATGCCCAGCACGCGCTTGGTGCTGCCTTCGCGGATCGCCTTCACGTCACGGCTTTCTTGCAGCAGCTCACGGCTCACGTTGAGCGGCAGGTCGGCGGAGTCGATCACGCCCTTCACGAAGCGCAGGTAGCTCGGCAGCAAGGCCTCGGCGTCGTCCATGATGAAGACGCGCTTCACATAGAGCTTGACGCCGGCGCCCTTGTCGCGATTCCAGAGATCCATCGGCGCCTTGGCGGGGATGTACAGGAGTTGCGTGTACTCGGTGTTGCCTTCGACGCGGTTGTGGCTCCAGGCCAAAGGCGCCTCGAAGTCGTGGCTGATGTTCTTGTAGAACTCCACGTACTGTTCTTCGGTGATGTCCTTCTTGGGGCGGCTCCAGAGTGCGTTCGCCTGGTTGACCGTCTCCCATTCGCCGGTCTTGACCATCTGGCCGCCCTTGTTCTCCTCGCCCTCTTTCCACTCCTCTTTTTCCATGAGGATCGGCAAGGAGATGTGGTCGGAATATTTCCCAATGATCGACTTGAGCTTCCACGCATTGAGGTACTCGTCGGCGTCATCGCGCAGATGCAGCGTGACGCTGGTGCCGCGTTGGGGCCGGGTGATCGTGTCGACCTCGAAATCGCCGGCGCCGCAGCTGACCCAGCGCACGCCCTCTTCGGCCGGCAGGCCGGCGCGGCGCGATTCGACGGTGATCTTGTCGGCCACGATGAAGCCCGAATAGAAGCCCACGCCGAATTGCCCAATGAGCTGTGCATCGGCCTTCTGGTCGCCGGAGAGCTTGCTCATGAACTCCTTGGTCCCGCTCTTCGCGATGGTGCCGAGGTTGTCGATCGCTTCCTGCTGGCTCAGGCCAATCCCGTTGTCGGCGATGGTGAGCGTCTTGGCGTCCTTGTCGAAGGAAACGCGCACGTCCAGATTGGGCTGATCTTCATACAGCGCGGGTTGGTCGATGGCCTCGAAGCGCAGCTTGTCGCAGGCATCGGACGCATTCGAAATCAGCTCCCGTAGGAAGATTTCCTTGTTGGAGTAAAGCGAATGGGTGACGAGGTAAAGCAGCTGGGCGACTTCGGCCTGGAATGGAAGTTTGGTCTTGGAGATGGTCATGACGCGGTAACTATCAAAGAGAAGAAGACGCCTTTCGGCGAACAGGGAACTTTACAAGAGCTGCAAGTGAGCGGCCAACGTGGAGAAATTCACGGACGGAAGCGCCCGGGAAAAGATCGACCCAGTAGTTGCAAAGACTTACAACACGCTAAGGCCCCAAAAAGTACTCAATGAGACTTTTCTGAGGAATATGTCCAACAGTCTCCGTAGGAGTGCACCTACATTTCTTCCGTCCCCTTCGCAAAAACCAAATTCAAACTTCTTGGAACTAACGATGAAAAAGCTGCTTCCCTTTGCCGCCCTGACTCTCGTCGCGGCCGCCTTCACGAGCGCCGCCCTTGCGGCAACAGGTCCGGCGACGGCCACGTTCCAGGTCTTGCTCACGGTCACCAAGGCCTGCTCGGTCACAGCGGGCGCAGCGTCCAATCTCAATTTCGGCTCCCAGGACCCGACAACGGCAGGCTTGGCCGCCACCAACACCTTCAGCGTGACCTGCTCGAAGAGCACGCCCTACACCGTCGGATTGCTTCCCTCGAACACCAACACCTCGGGCGCAGGCGTCATGAAAGCCCAGAACGTCGCACCGGTGACCGGCAATACGGATACCGTTCCCTATCAGCTGCGTTCCACCGCGGGTGCGACCGGAACCATCTGGGGCAATACCGCTACCAGTGCCGCGAAAGGAAACGGCGTGGGCGCGACCGGCACCGGCGCGGCGGTATCGCATACGGTTTATGCAACGATTGCAGGCGCGGCTACCAACGTGACACCGGACAGCTACGCCGACACCGTCACCGTCCAAGTCAACTACTGAGACTGAACTGCGACACCATGCGCTTGCGACACGTTGTCCCCGTCCTGCTCGGCCTTGCCTGCGGAATTGCCGCGGCAAGCGGCCTGCAGGTCTCGCCTGTCACGTTGACCCTCCGCGCCTCCCAGAACGCGGATGGCCTCTGGCTCAGCAACACGGGCGACAACGTGGTGCATGCGCAGGTACGCGTCTATCACTGGACCCAGGAAAACGGCGAGGACAAACTCACGCCGTCGCGCAACCTTCTGGTGAGCCCCCCGATATTGCAACTGGCGGCGACAGACCGGCAACTGATTCGCGTTATCCGGACAGGCGCACCGCCCAGCGGAGCCGGTGCCGTCGAGGACGCATACCGCGTGGTCATCGACGAGTTGCCGGTCGAGAACCAGGAGGCCAGGAAGGGCCTGCAGTTCGTGCTGCGCTACTCGCTGCCGATCTTCATCGAACCGGCTGGTCCCGCACCCAGCCCGCCGCAATTGACGTGGTCACTGAGCCGCCAGGGCGATCAGGCGGTCCTCGAAGTGGCCAATGCCGGGGGCACACACGCGCAACTGGCTGAACTCAATTTCGTCGATGCGTCCGGACGCCGAACAGCCGTCCATGGAGGTCTGCTCGGTTACGTATTGCCTGGCGCAAAAATGCGCTGGCCGTTGACGCCGCCGGTCGCCACCTTTGCTGCCGGTGGCTCCATGGAAACGATGGTCAATGGCAACACGGCGCAGCAAAGTCTCCCGGCCATCGAACGCGCGCGCTGAAAGTCTGTTGCTCCTCTGTAGCCTGCTGGCATGTGCCGCGCAGGCAGGGGAGCCTGCAGCCGCGGCCACGCTCGCGCCCCCGCCGGGCCTCGCCACCGCGGCTGACAGCGATCTCGCCGGTCCGAGTGGCACCGATCTTTATCTGGACCTCAGCCTCAACGGCAATCCGCAGGGTCTCATCCACTTCGGCCTACGGGGTGCAGAGCTGTGGGCCGGCGCAACCACGCTGCGCGAGCTTGGCTTTCAACTGCCTCCAGACCTCGCCGGCCCGGTGCGCCTGAAGAGCCTGCGCGGCCTGCAGATTGACTACGACCCGGCGGGCCAAAGCGTGGCCATCGCAGGTGGCGCGGAAATGCTTCGCCTGCCGACCACCGTGATCAACCCTGCGGACGTCAAGACGCAGAAGGCCAGCGCTTCGCCGGGGTTGCTGCTGAACTATGACCTCTTTGGCACGCAAGGACGGGGCGGTACGGCCAGCCTGAATGGATTCGCCGAACTGCGCGCCTTTGCCGGAGCGTATGTGCTCAGCAACACGATGCTTTCGCAGGCGACCCGGCTGGCGGGCGAGCGTTGGGATCGCCAATCGGTTCGACTGGACACCACCGTCAGCACCTCCTTCCAGGACGACATGCTGACACTGCGCCTGGGCGACACGGTCACGGCCGCTCTGCCCTGGTCACGGTCCACACGCATCGGCGGCATTCAGTTGGCGCGCAATTTTTCGCTGCAACCCTATCGGATCACTGCGCCGCTGCCGGCCTTCATGGGTTCGGCCGTGCTGCCGTCGCAGGTCGACCTGTTCATCAACGGATTGCGCCAGTCCACGAGCCAGGTGCCCGCAGGTCCCTTCCAACTCAATACAGCGCCCGGCATCAGCGGCGCCGGCAACGCGCAGGTGGTGCTCACGGATGCCCTCGGCCGGGCAACAACGATCAACTTCTCGCTCTACGACACGCAGCGGTTGCTCCAGGAAGGCTTGTCCGACTGGTCGGTAGACCTCGGCGCGGTGCGAAAGAACTACGGGCTCAGCTCGTTCGACTATGGCAATGACCCCGCCACCACGGGCGTATGGCGGTACGGCGTCAGCAACGATTTCACCATCGAAACCCACGCCGAAGCTGCTCGCGGGCTGGTGGCGGGCGGTGTCGGCGGGTCCTGGCTGCTGGGGCAGGCCGGCGTGCTGTCGAGCGCTGCTGGCGCCAGCAGCAACCAGGGACGCAAGGGTTCGCTGCTCAACCTGGGATACAGCTGGCGCAACGACCGCTTCAACTTCGGCTTCGACGAGACCGTCACGCGCGGCGAGTACCGCGACGTCGCGTCGCTCTACGGAAGTCCGACGCCACGCGGCGTGGGTCGCGCAACCATCGGCTACAACACGGACAATTTCGGCAGCTTCGGCGTCAGCTACCTTTATCAGCAATACCCCCTGCAGGAGGCCACGCGCTATGCCAATGCCTATTGGTACAAATCGCTCGGACGCAGCGCGTCGCTGAATGTGAGCCTCAACCAGAACCTGAGCATACGGAGCGACCGCAGCCTATTCGTCGGCTTCACATGGGCGCTCGATGGCAACGTCACCGCCAGCGCCGGCGTTCAGCGCGAACGCGACCGCAACATCTACACCGCCGATGCGCAGAGCTCCACGCCCAGTGACGGCGGCTTCGGCTGGCGTGCCGGTGCGAGCCAGGGTGACGGCCAGACGGGCGGCCGAGGCGAGATCGACTACCTGGGCCGCTATGGCCGGGCTGTCGCCGGTGTGAGTGTGCTTGGCAACAGCAGTTATGCGTACGCGGGCAACTCCGGGTCGATCGTCTTCATGGGCGGCCAGACCTTCGCTGCTCAGCGCATCGACGATGCCTTCGCAGTGGTCTCGACCGACGGCGTGGCGGGCGTTCCCGTGAGGCTCGAGAACCGCCCGATCGGCACCACCGACAGCAAAGGCATGCTTCTGGTGTCGCCACTGAACGCCTACCAGAACAACCAGCTCGCGATCGATCCGATGCAGCTGCCGGCCGACGTGCGCATCGAGCGCGTCAAGACGCTCGCGACCCCCAGCGACCGGGCAGGCACATTGGTGCGCTTCGGCATCACGCCCGTGCGCGCAGCCGCCCTGACGCTCGTCGACGAAGCCGGCAAACCGCTGCCTGTGGGCAGCCTGGTCCGCGTCAATGGACAGAAGGGCACTGCGATAGTCGGCTTTGATGGCGCGGCCTACCTCGACACCCTGGACGCACAAAACAAGCTCGAGGTTCAGACGCCCGGCGGCTACTGTCGCGCGAGCTTCGACTACCGCAAGGAAGGCGACGGCATCCCGCAGATCGGACCGCTGCGCTGCGTCAAGGAGACTCACTCATGAATTTGTCGACCCGCCTCCGGCAGGGCCTCTTGCTGCCGCTGCTGTGTGGGGTGCTTTGGGGCCTGCCAGCGGAAAACACACAGGCCGCCGTCACGTGCACGGCGTCGATGACAAACGTCGACTTCGGCAGCGTGGACCTCGTCAGCGGCACTGGCCTGACGACCACGGCCATGCTGACCTACGCCTGCACCAATGGCAACAACGCGCGGACTTTCGCGCGGGTCTGCTTCGACGTGGGCGATGGCATCGAAGGCTCCGGCAATTTCAACCCGCGCGTCATGAAGGACACCTCCGGCAACGCGCTGCAGTTCCAGATCTACCAGCCGCCGGGCTTCAGCATCGTGCTGGGCTCGGAGTTCAACACGATCACGCCCAATCCCTATGTGTTGAATCTGGATCTCGCCAAGGGCGCCTCGAGCAGCGGCAGTGCATCCATGCAAGGGCGCCTGGCAACACCCCAGACGACGGTCCCGCCAGGAAGCTACCAAGGTCAATTCACCGGGATCCACACAGCAGTGACCGTCAGCGAAAGCACCGTGGCCGCACCGAGCAACTGCGGCGGCAACAGCACAGGGACCTTTCCGTTTACCGCCAAGGCCACCGTCATCAAGAGCTGCGTGGTTTCGGCGAACCCGCTTGATTTCGGGAGAGTGGACGGCTTGCCGGGCGCTGCCAATGTCGACAAGTCGACCACCATCGGCGTGATGTGCTCCAAGCCCACTGCATACACAGTGGCGCTGACACCTTCCAACAACAGCACCACCGGCGCCGGCGTCATGTCGCCGGCGACCACAGGCAATGCGGACACCGTCGCGTATCGGCTCTACAGTGATGCCAGCCGCGCCATTCCATGGGGCGACCAAGTGGGAACCAATGCGCTCCAGCGCACCGGCGACGGGACGACGCAGTCACTGACCGTGTATGGGCGCGTTGTGGGCACCAGCGTGAACGTCAGGCCCGACGATTACAAGGACATCGTTACCGTCACTGTCAGGTATTGAACGGCTAGTAGGTCACGGAGACGGTGTGGAGATCGCGGGGATTTGCCGCGAGGCCCTGGCGCCTGTCGAGGTTCAGTTGCCTGTCGAGGTCGCTTTCGCGCCCGTCGACCTTCAGCGTTGTCTCTCCGACACTCGTGAAGCGATATTCGCGGCCTCCGATGACGATCGACCGGGTGTTGGTCCACACGCGACAGATGTAGCCGTCGTTCACGGGTGTCACCTCCAGGACCTTGAAGACGGGGCGGACCACGAGGCTGATCTTCAGCTGAGTGGTAGCGGTGGTGCCCTCCCCCCGCAGCGGCTGCGCCCCGCTGGGCGGCGGGAATTGGGGCAACATGCAAAACGCGATCAGCGCCGCCACCCGCGACAGGCTCGAGCCCGGCGGGAGGGCGCGGAGAGTGCTTCTGGACATCTGGCTCACGTTGGCGGCAAGGACTTTGGACGTCGCGTGACGCCCTATAGCCCTATATCGGCACGTTCACCAGAAAATTCAGTCCCTAAAAGCTATTCGCCCCTATTCCCGACTTTCGCGACTTCGGGCTTCGGGCTTCGGCAATCAGTGCGGCGTGCCGGACGTAATGCCGGCCATGCCGGTCGATTGACCCAACGCTTCGGTCTGCATCGGGTGAGACGCTTCGACCGCGCCCTTGTAGACCTCCTCGCGCGTGAGGCGGGAGTTCCCCATGGGAGCGGATGTCGACTGGCCGACCGGTTCAGTTCCGGTCGGACGCGCCGCATCCATGGCGCCCTGGCTCACTTCAGGCCTGGGGGCCGTACTGTTGGACTGCATTGGACGATAGTCCGACCCATCCGAACCTTGGGTGGTCTGCTGCGCACTGGCAGTCATCGACGCCAAGGCGGCGAGAGTTGCAAAGGTACCTACGGCTAGAACTTTGACGGAAGCGTGCATGAAAGTCTCCTCGGGTTTGATCGGCCGCGCGCCGCGGCGCGAAAGGCGCCGCGAAGGACCTGCTACCACTCTAGGGAGCCCCTCTGAGCCCGGAGTGAGCGAAAAATTAGCTCACGATGAGAGCTCGGGATGAGCCTGACAAATACACCCGCGCGATGAGCCCGGCGCCATCCGATCTGTTCGCGAGCACGATGCGCAGCCCATTGCGCAGCGCCGCCGACCGCGCAATGGCAAGCCCAAGACCGCTGCCGCCAACCGGCCCTCCCGCAACGCGGAAGAACCGGTCAAAAACGCGATCCAGCTGATCGGGCGGAATGCCCGGACCGTTGTCGAGCACGTCCACCACCGCATCGCCGTCGACCATGTGCAGCCGCACGTCCACCACCCCGCCCTGCGGCGCATAACGTACGGCGTTGTCGATGAGGTTGTCGAAGACGCTGCGCAGCTCGGCCGCCGGCGCGGCGACCATCGGCGCAATGCGGCCCTCGAAGCCCACGTCGATCTGGCGCTGGTCCGCCAGCACCATCAATTGCCCCACACTGTCGCGCAACAGCGCGGCCACGTCGACCGGCCCGCTGGCCGCCGCGGCCGTTGTGCTCGGCGTGTCCTGCCGGGACAGGCGCAACAACTGCTCGATGAGGTGCTGCGCGCGCTTCACGCCGCTTTCGAGCTGGGCGAAGCGCTCGGCGGCATCGCCGGCCGGCACGTGGGCGCGCAGGTTCTCGATCTGCAAGCCGATCGCCGCCATCGGCGTGCGCAGCTCATGCGCCGCATCCTGCATGAAGCGGCGCTGGGTCGAAAGCGTGTTTCGCAACCGCCGCAGCAAACTGTTGAACGCGGCGACCAGCGGCGCAATCTCTTCCGGCACGCGAGCGATCGCCACCTCGCGAAGATCGCCCTCTTCCTGGGCGGCCACGTCGCGCGCGACGACCCGCAGCGAGCGCGAAGCCGCCGACACGATGAAAAGCAAGATCAACAGCGTCACCGGCAGCATCAACAGGATCGGCAGGCTTTCGAGCAGGGCACGGCGAACGATGCGGTTGCGACGGAAGCCATCGTTCTGCACCACCTGCACGCGCGGCATGCCGTCAATCTGCCCCGGCGCCGCGGTGTAGATGCGCCACACGTCCTCGGCCTTTCTGCCCATGGTGAGGTCGCTGAAGCCGGGCTCCGATTGCAACGGCACCTCCAGCGCCGGTGACGAAGTGGCAATCAGCGTTGCGCCGTCGGCACTCCAGACCTGGACCACGAACGCGCCGCGCCGAACGGCATCGTCACGGCTCACCGCTTGCAAAGGCGGCGGTCGGTGGTGGATTGCATGCGACTCGGCCAGGAGCCGCATCTGGTCGTCCATGAAGTTGTTGACCAGGCGACCATAGGCACCGTAGGAGAACCAGACGGTGGCAGCGATCGCCACCACATACAGCGCCACGAGCCACAGCAGGAGCCGTCCGCGCAGCGAGCGAAGTCGAAAAACTGGCTTCACGCCGGGACGACTCGCCAGCCGAGCCCGCGCACGTTGCGTATGGCCTCGGCGCCGAGCTTTCGCCGCATGCCATGGATCAGCACGTCGATCGCATTGCTGGTGACTTCATCGCCCCAGCCATAGATGCGTTCCTCCAACTGCTCGCGCGACAAAATCGCGCCGGGCCGCTCCAGCAGTGCGTGCAGCAATGCGAACTCGCGCGCGGTCAGCACCTCGCGCACGCCATTGACGACGACGTCGCGGGTGGTGAGGTCGAGTTGGAGCGCCGCCGTCCCGATCACCGAATGGGCCGCGCCATCACGGCGACGCACCACGGCCCGCATCCGCGCCAGCAGCTCGCGCAGCTCGAAAGGCTTCAGGAGATAGTCGTCGGCGCCGAGGTCGAGCGTCTGGATCCGGTCGTCCAGCCCGTCGCGGGCGGTCAGCACGAGCACCGGCGTTGCGTCCCCGCGCTTGCGGGCGCGTCGAAGGACTTCAGTGCCGTCTTCCTTGGGCAGGCCGAGGTCGAGCAGCACGCAGGTGTAGCCACCATCCGCCATGGCGCTGTGCGCCAGTGCGCCGTCACGCACCCAGTCGACCGACCAGCCGGCGTTGTCGAGCGCATGCATCAGGCTGCGACCGATCATTTCATCGTCTTCCACGAGCAAGGCGCGCACGGGGTCTCCTTGGGTCCGACACACAATTCCAAGGGAGGCTACGCCTGATTTGTTAGGCATGCATGAGGGCGCAGTCAGCCCTCTGCATGCCGCACCGGCAACTTAGTAGTCGGCGCTCGCCCGTCCGCGCTCGGAGAGTGTCCGCTCGAGAGCCGCCATTCCGACCGGAACGTTCAGGCTGGCGCCATTGGCCTCCATGCTGAGGCCCAGTGCATGCAGGGTCCTGAACAGGTTGTGCTCGCGGCACTGCTCGCCCATCTGGCCGATCCGCAAGATGTTCAACCCAAAAGACCCGGCGATTTCCACCTTGTGGATGCTCGACATGTACGCCCGAACCCCGTCAGCGGAAACGGCTTCCGGGACATTGATGCCGATGACTGAATTCAACCTCGACGCCCTATCGACCAGCAGTGTCAGCCCCATGGCCTCGATGCCCGCTTGCAGCGCCTCGGAGCAAACCAGATGGCGATGGAACCTCGCCTCCAGGGTCTCTTCGCACACGAGGCGCAGCGCTTCATGCAGGGCGAGGATGCCGGATACAGGCGCTGTGTAGTGGTAGGAATTCTGATTCCAGAACTTGTCCGCGAGCTTGGCGTCCAGGCACCAATGCGGCAAGACACTCTTGCGCCCTTCGATGGCTTGCCAGGCGCTCCGTGAGAACGCCAGCAGCGAGACGCCAGGGATCGACGACAGCCCCTTCTGCCCGCCTGTGATGACCGCGTCTATTTGCCACGCATCCATGTCCAAGCGCATCGTGCTCAGAGTGCAAACCGCGTCGACGATCACGAGGCAACCATGAGCCTTGGCGAGGGCAGCGATGGCTTGGAGCTCTGCATTCCAGACGGTATTGGAAGTCTCGCCCTGGACAATGGTGAGGACATCGTAGGACTTGCTCTGCAGACAGGCTTCAACGGCGTCAGGGCTCACTCTGCGATCTCCCGAGACCTCGAGAACGTCAACGTCTCCGCCGACTCGCCGCGCCATTTCGGCCATTCGTTGACTGAAGTACCCGTTCGCAACACTCAGGACTTTGGAGCCGGGAGCCACGAGGTTCGTGATCGCCATTTCCATTGCTGCCGAGCCGGGGCCGGCAACGCCGAGAACGTGCGGCGACTCGGTCTGGAACACGTAGCGCCCCATCGCTTTCACTTGATCGATGACCGCGCCCATCGTCTCGCCCAGATGATTGATGACGATGGAATTTGCATAGGCGACCCGGTGAGGAATGGGAACGGGGCCGGCGCCCATCATCAATAGGGGCTCGTCAGGAAGGATGCCGTCGAGGGATCTGATGCGCGGCGGCGAAAAAAAGGGAGTCATGGGGCGGAGTGAATGTTCGGCGTGTTGATGGGTTGCGAGCGCGCTATCTTGCACACTTCGCTCACAGCGAGCCCCACCGCCTCCTGATTTCTGGCCGAAATTTGCTGCTTCTTGACCATCTCCGCCGATCTGGATGATTGCGCTTGGTCAGCTTCTGCTGGGAACTCCCCCGCAACATGACCCTGTCTCGTCACACATCGTTTCAGGAGCATTCCGGATGAAGTTTTCTCTCAGGGCGGCGCTGGTGGTAGCCGGCATGCTGAGCGCTTGGGCCGCTCAGGCGCAGCAACTTCCGGCAGACGCGCCGGCCGGCACCACGGTCCAGTGCAAAGACGGCAGCTATGCCTCGCCCGACAGCAAGTCCGGCGCCTGCCGTGGCCACAAGGGAATCAAGACCTGGTACGGCAAGGCGGACGGCAAGGGCGCCGCAGCGGCATCGACACCGGCTGCGACCGCAGCAGCGCCGGCAGCAAACACCGCTGCAGCACCTGCTGCCACCACCGCAAAGGCCAAGACGACGATGCCGCCCGATCCCTCGAAAATGACGGCCGCAGCCGGAGGCGGCGCGGGGAAGGTCTGGGCCAACGACGAGACGCAGGTCTACCACTGCGTCGGCGATCGCTACTACGGGAAGACGAAGAAGGGCGAATACATGACGGAAGCCGAGGCCAAGGCAAAGGGAATGCACCCCTCGCACAACAAGGCCTGCTCGTAGTCGCGCGGCGGCTCTCGAGTCGCCGGCCCGTCAGAAGCGCTCGTTCGGACCCAGGTAGCGCCACTGCCCGACGGGCAGGTTGCCAAGCACCACATTGCCGATGCGGATGCGCTTCAGGCCCACGACCTTGAGGCCGACGAGTTCGCACATGCGGCGGATCTGGCGCTTCTTGCCTTCCGTGAGCACAAAGCGCAATTGCTCGGGGTTCTGCCAATCGACGCGAGCCGGCTTGAGCGGCTGCCCGTCCAGGCTCAGGCCATGGCGCAGCTTGGCGAGTTGCTCGCGGGGAAATGCCGCTTGCGAGTTCTGCGCGACGGGCCCGTACGACACGCGCACGAGGTATTCCTTTTCGATGCCGGAGTCTTCGCCGATCAGTTGACGGGCCACGCGGCCGTCCTGCGTGAGCACCAGCAATCCCACCGAGTCAATATCGAGCCGGCCGGCCGGGGCGAGGCCGCGCAATTGAGGCGGCGAGAAGCGATGGCGGCTTGGGTCTTCGCGCCAGTGCGTGCGGGGATTGATCAGCACGATCGCGGGCTCATGCCCGTCTTCGGCCTGTCCGCTCACGTAACCCATCGGCTTGTGAAGCAGGATCGTGACTTGCTGCTGCTGTTGGTGCTGCGCCTTCTTGTCGACTTCGATGCGATCGGCCGGCGTCACCTTGACGCCCATCTCGGCGACCTGTCCGTTCACCTTGACCCAGCCCTGCGAGATCCAGTCATCGGCCTCGCGGCGCGAGCACAGGCCCAACTCGGCCATGCGTTTGTTGAGACGGGAAGCTTCGGGGATATCGGACATGGGTCGGCTGCGGTCGGGTAGCCGAAGATTCTCGGTGATTCGCGGGGGTACAGGCTCAAGGCACCAGCCGATAGCCCACTGCCGTCTCGGTGAGCAGATGCCTAGGCTGGGCCGGATCGGCTTCCAGCTTCTGCCGCAGATGGCCCATGTAGATGCGCAAGTAGTGGCTCTGCTCGCCATGCGACGGGCCCCACACCTCGTGCAGCAATTGGCGTTGAGTCAGCACGCGGCCGGCATTGGCGATGAGGACCGACAGCAGGCGGTACTCGGTCGGCGTCAGATGCACCTCGGCATCCGCACGCCGCACCAACCGGGCGGTGCGGTCGACTTCCACGTCGCCGAAGCGAAACACCGGCTCGGGCTCCTCGCCGCCGGTCGCCGCACGCGGCCGGCGAAGGTTCGCGCGAACGCGGGCCAGCAGTTCGCCCGTGCCGAAAGGCTTGGTCAGGTAGTCGTCCGCGCCAGCGTCGAGCGCCGCAATCTTGTCGGCCTCGTCCGTGCGCGCCGAGAGCACGATGATCGGCACGCCCGACCATCCCCGGACGTGGCGAATGAGCGAAACACCGTCGCCGTCCGGCAGCCCGAGATCGAGCACCAGCAGATCGGGCTGGCGTGTGCCGGCGGCTGCGAGACCATCGCGAAGCGTGCCGGCCTCGTGCACCTGCCAGCCTTCGGCTTCCAATGCACCTCGGACGAAGCGGCGGATCTGGGGCTCGTCCTCGATCACGACGGCAGTGGGGCTGGGCATGGTGGCGTCAGATGGGAAGAAGGGTTGATTCCGGTGCCTCCGACGGCACCGGCGGTGCGCGACGCGGCAGCGTAACGACGAATTCTGCCCCGCCACCGACCGCGTTGGCCGCAGTGATGTCGCCGCCATGCGCACTCACCACCGCCTTGCAGATCGCCAAGCCCAGCCCCACGCCCGGCGTCACGGATTCGGCCTGGCCGCGCGTGAACTTGTCGAACAGTGTCCGCTCACGCCCCTGGAGCGCCGGCGGCAGGCCCGGGCCGTGATCGCGCACGCTCAGAACCAGCGCACGGTCGGTCACGCGCGCGCCCACGACGACCGGCGCCGCGCCGTACTTGCCGGCGTTCTCCAGCAGGTTGACCAGCACACGTTCGATCAGCACCGCATCGAACTCCACCAGGGGCAGGTCCGCAGGCAGCGCGGTCTGTATGGCCATGTGGCCAAGCGCGGACCGCGCCGCCCGGATGGCCGACCCCACCACCTCCTCCACCGACTGCCAGTCGCGCCGCAAGTTGACGGCACCGCCCGAGATACCGCTTTCCAGACGCGCCATGTCGAGCAGATTGCTGACGAGCGCATGCAGTTGATGGGCCTGCGCGACGATCGCGCGTGCAGCGGCCCGGTGTCCACCGCCCGCATCCGGCAGCGCCTGGAGCGACTCCGCCAACGCGATGAGCGCTGTCAGCGGCGTGCGGACATCGTGCGATATTGCGCCGAGCAGGGCATTGCGCAGCCGCTCGGATTCCATCTCGACGACGGCGCGTTGCGCCACTTCAACGTAGTGCACGCGCTCCAGCGCGATCGCGATCTGCCGCGCCAGCGTATCGAGCTGCCGCGCTTGCTCAGGGATCAGCAGCCAACGCGGCTGTGCGGGTTCGAGCGCGAGCACGCCGCGCACACGCATGGGCGCTTTCAAGGGAACGTAGTGCCAGGATTGCGCCGCCAGCGTGCTCGTCGCGAGCCCAGCCGGCTGGCCTTGGCGAAGCGTCCACTCGGCAACGCTCGCATCGAAGCCGAGCGGGCGCTGATCCGGCACGGCGAGGCGATCGCTCGCGTCGGTCACCAGCACCAATGCGTGGCCGCCGAAATGCTGCTCGACCGCGGCCCTGCCGAGCGCCGCGACCTGGGCGCTTTCCAGCGCGGCAGACAGATCGCGGGCCAGTTCGAACAACGACTGCGCCCGCCGTTCGCGGCTCGCCGACACACCGGCCGCGAAACGCAGGCCCGCCGTCAGTTGGCCGACGAGCAGGCCCACAGCCAGCATCACTCCGAAGGTCACGACGTATTGCACATCACTGACAGCGAACGAAAACCGAGGCGAAACGAAGAAGAAGTCGAAGGCCGCGACATTGAGCGTCGCAGCCAGCGCGGCCGGTCCGCGACCGAATCGCATCGCCACCCCAACCACCCCCAGCAGGTACAGCATCACGATGTTGACCAGCTCGAGCACGCCCACCAGCGGCATCGCGACCAAGGTGATCGCAATGCTGCTGGCTGCGGCCCATGCATAGCCACGCCATCGGGCACGCGAGCGATCGGCATCTTCGGCACCCAATTCAGCACGCCGAGGGTCCGATCGGACCTGTGCGAGCCTGCGCGAGCTCTCGGCGCGCGCGACTTCGACGATGTCGACGCCCGCTGCGAGGCGCGCCAGTTCATGCGTCAGTCCGGGCGCCCACCATCGCCAGCGTGCCCAGCCCGCCGCGCGTTCCGGCCGCCCCACAACCAGCGTCGCGCAATTGAGCCGCTGAGCCTGGGCGGCCAGTTCTTCGGCGATGCCGACGCCGGTCAGCACCGCCGTTTCCGCGCCCAGTTCTTCGGCCAGTTTGAGCACGGCGAGGATGCTGTCACGCTCTTTCGCATCCAGCCGTTGCAGGCGCGGCGTCTCGACGTAGGCTGCATGCCAACGCACGTTGAGCTGGCCTGCAAGGCGCGCCGCTGCGCGCACCGTCTGTCCCGCGCCTTCATGCGGACCGACGCAAGCGAGGATCGCACCCGAAGTGTTCCATGCCGGCGGCCCCGCATCGCCCTGCGGACCGGACTGTTCGACACGCCATCCGCGCACGTCGTCTTCGACATGCTCCGCAGTTCGGCGCAGTGCGATCTCGCGCAGCGCGATGAGGTTTCCCTTGCGAAAGAAGTTCTGCGCCGCGCGTTCGGCCTGCTGCGGCAGATAGACCTTGCCCGCCGCCAGACGCGCGGTGAGCTCGTCGGGCGTGACATCGACCAGCACCACCTCGTCGGCTTCATCGAGCACCGTGTCCGGCACGGTCTCGTGCACGCGCACGCCAGTGATGGCCCCGACTGTGCCGTTGAGGCTTTCCAGATGCTGGACATTCAGCGCGGACCACACTTCGATGCCAGCGGCGAGCAGTTCCTGCACGTCCTGCCAGCGCTTGGCGTGACGCGAACCCGGCGCATTGGTGTGGGCCAGTTCGTCGACGAGCAGGATGGCCGGCCTGCGCGCGAGCGCGGCGTCGAGATCGAACTCTGCCAGCTTGTGACCACGGTAGGCGACTTCGCGCAAGGGCAGCGTGCCGAGCCCCGCGAGCAGCGCTGCGGTCTCGCTGCGCCCGTGCGTTTCCACGACACCGATCAGTACGTCGCGGCCGGCGGTGCGTTCGCGCTGCGCGGCGCTCAGCATCGCCCACGTCTTGCCGACGCCCGCGCTGGCGCCGAAATAGATGCGCAGCTTGCCTCGCCGCGAGCGCTCGTCCTCGGCGCGCAACTGCGCGAGCAGCGTGTCCGGGTCAGGGCGAAGATCGTCGTTCATGAGGCGATGCGTCGCAGGTTAGCTCAACAGTGACGCTGCCGATCGCACTAGCGTTCCTTCGGCATCACGGCGAGGGCTGCGCATCCAGCGCGAGATTGATCGCCAGCACGTTGACACGCGCCTCGCCGAACAGGCCCCAGAGCCGCGATTCGGTATGGGCATCGATCAGTTGATCGATCTGGTCGACCGGCAGGTTGCGAAGCCGTGCGATGCGAGCCGCCTGATAGCGCGCAGCGGCCGGGCTGATGTCCGGATCGAGCCCGCTCGCGGATGCCGTGACCAGATCGACCGGCACGGCCACCCTGTTGCCCGGATCGGCTGCGCGCAGTGCTTCGATACGACCCTTGACTGCATCGGCCAGCGCAGGATTGAGCGGTCCGAGATTGGAGCCGCCGGAGGCGCCGGCGTTGTACGGCATCGGCAAAGTCGCAGACGGGCGACCCCAAAAATGCTTCGGATCGCTGAAGTTCTGCCCGACCAAGGCGGAGCCGACCGGCACGCCGTCGCGCATCACCAAGCTGCCGGCAGCCTGCGATGGAAAGGCGGCCTGCGCAGCACCCGTGACTGCGAGCGGATAGAGGATGCCGGTGAGCGCACTCAGCAGCACGAAGAGCACGAGGGCGGGACGAAGAATGTTTTTCATGGGAAGCGCCTTGGAGCCTTGTCAGGCTTAAATCAGATGCACTGCAAGCAGCAGCCAGTCAATCAGCTTGATGCCGACGAATGGGACGATCAGTCCGCCGAGTCCGTAGATCGCCAGGTTTCGCCGCAGCAACGCGGCAGCGCCGACGGGCCTGTATTGCACGCCCTTCAGCGCCAGCGGGATCAGGAACACGATCACCAGCGCATTGAAGATCACCGCCGACAGGATCGCCGAGGAAGGGCTCGCGAGCCGCATCACGTTAAGCGCGGCCAACTGCGGGTAGGTCGAAACGAAGATCGCCGGAATGATGGCGAAGTACTTCGCCACGTCATTCGCGATCGAGAAGGTGGTGAGCGAGCCCCGCGTCATCAGCAGCGCCTTGCCCGTTTCGACCACTTCGAGCAGCTTGGTCGGATTCGAGTCGAGGTCGACCATGTTGCCCGCCTCCTTCGCGGCCTGCGTGCCGCTGCCCATTGCGACTGCGACGTCGGCCTGCGCGAGCGCGGGAGCGTCGTTGGTGCCGTCGCCGGTCATCGCGACGAGTCGGCCTTCGGACTGATAGCGGCGGATCAGCGCGAGCTTGTCCTCCGGCGTGGCTTCGGCGAGGAAATCGTCGACGCCGGCCTCGGCGGCGATGGCTGCCGCAGTGAGCTTGTTGTCGCCAGTGATCATCACGGTCTTGATGCCCATGCGGCGCAATTCAGCGAAGCGGTCCTTGATGCCGGTCTTCACGATGTCCTTGAGCTCGACGATGCCTAGAACGCGATGCCCTTCCGCTACAGCCAGCGGCGTGCTGCCACGGCGCGCGACTGCTTCGGCGGCGCGCAGCACTTCGGCTGGCATGGCTCCGCCGATGCCTTCCACATACCTGCGCACCGCGTCGACCGCGCCCTTGCGCAGGTTGATGCGATCGGCGTCCAGGCTGTTCGGCAAAGGCGGCAGGTCGACGCCGCTCATGCGCGTCTGCGCGGTGAAGGGCACGAAGTGCACGCCTTCGACGGCCCGGTCGTCGGTGCCCCCGCGGCGCGCCAGTTCGACGATGCTGCGGCCCTCCGGTGTTTCGTCGGCCAGAGATGCCAGCAGTGCGGCGCGCGACAGCTTCTCCTGCGAGATGCCCGGCGCGGCGAGAAAGGCGCCGGCCTGCCGATTGCCGTGCGTGATGGTGCCCGTCTTGTCCAGCAACAGCACATCCACGTCGCCCGCGGCCTCGACTGCGCGGCCCGAAGTCGCAATCACGTTGGCCTGCATCATGCGGCTCATACCGGCCACGCCCACTGCGGACAGCAGGCCGCCGATGGTCGTGGGGATCAGGCACACGAGCAGTGCGACCAGCGCCGTCATCGACACCACCGTGCCCGCACCGGCGGCGGCGACGCTGAACACTGAATAGGGCAGCAGCGTGGCGGTCACCACGAGGAACACGATGGTCAGCGCAACCAGCAGGATCGTGAGGGCGATTTCGTTCGGCGTCTTCTGGCGCTTGGCCGCTTCGACCATGCCGATCATCCGGTCGAGAAAAGACTCGCCCGGATTCACCGCGATGCGCACGACGAGCCAGTCCGACAGCACTCGCGTGCCGCCGGTCACCGCGGAGAAGTCACCGCCCGACTCGCGCACCACAGGCGCGGACTCGCCGGTGATCGCGCTTTCGTCGACGGAGGCAACGCCTTCGATCACTTCGCCATCGAGCGGGATCACGTCATGCGTTTCGACCAGCACGACGTCGCCACGCCGCAATTCGGGCGCCTGCACCGGCAGCCACTTGCCACCGTGAAAAGGCTCGACCATCTTCTTGGCCCAGGTGTCCTTGCGCAGACCGCGAAGAGACGCTGCCTGCGCCTTGCTGCGTCCTTCCGCCAGCGCCTCGGCAAAGTTGGCGAACAAGACGGTGAACCACAGCCAGAGCGAGACGGCCAGCGCGAAGCCGGCCGACATGCCGGCCTCACCCGGATAGCTCAGCGAATGCACCCAGAGCAGCGTCGTGAGGATGCTGCCGATGTAGACGATGAACATCACCGGGTTGCGCCATTGCACGCGCGGACTCAGCTTGGTGACCGATGCCCAAAGCGCAGGGCGCAGCAGAGCGGGGTTGACCAGCGAGAGCGAAGTTTTCGTTGTCATGTTCTTCACTTCCAGAGCACGAGGTGCTCGACGACCGGGCCAAGCGCCAACGCCGGCACGTAATTGAGCAAGCCCACCAGCAGCACGGTGCCAATCAGCAGCGTGACGAACAACGGCCCGTGCGTGGGCATGGTTCCGGAGGTCACCGGCAAGCGCTTCTTGGCGGCCAGCGCGCCAGCGATCGCCAGCACCGGCACGATGACGCCGAAGCGGCCGAACCACATGGCGACGGCCAGCAGCGCGTTGTAGAACGGCGCGTTGGCCGAAAGGCCCGCGAAGGCGCTGCCGTTGTTGTTGCCGGCCGAGGTCAGTGCATAGAGGATCTCCGAGAACCCATGCGCAGCTGGATTCGCAATGCCGGCTTTGCCCGCGTCAGCGATGACCGCGATCGCAGTGCCAGCCAGCACGAGGATCGGCGTCACAAGGATCGCGATGGAGGTCAGCTTCATCTCGTAGACCTCGATCTTCTTGCCGAGGTACTCCGGAGTGCGTCCGATCATCAGCCCCGCGATGAAGACGGCGAGGATCGCGAAGATCAGCATGCTGTAGAGACCCGTGCCTACACCGCCGAAGACGACCTCGCCAAGCTGCATCAGCACCATCGGCACCATGCCGCCCAGCGGCGTGAACGAGTCGTGCATCGCATTGACCGCGCCGCAAGAAGCGGCAGTGGTGACGGCGGCGAAGAGGCTTGACGCAGCGATGCCGAAGCGCACCTCCTTGCCTTCCATATTGCCGCCAGCCTGCAATGCGGTGGAGGCCTGGTCCACGCCCAGTGCACCGATCAGCGGATTGCCGGCCTGTTCCGCAGGAATGATGACGACCACGGCCGCGACGAAGAGCACCGTCATTGCCGCGAGCACGGCCCAACCCTGGCGCAGATCGCCGACGACACGGCCGAACGCGAAGCACAGCGCAGCCGGGATCAGGAAGATCGCCAGCATCTGGACGAAGTTCGCCAGCGCCGTCGGGTTCTCGTACGGGTGCGCCGAATTGGCATTGAAGAATCCGCCGCCATTGGTTCCCAGCAGCTTGATGGCCTCCTGGGAGGCGACGGGGCCCATGGCGAGTGTCTGCGTGGGGGTGCTCGCGTCTTCGGTGACTGGATTGCCCTTCGCGTCCTTGAGCGGTTGACCCGCCGCATCGAGCTTCGGGTTCTGATAGGCCGTTGCCTCCACCGTGGTCACGGTCTTGTATGCGTCGAAATTCTGGATCACTCCCTGTCCGACGAAGAACATGGCCATCACGAACGAGATCGGCAGCAGGAGCCACACCGTGACGCGCGTCACGTCGACCCAGAAGTTGCCGACCGAACCTCTGCCGTCGGTGTTGCGCGCCGCAAAGCCGCGTGCCAGCGCGAAGGCCACCACGATGCCGGTCGCGCCAGAGAGGAAGTTCTGCACCGTGAGTCCGAGCATCTGCGTGAGATAGCTCATCGTCGATTCACCGGCGTAGCCTTGCCAGTTGGTGTTGCTCACGAAGCTGACGGCGGTGTTGAACGCCGAATCCGGCGACACGGCGCTCATGCCCGCGGGATTGAAGGGCAGCAATGCCTGCAGGCGCTGCAAGCCATAGACCGCCACCGCGCCGATCGTGTTGAAGGCCAGCAGCGCGACCGCGTAGGTGCGCCAGTGCATCGATTGCGCGGGCGACGCGCCGGCAAGCTTGTAGAGCGGAGCTTCGATGCGCTGCATCCAGCGCGGCAGGCGCCCGTCGCACAGCATGGCCAGATAGCGCCCGAGTGGCCACGCGAGCACGCCCAGCACGGCGAGAAAGAGAGCCGGCAAGGCCCAGCCTGCGGTGTCCATCAGAACTCCTCGGCGCAGATGAGCGCGAAGACGAGGTACGCGAACAGCACCACGGCGATGAGGCCGCCGAATCCATAGATGACTTCGAGGCCAATCACGAGCGCTCTCCCTTCGGCGCTTCGAGCCTGGAGAGCCCGGCGACCATGCCGACCATCACGATCCACAGTGCCGCCAGAGCGGCAATCCACACGATGTCCATCTGAACACTCCTGCATGCGAGACAAGGGCTTCAGTCTCGGCAGGAGCGCATAAAAACGGGGAACAGACTCAGCCAGTGGCCGTAAAGAAAGCGTAAATGCGGGCGGCGGGCAAGCCCGTGCGTGCGCGATTTCACGCAAGCTGCGGCTATTGCAATAGCGAGAGCGCAGTCGTGAAATCGTTGCTATCTGCCGCTCGGCGTGGTGCGTACAAACCTTCCTACGTGATTTCGAAAGGGCACACCATGAACTCCGAAGCCATTGCACTGGTCGTCGACGAGCCGATCGCCGGACACTTCTACTGGGTTCTCCAGAAGCAGGACGGCCCCGACTGCCGACCCATCGACGCAGCCGAAGGCCCGATGCCGACCTATGGCGCGGCCATGATGGCCGGCATCGCAGCACTGCAACGCCGGGCCGACGCACACGGACCGGGCGCCGACATTCCCATCGTCACGGCCTTCGTGGACCCGTTCGAGGACCTCGGTCCGCCAACCGTCCACTGAAGGGCTCGCCGCCATGGCGGCACTCGCGATTCGATACGGCGGCCATCTCGAATCGCGTGTTCTCGGGCAGTCTCGTTCCGGCAAACTGACGGCGCACATGCGCCGCTCCCTGCCGGCGCCTCGAACGACGAGACACCCACCATGATCCGAAAACTCCTCACCGCCGTCAGCGCCATGACCCTGGCGCTGGCCTTTGCCGCCGCTGCGCAGGCCCAGTCCTATCCGTCCAAGCCGATTCACATGATCGTGCCGTTCCCGCCCGGTGGCGGCACCGACATCCTCTCGCGCCTGGTCGCGAACAAGCTCACCGAAGTCAGCCACTGGACCGTCGTGCCTGACAACCGCGCGGGCGCGGGGGGCACCATCGGCATCGCCGAAGCAGTGCGTGCCGCGCCCAGCGGCTATGAGATGGTGATGGGCCAGAAAGACAACATGGTCGTCGCGCCATGGCTCTACAAGAATCTTAGCTACGACCCCACCAAGGACCTCACCGCCGTCGCCCACGTGGCCTACACCCCCGTGGTGATCGTCACCCGCAGCGACTCCAAGTTCAAGACGCTGGCCGATGTCGTCAATGCCGCACGCGCAGCGCCCGACACCGTCACCTTCGGCTCGCCCGGGAACGGCACGACCATTCATCTTGCGGGCGAGATCTTCAACTCGGCCGCCAAGATCAAGATGCGCCACGTGCCTTACAAGGGCTCCAACGCCGCGATGATGGACGTGCTGGCCGGCAACGTCGACTTGATGGTGTCGTCGCTGCCCTCCGCGATGGGCCAGATCAAGTCGGGCAAGCTGCGTCCTCTGGCGGTGACCTCGTTGCGCCGCAGCAGTTCGTTGCCCGACGTGCCGACCGTGGCGGAACTGGGCTACAAGGACTTCGACGTGAGCACGTGGTATGGCCTCTTCATGCCCGCCGGCACGCCGAAAGACATCGTCGAGAAGGTCAACGCCGAAGTGAACAAGCTGCTCGCGACGCCCGACATGAAGGCCGCGATCATTGCCCAGGGTGCGGAGCCGCAGAGCATGACGCCCGAACAGCTGAGCACGTTGCTCAAGAGCGACTATCAGAAATGGCGCGGCATCGTGCAGGCATCCGGAGCGAGTATTGAGTAACACCCCCAGGCTTACCCACTTCGTGTGGCCGCCCACCCCCTACCGGGGGCAACACCGGCGGCCCGGCGAAGCCGGTTCCGCGGTGTTCCTGTTGCTCGCCCCCAGGCTTGCCCACTTCGTGTGGCCGCCCACCCCCTGCCGGGGGCAACACCGGCGGCCCGGCGAAGCCGGTCCCGCGGTGTTCCTGTTGCTCGCCCCCAGGCTTGCCCACTTCGTGTGGCCGCCCACCCCCTGCCGGGGGCAACACCGGCGGCCCGGCGAAGCCGGTTCCGCGGTGTTTCACCGACGGGCCGGGCTTCGCCGGCCTGTTTATTGGTCGCGGACGTCGGCTACGGGGTTGGCGCCGAAGTCGGGGCGGGCAAGGTAGGCCAGTACCTTCGCCGCGGCTGATTCGGGGGAGTCGAGCTTGCCCTCTGACTTTAGGTTTTCGAAGCGGGTGCGGTCGGGGAAGAGGGCTGCATCGGTTTCGCGCAGTTGCACCTGCATGTCGGTGTCGATGACGCCGGGCGCCAGGGACACGATTTTTGCGCCGCCGCCTTTTTCCTCCAGGGCGACCGCGCGCGAGAAGTGGTCCATGCCTGCTTTGGCCGCGCAGTACGGCGCCTGGCTGCCCATCGCATTGCGGCCGAGGCCGGAGGAAATGTTCAGCACCTTGCGCTCTGCACGCCAGCCCTTGGTGGCACTGAGGAATGCGGCGGTGAGGAGCATGGGGGCCTCCAGGCCCACGCGCAGGGCTTGCGCCAAATCGGCAGGCTCGGCTTCGGACAACGGGCGCGGGCGGCCGATGGTGCCGGCGTTGTTGATGAGGGTGGCGCTTTCGAACGCTTTGCCGTCGAGCTGCCCGATCCATGCCGAAAGACGGGCCGCGGCGGCCACCGGGTCTGCGAGATCCTGCTGCCATTGCTCCAGTTCGGCGCCTGCCTTGCGGGCCAGCGCGGCGAATGCATCGTCGCTGTGGCGCGAAATGCACAGGAGCCGGCGACCGGGCTGAAGGAGTTGCTCGGCCATGGCGCGGCCCAGCCCGCGGGAAGCGCCGGTGATGACGGTGAGATGAGATGAAGTCATGAGTTTTGTGAGAAAGGTCTTATGAACAAGGCATGAACAAGCATGCCGCGCCAAAGATCGTATCCCTGCCCTGACTAGAATTGGCCACGTTTTCTTCCACACAGTCATGCCCACCCACTACCAAGCAGCGAGCGAGCCAAGCCACTTCGCCAAGCGCTTCGGTATCGCATTTCGTCCCGAAGAAGCAATCGTCCGCCCCGGCCAGAAGGGCATGTTCGTGCGGCGCCCGCGCGCCGACCGCACAGGCGATCCATCCCAGGTGAGGTTCGAGATTGCCCCGGGCCGCTGGGGACTCATCCCACTGTTTTCAAAAGACGGCCTTGACGCCGACACCTTCGAAGCGCGCAGCGAGACCGCATCCGCCGAGCGCAATTTCTACCAGCCCTGGAAACGCGGCCACCGCTGCGTGATTCTTGCGGACTCGATCTTCCAGGCCGGTGACGCCGCAGATGCGGTGGTTCGGGTGTCCCGCGCAGACGGCGAGCCGCTCGCGCTGGCAGGCCTGTGGAACGGCTGGCGTTCGCCCGCCGGGGAATGCGTCGAAAGCTTTGCCTTCTTGACTTTCGGTGCGCCCGGGCAAACCGAACGCCGCCGAGCAGTCATCCTGCGTGATGCCTGGGTGGATGACTGGCTGCATTGCCCCGTCGAGGAAACCGCGGCCTACCTCCGGCCGTACGCCGACGACAAGCTCGTGCGCCAGACGCTGCCGGCGGCTTCTTTGGCAATGGCCCGCTAGGCGCCCTTCCCCGTTGTTCCGCTGCTTCGCAGCGCCGCCAGATCGAGCACCCGAAGCCCGCCATATTCGACACGGATGGCGCCCTGCGCCTGCAGCGCGCGCAAGGCTTCATTGACCCGCTGGCGCGACAGCCCGATCAGGTAAGCCAGCTCTTGCTGCGTGATGCGCAGCAATTCACCCACCCCCGGAAAGAGGACCGGATTGAACAGCGCAGCCAGGTTGCGCGCCACGCGCACGTCCGGGTTGTTCAGGCGATCGGCTTCCCGCGCTGCGATGAATTGCCCGAGGCGCTCGTTCAGCTGGTTCATGACGAAGCGATTGAAGCCGATCGAATGGTCGAGCAGCCAATGAAAATCGTCCACCGGCAAGCCGGCGACCACGCTCTTTCTCAGCGCCTGGATGTTGTATCGATAGGGCTCCCGCTTGAGCGCCGTTCCCTCGCCGAACCAGCCACCGGGTGGCAGTCCGCTGTAGGTCATGGAAGTGCCGTCGGCGTTGTCGTTGCTCATCTTGAGCAGGCCCTCGACGACGCCGAACCAATAGGTCGGCGAGCGTCCGATACGGCACACGAGATCGCCCGCCTCGGCGTCGCCGACGACCACCGCCGCTTCGGCGCGGCGCCGTTCCACGGACGTGAGCGTATGCAGCCAGGGGATGTTGTCCAGCTCGTCTTCGCGCGCGGGGCGCACGCGGTCTCGGATCGACGACGTGCCGCTGTCGTTGCCAATAGGCATCGGGAAACTCCGGGGAGTAGTGTCCCTAGGATTGTCGTCGTAACGACAAGTTGGCGTCAAAGTTGGTTCTACAGTCCGCCCCATCGTGCAGACCAAAGCCCTCACTTTTCCTCGCCTCTTGCAAGGCCACGCCGAGCGCCAGCCCGACGCGCCGGCGGTGCGCGAAAAAGACCTCGGCATCTGGCAGACCTGGAGCTGGGCAGCGACGGCGCGCGAGGTGCGCGACATGGCCTGCGGGCTGG
Source organism: Variovorax sp. 05N34 (assembly GCF_056397405.1). Taxonomy (NCBI): domain Bacteria; kingdom Pseudomonadati; phylum Pseudomonadota; class Betaproteobacteria; order Burkholderiales; family Comamonadaceae; genus Variovorax; species Variovorax sp. 05N34. The sequence goes on from NZ_JBFTNI010000003.1 coordinate 379,578, forward strand.
CGAGCCTGGGCTTCAAGGCCGGCGACAACCTCGCGATCGTCGGCGCGAACCGCCCACACCTCTACATGGCGATGGTCGCCGCCCAGAGCCTGCGCGGCGTGCCCGTGCCGCTCTACCAGGACGCGGTCGCTGCCGAGATGGTTTTCATGCTGGACGACGCCGCCGTCGAATTCGTGATCGCTGAAGACCAGGAGCAGGTCGACAAGCTGCTCGAATGCCGGGACATCCAGAAAGGGAAAGACAAAGGCACACGGCCGACGATTCGCCACATCATCTATGACGACCCGCGCGGCCTGCGGCACTATGACCAGCCGGGTCTGATGAGCCAAGAGCAGCTTCGCGAACTCGGCCGCCGTTGGGGCGCAGCGAACCCCGGCGTCTTCGACCGGAGCGTGGCGTCCGGCGATCCATCCGACGTCGCAGTGATCCTGTACACGTCCGGCACCACCGGACGGCCGAAGGGCGTGTGCCAGACACATGCGAGCTTCATCGCGGCGGGCCGCGGCGGCGTAGAGACCGACAAACTCGGCCCGGGCGACAACATCATGAGCTACCTGCCGATGGCGTGGGTCGGCGATCATCTTTTTTCCGTCGCGCAATGGCTCGTCGGAGGCTTCACGCTCAACTGCCCCGAATCGGCCGAGACGGTGATGAACGACATGCGCGAGATCGGGCCGAGCTACTACTTCGGCCCGCCGCGCACCTTCGAAGGCTTGCTGACGGCGGTCTCCATACGCATGGAGGATGCGGCCGCACCCAAGCGCTGGCTGTATGCAAAATTCATGGAGCTGGCACGGCGCGTGGGCGCCGACATCCTCAATGGCGCTCCGGTGGGCTTCGGCGATCGGCTGCTGTATGCGATCGGCAATCTCGTGATCTACGGTCCTCTGCGCAACGTGCTCGGCATGAGCCGCATCCGCGTGGCCTACACGGCCGGCGCGGCCATCGGGCCCGATCTCTTCCGCTTCTATCGCTCCATCGGCGTCAACCTGAAGCAGTTTTATGGGCAGACCGAAACCTGTGCCTATGTGTGCCTCCAGCAGGACGGCAAGGTCAAGCTGCAAACGGTGGGCAGCGCAGCACCGGGCATCGAACTCAAGATCGCGCCCGATGGCGAAGTGCTGGTGCGCGGCGTATCGGTGCTCAAGGAGTACTACAAGCGCCCCGACGCGACGGCCGAAGTGCTCGACGCCGATGGCTACTTCCACACCGGCGACGCCGGCGTTCTGGATGCGGAAGGCCATCTGCGCATCATCGACCGGGCAAAGGACGTGGGCCGCATGGCCGGCCCCGGCGGCAGTTGCGCCGGCGCGATGTTCGCGCCCAACTACATCGAAAACAAGCTCAAGTTCTTTCCGCAGATCAAGGAAGCCGTGTGCTTCGGGCACGAGCGCGATGAAGTCTGCGCCTTCATCAACATCGACTACGAAGCCGTCGGCAACTGGGCCGAGCGCCGGGGGCTGCCGTACGGCGGCTACGTGGACCTTGCCGGCAAGCCCGAAGTGCTGGCGCTGGTGGCTGAATGCCTCGCCAAGGTCAACGCCGATCTCGCCGCCGAAGACGGCATGGCCGATACCCAGATCGCGCGCTTCATGGTGCTGCACAAGGAACTGGACCCGGACGACGACGAGCTCACCCGCACGCGAAAGGTGCGGCGCGGCTTCATCGCGGAGAAGTACGCGGTGCTGGTCGATGCGCTCTATGGCGCCAAGGCCGAGCAGTTCATCGAAACGCAGGTCAAGTTCGAGGATGGCCGCACCGGCACCGTGAGCGCGACCCTCAAGATCGTCGAAGCAAAGCGGTTCGCGCCGCTGAAGGCGGCCGCATGACGAGCGCGGCGCGAGGGCTGCAATGAACCGGAAAATCGGCGACATCATTCTCGATGTGCAGAACATCAGCCTGAGCTTTGGCGGCGTCAAGGCGCTGACGGACATCAGCTTCAACGTGCGCGAGCACGAGGTTCGCGCCATCATCGGCCCCAACGGTGCGGGCAAGAGTTCGATGCTCAACTGCATCAACGGCGTCTACCAACCGCAGCAAGGTTCCATCACCTTTCGCGGAAAACAGTTCAAGCACATGAACTCGCGCCAGGTCGCCGAGATGGGTGTGGCGCGCACCTTCCAGAACCTGGCGCTGTTCAAGGGCATGAGCGTGCTCGACAACATCATGACGGGCCGCAATCTCAAGATGAAAAGCGGCTTGCTCGCGCAGGCGCTGCGCTGGGGCCCGGCCGAGCGTGAAGAGCTTGCGCACCGGGAGTTCGTTGAACGCATCATCGACTTTCTCGAAATCCAGTTGCATCGCAAGACGCCGGTCGGTCGCCTGCCTTATGGCCTCCAGAAGCGGGTCGACCTCGGCCGCGCACTGGCGATGGAGCCGCAGGTGCTGCTGCTCGATGAGCCGATGGCCGGCATGAACGTGGAAGAGAAGCAGGACATGAGCCGCTTCATCCTCGACGTCAATGACGAATTCGGCACGACCATCGTGCTGATCGAACACGACATGGGCGTGGTGATGGACATCTCCGATCGCGTGGTGGTGCTCGATTACGGCAAGAAGATCGGCGACGGAACGCCGCATGACGTGCGAAACAACGAAGACGTGATCCGGGCTTACCTGGGCGTGGAGCATTGACGATGGGCTTCCTACTCGAAACGCTGTTCGGCGGCCTGATGGTCGGCATGCTCTATTCGCTGATCGCGATCGGGTTCGTGCTGATCTACAAGGCCTCGGGCGTCTTCAACTTCGCGCAGGGCGCGATGGTGCTGTTCGCGGCCTTGGCGATGGCGCGCTTCTCCGAATGGATTCCGCAGTGGCTGGGTTTCGAGAGCCAGGTGCTGGCCAACGTGCTCGCTTTCTTTGCGGCGATGGCGGTGATGATCGTGGTGGCATGGCTGATCGAGCGCCTGGTGCTCAGCAAGCTGGTCAACCAGGAAGGCATCACGCTGCTGATGGCGACGCTGGGCATCGCGTATTTCCTCGACGGACTCGGGCAGTCGATCTTCGGCAACGACATCTACAAGATCGACATCGGCATGCCGAAGGAACCGCTGATGGTGCTGGAGAACATCTTCCAGGGCGGGCTGCTGCTCAGCCAGGAAGACCTGATCGCCGCACTCGTTGCCGCCGCTCTGGTCGTGGTGCTGGCGCTGTTCTTCCAGAAGACATCCACCGGCCGTGCGTTGCGCGCCGTTGCCGATGACCATCAGGCCGCGCAATCGATCGGCATTCCGCTGAATCGCATCTGGGTGATCGTGTGGTCGGTCGCGGGCTTTGCGGCACTGGTGGCCGGGATCATCTGGGGCTCCAAGCTGGGCGTGCAGTTCTCGCTGTCGCTGGTGGCGTTGAAGGCACTGCCGGTGGTGATCCTCGGCGGCCTGACCTCCATACCGGGCGCGATCGTCGGTGGCTTGCTCATCGGCGTCGGCGAGAAGCTCTCGGAGATCTACCTCGGCCCAATGCTCGGCGGCGGCATCGAGATCTGGTTCGCGTATGTGCTGGCGCTTGTCTTCCTGCTGGTGCGGCCACAGGGTCTCTTCGGCGAAAAAATCATCGATCGGGTCTAGACATGTTCTACCGCGAGAACGGCCAATTCAAGTCGACCTACCGCGCCGATCAGCAGATCTTTCCGATCCGGCAGGACCGCGTGCTCATCCTCGCGCTGCTGGTGTTTGCCTTTGCCGTCGTGCCGGTGATCGCGCCGGAGTACTGGTTCCGCGCGATCCTGATTCCATTCCTCATCCTTGCGCTTGCCGCGTTGGGGCTCAACATCCTTGTTGGCTACTGCGGACAGATCTCTCTCGGCACCGGTGCCTTCATGGCCGTCGGCGCCTATGCGGCCTACAACTTTCATGTCCGCATCGACGGGATGCCGCTCATCCTTTCGCTGCTGCTCGGCGGGTTGTGCTCGACGGCGGTCGGCGTGCTCTTCGGCATACCCAGCCTGCGCATCAAGGGGCTGTATCTCGCAGTCGCGACGCTTGCCGCGCAATTCTTCATCGACTGGGCGTTCCTTCGGATCAACTGGCTGACGAACAACTCATCGTCGGGCTCGGTGTCTGTGTCGGGGCTGAGCCTGTTCGGGCTTCCCATCGAGACGGCCGTGCAGAAATACCTGCTGTGCCTGACGCTGCTTGCAGTCTTCGCGCTGCTCGCAAAGAACCTCGTGCGCAGCGCCATCGGGCGCGAGTGGATGGCGATCCGCGACATGGATGTGGCGGCGGCGGTGATCGGCATCCGCCCGGTATACGCCAAGCTCTCGGCGTTTGCGGTGAGCTCGTTCATCGTCGGCGTCGCCGGCGCGCTCTGGGGCTTCGTGCATCTGGGCACCTGGGAACCGGCGGCCTTCAACATCGACCGTTCGTTCCAGTTGCTCTTCATGGTGATCATCGGTGGGCTGGGTTCGGTCATGGGCAGCTTCTTCGGAGCGGCCTTCATCGTGCTGCTGCCGATCCTGCTCAATCAGCTTCCGCGCTGGTTCGGAGTCTCGATGTCGACCGCATTTGCCTCGCACCTCGAATTCATGATCTTCGGCGCGCTGATCGTGTTCTTCCTCATCGTCGAACCGCATGGCCTTGCGCGGCTGTGGTCCACCGCGAAAGAGAAATTGCGCCTCTGGCCCTTCCCGCATTGATTTCGTCAGCAAACCGGCACTTTGGTGCCCATAAGGAGACAGGCATGAAACTGAAATCGCTCGCCGTAACCGCCGCCCTGGTGGCCAGCACCTTCGGCGCGGTGCTCGCACCTTCGCTCGCGCAGGCTCAGGCCAAGGAGCAGTTCTTTCCGCTCCTGGTCTACCGCACAGGGCCCTATGCGCCCAACGGCACTCCCTGGGCCAATGGCAAGCAGGACTACATCAAGCTCATCAACGCGACCGGCGGCATCAACGGCGTGAAGATCAGCTACGAGGAATGCGAGACGGGCTACGCCACCGACAAGGGCGTCGAATGCTATGAACGCCTGAAGGACAAAGGCGCCACGCTGATCGATCCGCAGGCGACCGGCATCACCTTTGCGCTAACGGACAAGGCACCTGCCGACAAGATCCCCCTGCTGACGCTCGGCTACGGCCTCTCGGCCTCGCAGGATGGCAACGTGTTCAAGTGGAACTTCCCCCTGATGGGCAGCTACTGGACCGCGGCCGACATCCTGATCCAGCACATCGCGAAGAAAGAAGGCGGTGCCGACAAGCTCAAGGGCAAGAAGATCGCACTGGTCTATCACGACTCGCCTTTTGGCAAGGAGCCGATTCCGCTGCTGCAGGAGCGCGCCAAGATGAACGGATTCGAGCTGACGCTGATTCCAGTCACGGCACCTGGCATCGAGCAGAAGTCGGCATGGCTGCAGGTGCGCCAGCAGCGGCCTGACTACGTGCTGCTCTGGGGCTGGGGCGTGATGAACTCGACGGCACTCAAGGAAGCAGTCGCTACCGGCTATCCGCGCGAGAAGATGTATGGCGTGTGGTGGGCCGGCGCGGAGCCGGACGTGAAGGACGTCGGCGCCAACGCCAAGGGCTACAACGCACTCGCGCTCAATTCCTCCGGCACGCAACCCAAGGTCATCCAGGACATCCTGAAGAACGTGCATGACAAGGGCCAGGGCACGGGTCCGAAGGAGGAAGTCGGTTCGGTGCTCTACACGCGCGGCGTCATCATCCAGATGCTCGGTGTCGAAGCGGTGCGGCGCGCACAGGAGCGCTTCGGCAAGGGCAAGGTCATGACCGGCGAACAGGTTCGCTGGGGCCTGGAGAATCTTGCGCTCGACCAGAAGAAGCTCGATGCACTGGGCTTTGCCGGCGTGATGCGGCCGATCAGCACTTCGTGCCAGGACCACATGGGATCGAGCTGGGCACGCATCGAGACGTGGGACGGCAGCAAGTGGAATATCGCGCCCGAGTGGTATGAGGCCGACGAACAGATCATCAAGCCGATGGTCAAGGCGGCGGGCGAGAAATACGCGAGCGAGAAGAAGCTGAATCGGCGCGACGCCGCTGACTGCAGCGCTTCCTGAACCGCACACTGCGCGATCACTTCGAGGCACCATGAGCGAACGCAAGGTCCTTCTCGACGTCAATGGCATCGAGGTCATCTACAACCATGTGATCCTCGTGCTGAAGGGCGTTTCGCTCACGGTGCCTGAAGGCGGCATCGTCGCGCTGCTGGGGGGCAACGGCGCGGGCAAGACGACCACACTGCGCGCCGTCTCGAACCTGCTCGCCGGTGAACGGGGCGCGGTGACGAAGGGAACGATCGAACTGCGGGGTGAGCGCATCGAGGCGCTCTCGCCCGCGGAGCTCGTCAAGCGGGGGCTGATTCAGGTGATGGAAGGACGGCATTGCTTTGCGCACCTGTCGATCGAAGACAACCTGATGACGGGCGCCTACACGCGCACGGACGGCAAGGCCGCCGTTGCCGAGACGCTGGAGAAGGTCTATGCCTATTTCCCTCGCCTGAAGACGCGGCGCACCTCGCAGGCGGCCTATACCTCCGGCGGTGAGCAACAGATGTGCGCCATCGGACGCGCGCTGATGGCCAATCCGAACATGGTGCTGCTGGACGAACCCTCGATGGGGCTCGCGCCGCAGATCGTCGAAGAAGTCTTCGGCATCGTGAAGGACCTGAACGAAAAGGAAGGCGTGACCTTCCTGCTGGCCGAGCAGAACACCAGCATGGCGCTGCGGTTCGCGGATTACGGCTACATCCTCGAGAACGGCCGGATCGTGATGGATGGCGAGGCCAGGAGCCTGCGCGAGAACGAGGACGTGAAGGAGTTCTATCTCGGCGTGGGCGGGGCGGACCGCAAGAGTTTCAAGGACGTCAAAAGCTACAAGCGCAGAAAGCGATGGCTGGCTTGATTCACCCCCAGGCTTCGCGCACTTCGTATCGCTGCGCCACCCCCCTCGCTGGGGGCAACACCAGCGGCCCGGCGGAGCCGGTTCCGCGGTGTTTCCCGTATGCACGATGAACTTGAAGGATGGGCAAGCTGATGATCGACTGTTATGACGCGCTCGAAGTGCGCGACCCCGAAGAGCGGGAGCGCGACCTGCTTGCCGCTTTGCCGCGCCAGATCATGCAGGCGCAAACGGGGGCGTCGGCGCTGGCGAAGATCCTCGACGGCATCGCGCCTGCGGACATCACGAGCCGCGAAGCGCTCGCGAAGCTGCCGGTCACACGCAAATCCGAGCTGCTGGCGTTGCAGACTGAAAGGCGTGCGAGCGACCCGTTCGGCGGCTTCTCCGCGATCCGGTTCGGCTCGCGCATGACGCGCGTCTTCGCGAGCCCGGGACCGATCTACGAGCCCGAAGGCGAGGCGACCGACTATTGGCGTACCGCGCGCGCACTGCATGCCGCAGGCTTTCGCAATGGAGAGTTGGTACACAACAGCTTCAGCTATCACATGACGCCCGCCGGATCGATCATGGAAAGCGGCGCGCGCGCGCTGGGCTGTACGGTATTTGCCGGCGGCACCGGACAGACCGAACAACAAGTGGAAGCCATGACCCATCTGCGCCCAGCAGGCTACGTGGGCACGCCGAGCTTCCTGAAGATCATCATCGAGAAGGCCGCTGAAAAAGGCGTCGCGCTGTCCTCGCTCACCAAGGCGCTGGTTTCCGGCGAAGCCTTTCCGCCGAGCTTGCGCGACTGGATCGCCGAACGCGGCGTGACGGGGATGCAGTGCTATGCAACCGCCGACCTGGGGCTCATTGCCTACGAGACGAGCAGCCGCGAAGGGCTGGTGCTCGACGAGAGCGTGATTGTGGAAATCGTGCGGCCCGGCACTGGCGATCCCCTGCCCGAGGGCGAGGTCGGCGAGATCGTGGTTACCACGCTCAACCCTGATTACCCTTTGATCCGCTTCGGCACGGGGGATCTTTCCGCTGTGCTGCCGGGACGCTGCCCCACGGGGCGCACCAACACGCGCATCAAGGGATGGCTCGGCCGCGCGGACCAGACGACCAAGGTGCGCGGCATGTTCGTCCATCCCGGCCAGGTCGCGGAGATTGCGCGGCGCTTTCCCGAAGTGCTGCGCGCGCGCCTGGTGGTTGAAGGCGAGATGGCTGATGACCGCATGACGCTCCGGCTCGAATGCGCCTCCGCGCCGGACAACCTCGCCGAGCGCGTCGGAGAAGCGGTTCGCGATGTCACCAAGCTGCGCGGCGCGGTGGAGTTCGTCGGGCCCGGGAGCCTGCCGAACGACGGCAAGGTGATCGAGGACCTGCGCAGCTATCGCTAGACGTCCACGTCGGCGCTGTCGAACTCAGCCGCGCGCCTTCTGGCTGCGCTCCCAGGTGCGCAAGCTGCGGTTCCACGCGCGCAGGCGCTCATCGGCGCCCAGACTTCCTGATGACGTCGCGATGATTTGATCGAGCAGGATCTCCTGGTCGGGACTGAGTTGTTCCGGGAACACCGGCTTCACCGCGATCATCTGGTCTCCCCGGAGACCGCGCCGCGTGACAGGAAAGCCGTGACCTTTCAGGCGATACATCAAGCGATCGCGGCGCAAGGCGATCGACTGGAACCCTGCGACGGTCGGAACCTGGATCTGGCGATTGGCGATCCATGCAAACCCGTCCACCGGTACCTCGCAACGGACCGTGCCGTCATCGTCGAGCGTGAAGAACGCGTGGTCCAGCAGTTCGACCTTGATTTCGAGATCGACACCCGGCGGATTCGAACTTGCGCGTCGTCCGTCGACATGCAGGAGATCGCCCTGCCGCACACCCGCGGGGATGCGTACCTTCAATTGATAAGCGCGGATTTGCGTGCCGGCACCGTTGCAGTCGGGGCACGTGCGCTGCGCGATGCCGCCGCCATGGCAGGCGGCGCATTCGCTTTTGCCGCCGGGCCAGCCAAAGAAGGAGCGCTTTGCCACCGCCCCAGAGCCGCCGCAATGGCTGCAGTTGCCGCCGAGCACCTGGTGGCCGGCACCATCGCATGTGGCGCAGACATGCGTCGCTTTGCCGCGCACGGTCTTGATGCAGCCCAGCGCAGCCTCTTCGAGCGTGAGCTTGATCTTGCGGTTGATCGGGCGCCGGCGGGGCTCGGTGTCCTTGGATTGAGCCTCTGCAGACGCGAAAGCGGAAGCGGACGCGGACTCTGGGCGAGGTTGGGCATCGCTGCTCCCGGCGCTCCCGGCGCTATCGGCGAATCCAGCATTGCGGATCTGCTCGAATGCGCGATTGATGCGCTGCATCCTCGCGACGGCATCGGCGCTGCTGTTGCGGTCCGGGTGCCACTGCGACACCAGCCGCCGCCATGCAGCCTTCACCTCGCGCTCGGTGGCGCCGGAGGCAAGGCCCAGTTCAGCGAAAGCGTTGTCGGTGCCCAATGTTCGAATCCTTGTTTCTTCAAACTGCCAAGCGGTTCGGCACGAGACGCGAACCGCCGGAGCGAATTATCGGCGAGCAATTCCGCGCGATCACAGGCATGCTCCTTGCGACCGGCCTTTGCGCAAGAATCATTCCTCTTTCCTCGATGAGACAGATGCGCCACATGAGCCAGATGAGTCACTCGTTTTTTCAGCCCCCCGCCACCAAGCGCTACGCCCTGCGCAACCTTCGCGCGCCCCGCTGCCTCGTGCAGGCCGAATTGCCGGGCAACGCGGATGACGAACTCGTTGGCGTCGACCTGCTGGTGGATGACGGCCGCATCGCTGCCATCGACGCAGCGGGCACGATGCCCATCGAACTGGGCCCCGACCTGGACGCCTCCATGGTGCTGCCCGGCATGGTCGACTGCCACACGCATCTCGACAAGGGCCACATCTGGCCGCGCCAACCCAATCCGACCGGCGACGGCGCCGGCGCATCGATGGCCACCCTGCGCGACCGCACCGCGCGCTGGAACGCAGAAGACGTTCGCCGGCGCATGGAGTTCGGGCTCAATACCGCCTATGCCAAGGGCGTCGTTGCCATCAGCACCCACCTCGACTCACTCGCCCCGCAGCCGTCGATCTCGTTTCCCGTGTTTCGGGAGATGCGCGAGCGCTGGGCCGGGCGGATCGACCTGCAGGTGTCGTCGATCGCACCGCTCAATGTCTTCCTGACGGACGAAGGCCGCCAATTGGCCGACACCGTGGCTGAAAGCGGCGGCAAGCTGGGTTGCGTGACGCGCTCGGCCAAGCACCCGAACGAAACCATGCCACCGGATCTGGACGAGGCGCTCGTGCGGGTGTTCCAACTCGCGGCCGAGCGCGGGCTGAACCTGGACCTGCACGTGGACGAATCGACCGATCCGCACGCGCGAGCGCTCATCCGGGTGGCGCGCACCGCTGTGGCACAGCACTTCAAGGGGCGCATCCTGTGCGGCCACGTCACTTCGCTGGCCCTGCAGACTGACGAGTTCATCGAAGAGACGATCGCTGCGTGCAAGGACGCCAACATCGACATCGTCAGCTTGCCGACGGTCAACATGTACCTGCAGGACCGCAGCCAGCAAGCCCGCACACCCAGATGGCGCGGCGTGACCGTGCTGCACGAAATGAAGGCGCGCGGGCTGCGCGTGGCGGTGGCGGGCGACAACTGCCGCGATCCCTTCTACGCCTACGGCGATCACGACATGCTCGACACCTTCACGCAAGCCGTGAAGATCCTGCACCTCGACCACCCGTTGGGCGACTGGATACGCGCCGCGACTGAAACGCCGGCGGCGATCATGGGCATCGACCGGGGTGTGCTGAAGGCCGGCACGCCAGCGGACTTTCTCGTGCTGAAGGCCCGCAACTATTCGGAGATGCTGGCCCGCACGCAATTCGATCGCACGATCGTTCGTGCAGGGCGCGCCATCGACACGACACTGCCGGACTACCGCCTGCTCGACGATCTGATGGTCGGCTGAGCATTCGCACGGTCTGGGTCGCAGCGTCCAAGTTTTCGCGTCTTTTCGTGCGGTCTTGCCGCGGGCCGAATCCGGCGTGTTCAGCGGCGGGCGCAGGGCCGGAGCCACTCATGGCATCCTCGTCATGCCTTCAAACAGAGGCGCAGCTCGATGACACGATGACACGATGACCTTTGAGAGACTTCGAATTACCGGACACTGCGGAAAAGACTACGAGCTCGGCGAAGCCATGGAGGTGCACGACGCAGACGTCCACCTCGGCACGCTCGATCCCGTGAGCGTCAGCCGCGACGGAACCGAAGTGTCCATCGGGCGTTTTCTGCCATCGCAGTTCGTGAAAGTCCAGAAGCGAAATTTCGGTCCACTGGTGCTGCTCGAAACCACCGCATTTCTCACAGAGAACTTCCAGGGTCTGCAGGCGGTGCGCTATGTGCTCAATCGTGAGATCGAGATGCATGGCGACGGAATGCAAGTGGCCGGCGCGCGCTCTGCGCTCCTGCAGGCGATGGGCGCCGAGGCGGTGACGATCTCGCCGATGCCGGATTCGGAAACGCCCGGCAACTTCGTGGTTCGGGGCATCTGGGCTTACAACGAGCGCAATCTTGAGGCACTCGGCCAATGCCTGAAGCAGGAAAGGGAGGTGTACCGGCAATGGGATGCGGCCCATGCCTCGAACGCCGCCCAGCCGATTCCGGCGCTGCGAAAGCGACTGCGCCAATTGCTGGCGCGCGGACCTGCCGACCGGGGCTTCAGGGGCGGCGAAACGGCCGACTGAAGCAGCCCGCCCTCAGCAGGATCAGGACGCTGGCTTTCGCCAGACGCTTGCCAGCCACGGCTGCTCCTCGAGCGGCAAGCCGGCGGGCCGAAAGTAGTGAGCCAGTTCAATAAAGCCCGCGGCCGTCATGAGATGGCGCCAACCCGCGAGGTCATGAAAGGCCCCGTAGCGGTCCCCGCGCCAGCCTTCCTGCCCTTCGCCCCGAGGGTTCGAACTGAACAGCACACCCCCAGGCTTGAGTGTCTCGCGCAATTCGCCCAGCACGCGCGGCAACTCTTGTGCAGGCACGTGAAACAGCGATGCGTTCGCGAACACGCCATCGAACCGGGCGGGCGGGAGGTCCAAAGACAGAAAGCTCTGGTGCCATACCTCGCAACCGCTGTAGGAACGCGCCATCTCGACGAACTGCGCAGCGCCATCGAGCCCGGTGGCGATGTGGCCGATCTGGCGGAAGGTCCGGAGGTCGCGACCGGGGCCGCAGCCGAAATCCAGGATCTCGAACGGCGGCGTTGCCTGGATGTGCTCGAGCAGCGCCGCGATGTTCTGGCTCACGTCGTGGCCGCGCGTGCCGGCCCAGAAATCTTCCGCCTGCCCGTCGTAATGGGCGAGCGTGAGTGCTTCGATGTGTTCGAGTTCTTCGGAGGTCAGGGGCATGGGCCTCCCGTCAGCGGGTCTCCCCGGCGATGTAGTGCTGCAACTGCTCGATGATGAAGTTCTGCTCCGAGATGATCCCCTTCACGATGTCCCCGATGGAGATCAGGCCCACCAGCTTGCCGTCGTCCATCACCGGCAGGTGGCGCACGCGGTTCTCGGTCATGAGCGCCATGCATTCCTCGCTCGTCTGGTTGGGCCGAACGTAGATCACCGCCGAAGTCATCACCTCGCGCAGCGGCGTGTCTTTCGATGAGCGCGACAGCAGGACGACTTTGCGCGCGTAGTCGCGCTCGGTCACCACGCCCAGGATGCGGTCACCCTCCATGACGAGGAGTGCGCCCACGTTCTTCTCTGCCATGCGTTTGACGGCGTCGAAGACCGAGGCCGAAGGCTCGATCGAAAAGACGCTCGAATCGCCTTTGGCCTTGAGGATTTCAGCCACTGTTTTCATGAGTCGTTTTCTCCGGATGGGGCAATCGTTTCCAGTTTCCATTCTGCGCGGCCTGCAGGGTCGTCACAAGCCAATGCACCCCACGCCCGCCCCGACATTTACAGGTCTGCGGTGGACGCTCAGAATGCAAGCCCCCATCCTTCAAAGGAGAGTGGCCATGGATCTCGGACTCAAGGGCAAGCGCGCCCTCGTCACCGGCGGCAGCCGGGGAATCGGCAGGGCCATCGCAGAGTGCTTCGCGGTCGAAGGCGCGGATGTCGCCATCTGCGCGCGCAAGGAAGACGAGGTGGGCGAAGCCGCTGCGGCCTTGCAGGCAAAGGGCGCGAAATCCTTCGGACGCGCGCTGGACGTGGCCGACGGCCCTGCGCTTTCGGCGTGGATCGCCGCGAGCGCCGGCGTGCTGGGCGGCATCGACGCCCTGGTCTGCAACGTGAGCGCGCTGGCGGTCGGGGACAACGCCGAGTCCTGGGAGAAGTCGTTCCGCACCGACATGATGCATAGCGTCAATGCGGTCGCGGCGGCAGTGCCGTTCCTGGAGAAATCCGACTGCGGCTCCATCGTGCTGATCTCGAGCGTTTCGGGGTTCGAGGTCGACTTCGCAGCCGGCTCCTACGGAGCGATCAAGGCGGCGCTCATTCACTACGCCAAGGGGCTGAGCCGGCAGCTTGTCGGCAAAGGGATCCGCGTGAACAGCGTCTCGCCGGGCAACACCTATTTCGAAGGAGGGATCTGGCAGAACATCGAGAAGAACCTGCCGGACCTGTACGCGTCCACCCTCAAGGTCAACCCGACGGGCAAGTTCGGCACGCCCGATGAGGTCGCTCGCGGCGTGGTGTTCATTTCGAGCCCGGCCGCCAGCCGGATCTCCGGGACCAACCTAGTGATCGACGGCGCGCTGACGGTGGCCGTCTAGGAGTGCTGGCCATGAGCGAACCGGTGACGCACCATACGATCCACAGCAAGCACATCCATCACGGCTGGAACAATGCCTTTCCACCCCGCCTGACGATCGCGCCGGGAGAGACGGTGCAGTTCGAAACGCTCGACGCATCTTCCGGCCAACTCACGCGCACGTCGACCGCGACCGACGTCGGGAAGCTCGATCTTGCGCACGTGAATCCGGTGACCGGGCCGGTGTATATCGACGGCGCAAGGCCCGGTGACGCGCTCAAGGTGACCGTGCTGTCACTGCGGCCGTCGGGCTGGGGCTGGACCGCGAACATTCCCGGCTTCGGATTGCTCACGGACCAGTTCCCGGACGCGAGACTTCATCATTGGAACTACGATCCGGGCCTCACGCCGGCAATGTACGGACCGGGCGGCCGCGTGCCATTGAAGCCGTTCACCGGGACCATCGGCGTCGCACCTGCGGAACCGGGCTTGCACAGCATCATTCCGCCGCGCAATGTCGGCGGCAACATGGATGCGCGCGACATTGCGGAGGGGACCGAGCTCTACCTCCCGATCGAAGTCGAAGGCGCGCTCTTTTCCGTGGGCGATACGCATGCTGCGCAGGGCGACGGCGAGGTCTGCGGCACCGCCATCGAAAGTCCCATCGACGTGGCGCTCAAATTCGAACTCGTGAAGGATGCCCGGCTGCGCTCGCCGCGCTACGTGACACCGGGCCCGGTCAGCCGCCATTTCGACACGCACGGCTACGAGGTCACCACAGGCATCGGTCCCGACCTCATGACAGGCACCCGGATGGCCGTTTCGGAAATGATCGAGCTCCTGAGCAGCCGCTATGGCTATGAGCCGATCGACGCCTACATGCTCTGCAGCGTGTGCGCGGACCTTCGCATCAGTTCGATCGTCGACGTGCCCAACTGGGTGGTGTCGTTCTATTTTCCGAGAGTGGTGCTCGTGTAGTCGATGCCCGCGATGAGCTTCGGCAACAGGTCTTCGGCGGGACCGCGCAAAACCGCGCTGGCCGAGGCGTCGAGATGCAGCGGCTCCATGTTGAGCGTGATGAGCTTGCTGCCGTGCCCCACCGCTTCCAGCGGCAAGGCGGCAGCCGGATAGACGACCGCGGTGCTCCCGACGACGATGAATGCGTTGCTCTCCTGCGCGGCCGTTTGAGCATCGAGCAGCACGCCCTCGTTCAGCATCTCGCCGAACATCACGATGTCCGGCCGTGCGCGCGACCCGCAACGCTTGCACCGGTGCAGCAGCCAGGGGCCGCGGCGATTGCCGCAGTGATCGCAACGCCAGCGGCGCAGCGATCCGTGCAGCTCGAGCACGTCGACGCAGCCAGCCAGCGTCAGCAAGCCGTCGACGTTCTGCGTGATGAGCCGCGTCGCGGGACGAAGCCGCTGCAATCGAGCCAGGGCCACGTGTGCCGAGTTGGGCTTGGCGCCCTCGACCGCCGCGAGCCGCTGCGCCCAGAACCGCGTGAAGCCCGCTGGGTCGCGCTGCAGGTCATCGGCATGCGAGAACTGCACCGCGTTCTGGTTCATCCAGAGCCCATCGGCGTCGCGGTAGGTCGGAATACCCGACGCCTTGGACAGCCCCGCACCCGAGAAGACGACGATGCGGGTTGCCTCCCGCAGCAGCTCGATGGCGGTCTGCAAGGGCTGCTGGCTTTCTGTCATCGAATCGGCGGGAACAGGGTTTTCGGACGGGGCCACGGATTCTTGCACTAAGGGCAATCCGGGATAAGTCAGCTTCTGGTCAGATCTTAAGATCACCACCATTTCGTTTTCGATCTGGAGTGACCATGAAGAAATTGCTCGCTTTCACGGCGCTTGCCGCGGCTGTCGCGTGCGTCCACGCACAGGATTTCCCTGCCGGCAAGCCCATCAGCATCGTGGTGCCGTTCGCCGCGGGCGGCCCGACCGACCGGGTCGCGCGAGACCTTGCCGAAGCCCTGCGCAAGCCGCTCGGAGGCGTGAGCATCGTGATCGACAACGTGCCCGGTGCCGGCAGTTCGATCGGTGCGGCCAAGGTGGCGCGGGCGGCGCCGGACGGCTATACGCTGCTGCTCAACCACATCGCCATGTCCACCATACCCACGCTGGTGCGCAACGTGCCCTTCAAGGTCGACACGGACTTCGAGTACCTCGGCATCGTCAACGACGTTCCGATGACGCTGATCTCCAAGCCAAGCTTGCCGGCCAGCAACTACAAGGAACTCACCGCCTGGATCGGGGCCAACAAGGGCAAGATCAACCTCGGCAATGCGGGCGTCGGCTCGGCCTCGCACCTGTGCGGCCTGCTCTACCAGACCGCGATGAAGACCGAAATGACGCCGGTCCCTTACAAGGGCACGGCGCCCGCCATCACTGACTTGATCGGCGGGCAGATCGACCTGCTGTGCGATCAGACGACAAACACCTCTCCGCACATCGAAGGCAAGAAGGTCAAGGCCTTTGCCGTGACCACGGACAAGCGCTTGACCACACCGTTGCTCAAGGACCTGCCGACGCTGCAAGAGGCCGGCCTGAAGGACTTCCAGGTCACGATCTGGCATGGCCTCTATGCGCCCAAGGGCACGCCGGCTGCCGTCACCAAGAAGCTGAACGATGCGTTGAAGGTCGCCCTGAAGGACCCTGAATTCGTCAAGAAGCAGGAAGGGCTCGGCGCGGTCGTGGCCAATGACGGCCGCATCGAACCGGAGGGTCACAAGAAGTTCGTGATGGCCGAGATCGCGAAGTGGAGCCCGATCATCAAGGCAGCTGGCGTTTATGCAGACTAGAAGATAGGGCTCGCCCCCAGGCTCGCGCACTTCGTGTCGCTCTCCACCCCCTACCCGGGGCAACACCAGCGGCCCGGCTAAGCCGGTTCCGCGGTGTTTCGCGAATTCCCTGCCGAACGGGGGCGCTCGATGGTCATGTCGATTTGGGTTGACCTCCTGGCGGCCGGGGGTCCGCGGCGGGGTGCGGGTCGATTTGGCCTCGCGGGGGCAAGCCTAGAGCGGCCGCGGCGATCGCGGCCTGGGTTCGGCTGGTGACGTTGAGGGCTCGGAAGACGGCTGTGATGTGCGCCTTCACGGTGCGCTCTGCCAAGCCAAGGTCGCGGCAAATGATCTTGTTGGGGGCGCCGTTGGCGATGTGCTGCAGCACGGCGAGTTGACGGCCGGTAAGGCCCAATGTTTCGAGTGACAACTTGGCTGTGCGCACCCGAGTTGCCGGCGGCCTGCGGCGATCGGTGGACGACAGCAACTCTGGCGGGAGGTATTTGCCGCCGTCGAGCACGAGGCGCACAGCGTCGAGGGTGACTTCGTTGCTGGAGGACTTCGGGACGAACCCCGCCGCGCCAGCTGCGAAGGCGCCAAGCACCGTCTGCTGATCATCCGTTGCAGACAGCACGACCACCGGCACAGCCGGAAATCGCGCGCGCCATGTCTTGAGTGCCGCAATTCCGGAGAGCCCCGGCAGATTCAGATCGAGCAGCACAAGATCAGGCTCGACACCTTGCGACGCCATGTCGAGGCCGCGCCCGCAGTCGCTCGCCACAGCAATGTCGACTTGCGCATGGAGGCGCCGCAGCACATTGCTCATCGCTTCCTGGATGAGCGGATGGTCATCGACGACAAGCACTCTCATGCCGGCCCTTTGGGGTAGGCCCGAAAGGGCCGGATGCCCTGCAGTGAAAAGCCCGGATCGTCATTCGGCATGTCGCTCCTTTGGCGCGATTGTCTGGCGCGGGACTCCATGGAGATTGGGCAGGCGCCGGCCCTTTGGTCCGATTCATTTGCCAGCCGCGTCTGCCCAGAATGGGGCCACGCAACGGTGCAATCCCGGGCCGTGCGGACCACCCAATCACCCTACTGGAGCCTGAACATGACAAATCGATCGAATCATGCATGGACCGCGGCCGCATTGGCAATATGTGCAATGGCGTGGTCCGCGCCAGGCTCGGCGCACGACGCGAACGGACCGCAGCAGTGCAGCCTGCATACGCTGAGCGGCTCGTACGTCCTTGCGGCGAGCGGCTTCACCATTCCGCCGGGCACCACCACGGCCCTTCCGAAGGCGATCATCGAGCAACTTCGCTTCGATGGCGAAGGCGCCGTTACGTCGCCGAACGCCACGGTGAGCATGAATGGCACCTTGAGAGTGACCACTGGCAGTGTCGGGACCTACAGCCTGCTCGCGGACTGTACGGGGACGCTCAATTTCTCCGACGGTTTGAGCCACACAATCTACATGGGGCCGGACGGCGACGAAGGATGGTTCATTCAGAACACAGCGCCCAACAACTCAGCCAATATCTTCCAGGGCACGCTGGCCCGAGTCTCGCCGTCCAGGAGTCGGCGCGATGGTCATTGAGGCCGCCATGAATGCGATGCGCTTTCAGGCAAGAGGCGCGATCCGGCTTGCGGTCGTCGCCTCAACATTGCTTGTCCACGCTTGCGGTGGTGGTGGCGGCGGCTACATGCCGACTGCATTGACTGACAGTGCATCAACCGGCACGAACACGCCAGCTGTCTGCCCGGACCGTTCAGCGCCCTGTCAGGGCGAACGGTGACACCAGCTCGGAAGCCGGGTACGCTGCGCTCCCGCGAACGCGCAGCCTGCGATGTCGCGATGCTGTCATCCGAGGGCAAGGCTCATGCAGCTTTTCGCGCGCCGGACACTGTTGTGGAAGTACGCCGCGTATTTCGCCGGGCTGGTGAGCGTCCTGCTCGCCGCGAGCGGCGCAATCAGCGGCTACTTCGCGTATCGGGGGTCAGTTGCCGCGCTGGCGGAAGTCCAAGGCGCCACGGCGCACTATGCCGCCAAGGAAATCGCGAACTTCATCCGCGGTGTGCAGGACGCGATGCACATCAGCGTGGGCAAATTCGGCACTTCGGCAAACATCGACACCGGCGACCTGCAACTCGAACTGGTGGCCCTGTTTCGACATCACCCGGAGATCAGCGAGCTGCGTTGGATCACGGCGGCGGGAAAAGAGCAACTCTTTCTCTCCCGCTTCGGCTTCAATGTGCCGGACAGCGGCCGCGACTGGTCCGCCGATCCAAGCTTCGAGAAGGAACATCAATCGACGGACTACGTCGGGCGGGTCCATTTCCTTCAGGGAACCGAGCCGTACGTGGTCGTTGCCGTGACGCGTGAGGCGATGGGCAGCGTGCTCGAAGCAGAGGTCAATCTCAAGTACGTGTGGGATGTGATTGCGCAGGCGCACCTGAAGTCCGGTGGCGTTGCCTACGTGGTGGATCGCGAAGGGCAACTCATCTCCCATCCCGACATTTCACTGGTTCTGTCCAAGTCGAACCTGTCTGCCCTCGCCCACGTGCGCCGAGTACTCGACGGCGGAACACAAACCAGCGCCTTCATCGGCGAAGCTTTCGACGTCCATGGCACGCCGGTGGTTTCGATCGCCGCGCCGGTGCCCGAAATGGGGTGGACTGTGTTTGCCGAACAGTCGCTCGCGGAGGCTTTCCGCCCTGTCTACGCGTCCGTCGGCCGATCGGTCGCGCTGGTCTTGCTGGGCATCGTCGCTGCCATTGCCACCAGCGTGCTGCTCGCTCGGCGCATGGTGCGGCCCATCCGCGAGATCGAGACGCGCGCCAGACAACTGGGTAGTGGTCAACTCGATCAGCGAATTGCGCTGCGCACCGGTGACGAGCTCGATGGCCTTGCCACCCAGTTCAACCGCATGGCCGAGCGCTTGCAGGAAACGCACTCGAACCAGGAAACACGAATCGCCGAGCGGACTCATGACCTGGCGGTGGCGAACGAGGCAAAGACTCGTTTCCTTGCCGCGGCCAGTCACGACCTGCGCCAGCCAATCCACGCCCTGTCGTTGTTCGTCGGCGAGTTGCGCACGGTCGCATTGCCGCCAGAGGCGAGCGTGCTCGTAGAGCGGATCGAACAGTCGGCCGGCGCGCTCGCGGATTTGCTCGATGGCTTGCTGGATCTTTCCAAGCTCGATGTTGGCGCCATTCACGCGGATCCCCAGCCGCTGGCGCTGCAACCGCTCCTGTCGCGCCTTGCCTCCCAATTCGCGCTAGCTGCGCAAGCGAAAGGGCTGGCGTTGACGCAGGTGCGAACTTCGGCGTGGGTTCGCTCCGATCCATTGCTGCTGGAGCGAATTCTGCTCAACCTGATCGCCAATGCCGTGCGCTACACGCGTAAGGGCCGGATCGTGATCGGCTGCCGCCGGCGCGACGGCGAAGTCGCGGTAGTGGTGGCAGACACTGGTGTCGGCATTGAGGCAGAGCACCTGCCTCGCGTTTTCCAGGAGTTCTATCGGGCGGGCGCGACAGATCGCGGCACCGGCGAAGGCATGACCGGCGGTCTCGGACTTGGCCTTGCCATCGTCAAGCGGCTTGCGCTGCTGCTTGGGCATCGCATAGAGATCGAATCCCTGCCGGGCAAGGGAACGCTCGTGCGCGTATGGATGCCGTGTGTCGACGCACCGGCGAACGCCGAGGCTGAGACCGATGACAAGGCACCGCGCGCGTCGATCGTTGACAGTCTGCGCGGCAAGTGCGTTTTGGTCATCGACGATGAAGAGCCCGTTCGCGAAGCTATGCGCGGCCTGCTCACACGATGGCACTGCGACGTCATGGCCGCCGCCAATGGCGACGTCGCCTTGGCGCACGCGAGGCTGCGTCGGCCCGACATCGTCCTGTGCGACCTGGATTTGCAGCAAGGCGAAACCGGTGTGCAAATCGTGGAAAAGCTTCAAAGCGAGCTGGGCCCCCGCCTGGCGTGCGCATTCGTCACCGGTGAAGCTTCACCGGCACTCATGGCATCAGCGCGCGCAACGGGATGCCCGGTCATGCTCAAGCCGGCGCCGGCGGGCAAGCTGCGGGCACTGCTGGAGCATCTCGCCCAGTCTGACAGCGGAGCCCCTGTCATCGAATCAATCTGTCAGCCTGCAGCAGCAGCGTCTGCGAGATTTTGAGCCCGAGGCTGAGGGCGGTTGTCTGGTTGATTGCCAGATACAGCTTGCGCGGCCGCTCGATCGGCATGTCTGCAGGGTTGGCCCCATGAAGAATCCTGTCCACGTATCCTGCAGCGCGGGAGGAAAGATCGACGATGTCGGGACCGTACGATGCAAGCCCGCCGATCTCCACGAAATTGGAGAAGCTGTAGACGGCGGGCAATCGATAGCGCGCCGAGAGCGACACGAGTTGCTGTCGCTGCTGCGTGAATTCAGGGCCGGAAAGAACAACCAATGAGCGGGTATCGGCATCGACGATGCGAGCGAACGCCGGTGGGTAGTCCGCGGCCTCGGTCACTTCGACCACCTGCAAGCGAATGCCACGGGCTTGCGCCGGAACACGCAGTGCATCGATCTGCGCCGTATGGTCCACCCCTCGCGGCGACCTCATCACGGCGACGGATTTCAGCCCCGGAACAAGCGCCAGAAGCAACTCCAGCTTCTTCGCAACGATGTCGGCCGCAATGGCTGTCAGCCCTGTCGTGTTGCCGCCAGGATGCGAGAGCGACGCTGCAATGCCGGTCTTGACCGGATCGTCGCCGCTGAAAGCCATGACGATCGGAATGTTTCGCGTGGCGACACGGGCGGCATGAATCGCCGCGGGCGACGAAGCAACGATGACGTCGACGTGCTGATCGACCATGTCGGCGGCCATCGCGTCCAGCCGCTCCGGCTTGCCGTCGGCGAACTTCGCTTCAACAAGCAGGTCTTGGCCCACGGTATAGCCAAGCTCCTTCAGCCCCCGCAAAAAGGCTGGATAGGCGACATCCTGCGGATCCGTCGGGTGCAAGTAGCCGATTCGAAAAGCGCGGGGCTTCGGCTGCGCATCCACGTCCGGCAGCGCGGCACACCCACAAAGCACAGCGACGAGGGTGCGGCGCCTTTCCATTCATGCGCGCCTCTGGCGCCCTACTTCGGCCGTATCGCGTCCGCAGTCCCCTGGATGAACGCCTTGATCTTCTCGACGTCCTCGGTCGTCAGCTTGCCGGTGAAGTCGGGCATGCCGCGTGTCGTCGCCGGTCCGTTGAACACGAACTTGTCGAGGTTCTCGATGAAGGCCGAGTTCATGTAGCCCAGGTTCGGGATGTTGCCGCCCCGATCCACGCCAGGCACGCCGTGGCAGAAGACGCAGTTGCTCACGTAGAGCATGGTGCCCGCTTCGACTTTGGCAGGGTCGTACTTGACGCCCTGCAGCAGCGCGTCCATGCGGTATTGCACGAACGCGGGCTTGGGCGCGGTGCCGCCAATGGCGAAGGTGTAGACGGTGCCCGGGCCCTGCCGCTCGGTCGCACGGGCGGCCAGGCCATAAACGCCGCCCCATCCGACCGCCACCGACACGTACTGCTTGCCGTCGACCATGTAGGTGTTCGGCGCCGCCACCACGCCGGTGCCGGTGGGTGTTTCCCAGAGCTTGTCGCCGGTCTTGGCGTTGTAGGCGACCAGGCGCCCGTCGGCCGTTCCCTGGAACACGAGGTTGCCTGCGGTCGTGAGCGTGCCGCCGTTCCATGGCGAGACGTAGTCGACGCTCCACGCCGCCTTTTGCGCGATCGGGTCCCAGGCGACGAGCCTGCCCATGGGCTTGCTGACGGGCGGCTGGACGTTCGCGAACTTGGCGGTGTTCCAGCCCAGCGCGGCATGCGGGCGCCCGGGCACGTTCTCGTTGAACTTCCAGTCCTTGTCGTCCATGAGATTGATCGGCACGTGCTGAGCGGGCAGATAGGCGTAACCGGTCTGCGGATTGAAGGACATCGGATGCCAGTTGTGCGCTCCGAAGGGCCCTGGAATGGTGTCGTTGGGTTTGGTGCCCTCGCGCGCCGAGGCGATTTCGATCGGCCGGCCGTTCTTGTCATAGCCGCTCGCCCAGTTCACGTCGACGAAGTTCTTGGCGGAAATGAATTTGCCGTTGGTTCGATCCACCACAAAAAAGAAGCCGTTCTTCGGCGCATGCAGGATCACCTTGCGCGGCTTGCCGTCCAGCTTGATGTCGGCCAGGATCATCGACTGCGTCGAGGTGTAGTCCCAGTTGTCGCCGGGCGTCTCCTGGTAGTGCCACACGTACTTGCCGGTGTCTGGATTGAGCGCGACGATCGACGCGAGATAGAGGTTGTCGCCGCCCTTGGGGCTGCGCTGGCTGCGTGCCCATGGCGAACCGTTGCCCGTGCCGATGTACAGCAGGTTGAGTTCGGGATCGAAGGCGATCGAATCCCATGGCGTTCCCCCACCGCCCGATTCCCAGTACTTGTTGCTCGGGTCCCACGTCTTCGCGGCCTTGGCCATTGACGCGTCCTCGTAGGGCTTCGACGGATCGCCGGGCACCGCGAACCAGCGCCATTTCTGCTGGCCGGACGCGGCGTCATAGGCCGTGATGTAGCCGCGCACGCCATACTCCGCGCCGCCATTGCCGATCAGCACCTTGCCCTTGACCACGCGCGGCGCGCCGGTGATCGTGTAGGACTTCGAGTGGTCGATGACAGTGTCTTTTTCCCAGACGACTTTTCCGGTCGATGCATCCAGAGCGATCAAGCGCCCGTCGTATGCGCCCACGTACACCTTGCCCTGGTAGATGGCGACCCCGCGGTTGACCACGTCGCAGCAGCCTCTGTAGCCCTTGGACCGATCGACGCCCGGGTCGTAGGTCCAGATCTGCTTGCCTGTTCGCGCATCGATCGCATGCACGACGCTCCACGAAGCGGTGACATACATGATGCCGTCGACCACAAGCGGCGTCGCCTCGACGCCGCGCGTGGATTGAAGATCGTACGACCACACGAGCCCGAGATCCTTCACGTTGGCGGCATCGACCTGGTCAAGCTTGCTGAAGCGCGTCTCGGCATAGTCCAGCCCGTAGCTGGGCCAGTCGGGCGTCTTCGCAGCGTTGGCTCGGATGAATGCGCCGTCAACGTGTTGCGTCGCCGACTTGATGAATTCGGGAGAACCTTTCGCGGGCTCGGCGCCCGCAACCACGGCAGCCATGCAAAGCAACGCGCCCAACGCCAGCCTGGCGTGTGTCTTGGTCATCGTGTGTCTCCTTCGTTGTGGGACGAAGGATCGTCTTCTTGGCAGCTTTGTACATCCTCGGGATTTCCCTAGACCCCCAATACCCGAGTACCGAGTAGCCGCTCCGCGTGAAGCCGTCAGCCCGCCGCCGCGCGTTCGCGCCGGGCTTCGGTGTTCGGATGCAGCGGCCGCAGGTGTTCGTGCAGTGCGAGCGCTGCGGCGCCGATGGCGGGCGTCCATTCGCCATAGCGCACTCCGCGCACGACCGGCGGAGGGATGCCGGCGCTTTCGGCGTAGCGCTTCACGGTGTCGATCGCGCCGCGCAGGAAGTCCGGATGCGCCTGGCACGACTTGCCACCGACAACGATCGCACGCGGCTCGAAGGTGACCCACAGGTTCTGGAGCAGCACACCGAGGAAACCCGCCGCACGTTCGCGATCGGCAGCACTGCGCTCCAGCACGCGCGAACCGAGGAAGACTTCGGCACAGCCCCTCCGGCCGCACGAACAGCGCGGTCCATCGATCTGCAGCACCGTATGCCCGATCTCACCGGCCATGCCTTGTGCTCCGATGAACAGCCGGTCGTTCAACACGATGCCGGCACCCACGCCGACGTCGCAGCTCACATAGACCAGGGGATCTTCGCCCTCGCCTGGCGAAAACTCATATTCACCGAGCACCGCCGCGTCCGCATCGTTCTGCAGTTGCACGGCGATCCCGGAGACGCCTTCGATGGCGAGAGCGCCGGTGAGTCCCGGCAACAAGTCCACGTTGCGCCAACCCAGATTGGGCGCAAAGCGCACCACGCCCGTCGGGTCGTGCACAGCACCCGGAACACCCACGCCGATGCCCGAAGGCCTCAGGCCCGATGCCAGCAGATGCCGGTGCGCAGCGGCAACCATGCGCGCCACCTGCGCACAGACTGCCGGCGGTGAGTGGTCGTCGAGCGACTGCGCATCGGCATGGAGAACGTCGCCCTGCAACGAGACGCACACCACGCGCACGATTTCGACGGCGATCTCGACGCCGATCAACGCTCGCACGCCGACGTTGATGCGCAGCGGTGTCGACGGGCGCCCGAGGCCATCGACAACGGGCGCGCCAGCCTCTTCGAGCCAGCCATCGTCGAGCAGTTCGCGCACCAGCAGGCTCACGGTCGACTTGGTGAGGCCACTCTCTGCCGCCAGCCTGGCGCGCGACAGACCCGGCTGCGCCCGCACCAGGCGCAGCAGCACGCTGCGATTGATGCGTTTGACCAGTTGCTGATCGCCGATCATGAACTCACCCCCAAGGTTCGCCCACTCGTGTGGCAAATCACCGGTGCGCCTGCTCCTTTCCTTCGGGGCGCTTGCCCGCGATGATCATCCCGAGCACTTCGTCCTCGGTCACGTCGGCCGTGCGGTAGGTGCCCACCAGCCGGCCGTTCTTCATCACGGCGACCCGGTCGCTGAGCCCGAACACGTCGGGCATGTCGTGCGTGATGAGAAAGATCCCCACGCCGTCAGCCTTGAGTTGCTTCACCAGCGCGCCGACCATGGCCGTTTCCTCCGGCCCGAGGGCCGCGCAGGGCTCGTCCATGATCAGGATGCGAGCGTTGAAATACAGCGCCCGGGATATCGCCACCACCTGCCGTTGACCGCCCGAAAGGCGCCGCACCGGCACGCGGATGTTGGTGAAGTTCTTGTTCAGGCGCTGGAAGACCTTGCGCGCCTGCCCTTCCATGAAGTGATCGTCGAGCGTGCGCCATGGCGTGAGCTTCTCGCGGCCAAGGAAGAGATTGGCGACCGAATCGAGGTTGTCCGCCAGCGCGAGCGTCTGGTAGATGGACTCGATGCCCTGTGCCTGCGCTTCGGAAGGCGTGCGGATGGTGACCTTCTCGCCTGCGATCAGTGTGTCGCCCGAATCGATCGGGTAGGCGCCCGCCAGCATCTTCATGAGCGTCGACTTGCCTGCGCCGTTGTGGCCAAGCAGCGCGACGACTTCGCCGGGATGCAGGTTGACGCTCACGCCGTCGACGGCCTTCACGCCGCCAAAGGCCTTGTGGATGTCGCGCAGTTCGACCAAGGGTGGGTTCGTGGTCATCAGCTCTCTCCGAAGCGTTTGCGGTAGAGCACGTCGAATACGACAGCGACGATCAGCACCTGACCGATGATCACCATGCGCTTGCCGATCGGCACATCCAGCAGCAGCATGCCGCTGTCCAGCGATTGCATGATCAGTGCGCCAAGAACCGATCCGAAGATCGAGCCGCTGCCGCCTGCCAGCGCAGTGCCGCCGATGACTGCCGCGGCGATGACGTAGAGCTCCATGCCTGTGCCGAGCGAATTCGTGCCGGCGTTGAGGCGCGCGATGGAAACGATCGCCGCAATGGTGACCAGCACCGCAAGCAGCGCGAAGAGCATCAGCGTCACACGCTTGACCGGAATGCCCACCAACGCCGCCGCATCCGGGTTGCCGCCCATGGCGAACACATAGCGGCCGAAGCGCGTTCGATGCACGATGAAAGACAGCACCACCGCGACCGCAGCCCAGATCAGCACCGGGATGGGCATGCCTTGCGGCTCCGTCTTCGACGAGATCTGGTAGCTGTTCATCGTGGCCGAAAAGGCGAAGACGACGGCGACGGGCACGGCGGTCAGCAGCAGGTCCATCCAGAGCGGTTCCACCGGCATCTCGTGACGCTGCCGCGCACGACGCTTTTGCCACATGCGTGCAAAAAAGATGACGCCGACGACCACGGCCAGCACCCACGTTGCCGTCGTGCCGATGCCGCCGTCGTAGCCGCCGCCCAACCGCTGGAAGAACTCGTCGTTGACCGGCTGCGTCTTGCCGTCCGCGACCAGGAACGCCGCGCCGCGGAATGACATGAGTCCGCCAAGCGTCACTACGAAAGAAGGCACGCCCAGCACCGCCGTGAGTCCGCCCTGGTACAGCGACACCAGCAACGCGACGGCAAGTCCCGCAAGACTCGCCGCCGGCCAGGACCAACCGGCCGTGTATTGCAGGTAAGCCACCAGCACGCCGACGAAGCCCATCACGGAGCCCACCGACAGATCGATGTGGCGCGCCACGATGATCAGCACCATCACGGTGGACACGATGCCCACCACTGCCGTCTGCTGCGCGATGTTGTAGAGATTCTCGGGCGAGAGAAACACCCCGCTCGAGAGCATGTTGAACACGATCGCCATCACCACCAGCAGCAGGCACATCAGCAGCAGCCGAAGGTCGACGCCCGTGCGGCGCCAGAACCCGGGAGAACTCATTGCGTTACTTGCATGCGGCAGGAGCCTTGTCGGCGGGGACGCCCTTGCAGAGCTCATCCTTCTTGATCCAGCCCTCCTTCACGACGACATCCAGGTTGTCGCGCGTGATGGGCACCGGGGTGAGAAAGCGCGAGGAAATCGCGACCTTCTTCTCGCCGCCGCTCCAGTTGGACGCCTTTTCCGCGGGCTTGCCCTGCGCCAGCGCAACCGCGGCGGAGGCGGCTTCGCGGCCGAGCTCGCGCGAATCCTTCCACACCGTGACGGTTTGCGTGCCGAGCGCAATGCGGTTGAGCGCTGCGAAGTCCGCGTCCTGCCCCGACACAGGAATACCGCGAATGCCCTTGGCCGAGAGCGCGGCCACGGCACCACCCGCGGTGCCGTCGTTCGATGCCACCACCGCATCGACCTTGTTGCCGACCTTGGTCAGGATCTGCTCCATGTTCTTCTGGGCGACCTCGGGCTTCCAGCCGTCGGTGTATTCGTCGCCGACGATCTTGATGTCGCCTTTTTTGACGGCATCGGCGATGACCTCTTGCTGGCCCGCGCGCAGGAAGTTGGCGTTCGGGTCGGTCGGCGATCCCTTGATCATCACGTAGTTGCCTTTCGGCTGCACCTTGTAGACCGCGCGCGCCTGCATGCGGCCGACCTCGGTGTTGTCGAAGGTGATGTAGAAGACGCCCGGCGTTTCGATCAGGCGGTCATAGGCGACGACGGGCACTTTCTGCTTCAGCGCCTTGTTGACCGCCGGAAGGATGGCGTCCTTGTCCATGGCCAGCACGATCAACGCCTTCGCGCCTTTGGACATCAGACCTTCGATGTCGCCGAGCTGCTTTTCCGGAGAGCCACCTGCATCGGCACTGACGTACTTCGCGCCCAGCTTTTCCAGTTGCGCCTTGATGGCCGCCTCGTCCGTCTTCCAACGCTCTTCCTGAAAGTTGGACCAGCTGACACCCACCACGGTCTGGGCGCAAGCGCCGATGGCAGTCAGGCCGAAGGCCAGGGTGGTCAAGGTACGGGCGAGCTTCATGGGCATGTCTCCAGGCTTTGGTGGTTCGTTGGCTTCGAGTTAGTTCGAGTGCCGAACTAACTATCGCAGCCGTGGAGCCGCGCAGCCATCGGGACTATCCCTGCGGGTAAATGCGCTATATCTCTAATCGTCACGTTCGATACGATTTCCGGCGAAACGCACGCGGTTCGTGCGCTGGGGAACACATGGAGACCGGGAATGGGGGCGCCTCGCGCACAGCGCTCTATCGAACGATGGTGCGCATCCGCGCATTCGAGAACGCGGCCGAGGCTGCGAGCCAGGGCGGCGTCAGCGCCTATGGTCAGGAAGCGGCCGGCGCGGCGAAGGTGCGCGGGCCGCTGCATCTCTCGACCGGGCAAGAAGCCGTCCCCGCAGGCGTCTGCGCGCATCTCACTGCTGCCGACTATCTGACTTCCACGCATCGCGGCCATGGCCATACGCTGGCCAAAGGCGCGGACCTCGGCCGCATGATGGCCGAGCTTTTCGGCAAGGCGACAGGCTTCAATGGCGGCAGGGGCGGCTCCATGCACATTGCCGACTTCTCGGTCGGCATGCTGGGCGCGAACGGCGTCGTGGCGGCGGGCCTGCCGATTGCTGTGGGCGCAGCGCACGCGCAGAAGCTGCTGAAGAAGAACGCGATCACCGTCTGCTTCTTCGGCGACGGTGCGATCAATCGCGGTCCCTTTCTCGAAGCGCTCAACTGGGCGCGGGTCTACGAGCTGCCGGTGCTGTTCGTCTGCGAAGACAACCGATGGAGCGCCACCACCGCGAGCGGGCCGATGACGGCCGGGGACGGCGCCTCGGCGCGGGCAGAGGCCATGGACATCGCGGCGACGCAGGTCGATGGCAACGACGTGTTTGCCGTCGACGCTGCGGCTGGAAGCTTGATCGCGGAAATTCGAAGCGGAAGCGGCCCTCGGCTTTTGCATGCGCTGACCTATCGGGTCAAAGGCCATGTATCGGTCGATCCTGCCGCCTACCGCGATCCAGCCGAGTTGGCTGCCGCGCTGGAGACCGATCCGATCGCACATGCACGGGGCCGACTGATTGGCGAGGGCATCGAGCATGCCGCGCTCGACACGATCGAGAACGAAGCGCACGCCGAGGTCGAGGCCGCCCTTGCCGCAGCCGACGCCGCGCCCTGGCCCAAGGCCGACGCTGCATTCGCGGACGTGCAGACCACCGGAGCGGGCCAATGGATATGAGCAACGACATTGCCCGAGACCGCTTGCCCGCATCGACGGCGATTCAAGACCTCAGCTACGCCGAGGCCGCCGTGCTCGCAGTGCGCCGCGAAATGGAGGCAGACCCTCGCGTCGTCGTGCTCGGCGAAGACGTCGGACGCGGCGGCATCTTCGGCCAGTACAAGGGCTTGCAGCATGACTTTGGCCGCGAGCGCGTGATCGACACCCCGATCTCCGAAGCGGCCATCATGGGTGCCGGGGTCGGCATGGCGCTCGCGGGTCTGCGTCCGGTGGTCGAAATGCGCGTGGTCGACTTCGCGCTCTGCGGCATGGACGAGTTGGTGAACCAAGCCGCCAAGAACCGCTTCATGTTCGGCGGTCAGGGCCGCGTGCCGCTGGTGGCGCGGATGCCGGGCGGCATCTGGGACGCTTCGGCGGCACAGCATTCGCAATCGCTGGAGGCCTGGTTTGCGCACTTGCCCGGCGTGGTGGTGGTGACTCCGTCGACACCCCAGGACAACTATGCGCTCCTGCGCGCGGCATTGCAGTGCGGCGACCCAGTGGTCTACATCGAACACAAGACCCTGTGGGGCACACGTGGGCCTGTGGACGAGGCGCAAGAAGTGCCACTTGGCAAGGCTGCGCACGTGCGCCAGGGGAATGCATTGACGCTGGTCAGCTGGAGTCGCCAGATGCAAGCCTGTATCGCCGCCTGTGACCGGCTCGCAGCCGACGGCATCGAAGTCGACCTGATCGATCTGCGCACGCTCTGGCCCTGGGACCGCGAAACGGTGCTCGCATCGTGCGGACGCACCGGTCGCCTGCTGGTGGTCCACGAAGCTGTGCAGGCGGCGGGATTTGGCGCGGAGATCGCCGCGACGGCGGCCGAAGCGACGGGTTGCCGCGTCGCGCGGCTGGGTGCGCCGCGTATTCCTGTGGGCTACGCACCGGTGCTGGAGGCGCAATCGCGCGTGAGCGTCGGCCAGATCGTGAACGCGGCCAGGAAGTTGCAGCGATGAACGCCGCGGTGGAGACCAACATGCCAGCGCCGCAGATCGCTGCCACCGGAGACTCGGTCTTCTTCAAGCTGGTCCGCGTGGTGAACCTGACGGCGAGGCCCTTTCAGCAGCGCGTCGGCCGGCAACATCAACTCACGCTGAACGAATGGCGCACGATGGCGGTGCTGGGCGCACGGCCCGGCCTCACGGCGACGCAGGTCGCCGACTTGACGGGGCTCGACAAGATGGCGGTCAGCCGAGCCCTGGCCGGGCTGCAGCGCAACAAGCGCCTTCACCGCCATGAAGATCCGACCGACCTGCGGCGCAGCCGGCTCCATCTGAGCAGTATCGGCAAGGCGCTGTATGCCGAGGTACTCGTCCAGGCACACGAACGCGAGGCCGAACTGTTCGCAGGGCTCGCCGCCGATGAGTTGCAGCAACTCGACGCTACGCTCGACAGGTTGATCGCCTCTGTCGCCGGAAGCTGCAGCGCCGGACGCACGGGGTTTCCAGTCGCGACGGTGGGCGCTCTTCACGTGTAAAACCAGAATCGAATCAAAGGAACACTCGAATGGCCCTCTTTTCACTTCCGCGCCGCGGCGCCCTGACGGTGCTTGCAAGCGCCGCGCTCATGGTTGTCGCCGGCCCCGCTGCCGCCGACAACACCTGGCCCACCAAGCCCGTGCGCATCGTCGTGCCGTTCGCGCCTGGCGGCACCACCGATATCCTTGCGCGCGCGGTCGCACCCGAGCTTTCAAAGGCTTTCGGCCAGCAGTTCATCGTCGACAACCGTGCGGGCGCGGGCGGCAACGTCGGCGCCGAAATCGTCGCGAAATCGGCAAATGACGGCTACACGCTGCTGATGGGCACCGTCGGCACCCACGGCATCAACCGTGCGCTGTACCCGAAGATGCCCTTCGACCCGATCAAGGACTTCGCACCGATCACGCTCGTCGCAGCAGTGCCGAACGTCATGGAAATGAACGTCGACAAGGCCAAGGCGCTGAACATCAACAACGTGGCCGACTTCGTCAAATATGCCAAGGCCAACCCGGGCAAGCTCAACATGGCGTCGAGCGGCAGCGGCACATCGATCCATCTGGCTGGCGAGCTTTTCAAGAGCATGACGGGCAGCTACATGATCCACATTCCCTATCGTGGATCGGGCCCCGCGCTGATGGACCTCGTGGGCGGCAATGCCGATGTGATGTTCGACAACCTGCCCTCGTCGATGCAGCAGATCAAGGGCGGCAAGCTCAAGGCGCTTGCAGTGACGAGCTCGCAGCGTTCTCCAGCATTGCCCGATGTGCCCACCATCGAGGAAGTCGGCGGCCCTGCGCTCAAAGGCTACGAAGCCAGTTCATGGTTCGGCCTGCTGGCGCCCGCTGGCACCTCTCCGGACATCATCAACCGCATCCAGCAGGAAGTCGCCAAGGCTTTGGCCACCCCCGCCCTCAAGGAAAAGATGGTCGCCCAAGGCGCCATCCCCAGCGGCAACACCCCCGCCGAATTCGCCAAGCTCATCCAGAGCGAACACGTCAAGTGGGCCGCGGTCGTCAAAACCTCCGGCGCAAAAGTCGACTAGAAAATCCGCCGAGGCCAGGCCTCTTCCAGAAACACCGCGGAACCGGCTTCGCCGGGCCGCCGGTGTTGCCCCCGGTCAGGGGGGTGGAGAGCGACACGAAGTGCGCGAGCCTGGGGGCGAGCTCAAACAGACCAGGTCACATCCTTGCCATCGGCAA
The DNA here is from genome assembly GCF_056397405.1 of Variovorax sp. 05N34. Lineage (NCBI taxonomy): Bacteria > Pseudomonadati > Pseudomonadota > Betaproteobacteria > Burkholderiales > Comamonadaceae > Variovorax > Variovorax sp. 05N34. The sequence goes on from NZ_JBFTNI010000003.1 coordinate 411,400, forward strand.
GGGACTCTTTGAGCATGTGCAGCAACGGCTGCCCACGCTGGCGCAGCCCGACGTGCTGCTTCTCGGCATCTTCATCGTGCCCTTCGACGGCATAGTCGTCAGCGTTATGGGCGTTTCGTCCTTCGCGCGCCATGGCCGCTTCCAGGGCCGAAATGGCGGCAGGCATCTGCTCGATGGTCACCACACCCTGCGGCGCTGGCGCCTTCCCGATGATGTCGAACAGCTGTCGGGCATGGACTTCGAGCATCACGAAAGGGGGCGTAGCGCGAGAGTTGAAACGATAGAGCATGGATCCTCACTTGTAGATGTAATCGCGGACAAAAGGGTACTCCGATTGTGCGCCGCGGAGCGCTCTGGCCTCCACGTTCCCGTCCCGCTTGGTGGACAGCATCTGGTGCAACGCGATCCAGCCCTGCTCGAAGCTCATGGCCGATCCCGCAAGGTAGAGCCGATAGGCGCGCAGGATGCGTTCGGCGTTTTCTCCTTGCCGTCCTCCGGCGCGCTTGAGCACTTCGCGGGCCGCGTCGAGCTGGGCTTCGAGCGAATCCGACCACGCCCAGAGCGTGCGCGCATAGTGCGGGCGCAGGTTCTCTGTGTCGACCATCTCGAGCCCCGCGGCGGCAGTCTCGCGCAGCACGTGCGTCACGTGCAGGAGCTCGCCGCCCGGAAAGATGTACTTCTCGATGAAGTCCCCCATGCCGGCGCCGAGTTGCTGATAGTCGAGTTGGCCTGACGTGATGCCATGGTTCAGTACCAGCCCGCCCGGCATGAGCAGCGCGTTGATCTTCCGGAAGTACGTCGGCATGTTGGCGCTGCCGACGTGCTCGAACATGCCCACGGACGAGATCTTGTCGAAAGGCTTGCCCTCGTCGAGCTTGCGATAGTCGAGCAGCTCGACGCGCACGCGGCCCTCCAGGCCCTTCTCCTTGATCAGCCGCTGCACGTGCGCATGCTGGTTCTTGGACAGCGTGATGCCGGTGGCATCCACGCCGTAGTGCTCGGCCGCCCACATCAGAAGCCCACCCCAGCCAGAGCCGATGTCCAGAAAGCGCTCGCCCGGCTTGAGCATGAGCTTGCGGCAGATGTGATCGAGCTTGGCCTCCTGCGCCTGGGCCAGCGTCATGTCGGCGTCGCGGAAGTAGCCACACGAATACACGCGGCGCGGATCGAGCCACAACGCGTAGAAGTCGTCCGACACGTCGTAGTGGAACTGGATCTGCGCGGCGTCTTTCCCGAGTGAGTGCGCGCCGCGTGACTTGGCTCGCCTTTGCAGGCGGCTCCACCAGCTCGTGTTGGTCTCGGCGGGGTTTCCAGGCAGAAGGCCGACCGCCGCATCGATCAGGTCGCGCATCGCGCCTTCGATCTGGACGCGTCCCTCGACGTACGCCTCGCCAATGGCACCGATCTGGCGCCCCGCCAGCTTGGCGAGGGCGGACCATTCGTTGAAGGCCAGCGTGACACGTGAGCCGGGCTTGGCGACTTGCCGGCCATCCGGCAGTTGCAGCGTGACCGGAACTGACAAGGTGGAAAGCTGGGACTCGATCTTCGGTATCAGGCTTTGCATGTATCTGATTCTTGCGAGCGCGCAGAGGCTCGTCAACTGGGGTCCCCCGACGCCCCCTGGGCCAGCCCGGGTTGACACCAGATCGTTTATGTCTAAACTATTTATCCATGAATAGCTTCACCCCGAACCTTCAGCGCGTCTTGTGCATCGGCGGCGGCCCTGCCGGCCTGTACTTCGCGCTGCTGATGAAAGCCCGGCAGCCAAGCCTCGACGTCACGGTGGTCGAGCGAAACCGCCCGTTCGACACCTTCGGCTGGGGTGTCGTGCTGAGCGACCAGACGCTTGCCAACCTGGCGGCGGCCGACCCCGACACCGCATCGCTGATCGGCAGCGAGTTCCATCATTGGGACGACATCCAGGTCTTCTTCAAGGGACGACAGGTCCGGTCGGGGGGGCACGGCTTCTGCGGCATCGGCCGCAAGCGGCTCCTGAACATCCTGCAGGAACGCTGCCTGGCGCTCGGCGTCAAGCTGGTGTTCGAAACCGATGTCGCGGATGACCAAGCGCTGGCGGCGCAGTACAACGCGGATCTCGTGATCGCGAGCGACGGGCTCAACAGCCGCATCCGCCAGCGCTATGCGGAGGTGTACGAGCCCGACGTCGATCTGCGCCAATGCCGGTTTGTATGGCTCGGCACTCATCAGACCTTCGATGCCTTCACTTTTGCGTTCGAACAGACGGAGCATGGCTGGTTCCAGGCTCACGCATACCAGTTCGACGACAAGACGTCGACCTTCATCGTCGAGACGCCCGAGGCCGTCTGGCAGGCCCACGGTCTGGACAAGATGGAGCAGCCCGAAGCGATCGCGTTCTGCGAAAGGCTCTTCTCCAAATACCTGGGCGGCCACGCACTCATCAGCAATGCCACGCACCTGCGCGGCTCGGCGAACTGGATCCGCTTCCCGCGCGTGGTCTGCAAGCATTGGACGCATCGCATCGAAGTCAACGGCAAGCCCGTTCCCGTGGTGCTGATGGGCGACGCCGCCCACACCGCGCACTTCTCCATTGGCTCTGGCACCAAGCTTGCGCTGGAGGACGCCATCGATCTCGCCAATGAGTTCGCCACCGGCGGCGGCATCGACGATGTGTTGGAAGCCTACGAGTCCCGCCGCAGCGTGGAGGTGCTCAAGATCCAGAACGCAGCGCGCAACTCGACCGAGTGGTTCGAGAACGTGCCGCGCTATACGGGCATGGAGATCGAGCAATTTGCCTACTCGCTGCTCACCCGATCGCAGCGCATCAGCCACGAAAACCTGCGCGTGCGCGATACCAAATGGCTCGGCGGCTACGAGCAATGGCTATCGGGCGGCAAATCGCTGCCGCCGATGTTGATGCCGCTCACGGTCCGGGGGTTGACGCTCAAGAACCGGATCGTCGTCTCGCCGATGGCGACGTATAGCGCCGTTGATGGCGTACCGCAGGATTTCCTGCTCGTTCATCTCGGGGCTCGCGCGCTCGGCGGAGCCGCCATGGTGTTCGTGGAAATGACGAGCCCGACACCCGAAGGCCGCATCACGCCGGGTTGCACCGGGCTCTACAACGATGCGCAGTCGGCGGCATTCAAGCGCATCGTCGATTTCGTCCACACGCAGTCGAGCGCAAAAATCGGCATGCAACTGGGCCACAGCGGCCCGAAGGGTTCGACGCAAGTCGGCTGGGAAGGCACCGACGAGCCGCTGCCCGCTGGCAACTGGCCCCTGCTGGCAGCCAGCGCGCTCGCCTACGGCGAACAAAACCAGCTGCCGGCCCAGATGACGCGCGCGGACATGGATCTGTTGAGGGATCAGTTCGTCGCATCGACGAAGCGTGCGGCCGAAGCAGGCTTTGACTGGCTCGAGCTGCACTGCGCGCATGGTTATCTGCTCGCGTCTTTTCTCAGTCCATTGACCAACCTGCGCACGGATGAGTACGGCGGCGATATCGACAACCGCCTGCGCTATCCGCTCGAAGTGTTTCGCGCGATGCGCGCCGCATGGCCGGCCGACCGGCCGATGAGCGTCCGAATTTCCGCGCACGACTGGGCCCCTGGCGGAAATACCGACGCCGACGCCATCGTGATTGCACGTGCCTTCAAGGAAGCGGGCAGCGATTTCATCGATGTTTCTTCGGGCCAGACCACCCGCGCCGCGAAGCCGGTGTACGGGCGCATGTACCAGACGCCGTTTGCCGATCGAATTCGCAATGAGGTTGGCATTTCGACGATCGCCGTCGGCGCCATCACAGACGCCGACCAAGCCAACAGCATCATTGCGGCGGGACGCGCGGACTTGTGTGCGATCGCGCGCCCCCACTTGGCAGACCCAGCGTGGACATTGCACGAGACCGCCAAGCTGCAGACCCGCGACATCGAATGGCCTAAGCAATACCTGAGCGGCCGCGATCAGTTGTATCGCGAGATTGCGAAGCAGCAGCAACTCGCGGCTGCGATGGCCGCGGCGCCGCGCATACCTGAAGAGGAGCAATAGATGGATCTCGAAGCCAGAGCCCACAGCGAGCACCCCGAGGAGCTTCGCCTGTGGTTGCGTCTGTTGACTTGCACTCAACTCATCGAGAAGCAGGTGCGCAATGAACTGCGCGAGCAGTTCGCGACCACGCTGCCTCGCTTTGATCTCATGTCGCAACTGGAGCGCTCCCCCGAAGGGCTCAAGATGAACGAGCTGTCGCGCCGCATGATGGTGACGGGCGGGAACGTCACTGGCATCACCGACCAGCTCGTCACGGAAGGGCTCGTGGAGCGCGTCGACGTCGCGGGCGATCGCCGCGCCTGGCGCGTTCGACTGACGGCGCGGGGGCGCAAGCTCTTCAATGAAATGGCACAGCAACACGAGGCATGGATCTGCGATGCCTTCGCCGCACTGAACGGCAAGGAGATCGCCCAACTGCACAAGCTGCTGGGCAAGGTCAAGCAACATTCACATCATCAATTGGCGGAGGCTCTATGAAGCATTACATCGGCGCGGACAGTCCCCTGCGCGCGCAGTTCGAATCCAAGGCCGGGTATGTCGCCACGCATTTTTCGTGGTCTTTCGAGGCTGGCGTCGGCACCATCACACTTAACCGCCCGGAGCGCAAGAACCCGCTGACCTTCGACTCATACGCCGAATTGCGCGACCTGTTCCGCGCTTTGAGCTTCGCCACGGACGTGAAAGCGATCGTCGTGACGGGCGCAGGCGGCAATTTCTGCTCGGGCGGCGACGTGCACGAAATCATCGGGCCGCTCACGCGAATGCGCATGCCCGAGCTCCTGGAGTTCACGCGCATGACGGGCGATCTGGTGAAGGCGATCCGACACTGCCCTCAACCGATCGTCGGAGCAATCGACGGCGTCTGCGCCGGGGCTGGCGCCATGATCGCGTTGGCTTGCGACCTGCGGTACGGAACGCCCGGCACGCGCACCGCCTTCCTCTTCACGCGGGTCGGCCTCGCGGGCGCTGACATGGGTGCCTGCGCACTCTTGCCTCGCGTCATCGGCCAGGGACGCGCGTCGGAACTTCTTTTTACGGGCCGGGCCATGACTGCGCAAGAAGGCCACGCATGGGGCTTCTTCAACGCGCTGCACGAAAGCGATGCTCTCGTCGGCGCCGCAACTGCCATGGCTCGCGAACTCGCCGACGGCCCGAGCTTTGCGCATGGCATGACCAAGACCATGCTGTCGCAGGAATGGTCCATGACGATCGACCAGGCCATCGAGTCAGAAGCGCAGGCACAGGCGATCTGCATGCAGACCGAAGACTTCAAGCGCGCCTACGAAGCCTTCTCGGCAAAACGCAAACCTGTGTTCGGAGGAGATTGATTCATGGCCGCTTCTGCTGTCGATCCCTCCACAGCGCACCTGGCGCTGCCTTTTTTCGAGGAGGCGCACCGCGCACTCGCGCGCGGACTTCTGCCTTGGGCCGCCGCGCAGTCCGTGGACGAGCGCGACGACCGCGCAGCATGCCGCGATTGGGTCCGCCGGCTGGGCAGCGCCGGCTGGCTGCGCTTCTGCGTGCCCGCTGCGTCGGGCGGCGCGCTCGACAAGCTCGATTCACGCGCACTGGTGTTGCTGCGCGAGACGCTGGCATTCCACTCGCCATTGGCCGACTTCGCCTTCGCGATGCAGGGCCTGGGCAGCGGGGCCATCACCCTGGCGGGGTCGGCCGCACAGCATGCGGACTATCTCGCACCCGTGGGGCGGGGCGACAAGATCGCCGCCTTCGCGCTCAGCGAACCTGAAGCAGGGTCTGACGTCGGTGCGATGGCGATGCGCGCAGAAGAAACGGCTGATGGCTGGCGGCTGACCGGTGAAAAGACCTGGATCAGCAACGGCGGCATCGCCGACTTCTACTGCGTGTTCGCGAAGACAGATCCGACAGCTGGCGCTCGCGGAATCACTGCCTTCATCGTCGACGCAAAGACTCCCGGGCTCGACACGTCCGCGCACATCGACGTGATGGCGCCGCATCCTCTCGCGACCCTGCGCTTCGACGGCTGCGTGGTGCCGCGCAGCGCGCAACTGGGCGAACTGAATGGCGGCTTCAAGCTCGCGATGCGCACGCTCGACATCTTTCGCGCGTCGGTTGCCGGCGCTGCACTCGGAATGGCTCGCCGCGCGCTCTCCGAAGCCGTACAGCACGCACAGAAGCGAAAGATGTTCGGCCACACGCTCGCGGACTTTCAGCTCACGCAGGCGAAGCTCGGCGAGATGGCCGCCTTGATCGACGCAGGCGCACTGCTGACCTATCGAGCCGCCTGGATGCGTGACGACTGCGAACGCCGGGGCGAGCCTCCAGTGGGCGATCTGACCGCCGCGGCAGCAATGGCCAAGATGACGGCGACAGAGAACGCAAGCCGCGTGATCGACATGGCGCTACAGATGCACGGCGGCCTTGGCGTCAAGGTAGGGACGAAAGTCGAGAGCCTCTATCGCGACATCCGATCGCTGCGCATCTATGAAGGCGCGACGGAAGTGCAACAACTGATCATCGGCAAATCCGTATTGAGGGCCAAATGACTCCAAGCGCGCAGATCGACCGCTTCGTACATGACCGGCTCCCGCCGGCGCACCTGCTACCGATCTTCAGGTATGACCTGCCCGAGCTTCAGTTGCCCGACCAGTTGAATCTGGTGGAAGAGCTGCTGGACAAGGCGGCTTCCAAGGGCTTTGCCGACAATCCGATGCTGCGTTCGCCGAGCCGGACGTTGACCTATGCGGAGGCTGCTGTCGAAGTCAACCGCATCGCCCAAGTGCTGACCGAAGACCTCGGCCTTGTGCCCGGCAACCGCGTGCTGCTGCGGGGCGGAAACTCAATTGCGATGGCCTTGTCGTGGCTGGCTGTCGTCAAGGCCGGGATGATTGCCGTTGCGACGATGCCCTTGTTGCGTGCCAAGGAACTCGGAGACATCCTGGAGAAGTCTCAGCCGACAGTCGCGCTTTGCGATGGAAAGCTGCTGGACGAACTCAAAGCCGCGCAGTTGCAGCATCCTGTGCTGAAGACGATCGTCGCTTTCAACCAGCCGGACGCACCTGATTCGCTGTCGGCGCGCAGCGGCGCAAAGAGTGGCATCTTCGACGCCTGTCCGACTTCTGCGGACGACATCGCCCTTCTGGCCTTCACCTCAGGCACGACCGGCAAGCCCAAGGCGCCCGTCACCACGCATCGCGACGTGCTCGCGATGTGCGAGACCTGGCCGCGCCATGTATTGCGGGCTCGCACCGACGACATCGTCATCGGCTCTCCACCTTTGGCCTTTACCTTCGGGCTCGGCGGGCTGTTGATCTTCCCCATGTACGCGGGCGCCTCTGTGTACTTTCACGATGCGCCGTACACGCCGGAATCGATGGTCCAGGTGATCCGCACAGTCGGCGCGACCATCAGCTACACCGCCCCGACCTTCTACCGGCAAATGGCCGCGTTCGCCAAGGCTGCCGGCGTGCCCACCCTTCGCATCAGCGTCAGCGCCGGCGAAGCCCTTCCCGACGCCACACGTCAATTGTGGAAGCGGGCCACGGGCATCGAGATGCTCGACGGCATTGGGGGGACAGAGGTGTTTCACATCTACATATCCGCTGCGGGCGATCAGGTCCGCCGAGGTGCGGTTGGCAAAGCTGTCGCAGGCTTTACCGCAAAGATCGTCGATGACCACGGCAATGAAGTTCCTCGAGGAACGGTCGGCAAGCTGGCCATCATCGGTCCTGTTGGTTGTCGCTACCTGGACGACGCGCGGCAAGCGGACTATGTGCGAAACGGATGGAATTACCCTGGAGATGCATTCATCCAGGACGACGACGGCTACTTCTTCTATCAGTCTCGCGCTGACGACATGATTGTCACGGCTGGGTACAACGTCGGTGGCCCGGAGGTTGAGGACGCACTTCTGAAGCACCCGGCCATCGCCGAATGCGGCGTCATCGGCAAACCAGACGAGGAGCGCGGCATGATCGTCAAGGCTTTCTGCGTGCTCAAGCCCGGGAATGCCGCCGATGCTGCCATGGTCAAGGCACTGCAAGACCACGTAAAGGCGACCATTGCGCCCTTCAAATACCCCCGAGAGATCGAGTTCGTGGCAAGTCTGCCCCGTACAGAGACCGGGAAACTCCAACGATTCAAATTGAGGCAATTCGCATGATCAAGTTTCTCCAACCTCCCGGCTGGGTTCCTCCCAGGGGTTATGCCAATGGCGTCGCCGCCCGTGGAACCACGGTCTTCGTCGGCGGGCAAATCGGCTGGAATGCTCAACAGCAGTTCGAATCGGACGACTTCATTCAACAGACAGGTCTGGCGCTCCGAAACATCGTGGAAGTGCTGCGAGAAGCCGGGGCCGGACCGGAGCACATGGTGCGCATGACTTGGTATGTCACTGATCGGGACGAATACAACCGACGTCTGGGCGAGCTCGGCCCCGTCTACCGCGAGGCCATGGGGAGAAACTTCCCGGCGATGACATGCGTGCAGGTTGCGGCGCTCGTCGAATTACGGGCAAAGGTTGAGATCGAAGTGACGGCGGTAGTGCCTGACTGAGCACCAGCACTTGGGGACGTCGCGAGTCGCGGGGCTCGAGTGCTCTGTCCATGTGCGGTCTGCAAACTGCGCAATATGGTCTCGCAACTAACCCCAGAACGTTGGCAGAGATCAAACGCAAACGCCAAAGGACAAAAACAAAAAAGCCCACCGAAGTGGGCTTTTTGATCGGCGTTTACACGCCCATGTTGGTTGCGCGAGCAAGATTTGAACTTGCGACCTTTGGGTTATGAGCCCAACGAGCTACCAGGCTGCTCCATCGCGCGGCAAGACTGAATTATAGCTTATTCCGCAGCGTTCTGCTCGTCCGCAGCAGCTTCATTTACTACGGGACGATCCACCAACTCGACCAGCGCCATGGGTGCGTTGTCGCCAACGCGGAAACCCATTTTCAGAATGCGCGTATAGCCGCCTGGGCGAGCCTGGAAGCGGGGACCGAGTTCGCCGAACAGCTTCACGACGCTGTCGCGATCACGGAGGCGGTCGAATGCCAAACGCTTATTGGCGACCGTAGGTTTCTTTGCCAACGTGATCATCGGCTCAATGACACGACGCAGTTCCTTGGCCTTTGGTACCGTCGTCTTGATGACTTCGTGCTCGATGAGCGAATTCATCATGTTCTGCAGCATCGCTAGACGGTGCGAGCTGGTGCGGTTGAGTTTGCGGAGTCCGTGTCCGTGACGCATGGTGCTTTCCTTTACTTTATAAAAACAGGCAGCCGTGTCAGGTACTGCCCGGTGCACAGGCCTATGAGGCCTATCTTGAAAATCAGCGCTTGTCGAGACCGGCCGGCGGCCAGCTTTCGAGCTTCATACCCAAGGTTAGCCCACGGGAGGCAAGCACTTCCTTGATCTCGTTGAGCGACTTGCGGCCCAGATTCGGCGTTTTGAGCAATTCATTCTCGGTACGCTGGATCAGGTCGCCAATGTAGTAAATGTTTTCCGCCTTGAGGCAGTTGGCCGAGCGAACCGTTAGCTCAAGCTCATCGACCGGACGCAGCAGGATCGGGTCAAACTGCTGGGCACTGCGCGGCGCCGGTGCATCGAATGCAGCCAATTCGCCGCCTTCGAGCTGAGCGAAGACTGCCAATTGCTCGACCAGGATCTTGGCCGAAGCACGCACGGCGTCTTCAGCGGTGATCGCGCCGTTGGTTTCGATTTCAACTAGCAGCTTATCAAGGTCCGTGCGCTGCTCCACCCGAGCGCTTTCAACGGTATAGCTTACGCGCTTGACTGGAGAGAACGAGGCGTCGAGGACGATGCGACCAATCGACTTCGTCGGCTCATCCGCGTAACGGCGCATCGTACCCGGCACATATCCACGGCCCTTTTCGACCTTGATCTGCATGTCGAGCTTACCGCCCTGCGACAAGTGCGCGATCACGTGATCAGGATTGATGATTTCCACGTCGTGCGGCGTTTGGATATCCGAGGCCGTCACGGCGCCTTCGCCGTCTTTGCGCAGACTCAGGGTGACTTCGTCACGGTTGTGCAACTTGAAGACCACGCCTTTCAAGTTCAGCAAGATGTTAACGACATCTTCCTGCACGCCATCGATGGACGAGTACTCGTGCAGCACGCCTGCAATCGTGACTTCGGTCGCTGAGTAACCAACCATCGACGACAGTAGGACACGGCGCAGTGCATTGCCAAGCGTGTGGCCATAGCCACGCTCAAAAGGCTCGAGCGTGACCTTAGCTTTGTTAGGCGCGAGTTGCTCGACCTGAATGGTCTTGGGTTTCAGCAGGGTGGTTTGCATGCAGACTTCCTCTCAATACCCCCGGCTCGTTACACCGGTAAGGCTGGTGAAGCACCTGCCTTGCAGCAAGGCTCAAGGCAGGAACGTGAATAAAAACAATCAGCCCTCGACGAAACCCACCTGAGGCTGCGAGGAAGGCAGGTAAATCAACGCGAATACAGTTCGACGATCAACGATTCGTTGATGTCAGCTGCGAATTCGTCGCGATCGGGGACCTTCTTGAAGGTGCCTTCGGCCTTATCGGCATTAACTTCTACCCACGCTGGAATGCCGACCTGTTGCGCCAGTTGGAGTGCTTCGACAATACGGTTCTGCTTCTTGGACTTGTCGCGAACAGCGATTACGTCCCCCGTCTTGACCAGATAGGACGGAATATTGACCGATTGGCCATTCACAGTGATCGCCTTGTGCGAAACGAGCTGCCGTGCTTCCGCGCGCGTCGAACCAAAGCCCATGCGATAGACGACGTTGTCCAAGCGCGATTCAAGGATGAAAAGCAGGTTGGCGCCGGTATTGCCACGGCGACGATCGGCTTCTTCGAAGTAGCGGCGGAACTGCTTTTCCAACACGCCGTACATGCGCTTTACCTTCTGCTTTTCACGCAGTTGGAGGCCGAAGTCCGAAGTGCGCTGGCCAGAGGTCCGCCCGTGTTGGCCAGGCTTCGAGTCAAACTTAGCCTTGTCTTGAATTGAACGACGCGCGCTCTTCAAGAACAGATCGGTGCCTTCGCGGCGGGAGAGTTTGGCCTTGGGGCCTAGATAGCGTGCCACTTGATCTTCCTTTGGGTCATCTGCCGCAGGGGACTGCGGGAGCCGTCAGCGGCGTGCTGATGGCGGTGGGCTTGTAAAAAGCAAATGCGCAGCCGCTGCGAAGCGGCTGCGCGTACGTCTTCGCCTTAGATGCGACGACGCTTCTGTGGACGGCAACCGTTGTGCGGCACCGGAGTCACATCGGCGATGGAATTGATCCGAATACCGAGCGCGGCGAGCGCTCGCACCGACGATTCACGACCAGGTCCCGGACCCTTGATCTCGACGTCAAGGTTCTTGATACCTTGCTCGACCGCAGCCCGGCCGGCAACTTCCGAGGCGACCTGCGCAGCGAACGGTGTCGACTTGCGGGAGCCCTTGAAGCCCTGACCACCGGAGGACGCCCAAGAAAGAGCATTTCCCTGGCGGTCCGTGATGGTGATGATGGTGTTGTTGAAGGAGGCGTGCACGTGGGCAATGCCGTCCGCAACGTTCTTGCGAACCTTCTTGCGAACGCGCTGTGCGGCGTTGTTGGCAGGAGCTTTAGCCATGCTGGTCTATCCTTATTTCTTGAGGGACTGCGCAGCCTTACGCGGACCCTTGCGAGTGCGAGCATTGGTGCGCGTGCGCTGACCACGCATCGGCAGGCCGCGACGGTGGCGGAAACCGCGATAGCAGCCGATGTCCATCAAGCGCTTGATGTTCATCGTCGTCTCGCGGCGCAGGTCGCCCTCGATCGTGAATAGAGCGATCTGATCGCGAATCTTTTCGAGATCGGCGTCCGTCAAATCTTTGATCTTCTTCGAATACTCGATGCCACTTGCTTCGCAAATCTTGCGAGCGCGCGTGCGACCGATGCCGAAAATAGCGGTCAGACCGATTTCAGCGTGCTTGTGCGGCGGAATGTTAATGCCAGCAATACGTGCCATGTGCGTCCTCTAATACTCTTACGATCAACCCTGGCGCTGCTTGTGGCGCGGGTCGGTGCAGATCACACGCACCACACCCTTGCGGCGGATGATCTTGCAATTACGGCAAATCGTTTTGACCGAAGCCGAAACTCTCATTTCATTCTCCTAAACTCTTTTTCAACCGGCGACCGATTTCGCCTGAAACACTATGCGCGCCCGGCTTAAGTCGTAGGGCGATAACTCATTGGTGACGCTGTCACACCTGGAGGGATCCAGATACGACGCGTCCGCGTCCCTATCTTCATGACGTCTTGAAGTTCGCCTTCTTTAAGAGCGATTCATATTGCTGAGACATCATGTAGTTCTGTACTTGTGCCATGAAGTCCATCGTGACGACCACGATGATCAACAACGAAGTCCCCCCAAAATAGAACGGCACGTTGTACTTCAGAATGAGGAACTCGGGCAGCAAGCAAACAAAGGTGATGTAGACCGCCCCCGCTAGCGTCAACCGGACGAGGATCTTGTCTATGTAGCGCGCGGTTTGGTCACCCGGACGGATCCCCGGAATGAAAGCACCGCTCTTCTTCAGATTGTCAGCAGTTTCACGACTGTTAAACACGAGCGCCGTGTAGAAAAAGCAGAAAAACACGATCGCACTAGCGTACAGCAGCACATAAATGGGCTGCCCAGGTCTGAGCGCACTGGCAATGTCCTTGATCCAGCGCATGCTCTCCCCGGTGCTGAACCAGCCCACAACCGTGGTCGGTAGCAGGATGATCGAGGAGGCGAAGATCGGTGGGATCACGCCAGCCATGTTCAACTTGAGTGGAAGATGCGATGACTGACCGCCATAAACCTTATTGCCGACCTGTCGCCGCGCATAGTTCACCAGGATCTTGCGCTGACCCCGCTCGACAAAGACGACGAAGTAGGTCACCAGCACAACCACAGCCACGATGAACAGTGCTACCAGCACATTCATGGCGCCGGTACGAACCAGTTCAAGCAGCCCCCCGATCGCGTTCGGAAGACCTGCCGCAATTCCGGCAAAGATCAGGATCGAGATCCCATTTCCAAGCCCACGCTCCGTGATTTGCTCACCGAGCCACATCAAGAACATTGAGCCAGCCGTGAGACTGATCATTGCAGTAAGGCGAAAACCGAAGCCAGGCGAAATAACCAAACCGGCCGACGACTCCAATGCAACCGCAATGCTGAACGACTGAAAGAGTGCGAGAGCCAGCGTGCCGTAGCGCGTGTACTGCGTAATCTTCCGGCGACCCGCCTCGCCCTCCTTCTTCAACTGCTCAAAGGTCGGCACGACGTAGGTCATCAATTGCATGATGATCGACGCGGAGATGTAAGGCATGATGCCCAACGCGAACACCGTGAAGCGCGAAAGGGCTCCGCCGGAGAACATGTTGAACAGGCTCAGGATGCCACCTTGCTGACCTTGGAACAGCTGCGCCAGTTGGTCCGGATTTATGCCCGGCACCGGGATGTGCGCCCCGATGCGATAGACCACGAGCGCGAGCAGCAAAAAGACAAGCCGGCGACGCAAGTCACCGAACTTACCTGTCTTTGCGAGCGTTGCCGCGTTGGTTGCCACGAAGAACTTCTTTCGGTTCGTGTTTAGGCGACGCTACCACCAGCGGCTTCAATCGCTGCTCTGGCCCCGGCACTGGCGCCGATTCCCGTCAGCTTAACCGCCTTGGTGATCTCGCCTGACTTGATGATCTTGACGACCTTAGCGATCTGGCCAACGAGACCCGCCTGCTTAAGCACCAGCACGTCGACTTCGGCCAAACCCAGATTTTCGAGGGACGTCAGCGTCACCTCGGCGTTGTACTTCAGCAAATGCGACTTGAAGCCACGCTTGGGCAACCGACGCTGCAGAGGCATTTGACCGCCCTCGAAGCCGACCTTATGGAAGCCGCCTGCGCGCGACTTCTGCCCCTTATGACCACGACCTGCAGTCTTGCCGAGGCCAGAGCCGATACCACGGCCGACTCGCCGCTTCGCGTGCTTGGCGCCGGCTGCCGGCTTGATGCCATTGAGTTCCATATACGTCTCTCTCAGCGGCTCTTTTAGAGCACTTTGACCAGATAACTGATCTTGTTGATCATGCCTCGCACCGCCGGCGTATCCTGCAGCTCGCTCACGCTGTTGAGCTTGCGCAGGCCCAGTCCGCGCACGGTGGCGCGATGCGATTCCTTGGTGCCGATCGGACTCTTGACCAATTGCACCTTCAATGTTTGTTGTTGCGTCGTCATCTCATTACCCCAGGTTTAGGCGAAGAGTTCTTCGACGGTAAGGCCACGCTTGGCTGCCACTTCAGAAGCGGTGGTCGAGTTCTTCAACCCATCCAGCGTGGCACGGACCATGTTGTAGGGATTCGAAGAACCATGGCTCTTCGCCACGATGTCCGTAATGCCCATGACTTCGAAGACTGCGCGCATCGGACCGCCAGCGATGATGCCCGTACCCTTAGGTGCTGGAATCATGACCACGGATGCGGCACCGTGGTGACCCGTCACGCGGTGGTGGAGGGTCCCGTTCTTGATCGAAATCTTTGCCAGATTGCGCCGAGCCTCTTCCATCGCCTTCTGCACCGCAGCTGGGACTTCCTTCGACTTACCCTTCCCCATGCCGACGCGGCCATCGCCGTCACCCACGACCGTGAGCGCCGCGAACCCGAGAATGCGACCACCCTTCACCACCTTGGTGACGCGGTTGATCGCGATCATCTTCTCGCGCAAGCCGTCTTCGGGGCCTTCGTTCTGCGTTCTTGCCTGAATCTTTGCCATTTTGAATCTCGTGTCCGGTTAGAACTGCAAGCCAGCTTCGCGGGCGGCATCGGCCAGCGCCTTTACGCGACCGTGGTATGCAAAACCTGCGCGATCGAAAGCAACCTTCTCAACGCCGGCAGCCTTTGCCTTTTCGGCGATCCGCTTGCCAATGGCGATCGCAGCAGCGGCGTTACCACCCTTGCCCGACCCACCTAGCGAAGCGCGCACCTCGGCTTCGGCCGTCGACGCAGTTGCGATCACCTTTGTGCCGTCGTCGGAAATGACGGTGGCGTAAATGTGCAGATTGGTGCGATTCACCGTCAAACGTGCCACGCGCTGCGTCGCAATGCGGATGCGGGTCTGGCGTGAACGGCGAAGACGCTGTGCTTTTTTGGTCAACATCATTTTGCTGCCCCTTACTTCTTCTTGGTCTCTTTGATCACAATCTTCTCGTCCACATAGCGGATGCCCTTGCCCTTGTACGGCTCTGGCGGACGAATAGCTCGGATCTCAGCGGCCACCTGGCCGACGCGCTGACGGTCGGCACCCTTGACAATGACTTCGGTCGGGGTTGGTGTCGCCACCGTAATGCCCTGCGGCATGTCCTTGTTGACCGGATGCGAATAACCAACCTGCAAGTTCAGCTTGGCGCCCTGCGCCTGAGCCTTGTAGCCGACGCCAACCAGACTGAGCTTCTTTTCGAAGCCCTTGGTTACGCCCACCACCATGTTGTTAACCAATTGGCGAACCGTGCCGCTCATCGCGTTTGCTTCACGCGATTCATTTGCTGGCGCAAAGCTGAGCTTGCCATCTTCGCTGGTAACGATGACCAGCGCATTGCGAGGCAGGTTGAGCGTGCCGCCCGAACCCTTGACGCTGATCTGGTCTTCCTTGATCGACACATCCACACCTGTGGGAATGGCGACCGGCATTTTTCCTACTCGGGACATTTCAGTTTCTCCTAGATGTCTCGTTTAGGCGACGTAGCACAGCACTTCGCCGCCAATACCGGCAGCGCGCGCCTTGCGATCGGTCATCACACCCTTTGGGGTCGTGACAATCGCCACACCCAGGCCGTTCTGGACTTGAGGAATGGCTGAGCTGGCCTTGTAGACGCGCAGGCCGGGACGGCTTACACGCTCAATGCGCTCGATGACCGGGCGACCGGCGTAGTACTTCAACGCGATTTCGAGTTCGCTCTTGCCGGCTTCAGTCTTGACCTTGAAGCCGTCGATGTAGCCCTCGTCCTTGAGGACCTGCGCGATCGCAACCTTCACCTTGGAAGACGGGACCGACACGGTCGGTTTTGCCACCATCTGCGCGTTACGGATACGCGTCAGCAAGTCGGCAATGGGATCACTCATGCTCATGTTGTTTGCTCCTGCCTGGCTTACCAGCTGGCCTTGGTGACACCAGGGATGTCGCCATTGAAGGCCAGTTCGCGGATCTTGGCCCGAGCCAGACCGAATTGACGGAAGGTGCCACGCGGGCGACCAGTGATTTCGCAACGGTTGCGCTGACGGGTCGGATTGGCGTTACGCGGGAGCTTCTGCAGACCCAGGCGGGCGGCAGCGCGCTCTTCGTCGCTCTTCTTCGCATCGTTGGCGATCGCCTTCAGTTCCGCGTGCTTCGCGGCGTACTTTGCGACCAGTTTTTCTCGCTTGAGCTCGCGCTCGATCAAAGCTACTTTAGCCACAAACCACCTCAGTTCTTGAACGGAAAACGGAAGCCAGCGAGAAGCGCCTTCGCCTCTTCGTCAGTCTTGGCCGTCGTCGTGATGCTGATATTGAGGCCGCGCAGCGCATCGACCTTGTCGTACTCGATCTCAGGGAAGATGATCTGCTCTTTGACGCCGATGTTGTAATTGCCACGACCATCGAAAGCGCGACCCGAGATACCGCGGAAATCGCGAACACGCGGCAGCGCGACAGTCACGAAGCGGTCCAGGAATTCGTACATTTGCACGCCACGCAGCGTGACCATGCAGCCGATGGGCTGGTTCTCGCGAATCTTGAAGCCTGCGATCGCCTTCTTCGACTTGGTCACCACCGGCTTCTGGCCAGCAATCTTGGTCAGGTCAGCGACAGCATTGTCGAGCACCTTCTTGTCGGCAACCGCTTCGCCGACGCCCATGTTGAGCGTAATCTTGCTCAAGCGCGGAACCTGCATAGGAGACGTGTAGCCGAATTTTTCGGTCAGGTCTTTCGCGATCTTTTCGCGATAGTGTTGTTGGAGACGAGCCATGTGAGTACCCCTTAGGCGGCCTTGATTTCTTCGCCGCTGGACTTGAAGACGCGCACGCGCTTGCCGTCCGCGACTTTGATGCCCACGCGATCAGCCTTGCCGGTCACAGCATTGAAAATCGCCACGTTGGATTGGTGAATCGGCATGGCCTTTTCGACGATACCGCCGGTCGTACCCTTCAGAGGGTTCGGCTTGGTGTGCTTCTTGACGAGATTGATGCCGTCAACGATGACATGCGAGTCGTCCTTGCGCAGCGACACGGTGCCGCGCTTTCCCTTGTCGCGTCCAGCCAATACGATGACTTGGTCGCCTTTGCGAATCTTGTTCATGGCACTGTCCTTACAGAACTTCAGGTGCCAGCGACACGATCTTCATGAACTTTTCAGTGCGCAGCTCGCGCGTGACTGGTCCAAAGATACGGGTGCCGATGGGCTCCAATTTGGCATTGAGCAGCACAGCCGCATTGCCATCGAATTTAACAAGCGAGCCGTCGCTGCGACGAATGCCCTTGGCGGTGCGAACCACCACTGCACTGTAGATCTCGCCCTTCTTGACGCGACCACGCGGAGCGGCTTCCTTGATGCTGACCTTGATGACATCACCTACGCTGGCATAGCGCCGCTTGGAGCCACCTAGCACCTTGATGCACAAGACGGATTTCGCGCCCGTGTTGTCGGCTACGTCGAGCCTGGATTCAGTTTGGATCATTTTGTGATATTCCCAACTTGTACCGCTTACCGATCGGACAACTCCGACGCGATTTAACGATCAGTCTTGGGCCCGTCGTCCACGCACCGAAACCACTTCGATGCGCTTCCGCTGGGCAGAAGCTTCGCCTTTCTGAAGCGAAGCCCGCGATTGTTGCACAGCATTTTGCGGCCGTCAACACACTACTTCGTGCGCCGGCCTGCAAGCCGACGATTTTTGGCCGGACGTCAATGTTAGTGCCACCCTCGCAGATGGCGCTTGCGTCCACCAGGGAGGGTCCAACGGCGGCGAGCGCCCTCCAGGTTGGGCTCAGCTGATCGACCCGTGGCGTAGTGACAACAGCCAACAGCTCGTGGTGGCTCCTACAAGTGATTTCAAGCGTTCAGCCGCATTCTTGTTGCGACAAGGGACACAATTTCCTTCGCAGACCAGCTGCTTTAGCCTTTGAATTTACCGAGGTAGTCATGAACATCGCAGTCACCTTCCTTCCTCGCCAGGAACTCGCCCCCCTCCCGCCCATAGGCTTCATTGGGGGAGGGAATATGGCAAGCGCCATCATCGGCGGGCTTGTGAAACAAAATGCTCCCGCCAGCGCGTTCGAAGTGGTGGAGCCGCTCGCCGAAGCTCGCATCAAGCTGGCGAACGATTTCGGTATCGACGCGCAGCCGGAAGCGGGCGCCGCGCTGGGCCGCTGCGAAGTCATCGTGTGGGCAGTCAAGCCGCAAAGTTTTGCGACGGCAACGGATGCAATACGAGGACTTGCACCAAACGCGCTACATCTCAGTGTCGCGGCGGGAATTCCGTCCGACAGCATTGCCCGTTGGCTCGCCACTGAACAGGTGGCTCGCGCTATGCCCAACACACCCGCCCTCATTGGTCAAGGAATGACTGGCCTGTTTGCACGCGACGCTGTCGGCGATGAAGGTCGCAAGCTCGTCGAACAGGTCCTGGCCCCCACCGGTGATCTGATGTGGGTCGACGCGGAGGCGGCACTGGACGTTGTGACCGCCGTTTCCGGCTCTGGTCCGGCCTACGTGTTCTATTTCATCGAGGCCATGACCGAGGCAGGTATTGAACTAGGACTGACGGCAGAGCAGGCACATCGACTCGCCATTCGAACTTTCACCGGCGCTTCGGCCCTGGCAAGCAATGCGACGGAGCCGCCTTCCGCATTGCGTGAACGGGTCACTTCGAAGGGCGGGACCACCCATGCGGCGATGACGAACATGGACGACGCTCAGCTCAAAGCCAAGTTCAAGGCCGCAATCCGCGCGGCGCATGAGCGCGCCGCTGAACTCGGCCAAGAATTTGGAAAGTCTTGAAGGCGAAGCCAAGGGTCGAAGCCTTGGCCGGCAGGGCTGATGCCCGACTCAACGCAGCATGTAGCCTGCCGCGACACCGGCGAACACTGTGAAGCCGAGCCAATGATTGAGCCTGAAGGCCTTGAAACAACCGTCGCGGGTGCGATCGTGAATCAGACGCCAGTGCCAGACGGCTTGAGCGCCGGCGACGCCTATGGCGACATGGAAGATTGCGCCGAGCGCTCTTCCGGCACCGGCGGCCGCCCATCCGGCAAGGAAGATTGCATAGCTGACCATGACCATCGCCACATCGAATCGACCGAACGTGATTGCTGAGGTCTTCATGCCGATCTTCAGATCGTCGTCGCGGTCGACCATTGCGTATTCGGTGTCGTAAGCCAATACCCAGAACAAATTGCCTGCGAGCAGCCACCAGGCCAACTCGGGCACGCTGCTGCGCACGGCGGCAAACGCCATCGGAATGCCGAAGCTGAACGCGATGCCGAGGACAGCCTGTGGAACCGACACGAAGCGCTTGGCAAACGGGTAAGCCAGCGTCACCGCAAGAGCCGCGAACGACAACGAGACTGTGACGCGATTGGTGGTCAGGACCAGTGCAAAAGCAGCCAGCGCGAGGACGGCCCCGAGCGCAAGCGCTTCTCTCACCGAAACGGCACCGCTCGTGACTGGCCGCTGGGCTGTTCGCTTGACGTGGCGGTCGAACTCCCGGTCAGCAACATCGTTGACGCAGCAGCCTGCGCTGCGCATGAGGATGGTGCCGAGGACGAACACCGTCAGGAGATGCCAACCCGGCCATCCTTCGGCTGCGAACCACAGTGCGCCAAGTGTTGGCCAAAGCAGCAGGAGCCAACCTGCCGGGCGGTTCCATCGGATCAGATCCAGGTACAGCGCAAAACGCCCGCGTTGCGGCTCGGGCGCGGGTTGGAAGGGCCCACCAGCGGGCATCACCGGTGCGTCAGTCTTCAAGGAGGGAACGCAGCATCCAAGCCGTCTGGTCATGCACGGTGCAGCGTGCCGTCAGCATGTCCGCCGTGGGATCGTCTCCTGCCTCCTCGGCAACCGGGATGAATTCGCGAGCGATGCGCGAGACTGTTTCATGACCCTTGACCAGAATGCGCACCATCTCCATGGCCTTTGGCGGACTTTGCGGAACGTCGGGCACGGTCGCGATCTTGCTGAATTCAGCGTACGAGCCGGGCGCGTAGTGCCCCAGCGCACGAATGCGTTCGGCGATGACATCCGTCGAGCCCCAAAGCTCGGTGTACTGGGTCATGAACATCGCGTGGAGCGAGTTGAAGTGAGGCCCCGTCACGTTCCAGTGGAAGTTGTGCGTGGTGAGATAGAGCGTGTAGGTGTCCGCAAGCACGCGGCTCAAGCCCTCGGCGATCGCGGCGCGATCCTGGCGCTCAATGCCGATATTGATGATCGGGGCATTGCGGCTGCCCGAGGCCTCCGCGACCACGACATCGCCCTTCTTGGGCACCTTTCCGGCAGACGGAGCGCTGGTGTCTGGAGACTTGGGTTTCTTCACGACTTTGGCCATGGCGATGAGCTCTTTCTTCAAGTGAATTGACGTCAGGAAAGCAGCACTCTAGCGCAGCCTCTGCATCCGGCGCAGGATGGGTCCGTCGACGTGCGGCGCGTTTCTCACGGTTCTTAGGAAAGGCGCTTGACGCCCGGCAGCTCGCAGGCGTAGATCGCGTTTCGGAGTGCCGCAATCGCCTCGTAGCGGGTGAAGCTGCGCCGCCACGCCAGCACGACGCGGCGCGTCGGCGGCTCACCGCCTTGCGTATCGCGAACGGGGAGATAGCGCACGATCTGCTCAGGCTCTCTTCGTCCCTTGGCCCTGGGCTTGAGCGCATCAGCCGGGACCGACAGCCGCGGCACCAGGGTGACGCCCATTCCCGAGGCGACCATGTGCTTGATGGTCTCCAACGAAGAGCCCTCAAAGCTCTTTCGAATCCCTTCAGCATTGCTGGAAAAGCGTGCGAACTCGGGGCAAACCTCCAGCACGTGGTCGCGAAAACAGTGTCCCGTCCCGAGCAGGAGCATCGTTTCACTCTTGAGTTCGTCGGAAGTGACGGACTCCTTGTTTGCCAGCGGATGGTTGGCGGGCAATGCGGCCACGAATGGCTCGTCGTAAAGTTGCGCCATGGCCAAGCCCGTGTCCGGAAACGGCTCGGCCATGATGGCGCAGTCGATCTCGCCGGATCGCAGCATTTCGAGCAGCTTGGCGGTGAAGTTCTCTTGCAGCACCAGCGGCATCTGCGGGTTACGTGCAATGTTCTGGCGCACGAGATCAGGCAAGAGATACGGCCCGATGGTGTAGATGACGCCCAGGTTGAGCGGACCCGACAGCGGGTCCTTTCCACGCTTGGCGATTTCCTTGATGCTGGCCGCCTGGTCCAGCACGCTCTGCGCCTGCTGCACGATCTGCTCGCCAAGCGGCGTGACGGTGACTTCGCCCGCGCTGCGCTCAAACAGCTTGACCTCGAGTTCGTCCTCCAGCTTCTTGATCGCCACGGACAAGGTTGGCTGCGACACATAGCAGGCCTCTGCGGCTTTGCCGAAATGCCGCTCTCGCGCAACCGCGACGATGTATTTGAGTTCTGTCAACGTCATAGTTGGAAATTATTGCTCGCCGCAAGCTCATGCCTTTAGATATTCGGCCTTAGCGCCAAGCCAGCGATCGATGTGTTTTTGCGCCAGATCGGGGTGACGGTCGAGCATTTTGGGCGCAAGCTCCCGGGCCCAGTCCAGGAGGAGAACGTCTGTGCTCAGGTCTGCGAAGCGCAGAAGAGGGGCGCCGGACTGGCGGGGGCCGAGAAATTCGCCGGGGCCGCGAATGTCGAGGTCGCGTCTCGCGATCTCGAAGCCGTCGCTGGTCTCGGCCATGGCTTTCAGGCGCGCGCGAGCAGCTTCTCCAACGCGGCCACCTTCGTTAGGTGCGTAGAGCAAGACACAGGCGGAAGCAGCCGCACCCCGACCCACACGACCGCGCAATTGGTGCAGTTGCGACAAGCCGAAGCGCTCCGCATGTTCGATCACCATCAGCGAAGCATTGGGCACATCCACGCCGACTTCGATCACGGTGGTGCTTACGAGCACCTGCAGGCGGTTGGCTGTAAAGGCCTCCATGACCGCCTGCTTCTCAGTCGTTGGCATGCGCGAATGAAGAAGGCCGACGCTGACGTCAGAACCCAGTGCATCGGCCAGTTCATCTCGCGTCTCGGTCGCGTTCCGCAGGTCCACCGCTTCGCTTTCCTCGATCAAAGGGCATACCCAGTAGACCTGTCGCCCTTGTGCGAGCTGGGCGCGAATGCGATCGACGACTTCATCCCGCCGGTGGTCCGCGACGAGCTTCGTGACGATCGGCGTGCGGCCTGGCGGCAGTTCGTCGAGGGTGGACACGTCCAGGTCGGCGTAGTAGCTCATTGCCAAGGTTCTCGGAATCGGCGTGGCGCTCATCATCAGCAGATGCGGCTCGAAATCGCCGTTCGCCTTTCCGCGAAGGGCTAGTCGCTGTGCCACGCCGAAGCGATGCTGTTCGTCAATGACGGCGAGAGCCAGATTCTTGAACCGCACCTTCTCGGAAATGACAGCGTGGGTTCCGATGACAAGCGCCGCCTGGCCGCTCTCGACGGCAGTTGTCATCGCATCGCGTTCCTTCTTCTTCTGACTGCCGGTGAGCCACGCGACGCGCAAGCCGCGCTCGGCCAACAGCGGATCGAGCCAGCCGACGAGTTTGCCGAAATGCTGAGCCGCGAGAATTTCGGTCGGCGCCATCAGCGCGCATTGGTAGCCGGCGTCGATGCAACGCGCGGCAGCCAGCGCTGCAACGACCGTCTTCCCCGATCCCACATCGCCCTGGAGCAACCGGTGCATCGGAACCTCTCGGGCGAGATCGCGCGTGATTTCGCTTCCGACTCGCTGCTGCGCGCCCGTCAGAGCAAAGGGCAGTGCCGCCAGCAGATCGCGATGGAGCGCGCCTCCGGACGCGTCAGCCTCCAGAACAGGCGCCCGTTGCGCTGCTCGCGCCCGCCGCGCCTGAAGCTGCGAAAGTTGCTGGGCGAGGAGTTCGTCGGCCTTCAGGCGCTGCCAGGCTGGATGACTGTGATCCTCCAACGTGGCCACCGCGACGTCGGGGGTTGGATAGTGGAGGAAGGTCAGCGCACGACGCAGATCCCATGCACCGTGCGGAGCTGCGCCTGTCGGGAGCGTCTCGTCAAGCACGGCCCGGGCCAACCCGGAGCGAACCTCGCGCCGCAACACCGGCTGAGCCAGCCCGGCGATGGTCGAATACACCGGCGTCAACGCCTCCGGCAGCGCGGTGCCGGAGGCCTTGACGGTCGGATGCATCATCTGCCGCCCGACGAACCCGCCGCGCACTTCGCCCCGCGCGCGCACCTTTGCGCCCACTGCAAGCTGCTTCTGTTGCGACGGATAGAAATTGAAGAAGCGCAATTGACAGGTGTCGCTGCCATCGTAGACCGTGACGATCAATTGCCGACGGGGACGGAAGACCACCTCGCATTCGGTGACCACCGCTTCAATCTGTGCCATGTCTCCGTCACGCGTGTCCGCCAGTCGCACGACCTGCGTCTCGTCCTCGTAGCGCATCGGCAGGTAGAGGGCGAAATCGATGTCGCGCACCAGTCCCAGCTTGCGGAGCGCGCGTTGAACCGCGCTCAGCCCCGTGCCAGGCGCAGGCGCGGATGCGGTCGCATTTACGGTGGCCGACGCTGCAGTAGGCTTTTCCGGGGGCGAAGGTTTGGCGGCGGCGGGCATGGGACAATTCTGCCCGCCTCCTTGCATCCATTCCTCCGCTTCCTTGGCACGGGCCTGTCCGGCCCTCAAGCACTCATGCGCGACTACACGCTTTCCGATTTCGATTTCGACCTGCCGCCTGAACTGGTGGCCCAACATCCCGCTGCCGAACGCAGTGCTTCCCGTCTTCTGGACGGATCCGGTCAGGCACCGGTCGACCGGATCTTCAGAGACCTCCCCTCGCTGCTCCAGGCGGGCGACCTGCTTGTCTTCAACGACACGCTTGTCGTCAAGGCCCGCCTTTTCGGCGAAAAGCCTACCGGCGGCAAGCTTGAGCTGCTCGTCGAGCGCGTGCTGCAAGGAGCTGAGGTGGTCGCGCACATGAAAGTCAGCAAGAAGCCGCAGGTGGGCACCACACTCGCGATGGTGGGCGGCTTCAGCGCAACGCTGCTCGGTCGCTGGCCGGAAGAAGATGGGGCCCTCTTCCGTTTTCGCCTGGAAAGCCCGGCGGGCGAAGACCCGTATGCGCTGATGGCCCGCTGCGGCCATGTGCCACTGCCCCCCTACATCACGCATACCGATTCGGCTGACGACGAAAGCCGCTATCAGACAGTGTTCGCGCGGGTGCCCGGCGCCGTGGCAGCACCGACGGCGGCCCTTCATTTCGATTCGGCGCTGCTCGCCAAGCTCGAAGCGCGCGGCGTGCAGCGCGCCAATGTCACCCTTCACGTTGGTGCCGGCACTTTTCAGCCCGTCAAGACGGAGAACATCGCCGAGCACACGATGCATGCCGAGCGCTATGAAGTGCCCGCCGCCACGCAAGCCGCCATTGCCAACGCCAAGGCGCGCGGCGGCCGCATCGTCGCCGTTGGGACGACCACCGTTCGCACGCTCGAATCGTGGGCCAAGAGCGGCGAGGCCTCAGGCGACACACGCATCTTCATCACCCCTGGTTTCGCCTTCGAGCATGTCGACTTGCTCGTTACCAACTTCCATCTGCCCAAAAGCACACTGATGATGCTGGTCAGCGCCTTCGCCGGTTACGAACACGTGATGGCGTTGTATGCCCACGCCATTCGCGAGCGCTATCGCTTCTTCAGTTACGGCGACGCCATGCTGCTCGCCAGAAAGCACTGATCCATGCTGAACTTTGAACTTCTCGCAACCGACCCTGGAAGCCACGCGCGCCGCGGCACGCTAACGCTGAACCACGGCGTGGTGCAGACACCCATCTTCATGCCCGTGGGTACCTACGGGACCGTCAAGGGCGTGATGCCGCGCAGCCTCGAAGAGATGGGCGCGCAGATCATTCTTGGCAACACCTTCCACCTTTGGATGCGGCCGGGACTCGACGTGATGGCCAGCTTCGGCGGTCTTCATCAGTTCGAGAAGTGGAACAAGCCCATCCTCACCGATTCGGGTGGCTTTCAGGTGTGGTCTCTCGGAGCCATGCGCAAGATCAGTGAAGAAGGCGTGAAGTTCGCCTCGCCCGTCAACGGCGACAAGCTGTTCCTCACGCCCGAGGTCTCGATGCAGATCCAGACCATCCTCAACAGCGACATCGTCATGCAGTTCGACGAATGCACGCCGTACGAGACCCAAGGCCACGTCACAACGGAATCCGACGCGCGCAAGTCGATGGAACTGAGCCTGCGTTGGGCTCATCGCTGCCAAGCCGAATTCAGTCGACTCGAAAATCCGAATGCGCTCTTCGGCATCGTCCAGGGCGGCATGTTCGAAAACCTGCGCGAAGAATCCCTTGCAAAGTTGATCGACATGGACTTTCCGGGCTACGCAATCGGCGGAGTGAGCGTGGGTGAGCCCAAGGACGAAATGCTGCGCATCATGGCGCACACGCCGCACAAGCTGCCGGCGCACAAGCCGCGCTACTTGATGGGAGTCGGCACGCCGGAGGACCTCGTCGAAGGCGTGGCGCAGGGCGTCGACATGTTCGACTGCGTGATGCCGACGCGCAATGCCCGCAACGGCACGCTGTTCTCGCGCTTCGGCGATCTCAAGATGCGCAACGCGCGCCACAAGAGCGATCCACAGCCCATCGATGCGAGTTGCACCTGCCACGCCTGCGCGGGTGCATCAGGCGTGCCATGGAACGAAGGCGGCCGCGATGGCTTCAGCCGCGCCTACCTGCATCACCTGGACCGCTGCGGCGAGATGCTGGGGCCGATGCTCACGACCATCCACAACCTGCACTACTACCTGAACCTGATGCAGGAAATTCGCGAGGCGCTCGACGCGGGGCGCTTCGCCGAGTTCCGCGCGAAGTTCAAGGCCGACCGCGCACGAGGCGTCTAGACGGACCGAAGAGACCAACTTCCCGACAGCGATTCGCCTGGCGCCAGCACCGCGCCACCGAGTTCGCTCGGTGAGTAACGGCCCGACAGATTGATCGCATCGGTGCATTGGCTGACGGGTTCGGCGCAAAAGTGTCCTGCGCCATGCGGGCAGTACAGCACGAAGAAATCAAGCGGCTGGTCCGCCGACATCACCAGCGCACGCCCTTCATTCGGCCAATCGATGCGCGCCGTGCGCGACCAGCCGATGAAGTTGTTGTCCAGGTCGAGTTCGGACAGCAGCACGCCCTCTCGAAGCCGGCTCACTTCAGGCGTCTCTGCCAGCGCTACGGGCATGACTTCGGCGTCGCCTTTCCACATGGCAGCAGTTGTCGTCTGCAAGCGCGTGCCGTCGCGATGCGGATAGTAGGGGTGATGGCCGATTCCCGCCGGCATCGGCACTGAATCGCGATTGGTCAAGGTGACTTTGCAGCGCAGGCCGGACGAGTCGAGTTCGAACGTCTGCGCAGCCTCGAAGCGCCAGGGCCATTGGGTGTCGGCTTCGACCGCGAGTTCAAGCGTCGCCTGGGTTGCCGAAGACCGCGCGACCTTCCATGGGCGCATCCATCCGATGCCGTGCAAGGGATGCTTGCCCGAAGGTCCCGCGGCATGACCTGTCGCGATCGCGATGTCCCGGCCACCAAATCGCGCGCGGCCATCTCGAATACGGTTGCACCAGGGCAGCAGCGGAAAGCTCGCCATCGAGAACGGGTCCCGCCGCGCCAGGGCGTCGTCGGTCGCGGACCGAAGCCAATCGAAGCGGTCTCCAGACTGCTCGTCATAGAGCGCTGCAATCGATCCCCCCAATTCGGGTGCCAGCACCAGCCGCACGGATCCCGCTGAAAGCTGTATCAGCTTCGTGTCGTTTTCTTTCATGCAATTCGCACCACAGGTCATTGCGATCGCGGCATTCTCGTTCACACGGGTAGCGGATTCGCACGACCGAAGGCCAAAATACCTCGATGACAGATTCAACCTCTCCTTCCCCGTCGGCGCGCTATCCATCGCTGGCCGGCCGTACTGTCTTCATCTCCGGCGGCGCGAGCGGCATCGGCGAAGCGCTGGTGCGCGCCTTTCATGCCCAGGGCGCACGCGTCGGCTTCTGCGACCTCGACGCAACCGCGGGCCGAGCGCTGGCCAGTCAGCTCGGCACGAACAGCGGGGCGCACGAGGCGCTCTTCGTCGAATGCGATGTAACCGACGTGGCGGCCCTGCAAGCCGCGATCGGCGCAATGCGCGCCCGCTTCGGACCGATCAAGGTGCTGATCAACAACGCCGCAAATGACCGACGCCATGAAATGGCGGACGTCACCAGCGACGACTTCGACCGTCTGGTCGCAGTCAACTTCAAGCACCAGTTTTTTGCCGCTCAGGCGGTCGCGGACGACATGCGCGCGCTGGGTGGCGGATCGATCATCAACTTCGGATCGATCAGCTGGATGATCAAGGGCCGGGGGTATCCGGTCTACCAGGCCTGCAAATCCGCGGCGCGCGGACTGACCCGATCACTGGCGCGCGACCTTGGCAAGCAGAACATCCGAGTCAATTCCATCGTCCCCGGCTGGGTCATGACCGAGCGACAGCTGCAGCTCTGGGTCAAGCCCGAATCGGGCGCCGAGATCGATGCCGCGCAATGCCTCCCTGGCCGAGTCATGGCCGAGGACATTGCCAGCATGGCGCTGTTCCTTGCGGCCGACGATTCGAAGATGTGTACCGCGCAGGACTACGTGGTCGACGCCGGCTGGACCTGAAACGGCAAGTCCGGCGGCAAGTCGCGCGGCATGGCGGCGGCCATTGCGCCGGTTCCACAAGCGTGGCAGAACCTGGCGAAGGCGCTCTTGCGCGACTTGCACACGTGGCAGTGGTCGAAGAGCCCGATGCCGCAATGCGGGCAAAAGTCGATGGCCGTGTTCTTCAAGTCCACGGGTCTCTCGCATCCAGGGCAAACGCTCTTCGCGAGTCGGGCGAGCGCTGTGTCATAGCTGAGCTCGTTGCGGCGAACCGTGTCGGGCTGCGCCTCAGCGAGTTTCTGACGCGCCAGATATCGGTTCAGCGCGACGATGGCATATCGCCCGACGAGCACCGTCACCACGATGCCGACCGCGTAACGCACATAGCCGCCGTAGCTCGGCAGATAGGGCACGAGCTCGACAAAAAACGCGAACAGCGCAAAGAAGATGAACCCCCAGACGAACGGCCACCATGTGCTCTTGCGCCTCTTCGCGAAGAGCCAGCCCGCAATCATCAGCAGCGGCAGCGTGAGCGCCAGCCGATAGCCGAAGACGCGCAGCTCGACTCGGCGGTTTTCGGCGTCCAGGCGAGTCCGCGCCTGGTCCTCAAGGATGGTCAGCTGCTGTTGCGCGCGCTGGCTTGACTGCCGGGCGTCGAGCGCGATTTGCCGCTGCGCGCCGACGGCCCGTTCGGCTTCGTCCTCCTTGAGCTTCAGCGCATCCAGCGCCTTGGTGCGGGAGACGAGCTCAGGGTCCTGGTCGGGCTGTGCAGTGGCGTGGCGGGTCGCGATCCAATTCGAGAAGGTCTCTCTCGCCGCGCGACTTGCCTGCCGAGCGGCGACGAGCTTGAGGTCCGCCTGCTCCCGTTCGCGCGCCGCATCCTGCTCCACCTTTTCGGCGTCGCGGACGGTCTTGCGCAGTGGATCGGCCGCGGCATGATCGATAAAGTCATCGATGTCGAGACTGTGCTCGACGCGCGGCAGATCTCCGACGATCGTGCTCCCGAGGCCGATCAGAAAGCTGGCGAACACCACCGCCACGACCCAGAGACCGCGGCGAAACCATTTTTCAGACAGGCGCAAGGACTTGCTCATCGGGTTCCTTCTTCATTGGGAATTCAAAAAACCTGGATAACGCGATTCTGGTCTAGGGTCTCAGCGCCACAGTCGGCTTGGCCTGTTCGCATGAACGGCCCGCATGCGCCTTCAACGGGAACAGGAACGTGCCCGCGAGCGCGACCACGACAGCCGTCAAGATCGCTTGCATCGCTGCTTTCAGGAGGCGGCGCGTGCGCGAAACACGCGCCTGGTATTCGCGGTCGTACGGCCCGAAATTGGTCGGGACCCTCTTCACGACAACACCTCGCTGCAGATCAAACCGACAGTCAGGGACATGTTGAAAGAGATTGTCTGCATGCAAGCCTCAGGGCGAAGTGAAGGTGCGCGGATGATGTTTCGCATCTGAACGTCGCGGAACAAGTTAGCGAATCAGTGGCAACTTCCAGCGCTTTCGGTATCGCTACTCGATACTCGCCTGAGGCTTCAGCCGGCGCGCGAGCAGATCGTCGCGCGTGTAGGTCCTGTCGGTTCCGGCGAGGCGCATGGCGATCACTTCGAGCGCGCCCTGCGTGGGTGCTGGCGTGCCCGGGTTCAGAAAAGCCAGAGGCGTGAGCAGACTGAGCAACACGAGACTCCAGCTCAACCGCGGATGCGGAAGCCGGTGCTGCCACAGAAGAAATGCGCCACTGACCGCCATGCCCAGCGCGAATCCAGCCGCGACTTCGGACTTCGAATGCGCGTACAGCGCCAGCCGGGACGCACCGATGAACACCGCAAACATCAATCCGAACGACGCGGCGGAAACGCGGACACGATGCGACTGCTGAGAGGCAGCGAGCCAGCATGCCACAGGCCATACGCACGCCGATAGAGCCGTGTGACCGCTGAAGCCGGTGAAGTTGATCAAGGCGATGCCGATGCCCCAGCCCAGGAACGCGATTTTCGACACGGCGATCACGCAGCACCCGAGCCCGAACAAAAGTACCCAGCGCCACGCCGATGGGCGCGTCGCTTCGCGAATGCCGAGCCACACCGCGATCCACAGCGCGACCGGCAGCAGAAAGCCACTGTCACCGAACCAGGTCACAGCGACCCAAAACCATTGGGGAAAAGGCAAGGACATCAGTCGAAATTCATGCGCTAAGAAGCCCGCTCACGCGCCGCTGCAGGATGTCGGGCTGCACCTCGGCATGGCGCAGCGCGTCGCCGACATTGAGGCCCACCCGACTGAACAGGCCTCGCCGGAAGGGTCGCACCATCGCGACGTTTTCTCCGTCTCGCACTTCGACCCGGCTGAAGTACGAGCCCCACAAATTCGTCAGAGCCATGGGAACCACCGGAACGTCGATGCCTTCGGCGCGCGCGGCCTCGAGGATTTTCATCACACCGCCCTTGAACGGCTGGAGCTGCCCGTCGCGAGTGATCGCGCCTTCGGGAAAGATGGCGAGGAGGTCGCCCTCCCGCAGCACCTGCACGGCCTGCGCGAAAGCGTCTTCGTAGGCGGCGGGATCTTCCTTCTGCGGCGCAATCGGAATGGCCTTGGCCAGCCTGAACAGCCAGCCCAGCACGGGCACGCGGAATATGCGGTGATCCATGATGAAGCGAATGGGACGCGGGCTCGCCGCCATGAGCAGCACCGCATCGATGAAGCTCACGTGATTGCAAACCAGGATCGCCGCCCCCTCGCCCGGAATATGTTCGTCCCCTTTCACGTCGAACCGATAGACGAAGCGTGACAGCACCCAGGCGACGAAGCGCAGCAGGTATTCGGGCATGAGCATGAAGATGTAGAACGCGACCACCGCATTGGCAATTCCCGTGAAGAGAAAGATCTGTGGAATCGTAAAACCAGACTTCAAAAGCGCGCCCGCAATGATTGAACTGGCAATCATGAACAGCGCGTTGAGAATATTGTTGGCCGCGATGATGCGCGCCCGGTGCGTGGACTGGCTGCGCAACTGGATCAGCGCATACATCGGCACGCTGTAGAGCCCGGCAAACAGCGACAGCAGACCGAGGTCGGCCATCACGCGCCAGTGGGCCTTCTCCCGAAGAAAGCCGCCCAATCCCAGTTCTCCAAGCGCGGGCAGCGCGCGCGACGCGAAGTACAGGTCGATTGCGAATACGCTCATCCCGATCGCACCCAACGGGACGAGGCCGATCTCGACCTGGCGCCGGCTCAGCGTCTCGCAGAGCAGCGATCCAATCCCGATGCCGACCGAGAAAACCACCAGCAGCAGCGAGGCCACCTGCTCGTCTCCGTGGAGCACCTCCTTGGCAAAGCTCGGAAACTGGCTAAGGAAGATCGCGCCGAAGAACCACATCCACGAGATGCCAAGCAGCGAGCGGAAAACAACGATGTTCCCATGGGCCAGCTTGAGATTGCGCCACGTCTCGCTCACCGGGTTCCAGTTGATCCGAAGCTCCGGATCGGTGGCGGGCGCTTGCGGGATCGCCTGCGCAACGCCTCGCCCCGCCAGCGCGAGCAGCACGCATGCCAGTGCCACCGACGTGTGGCCGATATGCGGCACCGCGATCAGAAGACCCCCGGCGACCTGCCCCAGCAGGATGGCAACGAAAGTGCCCATCTCGACCATGCCATTGCCGCCAGTGAGCTCGCGCGCGTCCAGCACCTGCGGGAGATAGGCAAACTTCACGGGCCCGAACAAGGTGGAATGCAGTCCCATCAGGAAGACGCAACCGAGCAGCACAGCCGCATCGGCCCGCATGAAGCCCCACGCGGCGATCAGCATGATCGCGATCTCGAGGTTTTTGACGAAGCGGATCATCTTCGTCTTGTCGAACTTGTCGGTGAGTTGCCCGGAAGTCGCCGAGAAGAGCAGGAAAGGCAGGATGAACAGCGCTCCGATCGCGAGCCCCGCCATGGCGGGGGGCATCCAGCTGAGCTGTAGCTGGTAGGTCACCATGACCGTGAAAGCAAACTTGAAGAGGTTGTCGTTGGCCGCTCCAGCGAATTGCGTCCAGAAGAATGGCGCAAAGCGCCGCTGACCCAGAAGCGCGAACTGGTTGGCATGCGCATGCGGATCAGGCGTGGGGGACGATGATGCGTTGGCGGTTGTGGTCATTCGCAAAGCCTGGTTGGCAAGTTCCTCAAGCCGTTAGGGCAGCGGCGCCCGGATTGTGCCGCAGCGTCTGCCGGCCCATCGCCTGCAATGCGTGCAACACCGGGAGCGCCGCCAATGCAGCCATGAAGTGCTTGAGGCCGTGGCCCGAGATCAATTGCCGGGTGGCCTCGCAAATGGACGCGTCCGACAACTCGAACAGCTTGGCCAAGACATAGAAGAAGACCACCCACCCCAGCTTCAGATCGATGGCGCCAGGCGATGATCTTGCGAGCGAGAGGACCAAAATCAGTGCCATTCCACCAAACTGCACCAGCGTCCAGGGCAAGGCATTGCCCGTCCTGTATTGGACGGCCGCCGCCACCAGGGCGCCGCTCATCGTGAGCCAGGCGGCGGGCCATCCGGCGCGCTCGCTCACCCGCTCGCAAACCGCAAGGCCGACGAGACCCGACAACGCGATGGCCGTCCCTGCTCGGTCCGCCGCGAGCCGCGTCGCATCAGGCTGCACGTGATAGAAGGCGGACGCCGCCGCGGTGAAGATCAGCCCCGCGAAGAACATCCACGCACAATCCAGCGCGTTCACAGGAAGGCGAGTGGCCGCCTGGGGCAGCGGCGCGGCGTCGAGGGCGTCTTCGTGCGCCCGATCGAGCCAATGGAGCCAACGCAAGCCCCAGATGCCAATCAGGGCCAATGGCAGATTGCTCAGGACATCCAAGGACGACAGCGGCATGACGGACTCCGGTGAAAAGTTCGATCGGCGCAATCTAGGTTGCCGGCCCCTTCGGAGGCATCGAGAATCGATACGGAGCACTTTTTCACCACCGGCGGTATCGCCCGGCAGTACCGGTTCCGATATCAACATCAACACTCGCCCTTCTGTCGCCACCCATGAGCACCACCGTCGATCTGGTCGTCGCCCTCAAGAACGAACTCAAAAACGCCCACATGACGTATGCGGACCTCGCCAGGTCGCTGGACATGGCGGAATCAAGCGTGAAGCGGATGCTCGCCAAGGGCGATATGCCGCTCACGCGAGTCGATGCGATTTGCCGGGCTCTCAAGATCGACTTCGCGGAACTCGCCCGCCGTGTCGCGGACGCTCAACCCTTGCTGAAGGAATTGACGCTCGAACAGGAAAAGGCCGTCGTGAAGGACAAGAAGCTGCTGCTGCTCGCCATCTGCGTGCTGAGCCAGTGGACCCTCGAGCAGATCGTCGCGGCCTACCGCATCAGCGAAGCCGAATGCATCGGCTATCTCGCGCAACTCGACCGCATCGGAATCATCGAACTGCGCCCCCTGAATCGCTATCGCCTGAAACTCGCCAAGACCTTCCGCTGGCGTCCCCACGGTCCGGTGATGGATTTCTTTCGCGAGAACGTTGTGCTCGACTACTACCGGGGCGGCTTCGACGGCCCCGCCGAAGGCTTGCTGCTGGTGCATGGGTCCATCAGCAAGTCGCTTGCGCCTGCTTTTCTGGACCGTCTGCAGCGTGTGGCCCAGGACTTTGCCCAACAGCATCAGACCGACCAGAAGCTGTCGCCCAAGGAACGCGAGGGCTACACATTGCTTTTGGGGATGCGCAATTGGGAGTTCGAACTGTTCACCCGCCTTCGAAGAGCGTGAACAAAGGATGAACACACAGAAACCGGTTTCTTGGATAAGATGCGGCCCGCAGAAAAGCGGACCCTTTCGTCCCACCGTCGGCGCAAACTCCCATGAACGCTCAGGTGAACCGCACGTGCGGTTCGGCGACTGCCCCACATTGATCAATCGCCGACTGGAGAGACACCACGCCATGTGGTGCACCGAAGGAGCAAGTCCGCTGCATGCCGCATCGGATGAATCTCTCAGGTAAAGAAGACAGGGGGAGCGGCAGTCTGAACACGGGTTTTCGGCGCTGACACAGTAAGCGCCAACGCCCGCCGTTCATGCCATCCCAAAAGGATTCGGACATGCGCGTGGTTGTGCTCGGCGCTGGTTTGCTCGGCGTTACGACGGCTTATTACCTTCAGCAGCTCGGTCACGAGGTGATCGTCGTGGACCGCCACGGGACCCCCGCCGCCAAAGCCAGGGGCAGGGTCGAACCCGGCGAGCCTGCCATCGCATTGCACGGCGGCGGTGCGGCTTCGGCCCGTGCTCGGCGAAGCAAAGGCAATGGGCCCCGGGTCTGGGGGAAAGTGCGTCGCCGCCTCTCCGAACTGCTCGACCGCGCCATCGGTGCGCCGCCTCAACGCGATCCGCTCGATCAACTGGTGCGCCTGGCAGCCTACAGCCGCAACACCGCACGGGCGCTTCATGACGAGGCTGGCATGCCTCAGCGGCCGCGCTCGAACGGGCTGATGAAGTTCTTTACCGACGCCGAAGCTTTTCGAGCGCGCGTGGCGCGGGCACCCCATTGGTCCGAACTCGGCTGCGAGGAGCGCCTGCTCTCGCCCGAGGAAGCGATGGCCTTCGAGCCCGCACTGCATGCCGTTGGCGCCGCGCTCGCCGGAGCAACGTTCTCGCCCGAAGACCCGGCACGCGATCCAGCCCAGTTCGCAGCCAGCATCGTCTTCCTGTGCCGCGCGGCCGGCGTGCGATTCATGATGAAGCACACGGTCGTTTCGCTGAAAATCCGCGATGGCCGGATCAGTCACGTGGACCTGCTCAATGCGCAAGGACAACCGGTAGCCCTGCGCGCGCAATCCTATGTGCTCGCCTTGGGCGCATCGAGCGTCCCGCATGCTGAAGAGCTCGGTATCGCCATGCCGCTGAACTTCGTGCGTGAGTACATCGCGACGGTGCCGGTCAAGGACGCGGCGCGTGCACCGCACATCGCACTGCACGATCGCCAGGGCAAGCTGCGCATCAGACGGCTCGAAAGCGCAAACGGTGTGTATCTCCGGGTCTCCTCCACGGTGCGTGTACGCGATGACGAAGAGAGCGAGCCCGATTCGGACCGCTTCCGAGCAATGCTGGGCCGCATCGACATTCTGTTTCCCGGAATGGCGAAAACCGATGAGGCATCGCTCGACACGGCGATGCACGCGGTAAGCAGAAACCGCCTGCCGATGATCGGCAAGACGCGAGTACCCAATCTTTTCCTCAACACGGCCCCAGGTACACCCACCTGGGCCCACGCCTGCGGCGCGAGCAAATCGGTCGCCCGTATCGTCAGCGGCTTGCGACCCGAACTCGACTTCGCCTTCAGGGGCCTGTAGCCAGCACGCCGCAGCGCCCCTACAATCAGCCCACTGCAGGAGAGCAGGCCGCCTGGCGGCCTCACCGAAGGCGCAAACTCCCATAAACGCTCAGGTCGGCTCGCAACAACGAGCCTGTACTGCACCAACTGTCAGAGCCGTCTGGAGAGCCATCACGCAAAGTGATGCACCGAAGGAGCAAACCCGTTGCGGGCGCAACGGGTGAATCTCTCAGGTACCGAGGACAGGGGGAGCGGCAACTTGGACGCACGGTCCGGTTGCTTTCGTTTTCACAGCATCCGTTTTCGTTCGATCCAATCGCTGCAACCTTAGAGGTTTACTCAAATGCGCGTGATCGTTCTTGGCGCCGGCCTGCTCGGCGTGACTTCGGCTTATTTCCTCCAGCAACTCGGCCACGAAGTGACCGTCATTGACCGGCAGGCCACACCAGCCGCCGAAACCAGCTTTGCCAACGGTGGCCAGATCTCGGTGAGCCATGCCGAGCCCTGGGCCAATCCGGGTGCACCGCTGAAGGTGCTGCAATGGCTCGGCAAGGAAGACGCCCCCCTGCTGTTCCGTCTGCGCCCAGACATGCGGCAATGGCTTTGGGGATTGCAGTTCCTGCGCGAATGCACGCCGGCGCGCACCCGCCACAACATAGAGCAGATCGTTCGCCTGGGGACCTACAGCCGCGAAACGCTGCAACAACTGCGGCGGGACACAGGCATTGCCTATGACCAGCGCATGCAGGGCATCCTTCACTTCTATACGACGCAAAAGGAATTCGACGCCGCACTGGCGCCTGCCGAACAGATGCGCGCGCTGGGCTGCGACCGGCAGGTCATCTCGGCCGACGAGGCGGTGAAGCTCGAGCCCGCGCTGGCCCACATTCGCCCGCAATTGGCTGGCGCCACCTACACGGCCGAAGACGAATCCGGCGACGCGAACCGATTCGCACGCGAACTCGCCGCTCTCGCCCAGGCAGCGGGCGTTCGCTTCCTTATGAGCCATACCGTGACCGCCCTGCGCGAAGCCGGTGGCTCGATCGAGCACGCCGAAGTCACGGACGACGAGGGCAGATTCCAACGCATTCGCGGCGACGCGTTCGTGTTGGCGATGGGCTCCTTGAGCCCGCTCCTTGCCGCTCCGCTGGGCCTTCGTCTGCCGATCTATCCGGCAAAGGGCTACTCGGTCACGATGCCGGTGGTCGACGCAGCCAAGGCGTACCAGGTGTCGTTGACCGATGACGAATTCAAGCTCGTCTTCTCGCGCTACACCTCGGAAACCGGCGATCGGATGCGGATCGCAGGCACCGCCGAACTCAATGGCTACGACCGCGACCTGAACCGCGTTCGCTGCGAAGCCATCGTTCGCCGCGTCCAGCAGCTGTTCCCGGGCGCCGGGGACCCTACGCAGGCGCAGTTCTGGACGGGCCTTCGCCCCGCCACGCCGAGCAATGTGCCCCTGGTCGGCGCGACGAAACTGCCGAATCTGTTCCTGAACACCGGCCACGGCACACTCGGCTGGACGCACGCTTGCGGTTCGGGCAAGTCGATCGCGCGGATCGTCAGCGGTCTCACACCGGAAGTGGATTTCAGCTTCACCGGCGCGATCGG
The DNA here is from genome assembly GCF_056397405.1 of Variovorax sp. 05N34. Classification (NCBI taxonomy): domain Bacteria; kingdom Pseudomonadati; phylum Pseudomonadota; class Betaproteobacteria; order Burkholderiales; family Comamonadaceae; genus Variovorax; species Variovorax sp. 05N34. The sequence continues at coordinate 448,230 of NZ_JBFTNI010000003.1, forward strand.
ACGCGGCGCGAAACGTCAGTCGTCGCTGGTGAAGACCGTCAACACGCCCGTGTAGCCATAGAGGTGATGGCGGGCGATCTCGCCTGCGGCGAAGAAGCCGACCAGCGGGACATCGCCCAGCGCGTGTCGCACGATCTGCAATTCGGCGCCGGGAGCGCCGAAATGCGGGCCACCTCGACCGGAGCAACTCACGTACACCGCACCGGCGATGCGGCGCGCGGGGTGCGGCGCGGCCTCGGCTTCGCCGGCGGCTACAGCGCGCGCCGTGGCCAAGGTCTGCTCCTCCGGCTCCAGTTCTTCGCGGATTTCGGCGCACACGCGCATCAGATCGGCTCGCGCCGCCTGCGCGTTGCGTCGGCAGAAGCTCACTCGCATGCCGGGCTCCGCCACGTCGGCAATCGCCACGCCGCGACGCGTCGGGTCCAGTCCGATGATGTGCCGCACACGAACGTCAGCGCCCAAGTCGCGCGTACGCCTTACGCCATCGCTGCCGGCCTCGGCCAAGCCCACCAGGGTGGCGCGCACCGCATCGACGGCATGCTCGGGCGCATCGAGCGAAACATTCAGGTCGTCGAGCAGCACGTCGAGGGCCGGCTCGCCATCGAGCTCGAGCAGCAGGTTGCCGTCCACGTGCGTGATTTCTCTTTCCTGCGACACAGGCTGGCAACCCTGCGTGACGCGCGACACCAGGCGCACGCCTTCGCCGAACACCACGCCCGACAAGCCGCCCGAGAAAACTCCGCCCACCGCACCGTGCCCGGGAATGTTGCCGTTGCCGCCGACCGCGAACTGCAAGGATCCTGCGCGCCCCGACGAGAGGCCACCGAACAGGTAGCCGGTATCGGTACGGTCAGCCATCTCGGCGATCAGTTCGGCGAGTTCCGGCGTACGCGGGTCGGCATGCACCAGCGCCATCTTCGCCGCGAAACCGCTCATCTCCGAACTCGCAAGCGGCGCCACGCCGGAGAACACACGGTACTGATCGGTCGGCAACTCGCACAGCATGACGCTGAGCGCCGGCTCGTCGAAGTATTCGGCGTTGTTCGCGGCGACGCCGACGCCGACGGTGCCGGACCAATCGGTGATCTCTGGCAGTTCGGCGCCCAGGTGATCGAGGATCTCCTGCGCATCGGCCGAGTAGTGATCGGTGATGTAGAGCAGGCCCAGCGTGGGTGCGCGCGCGTAGTCGGCCAGCGCCATCTGCGCACGCAGTTGGGCGAGCACGAGTCCGGCCGCCATGCGCCATTGCGGATGAGTGGCGTGCCCGGAAGGAAAGAGCTTCATGCGCTCGGCTTTCTGTGCGGGAAGGGAAGAAGGCGTCGTCAGTGTCCGCGCGCCCGCTTGCGCGCCGGAGTGGGCGATGTGCTGCTTCCGGCGGCACTGCGACCGCCGGCGGATTTTTTACTGGATGCGGCGGTAGCCGTCTTTCGTGGCGCTTTGCCCGATGCCGCCGGCGTCTTCTCGCCGTGCGCTTCGGTCAGCGGCGGCATCATCGGCATCTTGACCTGTGAAGCTTCGTGCAAGGCAGAGCTCGCGATCTGCTGGAACTGCTGCGTGAGTGCGCCCCACCATTGAAGCGGGTCGACCACGCCTGCCGCGCCCGCCCTGCCCTCGAGGCCGGCCGGGGCGCCAGTCTCTTTCGATTCCAGTTCCTCTTCAGCTTGCGGTTTCGCCTTCGAAGCCGCCGCAGCCGCGGGCGGCGGGGACTCGGTGCTGAACGCCGGCGTCGCGGCGGCCTGCCGGGTGAAGACGCTGGCGAGATCTTCCATTTGCACATTCATGCCGCGCAACGTGGAGAGGGTCATCTTCTGCACTTCGAGCGCCTGGATCGTCGCCTTGAGCGCATGGCCGTTTTGTTCGAGCCAGAACTGCACCGTCTTGAGTTCCTGGATCCGCTTTTCGACCTCCTCCACGCTGAGCGTGGGCGCCACCCAACTGGAGAGGCTCGGCATGCCCGGAACCGCGCTCGCGCTGGCCGCAGCGCCTCCGCTCGCCAGGTTCCGCAAGAAATCGAAGCCGGGAACGAACTGGCTGAAGGCAAAAGGCTTGCTTGCGTCGCTCATGAGGGGTCTCCGGAAGAGTGTTCTTGTGTGGGGCAGCTTACTCCAACGTCGCCGGCCTTTGGATCGCTCAGTGCTTGTGTTCGCCGCCCGCGGGCACCGCGGCGCCAGTGAGCACGGGCACGTTGATGTTCAGCGAAGTCTTCTGCCCCTTGGCATCTTCGAAGCGCAGCGTCAGAGGCACGTTGGTTCCGTTGGCCAGCGACTGCTTCAGGTCAGTCAGCATCAGGTGATAGCCGCCCGGCTTGAGTTCGACGGTTTGGCGCGCCGGCAGGTCGAGCCCGCCCTCGACTGCGCGCATGCGCATGGTGTCGCCCTCCATCTTCATCTCGTGAACATCCGCCACGCCGGCGACCGGCGTCGAAGCCCCGACCAGTCGCGCGCCCGACGGCGCGCTGAGTTTCATGAAAGCGCCGGTGCCGCTCTGACCGGGCACCGATGCGCGAATCCACGCATCGCGCACATCGACCGCGGCAATGCCGGGCGCGAGCACGTCGAGCCGCGCCGCCGGGCTTTCGAGGCCGGCGGTGTCATTGCCGCTGGCCGGGATCTGCGCCCAGTCGGCGCTGCCGTTGTCGCAAGACTGCAGCACCTTGAACCACAACACGCCGGGCGTCGCGGGCAGCTTGCCGCGAACGACGAACTCGGCGCGCTCGTTGGCAGGAAGAGCCGACTGCGCGCTTTCGGCAGTCCAGCGCACTTCGCCGCCATTGTCACCCGCGGGCGGCGCTTCGAGCTTCCAGCCCTTGCGCGCCTGCGCATCGGAGAAGGCAAATCCCTTGGGCAGCCGCACGGCGATGCCGGTGGTGCTCTTCGCATCCTTGCATGCATGGCCGACACGGAAAGCAGCTTCGTAGTTGCTGCCGGCGGTCGCGCCGCCCGGCGGCAGCGTCACGTGGGCGAAGGCACCGCCGGCGCCAGTCAGCAGAATGCAGGCAGCGACGTGCTTGAGTTTGAATGCGGGGTTCATGGCAGATCCTTGGTGAAGAGTGGAGTCAGAGGTCGAAACGGAGTTCAGCGGTGTAGGTGCGCTGCGGGTACGGGTGGAAATTCCAGTATTGGTAGTTGTTGGCGTTATCGATGCCCAGGGCAGCCGACCAGCGTTTGTCGATCTGGTAGCGGGCTCGCAGGTCGACCGTGAAGTACCGGCTGGCGCCGAAGTAGGCGAAGCCGTTCACGTCGCTGTTGTCCAGGTTGGAGTACTGGGTTCCGCTGTAGCGCGCGGCGGCGGTAAAGGCCCATTGCGCATCGGGCTTGTACGTCGCGAAAACCGTGGACCGCCAACGCGGCACACGCGGTTGCCATTTGCCGACGCTCGCCGGATTGCCGGGGTTCGCCACGATCTTCGAATCGGCAAAAGTGAGGCTGGCGCCGACCTCGACGCCACGAACCAACACGTCCTGTCCCGTGTAGGCCAGCTCGAAGCCGGTGGTGCGCACCTTTTCGATGTTCTGAACGCGCGAGATCGTGGTGTTGGGGATCAGCTGGCTGTAGAGCGCGTCGTCTGTCGTCTCGTGGAAGAGCGTTGCACGTGCCAGGGCGTTGCCAAGGTCCTTCTCGGCCGACAGTTCGCTGGTCCATGATTTCTCGGGTTTCAGGAACGGGTCGTTGATGAAGGACAGTGCGCCGCCCGTCGTCGTTCCGTAGAGCTCGCCCACCGTTGGATACCGCACCGCGCGTCCGAGCGAAGCCTTCAGCACCGTGTCTTGCCTCCATTGGTAGGCGATCGCGGCCTTCGGTGAAAAGTCGGATTCGCCGCGATCCGGGTAGGCCAGAGTGTTGGTGGCCGTGGAGGTGAATCCATCCATGGCCTTCCAGTCCTCATAGCGCAATCCCAGCACCGCCTTCCACTTGGTCGCAAAGGACCAGGCGTCCTGCGCCCAGGCGCTCAGGGTCTGGGACCGCCCTCCCACATCGCTGACCAGGGAGGCTGGCGGGCCATCGAGCCAACTGCCGAGCACGTTGTTCTTGAGGATGCCGAGTTTGTAGGCGTCGCGGCCGACGCCGAAATCGACGATGTGGGCACCGCCCACGCCCTGCGGCCGCCAGGTGCCCTTGGCCGCGACCGTGTTCCAGCCGGTCCCGCCCTGGTCCTGCAACGTGCCGGCGCCACCAAAGTTCGCCAGTGGCGGCGCGATGGTCGGTGCGCGCTGTTGGTCGTTCGCGTAGTCGTAAAGGCTCGCGGCGACTTCCCAGTCCCATTCGCCCTGCGTGTTGCTCTTGACCGAAAGCCCGTGCATGGAGTGCGTCTGGTTGTCGTTCGTGAGCGGAAAGGCGGTGGGCCCCAGGCTGAAGCTGCGGCTCGCGATGTTCACGAGCCCGGTGTAGACCGGCTGGCCGCCCGAATTGCCGAGGTAGGTGGCGGGGCGACCCTCCGCGGTGTTCTGCCACCAGCCGACGGTGTAGGTTGCCCGTACCGTGGACGAAAAGTCGTACGCCAGCTTGATCTTGGCGTGGTCCTGGACGGTGTGGTACTGGGTGCCGGTGCCCAGGATGTACCAGGGCGTGTTGGTGGTGTTAAGGCCCAGCACGGCGCCGGTGACGGGCGTTCCGGCTCTGCCCGCCGTGCCCGAAGCCACCGTCGCGGTCGTGAAGGTCAGTGGCTGCCCCTGGCTGTCGGTGCGGCTGACGTCAATCCACCATGACCAGTCGCCGCTGCGACTGCCCAGGGAGGCGCTGGTCTGCCAGCTGTTGAAAGTCTGGTGCGTGTTGTAGAGATCAAAGGGCTGCGACGAATAGCCTGCCTTGACGTGCGCCTCCAGCTGGGTCGGCATGCGGGTGACGTAGTCGACCACCGCGCCCGCCGAGTTGCCCGGGTAGGCTGCCGAAAACGGGCCGTACATCACATCGACGCGCTCGATCTCCTCCGGCGTGACGAGCCCCCATCGGGGCGCGTAATTCGTTCCGTTGGCTATGCCGTTGCCCAGGTAATTCGACAGCAGGATGCCGTCGGCATACACGGCCGAGCGCGCGCTGTTGCCGGTGCCCGAGGCGCGGGTCGACAAGATGGCGTGGTTGTAATCGCCGATATAGCGCTTGCGCACCAGCAGGCTTGGCATGTACTTGAGCGCGTCCTCGCTGTCGGTGGCGTTGATGCGCGTCTGGATTTCTTCGCGCGTGATGCCTTCGATCGTGGTCGGGATCTGCGTGGGCAGCGAGCTCGGTTGGCCACCGGTCACCGTCACCACGCCGAGCGACTTGACCCGCTCGGGCGCGTCGTCGGCAGCCTGTGCCCACGCGCCCGCCCACGGAAATGCCGCGCTCATGGCGAGCGACAGCACGGTTTTGTTGTTCATCGAAAAGTGCTCCTCGGCGCCCTCCTGGCGCCGGTGAATTGCGGGAAGCCGGCTCGGGCGCACCACCAGAAGTGGCGCCCGGGCGTGGCAAGGCCGAATTACTTCAGAGGAGACTTGGAGGACCGCGCGCCGGCATCGGCGCCGCGGTCGCCGCGGCGATGCGCGCGGCAGGGATGGCTTGGACGGCATGCGCCAGCGGGTGGATCGCTGGCAGCACGACAGCTGGCGTGGGCGGAGGGGCGCCTGCTATGACGCACAGCGGGCAGTCCATGTGCGCGCCGCCCACTTCCTGCAGGCCATGGTCCGTCTGCACGACCACCTTGACCGCGCCGGCGCTGGAGCAGAGCAGCTCCATCGCCTGGGGATGAACCACCGGCGAGGCGATCGCCACGCCGAGCGACAGCGCAAACCAGATCAGCACGAAGCTGATCAGGCGGTGGGCGCGGCGCAGTGGGGACATCGAAAGGGATTATCAATCAACCCTCGCCATCTCCCCCCGGCTTGTGGACAATGAACGATTCGACACAAAAGTCACATGTCCATCTTTCATCTCGCCTTTCACGTCCGCGACCTCGACGTAGCGCGGGGCTTCTATGGCGGCGTACTCGGATGCGCCGAAGGACGGAGCACCGACACGTGGGTCGATTTCGATTTCTTCGGCCATCAAATCTCGCTGCACCTCGGCGAGCCATTCGCCACCTCGCGCACAGGCCGCGTCGGCGACGTGATGGTGCCAATGCCTCACTTCGGCATCGTGCTCGAACTGCCCGCCTGGCGCGCACTGGCTGCACGCCTCGAATCCGCCGGGACCGACTTCGTCCTGAAACCCCAGGTTCGCTTTGAAGGCCAGCCCGGCGAGCAATGGACGATGTTCTTCTGCGATCCCTTCGGCAATCCGATCGAGGCCAAGGGCTTCCGGTCGCTGGATACCGTCTACGACACATGACGCCGCGCTCCGCAAGCGCTGCCGCGTCGACCTTGCTACGGGTCGCGGGAGTGCTGGCCGGCCTTCTTCTGTTTGGCCCGGGCGCGGCCTACGCTGCCCAGGATTGCGATCTCAACGGCGCCGCCGTCAATCCCGCGGACGGCAACAGCACTGCCGGCAAGACCGGCTTGATGCGCTGCAGGGACCACGACAGCCGCGAGCTGGTTCGCGAGCAAGAGGTTCGGGGCGGCACCTTCACGGGCCGCGTGCGCCTCTACGAAAACGGAAAGCTGGCGAAGGAATACTCGGTGAACGCCAGCGGCAACATGGACGGACGCGCCCGAGAGTTTTCACCGAACGGACAGGTCGTGAGGGACGCCACTTACGACGACGGCCGCGAAACGGGCCTCGTGCGCAGCTTCTATCCTTCCGGACAGCTGCGCAAAGCGACCTACTTCGCGGATGCCGCAGGCGAACGCGCATCGGTCGAGTTCACCGATCGGGGCCAGCTGTCGGCCCTGCGCTGTGGCGACAAGCCGGTGCTCGCGCCCGTTGCCGACGACGCGCGACTCTGCGGCTTCGGAAGCGGGCCGTCGCGTGTCGACCTGTTCGATGCCAAGGGAATACTGCGCTCCCGTGTGTCCTATCTGGCGGGCAAGCGTGTGCGAAGCGAAGACTTCTATGACAACGGCAAGCCCTCGGCAACCGACGAATTCCTGCCCAACCAGCGCACCGAGCGACGCTTTTCGTCCGAAGGCATCAAGCGCCGCGAAGTGGTCTCCCTGCTGAGCGAACGTGGCCCGATCAAGCAGCGCGAACAGGAGTTTTCAGAAAAGGGCACGCTCGTGCGCGACCAACGCTGGAACGCGGCCGGCGACCCGACCAGCGACGAAAGCTTCTACCTGAACGGCCAGCCGCGGAGCAAGGCCGTTTATGGCGCCGACGGCGACGCACGGCTGATCGAAATCACCGAATTCCACGACAACGGACAGCGTGCTGCCGTCGGCCGCTACGTGGCGATCGACCGCTTCCGGCAGATCCCCATCGGAACGCATCAGCGCTTCAGCGAAAACGGCACGCTCATCGCTGAGTCGGTCTACGACGACAAGGGGCGTGTCACCCGCGAACGCGTGTGGGACGCCCTTGGCAAACTCGAACGCGACGACGAGGTCTTCGAGGACGGCTCCCGAAAGGCCTTCGCCCGGCCCTGAGCAGCCTCGCAGCCTCAGTCGAGCTTGATGCCGGCGGCCTTGATGATGGGACCCCAGCGTTGCGACTCCGCCCGCGACAGCGCAAAGAACTGCTGGGGAGTGCCGGGCATTGCCTCCATGCCGAAGTCGTTGAAGCGCTTTTGCACCTCGGGAGCCGCGAACGCGCGATTCAGATCGGTGTTGAGCCGCGTCACTACGGCTGGCTGCATACCGGCCGGGCCGAGGATCCCCTGGAACGCGAACACCTCCGCATTGGGCACGCCGACTTCCGCGAGCGTGGGCACGTCCGGCAGCAGCTTCGAGCGAGCGCCGGAGCCGATGGCCAGCACGCGCACCTTTTTGCTTTGCATGATGGACAGGCCGGACGCCAGATCGAGGAACATGCACGGCACCTGACCGCCCATCACGTCCGCCATCGCGGGCGCCGCGCCCCGGTATGGGATGTGCGTGATGAAGGTGCCAGTGCGGTTCTTGAACAGCTCCATCGCCAGGTGATGCGGCGAACCGTTGCCTGGCGATGCGTAGTTGACCTTGCCCGGATTGGCCTTCACATAGGCGAGGAACTCCTTGAAGTCCTTCGCCGGGAAGTTCGGGTTGACCACCAGTGCCAGCGGAAACTTGCCGATCGCGCCGATGTACGTGAAGTCCTTGGACGGGTTGAAAGGCAGCTTGGTGAAGAGATGCTCGTTGAAGGCCAGCACGGCGTTGTCGGCCGACAGGATGGTGTAGCCGTCCGGCTTGGCCCTCGCGACCAATTCGGCGCCGATGTTGGTCGACGCGCCCGGGCGGTTGTCGATGACGATCTGCTGGCCCAGCGTCTGGCGCATCGCCTCCGCGAGCGTGCGCGCGATCACGTCCGTTCCGCCGCCGGCGGGATACGGCACCACCCACTTGATCAGCTGGTCCGGATAGGTCTGGGCTCGCGCCCAAGGTGCGGCGGCTGCCGCGGCGCCAGCGGCGAGGGTGGTGAGCAGGGTTCTGCGATCCATCGAATAAGTCTCCTGGTTTTTCTGAAGCGTTGACGTGAATTCAGGTGGGCCCCGCGGACAGCGACGGCGCTGGCAGATCGCGCAGCGCTTGCGCCAACGCGGCCCGACAACGCGCCTCATCGCCCACCTGTTCGAACAGCAGCAGCGCGAGCCGCGCGAGGAAAAGCGATTCTCGCTCGGCGCCAGCCTCGGTGATGGCGCGAGCACATTCGGCATAGACGCGATCACGCGCCTCGAGTGACAAGGCAGTCATGCGTGCTCCGTTTCGGCGAGCGCCGACGCGCGTTCCAGGGCATGCCGCAGCGCGCCCGAAGGGACTCGGCGCCACCGCGCGGCGACGTGCCCGTCCGGCCGCAAGAGATAGACGGCGCCCTCTTCCGCACCCAGGGCGGCGAACACCGATGCATCGGCGCTTCCCGGCGGGAGCTCGCAGATCACCACCGCCAGCGGCGTCGCTTGGGCGGCCGCGATTTCGGCTGTGAGCGTGGCGTCCGTGCGCGTCATGTTAAGGACGAGCACCATGAAAGCCGGCCGTAGCCAGTCGGTGAGGTGAAGGTCCAGTGCAAGCGGTTGATCGGGCATGGCGTCGCCTGGTTGCGGGCCCGGCATCGATGCATCGTCATCGCTCGAAAGCGCCGAGTTCTCGTACTGCACCGCCTGCGTCTGGCGCGGGTTGATCAGGTTTGCGATCTCGCGATGCGCGCCTGACAAAGACAGCGCCGCCTCGCGCAGCAAATCGAAACCTCGTGTCGGCGGCGACATGAATTCGGTGCTGCGCATCGCGCTTTCAGCGTTGATATGAAAAGCGGCAACGCGCTCCTGCGAATAACTGTCGAGCAGCGCCGCGCTCGACACGCCGCGCGCCACCAGCGCCAGCTTCCAGGCGAGGTTGTCCGCATCATCGAAGCCCGAGTTCAGGCCGCGCACCCCGAAGATCGGCATCGCATGCGCAGCATTGCCGGCGAAAAGCACGCGGCCGTGGCGGTAGCTCTCCAGGGTCATCGCGCCGGCACGGTAGACAGACGTCCAGACCGTCTTCCATGGCAGGTGACCTTCGCCGATTGCATCGAGGTGACGCTGCACGAAATCGTGCACCGCAGACGGCTGGAGCGCTTCCTCGGTGCTTTGCCCGGCGCGCAGTTGATAGTCGATGCGCCAGATGTCATCCGGCTGCCGATGCATCAGCACGGTCGAGCCGGGGTTCCACGGCGGATCGAACCATGCGCGCCGCTCCGTCGGATGTTCGCTGTGCAGTTCGATGTCGATGATCACGTAGCGGCCTTCGTAAGCCGTGCCTTCGAGGTTGAGCCCGAGCGACTTTCGCACGAAGCTCTGGCCACCGTCGCAGCCGACCAGCCACTGGGCACTCAATGCGTAGGCGCCTTGCGCATTGCGTGCCGACAGTGAGACGCCGTCGGCATCCTCGACAAACCCCGTGAGTTCGGTGCCCCAGCGGATGTCGATGATCCCCGGCGTCGACTCGTTGCGGCGATTGATCTCGTCCAGCAGGTACTGCTCGATGTAGTACTGCTCGAGATTGATCATCGGCGGCAGCTTCTGCCTGGCGTCGTTCGGCATTTCGAAGCGGAACACCTCGTCCGTCTTGTAGAAGCTGCGACCGCCGGTCCACGGCAAACCCTTGGCCAGAAACGAAGGGAGCGCGCCGAGGCGTTCGACGATCTCCAGGCTCCGGCGCGAAATACATGCCGCCCGGCTGCCGACGCAAACGGTGTCGTCGGCCTCCAGGATCACGCTTCGGACGCCATGGTTCGCCAGGCCAAGCGCGAGCGACATGCCGACGGGGCCACCTCCGGCAATCACCACCGGATGGCGAGCGGGCTCCTGTCCGTTTACCAGCGATGGAAGGCGTGGTTCGTGGCGCGTGTAGTGAAACGCGCCGACGGATGGCGGCAGATGGGCCGCCTGCGGAGGCAGCGGTCCGGTTGCAGCATCGCCTGCACGCGCGGAGGGATGGGGCACGACAGCGGTAGTCATGCGAAGGGATTGTCCGGATGCACGAGAGCCGTCGTTGTCGTAACTTCGTACGAAGTGCAAACCCTTCCCCCACGATGAGACGCTGGCCAGTCAAAGGCGAAGATCGGCCGATCGCGGCGTCGGTCGTGAGCAACGTGCTCGCCGGCGTCGGCACGTCGCACTTGGCCGCCAGCTATCTGGCGGCGATGCACGCCGTGCTGCCGGTGACCTTCTGCACCGTCTTTGCAGTCGACTCGGCGGGCCGCATCGAAACCGTCTCGGCCGCCAGCTCCTACGGCAACACTGCCGAACGCACCGCCGAGCGCTATGTGGCGCAGCGCTTCGACCTGCTCGACGCCAACATGGCATGGCTGGCCGCCCGAAAGCTGCCGAAGCGGGCGCAGTTATGGCTGGGCCACCAGCGTGCGGAAGAAGTGGCCGACCCTGCCTATCGCGCGGCTTGCTACGGGGACGTTGGAATTCGCGAGCGTGCGTCGGTGCTGCTTCTCCTGCCTTCAGGGCAGCGCGCCGCCGTGAGCTTTTACAGGAGCCTCGCACAGCCGGATTTCAGCCCGGAGGACTTCCACCTGCTGGAAGCGCATGCAATGCTCTTGGCAGATGCAACAGCAGCGCACGGCCGCAGTGCGGTCGTCGCCAGGGAAGCGGCCGAGCCAACGCTCGCCTCGCGCTTGCCGGGGTTGAGCCTTCGCGAGCGCGAGGTGATCGGTCATCTGCTGGCCGGCAAGACGGCCAAGGAAGCGGCGCGAGAAATGAGCATCGAGCTCACGACCGCGAGGACGCATCAGTACCGAGCGTTTCGAAGGTTGGGCGTTGCAAACATGAAGGAGTTGCTGCGTAGCCGCGCATGACGCGGGCTGCGAGCAGTCATGAGCCCCCGCCCGGCGCCACCACTTCCTGATCGATCGCCCCAAAGATCGATTGACCGTCCTGCCCCTTCATCTCGATCCTGATCGTGTCGCCGTACTTCATGAACTCGGTCGAAGGCTGGCCGTCCTGGATCGTTTCGATGCAGCGCTTCTCGGCGATGCAGCTGTAGCCCTTCGGCCATTCCATCCGGCCACCCTTCTCGACGCCCTTGTTGCTCACGGTCCCGCTGCCGACGATGCTCCCGGCGCGCACGTTTCGCGTCTTGGCAATGTGCGCGACGAGTTGGCCGAAATGAAAGGTCATTTCCTCGCCCGCATCGCACATGCCGACCTTCCGGCCATTCCAGGTGCTTTGCAGCGCAAGGTGTACGCGGCCGCCCTGCCAGGCGTTGCCGAGTTCGTCGGTGGTGACCGCCACGGGACTGAAAGCCGTCGATGGCTTGCTCTGGAAAAACCCGAACCCCTTGGCAAGCTCGGCCGGAATCAGGTTGCGCAGGCTCACATCGTTCGCAAGCATGACCAGCCGGATCCCATCGAGCGCCTGCGCGGGTGTCGCGCCCATCCTGACGTCGCCGGTAACGACCGCAACCTCGGCCTCGAAGTCGATGCCGAAAGCCTCGCTGGAAACCACGATCGGATCGCACGGACCGATGAAATCGTCGCTGCCGCCCTGATACATCAGTGGGTCGACGTAGAAGCTCTCGGGGACCTCGGCGTTGCGGGCCTTGCGCACGAGTTCGACATGGTTGATGTAAGCGGAGCCATCGGCCCATTGATAGGCGCGCGGTAGCGGCGCCATGCACTGAGTCGGGTCAAACGGAAAAGCATGACGCGCACGGCCGCCGTTGAGCGCGTCGTAGAGATCCTGCAACTGCGGGCTGATGAAGCTCCAATCGTCCAGCACCTGCTGCATGCGGCTGGCGATGCCGGTGGCGTAATGCGCGGTGGCGAGATCGCGCGAAACGACGACGAGCTGCCCGTCGCGCGAACCGTCTTTGAGAGTGGCGAGTTTCATGGTGGCGGCCGATGCCGGCGCGGCATCGCTACTAAACTGATTGACCGGGCGGCAGTGTACCGAGATGAACCTCGCGGCCGGCACCGGGTCCACCTCCCATGCCGACGTTCACTCTCCCCGCCATGCCCGAAGCACCCCGTCCGCCCTGGCGCGTGCTGGCGTTGCTCACCGCCGCGGTGGTGATCGTCCACCTGATGCTGCTGGGGCTCGCCCCATCGGGCATGGGAGCACCCCCGACGACGCTGACCGAAAGATTCATCACCCGGACGATCGTTGTCGCACCTCCGCCCATCTCTGAGTCTGAGCCCGCCGCCGCACCAGAACCGGCAACGCCTGCCGCGGAAAACAAGCCCGCGCGTCCCCGCCCCCGCGTTCGGCCACGTCCAGCGACACCTTCGCCAACACCCGCATCCGAAGCGGCGATCCCGACCCAGCCGCAGCCCCTGCCGCAGTGGCAGGAAATCGCCCCGCCAACCAACACCTCGCCGGAGGCTACTGATATGTCGCCCGGGACCGGCAACGAAGCTGGCTCAGGAACGAACGGCGACCAAGGCGCCGCCAAGCCCGACAGCGAAGCGTCGCAAGCCAACATGCCCGGCTCGGTACCGCTGCGCATTCCAGGCTCCGTTCGCCTCGCCTTTGCCGCCACCGCGCAGCAGGGCTCGACGCCCATGCAAGGCGTGTTCGGCGATCTCGTCTGGCTGCAAGATGGCGAGCACTACGATGCCAAGCTGTCGCTCACATTTCTGTTCAAGACTTTTCGCAGCCTGCACAGCAATGGCGTCATCGGCCCGACAGGAATCGAGCCGCTTCGCTTTGCCGACAAGCGCAAGACCGAGGTCGCTTCGCATTTCGTTCGAGACCAGAAGACCGTGGTCTTCAGCAACAACGCGCCCAGCGTGCCGTTGTTGGCGGGCGCGCAAGACCGGCTCAGCGTCGTGATGCAGTTGGGCGCCTTGATGGCCGGCGACCCGGGGCGCTATCCGCCGGGCTCAGTCGTCGCCGTGCAGACGGTCGGGCCCTCCGACGCCGAAATCTGGACCTTCAACGTCTCAGGCGAAGAGCGCGTGACGGTGCCGGCAGGCGAATTCTCGGTTCGAAGGCTCACCCGCAATCCGCGCCAGCCGTTCGATGACAAGGTCGAACTCTGGCTTGCACCGGACATGGGCTATCTGCCGGTGAGGATCAAGCAGACGCAGGCAAACCAGGATTTCGCGGATCTCCAGTTGCGCGAACAGGTCCCCTTGCGCACATCGAACTAGCACCACACCCATCTTGACGATTGCCGGCCGGCCGACTTCGGGGACACTGCGGGGCATTCAAGCAAAGATGCACCGCACCATGACCGAACCCCGCACCGATTTGGCCAAGATCACGCTCAACGTTCTGAGCATCGCCCTGCTCATCGGTTCTTCGCTCTGGGTGCTGCGGCCGTTCCTGGGCGCGACGATCTGGGCCGCGATGGTGGTGGTGGCGACATGGCCGGCGCTGCTGTGGTTCGAAGCCCGGCTTTGGCGGCGCCGCAGCCTCGCGGTGCTCGTGATGGTGCTGATTCTGTTGCTCTTGTTCGTGTTGCCGCTGACGATGGCGATCTCGACCATTGCCGCCAATGCGAACGAGGTCACGGCATGGGTCAGGTCGCTCATCAGCCAGGGGCCGCCGCAGGTGCCGGATTGGCTGGGCCGGCTGCCTTTCATCGGACCGCGCTTGACGACGGCGTGGAACGCGCAGGTCGCATCAGGCGTGGCGGGGCTGGAAGCCGAAATCGCGCCTTACGCCAAGCAAGTCACCGGATGGGTGTTTGCCCAGGCGGGCGTCGTTGGCGCGCTGACGCTGCAGTTCCTGCTGACAGTCGTCATCGCCGGGCTGATGTACGCGCAGGGCGAGGCTGCGGCGGCGACCGTGCGCCTGTTCGGCCGGAGACTTGGCGGTCAGCGTGGCGAAGACGCCGTGATCCTCGCCGGTCAGGCGATCCGCGGTGTCGCGCTGGGCGTGGGCGTGACGGCCATCGTGCAGGCGGTGATGGGCGGAATCGGCCTGGCGATCGCCGGCGTGCCCTTTTCGGCGCTGCTCACGGCGGTGATGTTCATGTTCTGCATCGTCCAGATCGGCCCCACGCTGGTGCTGGCGCCGGCAGTGGTCTGGATCTTCTGGAGCGGCTCGACAGGATGGGGGATTTTTCTGCTCATCTGGACCCTGATCGTGGGCACGATGGACAACTTCCTGCGTCCGTGGCTGATCAAGCGCGGCGCCGATCTTCCGCTGTTGCTGATTTTCGCGGGCGTGATCGGCGGGCTGTTCGGCTTCGGGCTGGTCGGCATCTTCGTCGGACCGGTCATGCTGGCGGTCTCGTACACCCTGCTGGAAGCCTGGCTGGCCGATCCCGATCTCACGACCGTCGAGGCAAAGAGCTGATCCGGACACAAAACGATACAGGCAGGCTCCTACAGCGCACGAAGGATATTGAAACTGGCGCGTTGATTGCTATCTAACGACTATGAATGCCATCGACATCCTCACAGGACCCGAAATGCAAATGCTCTACGACTCCGACTCCTTCGTCGTCGTGCACGTGCAGCCGACCGAAGGAGAAGCGCCACTGGCGCCTCATCTGCCAGTTCTGGCGCGCCACGGCTTCGAGATCGTCGACAAACGCTCGGGCAAGGAGGTGTACCTCGACGGCTCATGGGCCGAACTCTTCCAACAGCAGATCGCCGCGTGGCAACTCAATACACCCACGCAGGAAGAAGTCGAGGACACCCTGGAGGGGTACGCCGAGTTGGCGCACACTCCTGTGCTCGTCCACTGATCACCCAGAGCGCTTCGGCGCTCTTTTTTTGCCATGCTCCTTCGACGCGCTTTCACGCAGACGTTCGTCGCACCAATCAGCGCAATCATTGGCGCCGCTCTCCTGGCCGGCTGCGCCGCGGGAACGACGGCCGCCGACGCTCCTGTCTCCCGCCGCGTCGCAAAGCTCCTGCCCGTCGACGCCTTGCTGCTCGGCGAGCAGCACGATGCCCCCGAACACCATGTCCTGGAGCGCCAAACCGTCGAAGCACTCGCCGCCGATGGCCGGCTGGCGGCGCTGGCCCTCGAAATGGCCGACGCAGGCAACAGCACCGGCCATCTTGGCGCCGATGCGATCGAAGCCCAGGTACAGACCGCATTGAGCTGGAACGACAACGCCTGGCCCTGGAGCGACTACGGTCCCATTGTGATGGCCGCAGTGCGTGCAGGCGTGCCCGTGATCGGCGCCAATCTGCCGCGCGAGCACATGAAGGATGCGATGAAGGACGTTTCGCTCGACGCCCAACTCGCCGATGGCGCCCAGTCGGCCCAACGCGAGGCGGTACGAAGCGGCCACTGCAACTTGCTGCCCGAGTCGCAAATCGTCCCGATGACGCGCATCCAGATCGCGCGCGACCGGTCGATGGCGCAGGCGATCGTCAAGGCGCGTGTGCCCGGCAAGACGGTGCTGCTCGTGAGCGGCGCCGGGCATGCGGACAAGATGCTGGGGGTTCCGCAGCACTTGCCGACCGACATCTCAGTGAAAGTGGTGCAGATGCAGGCAGGCGCTCCGCATGCTGACGCTGACGTGTACGACGTCGCATGGTCGACGCCTGCCCTTCCTGAAAAAGACTACTGCGCCGAGCTGCGAACGGAGCGCCGCCAGCCCGGCTGATCACGCTTCGTCAGGCGTGATGTGTGACGTGCGTCAGGCGTGCTTTTTGATCGCGTCCGACAGCGTGTTGACCAAGCTGTCGATGTGCGACTTCTCGACGATGTAAGGCGGCGCGATCACCAGAACATCGCCAGCGGGCCGCACCAGCGCGCCGTTGTGGAAGCACTCCAGGAAGATGTCATAGGCACGCTTGCCCGGCAGGCCCGCAATCGGCGCGAGTTCGACGGCCGCTGCCAGCCCGAGGCTGCGAATGCCGATGACATTGGGCAGCCCCTTGAAAGCGCTGTGGAACGCATCGCCCAACACCTTGCCCATCTCGCCGGCGCGAGCGAAAAGCTGTTCTTTCTGGAACAGTTCCAGCGTCGCGATGGCGGCCGCGCAAGCCACCGGATGGCCCGAATACGTGTAGCCATGGAAGAACTCCACCACGTGCTCGGGCGCTGAAGTGTTCATCATCGCGTCGTAGAGCTTGTCGCGGCAGATCACGCCGCCCAGCGGAATCACGCCATTGGTCACGCACTTCGCGAAGTTCAGCATGTCGGGCACGACGCCGAAATAGTCCGACGCGAAGTTGGTGCCCATGCGCCCGAAGCCGGTGATGACCTCATCGAAGATCAGCAGGATGCCGTGCTTGTCGCAGATCTCGCGCAGTTTCTGCAGGTAGCCCTTGGGCGGCAGGTACCAGCCGGCCGAACCGGCCACCGGCTCCACGATGATCGCGGCCACATTGCTGGGATCGTGCAGCGGCAGGATGCGCTGCTCCAGTTCGGCCAATGCATCCTCCACCCAGACAGGCTCCTGGTTGTGGATGTACGCATGATTGACCGGGTCATGGATGAAGCGCATGTGGTCCACGCGCGGCAGGAATGCCGAGCCGAACACCTTGCGATTGCCCGGAATGCCACCCACCGACATGCCGCCGAAGCCAACCCCGTGGTAGCCCTTTTCCCGGCCGATGAAGACATTGCGGTGGCCTTCGCCGCGCGCGCGGTGATAGGCCAGCGCCACCTTCAGCGAGGTGTCAGCCGCTTCGCTGCCTGAATTGCAGAACAGCACCTTGTTGAGATCGCCCGGCGCCATGGCGGCGATCATCTCAGCCGCCTTGAAGGCCTTGTCGTTGCTGACCTGGAAAGCCGTCGCGTAGTCGAGCGTGTCCAGCTGCGTCTTGATCGCCTCGTTGATCGGCTTGCGGTTGTGCCCCGCGCCCACGCACCAGAGGGAGGAGATGCCGTCGATCACCTTGCGCCCGTCATGCGTGGTGAACTCCATCCCGTCGGCCGCCACGAAGACGCGCGGGTCCTTCTTGAAGTGACGATTCGGGGTGAAGGGCAACCACTGGTTGTCCATGTTGAAGTCGCTATAGGCCATGAATCGCTCCTGAGGGGTACGTTCTTGCTTGAAAAGGTTCATTTTGGCACCGGCTGCGCCCCCCGTGCGCCCTGCGACAATGGCCGGCCTTATGAATCCCGCGTACATCCTTACCCTTTCCTGCCCCGATCGCACCGGCATCGTTCATGCCGTTTCCGGATTCCTGCTCGAACGCGGCGGCAACATCGAAGAAGCAGCCCAGTACAACGACCGCGGCACCGGCCTGTTCTTCATGCGCGTGCGCTTCGCCTGCGATCAGAGCGAAGCGGCCCTTTGCGAGCAAATCGGCGAACTGGCGGCGAAGTTCGGAATGCGCTGGGAGCTCCATGCCGCTGCCGAGCCCATGAAGACGGTCATCATGGTCAGCAAGGAAGGCCACTGTTTGAACGACCTGCTCTTCCGCTGGAAGAGCGGCCTGCTCTCCATCGACGTGCGCGCGATCGTCTCGAATCACCGCGACTTCTACCAGCTGGCGGCGAGCTACAACGTGCCCTTTCACCACATTCCGGTGACTGCCGCGACCAAGGCGCAGGGCGAGGCGAAGCAGCTCGAGATCATCGAAGCCGAAGGCGCCGATCTCGTGGTGCTGGCGCGATACATGCAAATCCTGAGCAACGACCTGTGCGTCAAGCTCGCCGGTCGCGCCATCAACATCCATCACTCCTTCCTCCCCAGCTTCAAGGGCGCGAAGCCCTACTACCAGGCGCACGACCGCGGCGTGAAGCTGATCGGCGCCACCGCGCACTACGTGACGGCCGACCTCGACGAAGGCCCGATCATCGAGCAGGACGTCGAGCGCGCCGACCATACCGACACCGTCGAAGACCTCACCGCACGCGGTCGCGACACTGAGAGCCAGGTTCTGGCGCGGGCCGTGAAGTGGCACAGCGAGCATCGGGTCCTGCTGAACGGGCACCGCACCGTGGTCTTCCGCTGAGCCTGGCGTTCAGCCGGCGTCGAAGTCGATGAAAGGTCGGTGAAGACGGAGACAATGGCGCATGAACACAGCGTCCATCGAACCGCGAAAAGTCTCGCTTCCCCGCAGAGAACTTCAGGCCAAGGTGGTTGGCGCGCTCAGGGAGAAGCTGCCGTCGCACGCCATCCTCTCGAACGACGAGGACACTGTCCCGTATGAATGCGATGGGCTCACGGCCTACCGCCAGCGCCCGCTGGTCGTTGCGCTGCCCGAGAACGAAGACCAGGTGCAGGCCGTGCTCAGAACCTGCCATGCGCTCGGCGTCCCGGTGGTGGCGCGCGGCGCGGGCACGGGCCTTTCCGGCGGCGCGATGCCGGACGCGCTGGGCGTGACGCTCTCGCTCGCCAAGTTCAATCGCATCCTCAAGATCGATCCAATCAGCCGCACGGCTGTCGTGCAGTGCGGCGTGCGCAATCTCGCGATCAGTGAGGCGGCGGCGCCTTTCGGCCTCTACTACGCGCCGGATCCCTCGAGCCAGATCGCATGCACCATCGGTGGCAACGTGGCCGAGAACTCCGGCGGCGTGCACTGCCTGAAGTACGGCCTGACGCTGCACAACGTGCTGCGCGTGCGCGGCTTCACGGCCGAAGGCGAGCCGATCGACTTCGGCAGCGAGGCGCTCGACTGCGCAGGGCTCGACCTGCTGGCCCTCGTGATCGGCAGCGAAGGCATGCTCGCGGTGACCACCGAAGTGACCGTCAAACTCGTGCCCAAGCCCCAGTTGGCGCGCTGCATCATGGCCAGCTTCGATGATGTTCGTAAAGCCGGCGATGCGGTCGCTGCCGTCATTGCTGCCGGCATCATTCCGGCGGGCCTGGAGATGATGGACAAGCCGATGACTGCCGCGGTCGAAGACTTCGTGCATGCGGGCTACGACCTCGACGCCGCCGCGATCCTGCTGTGTGAATCCGACGGCACGGCCGAAGAGGTCGAAGAGGAAATCGGCCGAATGACGGACGTGCTGCGCGGCTGCGGTGCCACTGCCATCGCGTGCAGCGAGAACGAAGAGGAACGACTCAGGTTCTGGAGCGGCCGCAAGAACGCGTTTCCGGCATCGGGCCGCATCAGCCCCGACTACATGTGCCTGGATTCGACGATCCCGCGCAAACGGCTGGCCGACATCCTGCTGGCCATCCAGGAAATGGAAAAGAAATACAACCTGCGCTGCTGCAACGTCTTCCACGCGGGCGATGGCAACCTGCATCCGCTGGTGCTGTTCGACGCGAACGATCCGGACGAACTTCACCGCTGCGAGCTCTTCGGCGCCGACATTCTCGAAACCAGCGTTGCAATGGGCGGCACGGTGTCGGGCGAACACGGCGTCGGGGTCGAGAAGCTCAACAGCATGTGCGTGCAGTTCACGGCGGCCGAGAACGAGCAGATGTTCGGCGTCAAGCGCGCCTTCGACCCGGCCGGCACGCTCAATCCAGGCAAGGTGATTCCGACGCTGCAGCGCTGCGCCGAATACGGCAAGCAGGTGTTCCGCGCCGGCAAGCCACAGCCTTTTGCCGACCTTCCGCGGTTCTGAGATGAACGGCTTGCGCGGCATGGCATGGCTGCTGGTCTTCCAGTCGGCGGGCGAAGTTTTGTCGCGGGGCTTGTCCTTGCCTCTCCCGGGGCCAGTGCTCGGAATGATGCTGATGCTCGTCGGCCTGCGCTTTGCGGTGGTGCGCGAACCAGTGGCCGAATGCGCCACCTTTCTGCTGAGTCATCTTTCGCTGCTTTTCGTTCCGGTCGGCGTGGGCGTGATGACGCATCTTGCGCTGCTCAACGAATACGGCGGCCGCATGCTCGTCGTCATCGCGTTGTCGACCTGGATCGGACTCGCCGTGACGGCAATGGTGCTGTACTGGCCGGATCGCAAACACGAGGCCTGAACATGCCCCGCTTCGTCGAACTCTGGATCTATCTTTCCGCCACGCCGCTCTTCGGCCTTACGGCCACACTGGTCGTGTATCTGCTCGCGAACGCGGCATACACACGGCTTGGCGCCGTACCCTGGGCCAACCCGGTGCTGTGGTCGGTGGTCGTGCTGGCGAGTGGGTTGCTCCTCACGCGCGTCGACTACCAGACCTACTTCGCGGGCGCGCAGTTCATTCACTTCCTGCTCGGCCCCGCGGTGGTGGCGCTGGCATGGCCGCTTTGGCAGCGGCGCGCCGAGTTGCGCGCGCGATTCGGCCGGCTGGTGCTGGCGTCCTTGCTGGGTGGCGCGGCGGCTGGCGGTTCCGCGGTGGCATTGGGGTGGGCGATGGGATTGCCGCACGACGTGGTGTTATCGCTCGCGCCCAAGTCGGTCACTGCGCCGGTGGCGATGGGGATCTCAGAAAAGATCGGCGGCATTCCGGCACTCTCGGCCGTGTTCGCGGTGCTGACCGGCATGGTCGGAGCGCTGTCGGGCAAATACCTCTTCGATGTGCTTCGGATTCGCACCAGTGCTGAAGGCTATGCCGCGCGCGGGTTCGGACTCGGCACCGCCGCGCACGGCATCGGCGCAGCGAGGGCGCTGCACGTCAATGCGGATGCCGGCGCGTATGCCGGCCTTGCCCTCGGCATGCAGGTGGTTCTGGCGGCGCTGCTGATGCCATTGGTCTTTCGGCTCTTCTGATCTCCTGATCTTCTGCGCCGGCGCGCAAAAAAGCCGGCCCATGCATTTCGCATGACCGGCATGAGGGTGGCGCGAAAGCGCGTGGGTTACAGCGCGAGCGAGTTGCCGCGCGCAGCGGCGCGTGCTTCGGCACGAACGGCGTCGCGATTGACGGCGCTGGCGAGGATCGGCGCCACACCGGCCGTTGCGCCTTCAGCGTACGGGTTCGCGCTGTGCGCAGCAGCCACGCCTTGGTCGCGCACTGCCGAGCGGGGGGTGGTGCTCGCTACAAGCGCCTGGACGCCGGACTCGGCACCATCAGAGTAGGGGTCGGCACGGTGCGCTGCGGTCACGGCTTCGGCTTGGATCGTAGCGCGGCTGTTTGCCGACACCAGGGGCTGTACGCCTTCGTACGTTTCTGCCTGGGCACCGGCGGCGGCCAGGAGGCTGAGGGCTGCTGCGGCGATGATCTTCGAGGTCTTCATTTCGGTTCCTTTTGACTGTGAGGATGGTTTCGAACCGGTCTTGGGTGGGGCGCCGTCCCTGGAGGGCGGCCACCTCTCTCGGGGGCCCTGTTCACTCAGAACTGCTTGCTGCTGCTGTCCTGTGGAGTGAATTCTGCGCTCGAATTCTTAGTAGAAACCCTAGTACTCCTGCACAAGTCTGTTGCCGAAGCCGAAACAGTCAAATGGCGAGAGCGGGAGCTCACTTCCCGCTCCAGGGCGCCGCGCCTTAGGCGGCGCCCTTCAGGAGATCAGCTGCGAGACGCATTGTTCGGCCGGCGGTCGTAGCGGTTCGGCACGCCATCATGGTCGTTGTCCCACCCGCCAGCCTGGTATTCCCAGCGGCCGCCGTGCTCGTGCCATTGAGGCGCGCGGTAGGCGTAGCCTGGCCGGGCGCGCATCCAGTTTCCGCCTTGCCAGACATAGCGCCCGTGGTTCCATTCATAGTGGGCCGGTGCCCAGACATAGCCGGGGCGGGGTGGCGGAACGTGCTCACGACGCGGCGCGGGCGGCGGACCCACGCGCACCGAAACCACGGCCTGCGCCTGTGCGGCTGTCGGCACAACCATCGCGCCGAGCGACAGAAGTGATGCGGCACCCATCGCAAAAGTGACAGCGAGTTTTTTCATGAGGATTCCTTTGAGTTGCTGGAGACTTCATCCTCCATGCCCCATGTGAATCCTTCGTAAGCGCCCGGCGAAGTCTTGTGTAAACCTGTTTCGGCCGATCCTGCGGCGACATCTCTATTTCTGCAGCGCGCGCAAGTCGATAGCGTCAGCCATCGCCGCATGGCCCGCAACGCCGGGATGCAAGTGATCGCCCAGGTCGTACACGGGCTTCAGCGACTGGGGATCGGCAGGATCGCGCAGTGCCGCATCGAAATCGACGACGCCATCGACGCCCTGCTGGCCGCGGATCCAACGGTTCACGGCCTGCCGGCGGAGCTCTTTTTCCGCAGTCCAGTAGGGCGACCCCTTGAAAGGCAGCAGCGTGCCCAGCAGCACCTTGACGCCCCAGGCGCGCGACTCGTCGATCAACCGCTGCAAGCCCGCGGTGATCTGATCGATTTCCGGAGGGCCCAGCCGTCCGCTCGAGCCCTGCGGCAAGGTCAAGCCGATGTCGTTGATGCCGATCAGGATGATCACGTGCGTCACGCCGCTTTGCTCCAGCACATCGCGCCGGAAGCGATCGATGCCTTTGGGTCCGGCGCCGTCGCTGAGTAGGCGATTGCCCGATATGCCCTCGTTGAGCACCGAGAACTGCCCTGCACTGCCAGGCCTTCCGCGCAAGCGCAACGCGAGGCGCTCGGGGTAGCGCAGCATGCGCCCGTCGCCTTCGATGCCCGCACCTTCGGTGATCGAATCGCCGAACGCGACCACGACACGCGCTGCCCTCGGCCCGAGGACATCCAGGCCCGTCACGATGTGGTTCCAGTCGGTACGCGCGGCATCCGGCAAAGTGGCCTCGCGGACCCTGTTGCCCGGCGAGACCCAGGTCGCACCCGGCGTCAGGTGATGCACCGTCGCGAAAGGCACCGGCGCATCGACGTAGAAGCTGACCGATACGGTCTGGTCAGGCGCGACGGCAAACGAAGCGGCGTCGCTCCAGGCTTCCGCGCCGGGCGCGATGGTGATGTCTGCATGGCCGCCGAATTGCAGACTTTGCAGCGAAGCAGGAGACACCGCGTGTCCGCCCGTGTTCCGCGCCACATTGGCCGACGCGATATGAAGCGGCTTCTTGCCGAAGCGATTCGAGAAACGAACGCGCACACGGCGTCCGCCCAGGGTCGGTTGGAGTTCCTGCCGCAAGGTCTGGTTTTCAAGCAGCGGCGGAGGCGACGTCGGCGCTGCAACCCACGGAAGCGGCTGCGCGTAGTCCTGCGGTGCCGCCGCCCAACTGCCTGCCCAGCGAACCTCGTCGTGCGATTGCGCCGACTGCGCCGTCTGCGCCGTCTGCGCGAGCGCTGGCGGATGGGCCAGCGCCACGCCCAGCATCAGAGCGCCAAAGAGTCGTGCAACCAGGTTCATGCGCAAAGCAGCGCAGTTTACGGAATCCTCTTCACCATGTGTCGACGTACGCCGTGGCCGGACGGTGCGATGCGGCGGATGACGCCAGCCCGCGTACCAGCCACGATCGCGTATCGGCGGGATCGATGACGGCATCGATCTCCAGCGTTTGCGCCATGTGGATGGCCTCGCCGTTCTCGTACTGCTGCGCCACCAGCTTCTTGAACAGTGCATCGCGCTCAGGCCCTTCGGGCGCAGCTTCGAGCTCCTTTCGGAAGCCCAGCCGCACCGCGCCTTCAAGCCCCATCGCACCGAACTCGCCCGTCGGCCACGCGACGGTGAACACAGGCGCATCGAAACCGCCGGCGGTCATTGCCTGCGCTCCGAGCCCATAACCTTTGCGCAACACGACCGCGAAATACGGCACGCGCAGGTGCGATGCCACCATGAACATCCGGCACACATGCCGTACCTGCGCTTGCGCTTCGACCTCGGGGCCCACCATGAAGCCGGGTGTGTCGCACAGCGCAACCAGCGGCAATCCGTGCGCATTGCAAAGCTGCATGAAGCGCGCAGCCTTGTCCGCGGCCTCGACATCGATCGCGCCGCCGAGATGATGCGGATTGTTGGCGAGCAGCCCTACCGGCTTGCCTTCGATACGTGCCAGCGCGGTCACGATGCCGGCGCCGAATCCGGCACGCAGTTCCAGCAGCGAGCCGGTGTCGACCACGCCGCGCATTGCGGCACGCACGTCGTACACACGCAGCCGGTTTTCAGGGACGGCGTGGCGCAACGCGCGTTGATCGGCGCATTCCCATGCACTCGTCGGGCCCTGGAAGTACGACAGGTACTGCTTTGCCGCGGCAACCGCCTCCGCTTCATTCTTCACGAGGATGTCGATCACGCCGTTGCGCGACTGCACGCTGCTCGGGCCGATCTGCTCAGGCGCGAATGTGCCGAGACCGCCGCCTTCGATCATGGCGGGGCCGCTCATGCCGATGTTGCTGGCCTCGGTGGCGATGATCACGTCCGCACAACCCAGGAGCGCCGCATTGCCCGCGAAGCAGCGTCCATGCACGATTCCGACGACCGGCACCTTTCCGGAGAGCGCCGCAAACTGGCTGAACGTGTGGTTGTTCAGCCCGGCAACGATCGGCATGTCGGTGTCCCCGGGCCGGCCGCCGCCGCCTTCGGCAAACAGAACCACGGGCAAGCCCAGCTGGTGCGCGATGCCCAGCATGCGATCGGTCTTGTGATGGTTGCGCATGCCCTGCGTGCCCGCCAGCACGGTGTAGTCGTAGGACATGACCACGCAGCGCGACTTCTCTGCGCCGAACTGCTTCGCATTGATGCTTCCGATGCCGGTCACCATGCCGTCCGCGGGTGTGTTGGCGATCAAGTCCTCGAGCGAGCGGCGGCGCGTCTGCGCGGCAATCGCCAGTGCGCCGTACTCGGCGAAGTTGCCGGGGTCGTCAGCGAGATCGCAAAGATCAGCGACGTTGGCGCGCGCAGTGCGGCCACCCTGTGCATGACGCTTCGCGACCGCGGTGGCACGGTTCGTGTCGAGCGTGAATGCGTGCCGGTCGATGACCTTCCGCAGATCGGGGCGGATCTCGTCCAGGTCACGTTCAGTACGCGCTTCAGCTTCGACGGCATGCGCGTCCACGGCTTCGAGCTTCACCAAAGACTGCCCTT
This sequence comes from Variovorax sp. 05N34, assembly GCF_056397405.1. Taxonomy (NCBI): domain Bacteria; kingdom Pseudomonadati; phylum Pseudomonadota; class Betaproteobacteria; order Burkholderiales; family Comamonadaceae; genus Variovorax; species Variovorax sp. 05N34. The sequence goes on from NZ_JBFTNI010000003.1 coordinate 473,401, forward strand.
CGACGAGATAGTCACCCGGCTGCGCCATGAGCGCGATGACGCGGCCCGCAACAGGGGCGTGCAGCAGGTGCTCCATCTTCATGGCTTCGAGCACGCCGATCTGGGCGCCAGCGGGTACGACGTCGCCGACATCCACTTCGAATTGCACGAGCTTGGCGGGCATGGGTGCCTTCACCATGAGTTCGTCGTCCTCATCCTCCGCAACTGTCTTTGCAGCTTCAGTGGCCACAGAGGCCGCAGGGCGCGCGTGCTTCGCAGCGGCCGCGTTCACTTGCCCGGCGGCGGCCAGCAGATCGGCCAGATGCGCTTCGACGAATCGGGTGTGTACCGTTTGACTCCCGAATTCCGGCCGCATTGCGATGGCCTGCAGCAGCGAGAGGTTCGTCGCGATGCCCTCGATACGGCATTCCTCCAGCGCGCGCAGCGAGCGGCGCACGACGTCGGCAAAGCGCGGCGAGGACGAATGCACGATCAGCTTGGCAAGCAGCGTGTCGTAGTGCGGCGAAGGCGCGAGCCCGGCATAGCCATGCGTATCGACACGCACGCCGGGTCCGGCCGGCAGATCGAAGCGACTCAGCGTGCCGCCGGAAGGCCGCGCATTGCCTTGCGAATCGAGCGTCTCGGCATTGATGCGCCATTGCACTGCAAACCCGCGCTGAGGTGCTATGCGCCCGGTATCGACGCCGACGTCAGCAAGTGTCTGCCCCGTCGCGATGCCAATCTGCAATTGCACGAGGTCCAGGCCCGTCACCGCTTCGGTCACGGTGTGCTCCACCTGCAATCTTGGATTGGCTTCGATGAAGACGTAGGGCAGTGTCGACGAATGCTCGTCGACGAGGAATTCAAACGTGCCAAGGCTCTGATAGCCCACTGCCTTGGCCATGCGGAGCGCCGCTTGCGTGATCTGCTCGCGCAGCGCGTTGGGCAGCGAGGGGCTCGGTGCAATTTCGACCAGCTTTTGAAACCGCCGTTGAAGCGTGCATTCGCGCTCGCCCAGGCTGGCAACCGCTTTGCCATCGCCGATGACCTGTACTTCGATGTGGCGCGCATTGCGCATCAAGCGTTCGACGTAGACGCCTTCGACACCAAAAGCCGCCTTGGCCTCGGACATGCAGCGTGCGTGTGCCTCTGGAAGCTCGTCGGCGTTCAGCACGGCTCGCATGCCGCGCCCGCCACCACCACCGATGGCCTTGACCATCACGCCCGCGCCGTCGGCCTTTTGCGCAGCGAAGAAGGCCTGGGCCTCCGCGAGCGTCGCGGCACCGGCGCTGCCGGGCATCACCGGCACATCGCACTGCTCGGCGAGCGCGCGCGCACGGGCCTTGTCGCCGAAGAGCGCAAGTTGATCCGGCGTCGGGCCAATGAACCGCAGGGCCGCGTCTGCGCATGCCTTCGCGAGGTCTGCGCGTTCACTCAAGAACCCGTAGCCGGGGTGCACCGCATCGCATCCATGATCGCGCGCGATCGTGATCAACGCGGCAACATCAAGGTAAGCCGACGGGCCGGTCGCATGCAAGGGCACTGCAATGTCGGCGAGCTGCACGTGCAACGCCGATGCGTCGTCGACGGCATGGACGACGACACTCTCGATGCCGAGATCACGCACCGCGCGAACCAGCCGCACCGCGATCTCGCCGCGATTGGCAATCAGGACTTTCTTCATCATCGTCCGTCAGCCTTCGAGAAGGCGGCGCAACACTTTTCCGGCGCCGGTGCCGCGCTCGCGCGCATGGGTCCGGAGGTATTCGTGCAGCGGTTGCTGCGGACGATCGGGGGCTGCGTTGTCTCCATGGCGTCACTCTCACAGGGTTATCGATAGGGTTGGCCGCTTGCCATCGCTGCATGGTGCCCCAACAATCCTACCCATGGGTATAACTTCGGCGACACCGCACAAACCCTCTCACGAACCATCCGGACGCGGCGATGCGGCTTCGAGAAGAAGCGATCTGCCGCAGGGCACGGGCCGCCAGCGCGCCGCGACCGCCGGCACCGACATGCAGCGCGAGCGCATCCTGCAGGCGGCGGCGCAGCTCTTTGCGGCGCAGGGCTATGCAAACACGACGATGGCGCAGATCGTGCGCGCGCTAGACGCCACCAAGCCCTTCGTCTACTACTACTTCCGAGACAAGCAGGAGATCTTCGAGACGCTGTCGTGGCGGCCCGCGGTCGATTGTTTCACCTCGATGGATTTCGCGCAGGACGATGACCGGCGTGCGGTCGAGAAGGTCAAGGAAGGCATCGAACGCCTGATCCGCGCAACGGTTTCGCACCACCCCTGCGCCTTCTTTGCCTACAAGGAGCCGCAGGTCTATCGGCCCGAGTACCTCGCTGCACAGAAGAAGCTGGCGCGTCACTTCTACGACCAGCTCTTTCCGCTGCTGGAGCAGGCACGCGCCGACGGCGACCTCGACTTTGGCGAGACCAAGATCACCGCCTTCGCTGCGCTGAGCCTCCCCGGCTTTCTCTACAGCTGGTACCGGCCCGACGGTCGCCTGTCGCCCGACGAAGTCGCGGCGGAACTGTCGAAGCTGGCCTGGCGAGTGCTCGGTGTGCGCGAGCGCGACCGTTGAACGCACTGCGTTGTCGCTTGCCTCGCTGAGAAGGCACTAGCAACGGCCGGAGGCAGTCTCTCAGGCTCCCTTGAACCTGGCGGGCCTCTTTTCGAGAAATGCGGCGCAGCCCTCGTGCGCGTCGTCACTGTCGAAGACCAGGCTGATCATCGCCCGCTCGTACTGCAGCGCATTGCCGAGCGGCATGTCGGCCCCAATGTGCATCGCGCTTTTCAGCATCTTCAGCGCCAGGGGAGCCCTCGCGGCGAGCTTGTGCGCGAGCGTCATGGCCGCGTGCATGAGGTCCTCGCGCGGTACCGATTCATTGACCAGGCCCAGCGACACTGCCTCCCGTGCCGACACAGGATCGCCGAGGAACATCAGCCGCTTGGCCTGGCACAGGGGCAACTGGCGCATCAAGCGCTGCGAACCGCCGCCGCCCGGAAAGAGGCCCAGCTTGATCTCGGGCAAGCCGATCTGCGCGTCCTCGGCGATGAGGCGGATGTCCGTGCACAGCAGCAACTCCATGCCGCCGCCGAGCGCCCATCCGTTGACCGCGGCCACGGTGGGCTTCGGGCACGCCTCGAATCGCTGGAACACCCGCGCCACGATGTCGCCGAACTCCTGGTAATGCTGCAGGCCGCGCCGGCTGTCGAGATCGGCAATGTTGCCGCCCGCGACGAATGCACGCTCATCCGCGCCGGTCAGCACGACGACGCGCACCGCGTCGTTCGCCTCGAACTCGCCGAGCGCGGCTTCCATGGCCAGCAGCATCGGGATGTCGAGCGTGTTGAGCGTGGCGCCGCGATTGAAGCGCATGACGCCGACCGCGCCCTCGACATGGACCAGCACATGCGCATCTGAAGACGATTGGTTCATAGAGTCCCCGCAAGACAGGCTTCGATCTGCGGAAGGCGATCGACGCCGAAAAACCGCTCGCCATCGATCACGACCGTTGGCGAACCGAACACCTGTTCCCGCACTGCTTCATCGACGGCCGATGCCAGCATCGCCCGGGCGTCGTCGGCCCGCATGCGCAGCGCGAAATCCGCCGGATCGGGGAGCGCCGGATTCGCTTCGCATGCCCATCGCGCGACCTGCATGGCATCGCCCAGGTCGGCACCTTGGACGAAGTAAGCCCGCAACGCCAGACGCGCGAAGTCGACGGCCAGGGAAGGTTCCAGGCGCTCCAGAAGATAGAAGGCGCGTGCCGCGTGCTGGGTGACCGCCGGGAACCCCGCGGGTAAGCGGAACGGCACATCGAGGAAACGGGCGGAGCGCTCGAAGTCCAGCTGCATGTACGCGCGCTTGACCTCGTGGCCCATCGGCGGCGGCAGGTCCAGTGCACGCAGCACGGCGAACAGAATGACGGGCCGCCATCGCACGCGGCGGCCATGGCGGCCCGCGACGACCTCGATCTTCTCGGCCATGAAATAGCCGTAGGGCGAAGCGAAGTCGAACCAGAAATCGATTGGCGGCCGCATCATCGCGCCGACGGTGCCAATGGTGCCAGCGCCGCGCTCGGCGGCAACGCGCAGGCCGCACGGTACTCGGCCGAGATGCGTTCGACGAGCTGCGCCACCGTGGGAATGTCGTGGATGGTCGCAACGCCCTGCCCTGCGCTCCACAGGTCCTTCCAGAGCCGTGCTTCCGTATTGGTCAGGGCGCTCATGTCGGGCGCCTTGGGCGGTAGCCTCTCGACGTCGATCCCGAAACGCTCGATCGAGGGACGGAGATAGTTGGCGTGCACGCCCGACAACCGGTCGGTGTAGACGAGATCGCTCACCTTGGAATCGACCACCATCTGCTTGTACGCCTCCTGTGCCTGCGACTCCTTCGTCGCAAGGAAGCGCGTGCCCATGTAGACCAGGTCGGCTCCGAGCGCCTCGGCGGCACGGATCTGCCAGCCATCGTTGATCGCGCCGCCCAGCACCAGGCAGCCGTCCCAGAACTCGCGGATCTCCCGCACCAGCGAGAACCCGCTCTGGCTCGACGCATGTCCACCCGCCCCGGCGCCCACACAGATGAGGCCGTCGACCCCTGCATGCACCGATTTGCGCGCGTGGTCGGCGCTCGTGACATCGCAGAAGACCGTGCCGCCATAGGCGTGCACCGCCTCCACCACCGGCGCCGGATTGCCCAGGCATGTGATGACGAAGGGCACGCGGTGCTGCACCACGACTTCGAGATCGGGCTCGAAACGCGCGTTCGTGCGATGCACGATCAGGTTGATGCCATGCGGTGCGACGACTGCATCGGGGTTCGACGCCCGACAGGCCGCGAGATCGCGCTCGATTTCCCCCAGCCACGCATCCAGCTGCGACTGCGGCCTGGCATTGACATGTGGGAATGTGCCGACCACGCCCGCCTTGCACAGCGCAGTGACGAGGGTCGGAAAGGACACGAGGAACATCGGCGAGCCGATTGCGGGAAGCGACAGGGCGCGCTGGAAGAGCGGAGGCATCGGCATGGCGAATCTTTCGGTCAGCCCCGCTTCTTCCAGCTGCGCAGATCGCGCATGCCGGCCAGTGTGCGTGGGTCGACACCCTTTGGAAATATCTGGTGCTTCTGGATCTTCTGCGTGGCGGTGGTCGGGATCTGGTCGGTGATCCAGACCCAACCCGGCGCCTTGTAGTACGCCAGCCGCGCATTGCAGTGGTCGAAGAGCGTCTTCACGGCCGCGTCGACGTCCGCCATGGCGCTCTCGCGCAGGACGATGCAGGCCAGCACTTCTTCCTCGCGTATCTCGTCGGGTGCGCCCAGCACAGCGACCTGCTCCACCAGCGGATGCGTCTGCAGCAAGGCCTCGACCTCGGCGGCCGCGATGTTTTCGCCCGAGCGGCGGATGATGTTCTTGCGCCGGTCGACGAAGTGAAGCATGCCGTCGGCGGAGCGGTTGACGATATCGCCAGTGTGGAACCAGCCGCCGCGCCATGCCGCTTCGGTCGCGGCCGGATCGTCCAGGTAGCCGCTGAAGAAGTCCTTGCGCGGGTCGGCGGCCGAGTGGCGCACGATCATTTCGCCGTCGGTGCCGTCCGGCACATCGACGTCGGCGTCGTCGACCACACGGACCTCCACCCCGGGTTGTGCCCGGCCGAAGGCGCGCGTGCCGACCTGGCGCGGCGCCATGTTGTCGATCAGGGCCCGGACCATTTCCGTCATGCCCCAGATCTCGATCAGCGGAAAGCCGAAGCGCGCCTCGAAGGCGGCGTGCCGCTGCGGCTCGACACCGGCACCGATCGCGAAACGAACCTGATGGTCGCGGTCCTGCGGCGAAGCGGGCTGCCCCAGCAGCATCGGCACGACCACGCCCAGGTAGTGCACGACGGTTGCCCGCGACTCACGCACCTCGGTCCACCACCGCGAGGTCTGGAACCGGTCGGTCTGGATCTGGCAATTGCCTTTCACCATCGCGCAGAAGAACGAGAAGATCGACGCATTGACGTGGAACAGCGGCAGGGGGTTGTAGATCCTTTCGCAGCCTTCACCGAAGCTGGCCAGTCCGCCGCGCGTCGCATACCAGGCACCGGCGGCCAGCTCGTAGCGATGCGAGAGCACGCAACCCTTGGGCCGGCCGGTGGTGCCGCTCGTGTAGAGCACGCTCGCGGGCGTATCCGGCCCGGGGGTGGTGGAAGCCGCGCGAACGCGCGGCGAAGGGATCGCGGCGTTGCCACCGTCGAAGGCGCCCAGCCGGACCGCCAGGGGCTGCCGCGCCGATTCGTCCATTGCACTGCGCAGCAACGGCTCGAGCGCAGGAATGACCACCACCATGTCGACACGCGCATGCTCGATGACGAAGGCCATTTCGCCAGCACGGTGGTCCGGGTTCAGCGGCACGCAGCAGATGCCCAGCGCATTCATCGCCAGCTTGTGCAACAGGTGTTCGGGCCGGTTCTCCAGCAGCAGGCCGACCCGATGGCCGACGCCGTAGCCCGCTTCCGTGTACACGCGCATCAGCCGCTCGACCTCCGCCGCCGCGTCGGCATAGCTGATCTCGCTGCCTTCTGCCGCATAGCTGCGCGCAAGATTCGCCGGCACCGCAAGGAAGGCATTGCCGCCGTAGCTGCGGGCGGCGCTGAAGAAGGCGCTGCCGATGGTCGTGTCTTCGTCGATCGTGATCATGGATACGGATCTCCTGCGCTGCGGGATCGCCGGTCAGAGCCGCAGCACGCCGTAGCCGATGTCTTCGCTGAACGGCGCGTTGAGCGAAGCGACGATGGCCATGCCCAGCGCATTGCGCGTGTCGACCGGGTCGAGAATGCCGTCATCCCACAGCTCCGACGTCGAGTGGTAGGCATCGCTTTCCTCTTCGAAGCTCTTGAGCACCGGATCGCGGATGGCCGCGATTTCCCCGGCCGACAGTTCATGGCCCTTGCGCTGGAGCTGCCGGACCTTGACCTCGGCCAGTGTGTTGGCGGCCTGCTCGGCGCCCATCACGGCGATCTGCGACTGTGGCCACATCCAGAGGAATCGCCCGTCGAAGGCGCGGCCGCACATGCCGTAGTTGCCGGCGCCGAACGAGCCGCCGACGATCACCGTGAACTTGGGCACGGTGCAGCCGACCTGCGTCATGATCATCTTGGCCCCGTCCTTCGTGATACCGCGCTCCTCGTATTCGCGCCCCACCATGTAGCCGGTGATGTTCTGCAGGAAGACCAGTGGCGTGCGGTCGCGGTCGCAAAGGCGCATGAAGTGCGCGGCCTTGAGGGAGCTGTCGTTGAACAGCACGCCGTTGTTGGCCAGGATGCCGACCTTGCATCCCCAGATGCGCGCAAAGCCGCAGACCATCGTGGTGCCGTAGCCCGGCTGGTACTCGTGGAACTCGCTGCCGTCGACGATGCGCGCGATCACCTCGCGCATGTCGAAGCCGGTCTTCCAATCGGTCGGGATGATGCCGTACAGCTCGGCGGGGTCGTAGTGCGGCGGCTGGGCATCGACGCGGTCGATCTGCTGCTTGCGGATGGGCGTGGTCTGGGCGAGGATGTCCCGCGCAATGGCCATGGCGTGCGGCTCGTCGTCGGCGGCGTAGTCGCAAGTGCCCGAAACCGTCGTGTGCATCTGCGCACCGCCCAGGGCCTCGGCCGAGACGACCTCCCCGGTCGCGGCCTTCACCAGCGGCGGACCGCCGAGGAAGACGCCGCCGTTGCCGCGCACGATCACGCTGTAGTCGCACAGGGCAGGGATGTAGGCACCGCCGGCAGTGCAGTGACCGAGCACCACGGCGATCTGCGGCACGCCCATCTTCGACAGCGTGCACTGGTTGCGGAAGATGCGCCCGGCCGCATGCCGGTCGGGAAAAAGGTCGGACTGCAGCGGCAGGAAGCCACCGGCGCTGTCGCACAGGTGCACGACAGGAAGGCGGTTCTCGATCGCGATATCGAGCGTGCGCACGATCTTCTTGACCGAAAGCGGATACCAGGCGCCGCCCTTGATGCTCGGATCGTCGGCATGAATGACGACCTCGCGCCCCGCGATGATCCCGATGCCCGACACCTGCCCTGCCCCATGAACCTCACCCTCGTAGGCGCGGTTCGCCGCCAGGGCGCCAATCTCGAGAAAGGGCGTGCCCGGATCCAGTAACAGGTCGAGCCGCTCGCGCACCGTGAGCTTGTTCTGGCGGTGCAGTCGCTCGATGTCGCGCTCCGGCCGCTCGAAGCGCGCCTTGTGCAAGCGGGTGCGCAGGCCTTCGACGTGCGCCAGCATGGCCTTGCGGTTCTGCTTGAAGCTTTCGCTTGCAGTGTCGATACGGCTTTCGATGCGGCTCATGCGGTGGCCTCCGCTGCGGCAATGCGCACCAGCGTCGCGCCGCGCTGGAAGGTCTGGCCGACGCCGAAGGGCAGCTCGGCCACGACACCGTCCGCGGCGGCGCCGATGGTCATCTGCAGCTTCATGCTTTCGATGACCAGCAGGGGATCGCCCTGCCGCACGGCCTCTCCCGCGCCGGTGTGCACGGACACGACGACGCCGGGCATCGGCGCGATCGACGCGCCCGCGGCTTCCGTTGCGCTGCCGCCGCGCGAGCGCGTGGCGTCCACGCGATCGAGTCGCCAGGCCCGTCCCTTGAGCTGCACATAGATCGCATCCCCATGCGCCACCGCGCACAGACGCTCACCGCGGCCGTCGATGCTGGCGACGAAGTCGCCCCGGCCGAGGCTCCTGACCGGGAGGCGGACATCGTCCACCTGCACACCATCGACATGCCGGTGCACCTGATGCCGCTCGCCCGGCGCATTGCTGAAAAGTAGGGTCGTCATGAAGGTCGCTTCGAGTGATTCAGTTGCGCCACGCGCCCATGGAGGCATACGGCTCGGGCGCCGGATACGCAGCACGGTCGGGTGCGGCGCTGGCGGCCACGGCGAGCACCGCGCGGCGCTCGCCATCGGTGAGCGGCGCCGGTCGCAGCGCGTCCCGATGCCGTTCGAGAAAGCCCGTGTCGGTCTCGCCCCGCCCGAAGTCCGGATGACCGAGCACCCGCGCGAGGTAGTCGCTGTTGAGGGTGACGCCAAGCATCGTGGTTTCGGCCAGTGCGGTGCGCATGCGCGAGATCGCGAGTCGGCGGTCCGCGCCATGGACGACCAGCTTTGCCAGCATGGAGTCGAAGTCGGCCGTCACCGCTGCGCCCTCGGTCACGCCGCCGTCGAAGCGCACGCCGGGCCCCTGCGGCGTGCGCAGCAGCAGCACGCGCCCGGTGTCGGGCACGAAGCCCGCGTCCGCATCTTCCGCCAGGATGCGACATTCGATCGCATGGCCGGACGCGCGCACATCGTCCTGGGAGATGCCCAGCGGCTCGCCTTGCGCAACCCTCAACTGCAGCTCGACCAGGTCGAGCCCGGTGACCATCTCGGTGACCGGGTGCTCCACCTGCAGCCGGGTGTTCATCTCCAGGAAGAAGAACTCGCCCTCGGGCGACACGATGCATTCGACGGTGCCGGCATTCACATAGCCCGCCGCCGACGCCAGTCGCACTGCCGCGCTGCAGATTCGCTCGCGCAATGCAGGTGCGAGCCCGGGTGCTGGCGATTCTTCGATGAGCTTCTGGAAACGGCGCTGGATCGAGCACTCGCGCTCGCCCAGGTGGATGACCTTGCCATACACGTCGCCGAACACCTGCACTTCGATGTGCCGCGGCCGCTCGACAAAGCGCTCGGCGAACAGGCGACCGTCGCCGAAGTAGCGCTGGCTCTCGCCGCGCGCGATGTCGATCGCGGCCGCGAGGTCCTCTTCCCGACGGACGATCTGCATGCCCTTGCCGCCGCCGCCGGCAGCGCCCTTGATGAGCAGCGGAAAACCGATGCCCCGCGCCCGCTGGGCGAAGCTCGCCGGATCGTCCGCCTCGTCGGCCGAAGGCGTCACCGGCACGTCGTGGCTGATCGCGAAGCGGCGTGCGCTGATCTTGTCGCCCATCAGCTCGATCGCGGCAGCCGTGGGGCCGACGAAGACCAGTCCGGCGTCCGCCACGGTCTGCGCGAACGCCGCGTTCTCCGACAGGAAGCCGTAGCCCGGGTGGATGGCGTCGCAGCCGGTGTCTCGCGCGGCGCGGATCATCGCCTCTGCGTCGAGCCACGCGGCCACTGGCGGTTCGCCGAAGAGTTCGACCGTCTCCGTCGCCGCGGCAAGCGCCGGACCCGCCCGGTCTTTCTCGTGCCACGGCACCACCGTATCGATGCCCATGCGCGTGGCCGTGCGCACGATGCGCAGCGCGATCTCCGCGCGGTTGGCGATGAAGAGCTTGCGGATCGCGGTCATGTCGACTTCCTGAGCCGCTTGGCGGCGGCGGATGGGGCGGATGGGGCGGTTGCGGCAGGCGTCGGTGTCAGACCCAGCGCGACGATGCGCTCGAGCCTTGCGAGGCGGCGTTCGATGTCGTCGGCCGGACCCGCGTCATCGGGGCCAGCAGCACGCGCCTCGATTTCAGCGCCGCCTGCGCGCGCTTTCGGCGACAGGATGCCGTTGAGGAGCATCGCGGTATAGCTGTCCGCCATGGCCTCGACGTCGATCGAGCCCCGGCCGTAGAGCAGCGACCACATCCGGTGCTCGATGCCGCCATAGACCATGCTGCGCACCGTCTCGGCATCAGTGTCAGCGGGCAGCTCGCCCTGCTGCATGGCCTCGCGCACGGTCAGCAGCAGGAAGGAGGTGTAGTGCACGTGCAGGTCGTGCAATACCGACTTGAAGTACTCGGGGCTGGTGCGCACCTCGTGCAGCACGATGCGCGACAGGCTGGGCTCTTCGACGTACACGCGCAGATGCCGCCACACGAGGTAGCGCAAGCGGCTGCGCAGGCCGTGGATGCGCGCGAAACTGTCGGCGATGTCCTGGATCAGTGGCTCGTACATGCCACGCAGCACCTCGTTGAGGAGGTCGCGCTTGGTCGGGAAGTACGAGTACACCAACCCTTCGACCACGCCGACGCGGGTCGCGATCTCGCCGACCGACGAGCGTTCGAAGCCCTTTTCGAGAAAGACCTCGCGCGCGGCGGCAAGGATCTCCGCCGCGCGCCGCATGCGTCGGGGCGTCTGCTTGCCGGCGGCGATCGGAGTCACCTTGTCGGTATCGCCGCTGTTGGATTGGGTTTTGGCGTTCTGTTTCATGTGAGTGTTCGCAGTACCGCTGTCGGCACGTCGATCTCGAGGTCGAGCAACATCTGTGCAAAGGCCTTGCCTTGCGGGTCGTAGCGAAGCGACGCGATGCCGCCGCCTCCGAGTGCGTTTTCGAGCGTGAAGTTGATGGCATGGAAGCCCGGCAGCGTGTAGCGCGTGACCTTCCCCTTGCAGACATGCGCAAAGTACGCCGCCACCTTGTCGGCATCGAGTTCCTGCAGCAGCACGCGCCAGGCCGCGGGCGACCTCGCGATGAGGCCGATGTTGGCCATGTCGCCCTTGTCGCCGCTGCGCCCATGGGCGATGCGCAGGAGTGGCACACGCTCGGTGGGTCCATCCTCCTGCCGTGCAGGCGCGATGTCGGTCTGCCGCGGCGCCTCGCCGGCCGCCGCCGGCACGAATTCATCGAAGGGCAACGGCTCTCCGTCGAGGCTGACGCGCGCATGAACCGTCTTGCGGTCCACCAGCAGCGAAAAGAGTCGCACCACTGGCGACGGCGAAGGCCGGCCGGCGGCGAAACCGGTGATGCCTTGCGCCATCGCGGTGGCCGACGGGGCGATCTCGCGCGCAAGCAGTTCGAGCGCAGCGCGCTCGCCGTGCCGCGCGGCGATCTTCAGGACGACTTCGCGGCTCGCCCGCATGCGCGAATGGGCGCCGTAGGTGCCTTCGGCACCGAGCACTTCGAGGCTCGTCTCGCTGAAATCCGCAAGGCCTCGCTCGGCCAGGAAACGACGACACCGGGCGAAGATGGCCTCGCCAACCCGTTGCGCCTTGTCCGCCGCGCGCTGGCCGCCGATCATGAGCGTCCCGAGCAGGCGCCATCCGTCGGCATAGGTCGCACTCGCCTTCAGGGTCCGCGGTGCCGGGGTGCCTTTCGCGCCGCTCACGCGCACGCGATGCTCGCCCTCCTGAGCCAAGTTCACGTCGGCGAAGTCGCAGCAGACATCCGGCAGCAGATAGGCCCGCGGATCGCCGATTTCATAGACGATCTGCTCGGCGGCCGTACCGGGCGAGACCAGCCCGCCGGTGCCCGGCGGCTTGGTGAGCACGAAGCTCTTCCCATCAGGTTCGCACTCGACGATGGGGAAACCCATGTCGTCCCATCCGGGCACCTGTTCCCAATCGGTGAAGATGCCGCCGGTGGCCTGCGCACCGCATTCGATCAGGTGGCCCGCGAGGCTGCCCGTCGCAAGCTTGTCCCAGTCGTCCCAGCGCCATCCGAAGGCATGCACCAGCGGCGCGAGCGTCACGGCGCTGTCGACCACGCGGCCGGTGATGACGATGTCCGCCCCGGCGTCGAGCGCCGCCGCGATCGGCTGCGCGCCAAGATAAGCGTTGACGCTGAGGAAGTTGTCCGGCATCGGCGCACCGCTGAACATCTCCCGCGTCCCTGCGGCACGCAGTGCGTCGACCTGCGAGGCGATGTCGTCGCCCTCGACGACCGCGATCCGCATGGCAATGCCCTGCGCATCGAGCGCCTTCTTCAATGCATCGCGGCACGCCGCCGGATGGACCCCGCCCGCATTCGACACCACCCGGATGCCGCGCGACTTCAGCTCGGGCGCCAGTGCGGCGACGATACGGACGAAGTCCGGCGCATAACCCGCATCGGCCGACTTGGCCCGGGCCCGCGCCAGCAGCGACATCGTGATCTCCGCCAGAAAATCGAACACGAGGAAATCGACGTTGCCGTGACGCACGAGCTGCGCCGCGCCGGCCTCGGAATCGCCCCAGAAGCCGCTGGCGCAACCGATCCGCAGCGGGCGGCCCAGCGGAGAAGTGGCAGGTGTGCTCATGTCGATCTCACCGTCCGGGCCAGACAGGTGCCCGGCGTTCGGCGAATGCCCGCATGCCTTCGCGCGTGTCTTCGCTTTGCGAGAGCACCGGCAGTACGGCCTGCGCGAGGTTGAGGGCATCGTGATACGAAAGGTCGGTGATCGCACCGATCGCGCGGCGCCCGATGCGCAGCGCCACGGGCGAGTTGGCGGTCAGGCGCGCGACCATCTCGTCGACCGCCGCATCCAGGCCGTCGCGCGGCACCACGCGGTTGACGATGTCGAAGCGCTCGGCATCCGCGGCGCTGAAGCGCTGCGCGAAGAAGCACATCTCCAGCAGCCTGCGCCGCGGAATCACGCGCATCAGCAGCGGCAGGATCATCATCGGAAACACGCCGACCTTCGCTTCGGTGGTGCCGAACATGGCGTCATCGCAGGCCACCGCGAAATCGCATGCGCAGACCAGGCCGAGGCCGCCTCCGAAGGCGCTGCCGTTGACCCGCGCGATCACCGGCAGGTTGCATTTGTCGAGGGCGCGGAACAGGTCGGCCACCGGGTTGTCGAAGCGGCCCGGCTCCAGCGCGAAGGGCGAACCGTCGGCTGTCGGCTTGAGCTGCCCGCCCGCGCAGAAGGTCTTGTCGCCCGCACCGGTGAGGACGATGGCGCGCACGCCCTCCATCGACTCTGCCGTACGCAGGGCCTGGACGAGTTCCAGCATCGCGGCGTCGGACATCGTGTTGTGCGATGGCGCCCGGTCGATGGTGATGCGGCAGGCCGCACCGTCGCGCTCCACCTCGACCTGCGGGCGCCCGGCGGCCTCGTTCTCGGCGCTCATTTCCCATCTCCTGCCGGCTGCCGGTCCGCCAAGGTCTCGGGCGGCTGATACTGCGGGAATCCGTCGAACGGGAAGCTGCGCTCGGCCGGCTCCAGCTTCCAGGTGGGCCGCGCGGTGGGCACGCCGCCATCGACCCGGATGACGGTGCCGTTGATGAAGCCGGCGGCCTCCGACAGCAGGTACACCACGGCCGACGACAGCTCGGCCTCGGTACCGAAGCGCTGCAGCGGCACCTTGTCACGCAGCCCGCGCAGCACGTTGCGGTAGTCCTCGTCGTAGGTGTCGATGCCGGCGGATGCGATCCAGCCCGGCGCGACACCATTGACGCGAACGCCCGCATGTCCCCACTCGCAGGCTGCCGTTTCGGTGAAGGTCAGCACGCCGCCACGTGCCGCGCCGGAATGCCCCATGCCCGGCAGGCCGCCCCAGATGTCGGCCAGCATGTTGACGATGCTCCCGCCATGGGCTTCCATCGATTGCACATAGCACTCGCGCGAGAAGAGGAAGGTGCCGTGCAGGTTGTTGCGCACCACGGCATCCCAGCCCTTGAGGGAGATGTCGCGCAGCCGCGCCGGATACTGCCCGCCGGCGCAGTTGAAGAGCCCATCGATGCGCCCGTGCTGCGCCACGATGTCCGCCACCGTGGCCTTGACGCCATCCTCGTCGCGGATGTCGCAGGCGTGGCGCGTGACGCCGCCGGCCCGCTCCGGGTAGATCGCGGCAATCTCCTCGGCCACCGTATCGAGCTTGGCCATCTGCCGCCCGACGAGCGCAACACGCGCGCCGAGGCTGACCAGTTCGTGCACCGTGCAACGACCGAGCCCGCTGCCGCCGCCGGTCACCACGACCGTGCGGCCCTCGAAAAGGCCAGGGCGAAAGGCCGAGCGGTAGCGCTCGGTGCTCTTGAGGGATGAAGCTTGCGTCATGGTCGTGGCGAATCGGTGCGGCGCGGTGCGCGGGCGGTTCAGTTCAATACGCGACGAAGTCGGTCAGCGACTTCACGGTGCCGCTTTGCGGATCGGTCTGGAAGAGCTTGATCGGCATCACGGCCTGCCCCTTCGGGTTGTCGAAGGAGACGGGCCCGCTGAGGCCGCCGACCTTGAAATCCTTGAGCTTGTCGAGCTGGGCAATGACGCAGGTGCGCGTCACGTTGGCGCCGCAGCGGCGCACGCCTTCGGCGAACACCATCGTGCCGACGTAGCCGCTGACCGTGTAGCGGTTGAAGTTGGCGTAGTCGTCCGCGCTCAGGAACTTCTTGGCCGACGTCATGAGCGCCACGCCCGCCGGGTCGTAGTTCGACGCGTAGTAGTCGGGGATGAGGTACTGGTAGCCTGCCGGCGCCGCCAACTTCACCGCGGCCGGCAATTGCCCCGCCCACAAGGTCCCGATCGCCACGTCCATGTCGAGGCGGCGCATCTCCGACATGATCGATGCCGACTCGGTGGTGAGCGTGCCAAGGTAGACGGCGTTGGCGCCCTTCTCCTTCAGCGTGAGCACTTCGGCCGAGAAATCCTTGGCGCCGCGCTTGAAGGAGATCTCGGCGACGCTGTTGAGCCCGTATTCCTTCACCGCCTTCTGGTAGCCCGCGAGCAGTGCCTTTCCGAAGTCGTCGTCCTGGTAGAGGATGCCGAACTTGCCGCCCTTCTTGGCCATCTTCTCGACCATGTAGCGGATCGGCACGTAGCCCGCATAGTCGTAGTCCGGTCCGATCATGAAGACGTTGGGCCGGCGCGGCGTGACCACCGCCGGGTTGGGCGCCATGTGCACGATGGTCGGGATCTTCGCCTCTTCGATGGCCGGCAGCATCGCCACCATGTGCGAACTGCCGGTGGTACCGGTGAGGCCGAAGACCTTGTCGGAGTCGATCAACTTCTTGACGGCCGACACCGAGCGCGCGGGCACGTAGCCATCGTCCTCGTAGATGGCGCGCAGCTTGCGGCCGTTGATGCCACCCGCCGCATTGATCTCCGCAATGGCCAGCTTGGAGCCTGCCGCGCCGGCCTTGCCGATCAGCGACGCAGGACCCGACATCGGTTGCACCTCGCCGATCAGGATCTCGGTGGCCGTGACGCCCACGTCCTGCGCCATCGCAGCCGATGCAGCAACCCAAGCTGCCAGCGCAATGAAGGCGCCTCGCAGCGCAGCGCGTTTCCGCGCGCTTGTCCTGACCGCTTCTTCTCTCTCGTCCATGCTTGTCTCCTTGTAGTGTTCGAAACCTCGTTCATTGCGACAGCGGCCACTGCACCCAGAAGCGCTTCGACTTGCGCCAGATGCCGGCCAGCCCTTCGGGCTCGAGCCGCAGGAACAGCAGGATGACCACGCCGTACATCAGGCCCTTGACCTCGTAGATGCGATCGGCCATCAGCGTGCGCACGCCGTCGCCCGCGGCATCGAATCCCAGGTTCAGCAGTTCGGGCAGCAGCAGGATCAGCGCCACGCCGAGGATCGCGCCATGGATGCGGCCCATGCCGCCCACGATGATCATCGCCAGCGCCTCGATGCTGATCAGCACGCTGAAGGTATCGACGTTGACGAAGCGGGTCTGCAACGCGACCATCGCGCCGGCCACCCCGGTGTAGAAGGCGCTGACCATGAAAGCCAGCAGCTTGTAGCGCATGAGGTCAATGCCCATGGCTCGGGCGGCAATGTCGTGGTCGCGCAGGGCAAGCCAGGCCCGGCCGATGCGCGTGCGCATCAGGTTCAGCGTGATGAGCACGAACAGCACCAGAATGGCCAGCGCTGCGTAGTAGAAGCGTTGGTCGCCCTTGAAAGACACGCCGAGCACGCTCAGTGGTTCGACCGGCATCCCCGCCGACCCGCGCGTGATGTCTTCGGCGAAGAGCACCACATGCCGCACGATGAACGTGAAGGCCAGCGTCGTGATCGCCAGGTACAGGCCCTTGAGGCGCAGCGAAGGCACGCCGACGATGAGGCTCGCCAGCGCGGCCACGCCACCCGAAAGCGGGATCGCCAGCAGCGTCGGCACGCGATAGTCGGTCGTCAGGATGGCCTGCGCATAGGCGCCGATCAGCAGAAAGCCCGCGTGGCCCAGTGATATCTGCCCGGCCACGCCCGAGAGCAGATTAAGCCCGAGCACGCCGATCGACACCACGAAGATGCTGGTCAGCATGTTGAGGCCGTGCGAGCCGAACCACGCTGGCGCCAACGCCAGCAGTGCCAGCCCGGCGAACGTCCACCACCAGGTTGCGGGCTGTGTCGAGAGCGACACCAGACCGGCGTAGGAGACTTGATAGGTTCTGCTGCGCATCAGACTCTTTCGATCTCACGTTGGCCGAAGAGGCCATAGGGCTTGACCATCAGCACAACGATGATCAGCACGAAACCGGCGATTTCCTTGAGCCCGCGGCCGAGGTAGCCGCCGGCAAGGTTCTCGAACACGCCGATCACCAGTCCGCCGAGCGCGCCGCCGACGACCGAGTCAAGCCCGCCGAGGATGGTGGCCGGAAAGCCGCGCAGGCCCATCTGCGAGATCTCGGGCTCCAGGCTGAACATGAGGCAGAAGGCCAGCCCCGCGAAGGCCGCGAACACCGCCGACAGCGCCCATGCGATACCGCTGATCCGCTTGACGTTGATGCCCATCAGCAATGCGGTCGTCTCGTTGTTCGAAGTCGCGCGCATCGCGATACCGATGCGCGAGCGCGAGAAGAAGAGCCACATCAGCACGCATAGAACGGCCAGCGACACCAGCGCGAAAATCTGCCCCGGATAGAGCGCCAGCCCCGCGAAGCGGATCACCGCAGTGCCGAAGGGGCGCGGGAACGCGGTCGGCTCCACGCCCCAGACCAGGATCACCACCGAGCGGATCACCACCGCCAGGCCGATGGTGACCATCACGCGCGAGAACATCGGCTCGCCGAGCATCGGCCGGATGAACACCCGTTCGATCGCGAGCCCCAGCAGCACCGACACCGCCAGCACAGCGACCAGCAGCGGACCAAAGCCGATGCCCGGGATCGTCGCGATGCTGAAGCTGATGTAGGCGATGAGCATCATCACCTCGCCTTGGGCGAAGTTGACCATGCCGGTGGCGCGGTAGACGATGGCGAAGCCCATCGCGACCAGCCCGTACAGGGCGCCGATCACGAGACCCGAGGTGATCAGGTTCAGGAAGTAGTTCATCAGGCGGCCTCCTCCACCGGTCCGTAGATGTACGCGACCTCGGCCGCGAACTTCTGCTCGATGACTCTCCGGCGAACCTTCATGGTCGCCGTGAGTTCGCCGTCGTCGTGGTCGAGCTGCTTGCGGATGAGGACGAACTTGCGGATGCTCTCGACGCGCGAGAAACGCTCGTTTACCCGTTCGACCTCGATGCCGATCAGTTCACGCACGGCGTCGAGCTGCGCGAGGGTCTCGTAGGTGGTGTAGGCAATGCCGTGCTCCTGCGCCCACTTGCCCACGGTGTCGAGGTCGATCTGGATCAGCGCCGAGACGAAATGCCGGCCATCGCCCAGCAGCACGGCTTCGCTGATGTAGAGGCTTTCCTTCAACGCGTTCTCGATCAGCGAAGGCGTGATGTTCTTGCCGCCGCTGGTGATCAGGATGGCTTTCTTGCGATCGACGATCTGCACTTGGCCGGTGGCCTCGTCCAGCTCGACGATGTCGCCGGTGCGCAGCCAGCCGTCATCGAACGCGGCGCGCGTCGCCTCGTCGTCATGGAGATAGCCCTTGAACACCACCGGACCGCGCACCTGAAGCTCGCCATCAGGCGCGACGCGCTGCTCCACGATGCCCGGCAGCAGCGGGCCACACCATCCCAGCCGCGACATGGCGGCGGACTGCGCGTGGGTCGCGCCGCTCGTCTCGGTCATGCCGTAGATCTGGTAGATCGGCACGCCGAGCGCGCGGAAGAACAGGATCACCGACGGCGAGATCGACGCGCCGCCCGTCATCGCGACCCAGGTGCGGTCGAGCCCGATGCTCGCGAGCAGGTTGCTGAACACCGCGACGCGAAGCAGCCAGGCGACGAAGGCATCGCGCCGGCTCTCCGGGCGGCCGCCGTTGGCGATGGTGCGCTCGGCGATCGGCGTTGCGATGGCCATCGCACGCTCGAAGGCGCGGCGCGCGATGGGCCGCGAATCGCGCGACTTGATGAGGATCTCGTACTGCAGCTTCTCCCAGATGCGCGGCACGCCGAAGAAGAAGCTCGGCCCGATCTCGTGCAGGTTGTGCGCAACCGCGTCGATCGACTCGGCGAAGTTGACCACCGAGCCATACACGAGCTGCATCACGGGCGACATCAGCCGCTCCGCCACATGGCACAAGGGCAAGTAGCACACCACCGTGAGCGGCTTGCCGGCGAAGCCTTGTACCTGGCCCAGCACGGCGGCATCGAAGAGGATGCCCGCATGCGAGATGCGCGCGCCCTTGGGCATGCCGGTCGTACCCGAGGTGTAGACGATGAGCGCATCCTGGTCGGCGCTCAGGCCGTCGACGATCGATTCCCACGCGTCGCTGCGGCCGGTCTGCTGCGCCAGCGAGCGGCCCTGTTCGAGGGCCTTCGCGAAAGGCATGAGCATCGGCTGGTCATAGTGGCGCATGCCCTTCCAGTCGACCGTGAGCACCCGCTGGAGCGCAGGCAGGCCACCCGGCTGGCGCATGGCTTCGAGCACCTTGTCGGTTTGCTCCTGGTCGCCGCACACCGCGACCTTGGCGCCGCAATGCCTGACGATGTATTGCAGCTCCGGCCAGGGGTTGGTCGGATAGATCCCGACGGTCACGCCGCCGAGCGACTGCGCCGCGAGATCCGCAATGAACCACTCGGGCGTGCCGTCCGACGCGATCACCAGCTTGTCGCCCCGCCCGAAGCCCGCGTCCTGCAGGAACAGCGCGAAGGCGCGCACCTGCTCGAAGTAGTCGGCCCAGGTGGTGCCTTTCCAGATGCCGCGAACCTTCTCGCGCAGGGCGACGCGATCCGGCGTGTGGCGCGCGCGGTGGCGCAGAAGGCCCGGCATGGTCGCGCGGCCCTCGGCCACGCCCGGCGGCAGCGTGGAGTCCGCGAGCAGACGATGGTCGCGCGTCATGCCAGTGCCTCCATGCCCACGCCGAGATACGCCGTCACGACCGCGGGATCGGCCGCGACCTCGGCCGGCGTCCCATCGGCGATCTTGCGGCCGAAGCTCAACACGCAGACGTGATCGGAGATGTCCATCACGATACCCATCTCGTGCTCGATCATCATCACCGTGATGTTGCGTTCCTCGCGGATGTCGAGGATGAAGCGGGCGATGTCCTCGGTCTCTTCCTGGTTCATGCCCGAAACCATCTCGTCCAGCAGCAGCAGGCGCGGCTGCATGGCGAGCGCGCGGCCCAGCTCGACCCGCTTCTGCAGGCCATAGGACAGCGTTCCGACAGGCAGGTCGCGCACGGTCTCGATCTCGAGGAACTCCACGATCTCCTCGGCTGTCTCGCGCGCGGCGATCTCCGCACGCCGCGCCGCGCCGCAGAACATGGCGGCGCCGAAAACCCCGGTCGACAGTCGCGCATGCAGCCCGGTGAGGATGTTGTCGATGACGCTCTCGTGCTTGAACACCGCCAGGTTCTGGAAGGTGCGCGCAATGCCGCGCTTCGGCAGGCTGTGCGCAGACGAGCCCGCGATGTCCCGGCCGTCGAACACGATGCGTCCCGAACTCGGCGGCAGCAGGCAGGAGATCAGGTTGAACAATGTCGTCTTGCCGGCGCCGTTGGGCCCGATCACGCTGAAGATGTGCCCCTGCTGCACCCGCAGGTCGATGCCTGCCAGAGCCTCCAGGCCGCCGAAGCGCTTGCCGACGCCCTCGAGTTCCAGCAATACCGGGCGGCTCATGACAGCCACCTCTTGCGCCGCTTGTAGTGCTTGATCTCGCGCATGCTGCGGCGCTCGCCACCGGCCTGCACGCCAAGATAGAACTCCTTCACGTCGTCGTTGGCCAGCAGCCGCGCGGGCGTGTCGTCGAGCACGACACGGCCTCGCTCCATGATGTAGCCGTAGTCGGCCATGGACAGGGCAAGCCTCGCGTTCTGCTCGACCAACAGCACCGTGAGGCCGCGCTCGTCGCGCAGGCGCCGGATGATGTCGAAGATCTCTTCGATGATCTGCGGTGCCAGCCCGAGCGACGGCTCATCGAGCAGCAGAAGGCGCGGCTCGCCCATGAGCGCGCGTCCGATCGCGACCATCTGCTGCTGGCCGCCCGACAGGTAGCCGGCCACGCGATGCTTGTGCGCCTCGATCGCCGGAAACAGTGCATAGATGCTCGCCAGTGCCTCGGCAGCAGCGCCGGCCGAGCGAAGATAGCCGCCCATGCGCAGGTTCTCCTCGACCGTGAGCGTGTCGAAGAGGCGCCGCCCCTCGGGCACCTGCACCAGGCCCCGGCGCACGATCTCGTGGGGTGGGCAATGGTCGATGGCCGCGTCGTCATAGCGGATCGAACCGCCCGTGATCTCGCCGTCTTCCGGATAGAGCACACCGCAGATCGACTTGAGCACCGTCGACTTGCCCGCGCCGTTGCTGCCGAGCAGCGCGACGATGCGGCCCTTGCCCACTTCGAGCGAAACGTCCCTCACCGCCTCGACCGCGTGGTCGTAGAACACCTGCAGATTGGCGATGCTCAGCATGGGCGCTGCCCCTCGGAGGGCGATGCGGGTTCGAGGATCAAGGCTTTGTCTCCGCGCCGGTGCCGGCTTGATGGGATTGATCGAGGCGGATATTGCGTTGGCAAATTGGGGGTGTCAACAGTTTTTCTGACCCCTACTCAATTTCTTTGAATGGACGTTCTTCAATGAAATCCGATGCTGCCATTCGGAGATCGCCCCATCTGATCTCCACTCTCGTTTATAGCGTCTAAGGGTAAAACCCGACGCATCGACACTTCCCAATCCAGGCGATCGCGTGTCTGATCTGTATCGCGTCGCACCCAGGTTATTGAGTGATGGTCAACAACGCAGATGAACTGCACGAGCGACGTTCCGGAGAGCTATGAACAACGACCAAGCCGTGCGCGTCGACGTCGACCGCGAAGTCGCCACGATCACGCTGCAGCGTCCGCTTGCGCTCAATGCGCTCGACTACGCCGCCATCGAATCGCTGCGCCATGCCATCGACCGCGCGATTGCGGCGCCGGACGCCCGCGCCATCGTGATCCGCGGCGAAGGCCGCTCGTTCTGCGGCGGCGGCGACGTGGCGGCGATGCACGCCCATCGCGGTGACCTGCCGGCCTTCATCAACCGGATGATCGACAGCTTTCACGCCAGTGTGATGACGCTCAACCGGACCGAGCTCCCCGTCATTGCGAGCGTGCAGGGCGCGGTCGCGGGCGGTGGCATTTCGCTGGCCCTGGCCTGCGACCTGGTGCTTGCGACGCGCAACACGCGCTTCGTGACGGCGTATGCGCAGCTCGGGGGATCGGCCGATGGCGGCCTGAGCTTCAGGCTCACGCAGCGCGTCGGTGCGTCGCGTGCCTTCGAGCTGCTCACGCTGCGCAGCACCCTCACGGTCGAGGAGGCACATGCGCTCGGGTTCATCAATCACGTCGTCGATGCGGAGAGTGCCGACGAAGAAGCGCACAAGTGGGCGCGCAAGCTTGCCGCGATGCCCCGGCAATCGATCGCCGAGCTCAAGCAGCTGACTGCGGTGCAGACCCGGGATGCCCTGCAGGCTCATCTGGACCGCGAGAAGGCAGCCTTCATCCGCTGCGCGGCGACCGAGGACTTCGCAAATCGGGTCGCCGCATTCGCATCCCGCGGCGATGCGCGGCCATCCAAGGGGGTGCGCCATGAGTGATTGGCGCACGCAAGCTGAGCAGGCCGGCAGCATCACGGTCGATGCGATGTTTCGCCGCGCGTTCTCGCTCCATGCGGACCGCACCGCGGTGAGTTGGGCCGACGGCCGGCGCAGTTACGCCGAACTGGGTGATCGCGCCTGGCGGCTGGCCAACGCGCTGCATTCGCTCGGCTATCGCCGCGGCGACAGCGTCGCGGTGCTCTCCGAGACCCGGCCCGAGTACATCGAGTGCTATGCAGCCATGGCCGCGCTGGGTATCACCGTCGCGACGCTGAACGTGCGTCTGCATCCGGCCGAGCTCGCGGCTTGCCTGCGCAAATGCGGCCCTGTCGGAATGCTGGTGTCGGACACGCTCGCGCCGCTCGCCGTCAAGCTTCGCGCCGACGCACCGGAGATCAGGCACTGGATCTCATTCGGCCCGGCGGAAGGATTCGACGACTACGAGGCCCTGCTGCGCGCGAGCCATCCAGCCGAACCACCGCGCATCGCGCAAGGCGGCGACATCCACAACATTCTCTTCACCAGTGGCACCACCGGCCAACCCAAGGGCGCGCTGATCAGCCAGCAGGCGGCGGCGACGCGCGGGCTGCGGCTCGCGCAGTGGTTCGGCCTCACCGAGCACGACGGCTTCATCGGATGGCTTCCGCTCTTTCATTGCGGCGGCGACGAATCGCTCTACGCGACGGTCTGGACCGGCGGCACCTACGCGACTTTCAGACGGGCGGACGTCGTGCAGATGTTCGAGCTGATCGCGCGCGACCGCCTGACCTGGACGCTGCTGCTGCCGGGCGTGATCACCGATTTTCTCGACCACCCTGCACGCGCCGCGCACGACTTGTCGACGCTGCGCTTCGCCATCGGCTACGCGAACATGATGCCGCAGGTGGTTGCGCGATTGACCGAGAGCTGCGGCATCGATTTCTACGATGCCTTCGGGCAGAGCGAGACCAGCTACCTGCTCGCGCACCGGCGCTCGGGGCCGGGCGAGACGCCGACCTTGCGCAAGCTGCCTTCACCGCTGATGGACGTGCGCATCGTCGACGACGACATGAACGACATGCCCATCGGGCAACCTGGCGAATGCGTGGTCCGCGGCCCGACGGTGATGTCCGGCTACCTCGACGACGATGCCGCCAATGCCGAAGTCTTCAGGGGCGGGTGGCTCCACACTGGCGATCTGCTGCGTCGCGAGGACGACGGCACGCTCAGCTTCGTCGACCGCAAGAAGTACCTCATCAAGACGGGCGGGGAGAACGTCTACCCCGCCGAGGTCGAGGCGGTGATCGGCCGGCATCCGGCCATCCAGGAAGCCTGCGTGTTCGGGGTGCCCGACGCGCATTGGGGCGAGACCATCAAGGCCGTGCTGGTGCTACAGGCGGGCAAGACCGCCACGCGCGAAGAGATCGTTGCCTGGTGCCGCGAGCGGCTTGCGGGCTACAAGCGGCCACGGTATCTGCAGTTCGTGCGTTCGGAGGAACTGCCGCGCAGCACCACCGGCAAGCTGCAGCGACACGAGCTCGCGCGCTTTCCTCTCGACGACAGCCAGCGCGTGGATTGATCCCGGCGCACATCTCTCTTCCCATCTTTCACCCCGGTATCGCATCTTCATGAACACCATCGCTTCGACCATGAGCGCGGCACAGCGCTTCTCCGGCCTTTCAGACGACGAACAGGCCATCCTCGACCAGGCCGACCGCTTCGCGCGCAACGAGCTGTATCCGCTCTCCCAACGCATGGACGACGAGGAATGGTGGCCACCTGAAGCGTTCGCACAAATCGGCGCGACCGGCTACTTCGGCATCCCGGTGCCGGAAGCCTACGGCGGCACAGGGCTCGACCTGTTCGCGAGCGGGCTCGTCGTCCAGGCGTTCTCGCGTTGGAACCACGCGTTGGCATTGAGCTGGGTCGCTCACGAGAACCTCTGCCTCTACAACATCTACCGCAACGCCGACGAGACTCAGCGCAAGATGTGGCTGCCGGGCCTTTGCAGCGGCAGGACGATCGGCGCGCTGGGGCTGACCGAGCCCGGCGCGGGTTCCGACGCACTGGGCTCGATGCGCACGACGGCCACGCGCGACGGTGACGACTACCTGCTCAACGGCAGCAAGATCTACATCACCAACGGCGCGGTGGCGGACGTGATGCTGGTGTATGCCAAGACCAACCGGGACAAGGGCGCCAAGGGCATCTCGGCCTTCGTCGTCGAGAAGGAGATGCCCGGCTTCAAGGTCGCCCAGAAGCTCACCAAGATGGGATTCCGCGGCAGCCAGACGGCGGAACTCGTGTTCGAGAACTGCAGGGTGCCGGCACGCAACCGCATCGGCGAAGAAGACCGCGGGGTGCAGGTCGTGATGAGCGGCCTGGATCTCGAGCGCGCCATGATCTCGCCGATCTGCCTGGGGATCTGCGAGCGGGCCTTGCAACTGGCGCTCGACTATGCGCGCACCCGCCAGCAGTTCGGCCAGCCGATCGCCAACTTCCAGATGATCCGCGCCAAGCTGGCGGACATGTACGTGTGGATCGAGTCGATGCGCGTCTTTACCTACCAGGCCCTGCGCGCAGCGAACGACCTGGAGATCGGGGGGGGCGGACGCGGCGACATCCACATGATCACGGCCGCATCGGTCATGTATGCGGCGGAGACCATGAACAAGGTGTTGAACGAGGCGGTGCAGATCCACGGCGGCACCGGGTACATCTGGGAGTCCGAAATCAACCGGCTCTACCGCGCCATCAAGCTGCTGGAGATCGGCGCCGGCACGACCGAAGTTCGCAAGGTCATCATCAGCGACGAGTTGCTGCGTCGTTGATCGGACGCAACGCGGCTGCAGCTGGAGTACCGTCAGGGGTTGGAACACACCGGCACTTCAAGGAACCTCCAGCATGACCGCGACCCTTCAACTGATCGGCGCGCCAACCGACATTGGCGCAAGCACCCGGGGCGCGGGCATGGGACCCGATGCGCTGCGGGTCGCGGGAATCGCGGTGATGCTCGAGCGCCTGGGCTTCAAGGTCGTGGACGGCGGAAACCTGGCCGGCCCTTCGACGCCCTGGGTTGCGCCGGCTGAAGGTTTGCATCACCTTGATGAGGTGATCGCATGGAACCGGGCGGTCTACGGGGCGGTGGATCAGGCGTTTCATGCGAATCGCCTGCCAATCCTCCTGGGGGGCGACCACAGCATCGCGATCGGCTCCATCAGCGCCGTGGCCTGGCATGCGCGCCAACGCGGCAAGAAGCTGCGCGTGCTGTGGCTCGACGCCCATTCGGACGTCAACACCGAAACCACGAGCCCGAGCGGCAACCTGCACGGAATGCCGGTTTCATGCCTGCTCGGCCACGGGCCGGCGGCCCTGACAGGCTGGAGCGGTGATCGGGCGGCGCTCGAACACGACGCGATCCGCTTCATTGGCATCCGCAGCGTCGATGCCGACGAGAAAGCCGCCATCCGCGCCCTTGGCCTGAATGTGTTCGACATGCGCCACATCGACGAGCACGGAATGCGCACGACGATGACCGAGGCGCTGCAGGACGTCGGCGAAGACACGCATCTGCACGTGAGCTTCGACCTCGACTGCCTTGATCCCGACTACGCGCCGGGAGTGGGCACCGGCGTGCGCGGCGGCCCGACGTGGCGCGAGATGCAACTGTGCATGGAGATGATTGCCGACACCGGCCGGCTGGGCTCGCTCGATGTGGTCGAGCTCAACCCCGCGCTGGATGTGCGCAATCGCACGGCGGAAGTCGCGGTGGAACTGATCGAAAGCCTGTTCGGCAAGTCGACGCTGGTCCGCTGAGGTCAGGTCGTCACGTCAGCCCTGCGTGGGGGCTGCGGGAACGGGCTGGAGCGGGGTCTCGATCAACGGCTTGGCGGGGACGACGGGATGCGCCTCCGCGGGCGGCTCTTCGGTCGTCTCGGGCAGGAAACGGTCGATCAGCGAGAAGAAGCGGTCGTAGAACCGATCGTCCGTCAGCGTCTGGCTCGCCACCTTGACCATGGCGTCGTCGCTGGACGAGAAAGGCAGCGACAGCGAGCCGATCGCGCCGACGCCGACGCTGGCCGAATTGTTGACCTTCTTCACGCCGTAGCGGTCCTGCAATGCGCTCGCGAAGGCGATGGTGCTGCGTGAGCGACCACTGGCTTCGCGCGCGCAGACCACCCGGAACTCCACTTCGACATGCACCTCGGCATCCGGCTGGAAGCTCTTGCGGCCGGTCACCAGCTCCTGGTTTGCGGCGGTGATCATGTAGCCCTGGCTCAGCAGCGCGCGCCGGGCGGCTTCGCAAGTCTGCCCCTCGCTGGCGGCGTAGGTGCGGGTGTGGGTGGTGGTGGAATCGAATTCTTCCGGCTCATAGGAGACCCGGCGCGGTGAAGACCCGCATCCGGCAGCCAGGAGAAGTGACATCGACAGCGCGGCAATCGCCGCGCGGGAAAACGGGAAACGCATGACAGCAGGCGACAGCAGTTGGAGCAGACGGTTGGCAGCAGGGAAAAGCGGAACTCCGCAATGCTAGCGGGTACCCGCTGATCCGCGGCCCTGCTTGGACATGCCGGTGGGTTCGGCGTTCCCGCGCGGTGGCAGGAATCAGCTGTCCAGGCGAATGACGTGCTGCGCTCTCCCGCGGGTGGCCGCGATGCGGCGCGCGTTGGGCTCGTCGGTCTGCGCCACCCAGGCCAGCGCCTCGGCGTTGCTGCGCCCGAATTGCTCGTGGCGACGCACGAGACGTTCATGCCGCAAGGCATCGTCGACGTCCACATACCAGACCTCGTCGAGCAGAGGCGCCGCCGCGGCCCACGGCCCCTCGTCCAACAGCAGGTAGTTGCCTTCGGTGATGACCAACCGCGTCTCGGCCAGCACCGCGATGGCGCCGGCAATCGGCTCTTCGATTTCGCGGCGAAATTCGGGCGCGTAGACGATCTCATCCTCGCGCTGCTCCCTCAGCCGCTGCAGCAGCGCGACATAGCCGGCGCTGTCGAAGGTGTCCGGCGCGCCCTTGCGGTCCGCGCGGCCAAGGCGGCGCAACTCGACGTTCGCCAAGTGGAATCCGTCCATCGGCACCACCTGCGCCCGACCCGGCAAGGCCTGCAGCAGCGCCTCGGCCAAGGTCGACTTGCCCGAACCCGGTGCGCCGACCAGCCCGAGAAGCCGGCGCCGCCCACCGGCCATGAGCGCTTCGATGCGCGCCAGCGCGTGGGCAGGCACCCGCATCATGGATAGAGACCGCGCTCCTGGCGAGCCATCAGGATGCGTCCGCAGGCGACCGCGTAGGTGGCGGTGCGCAGGCTGATCTTGTGCTGATCGGCCTTGTCCCAGATCTGGTTGAGCGCGTTCATCATGATGCGGTCGAGCCGCACGTTGATCTCGTCCTCGTCCCAGAAGAAGGACGAGAAGTCCTGCACCCATTCGAAGTAGCTCACGGTCACGCCGCCGGCGTTGCAGATGACGTCGGGCACGACCAGCACGCCACGCTCGGCGAGGATGTCGTCGGCTTCCGGCACCGTCGGGCCGTTCGCGCCTTCGAGCACCAGCTTCGCCTTGGTCTTCTTGGCGCGCTCGGCGTTGATCTGGCCTTCGAGCGCGGCCGGAATCAGGATGTCGCAGGCCACGTCCCAGAAGGCGTCGTTCTCGATCACGTCGCCGCCCTTGAAGCCGACCACGCCGTCGGTGCGCGACATCGGAACGAGCTTGGCGAGGTCCAGGCCCTTGTCGTTGAAGATGGTGCCCGTGTGGTCCTGCACCGCGACGACCTTGGCGCCCGCTTCGGCGAACAGTTCCGCCGCCACCGAACCCACATTGCCGAAACCCTGCACGGCGATCCGGGCGCCCCGCAGATCAAGCCCCAGGCGGCGCGCGGCTTCGCGCCCCGTCACGAACACGCCCCGACCCGTCGCCTTGACGCGGCCGAGCGATCCGCCCAGGTGCAGTGGCTTGCCGGTGACGACGCCGGTGGCCGTGCCGCCGACGTTCATCGAATACGTGTCCATCATCCACGCCATGATCTGCGCGTTGGTATTCACGTCCGGCGCCGGAATGTCGCTGTGCGGGCCGATGATGATGCCGATTTCGCTGGTGTAGCGGCGAGTGACCTTTTCGAGCTCCTTCATCGACAGCTTCTTCGGGTCGACACGGATGCCGCCCTTGGCCCCGCCGTAAGGCAGGTTGACGGCAGCCGTCTTGACGGTCATCCAGGCCGACAGGGCCATCACTTCCTCGAGTGTGACGTCCGGATGAAAGCGCACTCCGCCCTTTCCGGGACCGCGCGACAGGTTGTGCTGAACGCGATAGCCCTCGAAATGGGCGATGGAGCCGTCGTCCATTTCGATCGGCACGTCGACGATCAGCGCGCGCTTCGGGCGCTTCAGCGTCTCGACCCAGCGGGCCAGTTCGCCCAGGTAAGGGATGACTCGATCGACTTGCGAAAGGTAGGTACCCCAGGGGCTGTTGGCGGTCGGCTGCACGTAGGACAGGACAGAACTCATGGCGTCTCCTCGTTGTTGAACGGATAGGCGCGACGATAGTCCTCCGGCACCGGCAGCGCCATGCCTATGCGCGTTACTTTGCCGGTTATGCGCTTGCGGCAAGGAGCGCCGCATTGCCGCCGGCCGCCGTCGTGTTGATGGTGAGCGTCTGCTCCGCGCAGAAGCGCGGCAGGTAATGCGGCCCGCCCGCCTTCGGGCCGGTTCCGCTCAGGCCCTCCCCGCCAAAAGGCTGCACGCCGACCACCGCGCCGATGATGTTGCGGTTGACATAGATGTTTCCGACGCGCGCCCGCGCCGCAAGGGACTGGGCGCGGCTGTCGATGCGCGTCTGGATGCCGAGCGTGAGTCCGAAGCCAAGCGCGTTGACCCGATCGATCACCGCCTGCGGATCGCCGGACCAGCGCACGACGTGCAGGACCGGTCCGAAGATCTCGGTTTGCACGCTCTCGATGGAGGGCACCTCGTAGGCGTGGGGCGGCACGAGGTTGGCAACGCGCGATTCCGGCGGACGGTCGGCGCCGACGAGCACCTTGGCTTCGGCGTTCAGCCGTTGCAGGTGGCGCTGGATGCCTTCGAATGCTTCGCGGTCGATCACCGGTCCAACGTCCGTCTTCAGCAAAGCCGGGTCGCCCGCGACGAGTTCTTTCGCCGCGCCTTGGATCATTTCGACGACTTCGTCGGCAATGCTTTCGTGGATCAGCAGCAGGCGCAGGGCCGAACAACGCTGTCCCGCCGAGCGGAACGCGCTCTGCATCACGGCATCGACGACCTGCTCGGGCAGTGCGCTGGAATCCACCAGCATCGCGTTGATGCCGCCCGTTTCCGCGATCAGCGGCACGATGGGACCGTCCTTGCCGGCAAGCGTGCGATGGATGATCTTCGCCACCTGGGTCGATCCCGTGAACACGACGCCGGCCACGCCAGGCGCCGCAACGAGCGCAGCACCGACCGTTTCACCGGAACCGTGCAGCAACTGCAGCGCATCCCTCGGCACGCCCGCCGCATGCAGCAGCTTGACCGCCTCGGACGCGACGGCGGGCGTCTGCTCCGCAGGCTTTGCCAACACCGTGTTGCCGGTCGCGAGCGCCGCGGCAACCTGGCCCAGAAAGATCGCGAGCGGGAAATTCCAAGGGCTGATGCACACCCAGGGCCCTCGCCCTGTCAGGCGCAATTCGTTGCTCTCGCCCGTGGGCCCGGGCAGCACCATCGGTGCCATGATGCGCTCCGCCTCGTCCGCGTAGTAGCGCAGAAAATCCACCGCCTCGCGCACTTCAGCGACGGCATCGCCCCACGTCTTGAAGGCTTCCTTGACCAGCAGCGCACAGAATTGCGGCAAGGCCGCTTCGAGAGCATCAGAGGCGTGCCGGAGCGCAGCCGCTCGCTGCGCCACTGGGGCGTAGGTCCATGTTCGGTAGCTTGCCGCCGAGGCCGCGACAGCGTCAGCCACTCTGCGCGGGTCGGCCTCCGGCACTGTTGGCACGATGGCGGCGCTCAATGCGTCGAGCAGAGGCGCGCGCATCGACTCGACCGTGAGATCGACGCCCCGGCTGTTGGGGCGAGCAGGCGGTGGTCCGTACAGTGCTTGCGGCAACGGCAGTGAACTGTCGCGGTCCAGCCAGAGGGGCGACACCAGCAGTTCATCCATCCCGACCGACTCATCCCCCAGCTGATTCACGAACGATGAGTTGGCCCCGTTCTCCAGCAGCCGGCGCACGAGATAGGCGAGCAGGTCCTTGTGCTGCCCGACCGGCGCATAGATGCGCACCGGCACGCCGCTGCGCTTCATCACTTCGCGATAAACGCCCTCGCCCATGCCGTGCAGCCGTTGCAGTTCGAAGGGTGCATCTCCTGCCATCTGGAGGATGGCCGCGATCGTTCCGGCGTTGTGGGTGGCGAATTGCGGGTAGATGGCGTCCGGCGCGGCGAGCAACGCCCGTGCGCAGGCGAGGTAGCTCGCGTCGGTGTGATGCTTGTGCGTGAAGACGGGATAGTGCGGCAGCCCCAGCTCCTGGGTTCGCTTGATTTCGGCGTCCCAGTAGGCGCCTTTGACCAGCCTGCACATCAGGCGCAGCTTGTATTTGCGCGCCATCGCGGCGACGTGCTCGACCAGTTCGAGCGAGCGCGTCTGATAGGCCTGCATCGCAAGCCCGAAGCCGCGCCACCCCGGCCGCTCGGCCGCGACGCGCGCGGCCAGCGCCTCGAACACGTCCAGCGACAACTCCAGGCGGTCCACCTCTTCGGCGTCGATCGTGAGATTCAGCTGGGCGTCGGCCGCCAGCTCGCACAGCCGCCATACGCGCGGCACCAGTTCGCTCATCACGCGATCGCGCTGCGCGTCCTCACAGCGCGGATGAAGCGCGCTGAGCTTGATCGAAATCCCATCGTTGTCCTCCGGCTTGCCGGCCCTGTCGGCACCGGCAGCGATCGACTGGATCGCGTTGGCGTAGCTATCCAGGTAGTGCAGCGCATCGGCGTCTGTGCGTGCGCCTTCCCCGAGCATGTCGTAGCTGAAACGAAGCGCGGCATGCTTTCGGTGTGCCGAGCGGGCTTCGTCCATGGCGTCGTCGATGGTCTGGCCGAGCACGAACTGACGGCCGAGCAATTGCACGGCCCTCAAGGCAGCGGCCACCACAGTGCGGGCGCCCAGCCGGGCCATCAGTCCCGGCCCGGGTTCGGCCTGCCCCGGCTCTGCCGAAAGGTGCGGAAGAAACTTCTTCGACAAGGCAATGGCCGACGACGACAGGCGCGACAGCGTGGAGTCGGCGGCGCCATCGAAATTCGCGCGGCCAAGCTGATCGGCCGTGAGCGCAATGGCTGTTTCAGCGTCAGGCACGCGAAGCAGCGCTTCCGCCAGGCGCATCAGCGCCAGACCCTCGGCGCTGGAGATCGGGTATTCGCGCAGCAGGCTTTCCATCGCCCAGAACGGCGGCGGACGATCGCGAACCGCCCGCACCCAAGGCACTGCGGCGGCTGTGACCGACGTCCAGTCGAGTGCGCCCTTCAGCGATGCGAGGCGATGGGAGACGACTTCGGATTCGGGTCGATACGGGGTAGGCAGGCGCATAGTGTCACTCCAGGAGATGAAGCGAATGCTCCGCCTTTCCGCGGCGAGTTATTCACCAAAAATCGCCCCATTACCGGATAATTCGCTATCCATGTACAACCCGCCCGACGATCTGGATCGCATCGACATGAAAATCCTGAAGGTTCTTCAGGAAGATGGTCGAATCTCCAATCTCAAGCTTGCCGAGACCGTTTCGCTCTCCCCGACCGCCGTTCTGGCGCGCGTGCAGCGCCTCACCCGCGACGGTTTCATCCTCGGCTACGAAGCCCGCCTCGATCCCCACAAGCTCGGTCGTGGATTCACCGTGTTTGTCGAGGTACTGCTCGATCGCACCACGCCCAACGTCTTCGACGAGTTCAAGGCCGCAGTGCAGGTGCACGACGAAATCATGGAGTGCCACATGGTGGCCGGCGGCTTCGACTATCTGCTGAAGACACGC
Source organism: Variovorax sp. 05N34 (assembly GCF_056397405.1). Lineage (NCBI taxonomy): Bacteria > Pseudomonadati > Pseudomonadota > Betaproteobacteria > Burkholderiales > Comamonadaceae > Variovorax > Variovorax sp. 05N34. Next base: position 505,918 of record NZ_JBFTNI010000003.1, read on the forward strand.
ATGGCCGACATGGCGGCCTATCGGGCATTCGCCGGAACGGTGCTCTGGCAACTGCCGGGGGTGCGCGAAACGAGGACCTACGCGGTGATGGAAGAAGTGAAGAGCAGTGCGCGATTGCCGATGGGCGGTTGAAGCGGCGAGGAGCAAGCCGATTCACAGTTCGTCGAACTGAATCACGCCTTCTTTCATGACCAAGGGAATGTGTTCACCTTGGCCAAGGAGGCAGTTGACGTCTTTCAGCGGATTGCCGTCGACCACCAGAAGATCGGCCAAGGCACCCGGCACGAGCCGGCCCAGGCGATCGCTCATCCCGAGCACTTCCGCGCCGATGGTCGTCGCACTCGCCACGGCTTCGGCGGCAGACAGTACTTCCGCCCGCAGGCGGAATTCATTGCTCTGCAGGCGCTGCGATTCACCCAGCAAGTCGGAGCCGAAGCCCATCTTCACTCCAGCCGCCTTGAAGATTTCCAGCGAGCGCAGGCCAGCCTCTCGCACATCAGCCACCTTTGCGACGCTTTCGGGCGGCAGGCCATAGGTGGCGCCCTCGCTCGCCAGCGCGTCATACGTCACCAGAGTGGGCACCGCATAGGCACCAGCCTCGGCCATCAAAGACGCGGTGGGCGCATCGACCAGGTTGCCGTGCTCGATGGTCCGCACGCCGCAACGCACCGCGCGCGCAATCGCCTCGGCCGTATAGGCATGCGCGAGCACATAGGTGCTGCGCGCCCGGGCTTCGCCGACGACGGCGCGGATTTCGTCTTCGCAGTAGCCGAAGGCGCCCACCGGATCGGTCGGCGACGCGACGCCGCCCGACGCCATGATCTTGATCTGGTCGGCGCCCATCTGGAGTTCTTCCCGCGCGGCCTTGCGCACGGCATCGACTCCATCGACCACGCGCGCGAGCGCGCCGACACGCACGCACGAGCACGGAGGATCGTTGCTCAGGTAGTCGGACCGCGTGCGCATATCGCCATGGCCGCCGGTCTGGCTCAGGGCCCGCCCCGAGACGAACAGGCGCGGCCCTTGCACGAGGCCCGCTTCCAGCGCCTGCTTGAACGCGAAGCCGGCGCCGCCCGCATCACGGACGGTGGTGAAGCCACGGCGCAGCATTCCGCGCAACATGGGCACGCTGCGCAAGGTCACCAGCACGTTAGGCATGCGCACTTGCCGCGCGAGGTTGAGTTCGATCGCAATCACGTGCACGTGCAAATCGATCAGACCAGGCATCACGGTCTTGCCCTTGACATCGATGACACGCGCCGCAGCGTTCGCGCGAATCGGCCGATCCGAAATCTCCTTCAGCACGCCGGCTTCGACCAGGATGTCGCGACCTTCCTGCAACTCGCCCAGCAAAGGATCGAGCAGGTTGGCATTCTTGAAAAGTACGGCAGTCGTCATAGACACCTCAAAAGGAATCCGGAAGATGTTGCGCCATGACGGCCGGGAGCGCCAACTGCGCCAGCACCGTGGCCACTTCGATGTGGCGAACCTGATACCAGTTCTCCTCGTGCAGCAGATTCAAGGTGCCCAGCGTCTGGCCGCGCCAGCGCAGTGGGACGTTCAACACGCTGCGGCAGCCCAGCGAAAGTATCAGCTCATGATCGAAGAACACGTCGCGGATGTCGTCAGCGTTGCGGCCGATGTACGGCAGGCCGCGCACCATGACCTGCTGCATCCATGGCGAATCGGTGACGGGCTTTCGGCCCTGCACGGGATAGGCGTCCGGCATGTTGCTGTAGATGCGCTCGGACTCGCGTTCGGCGCGGTGGTGGACCAGAATCGTGAAGAGACGATGCCCGATCGCCTTGGCCGATGCCGCTTCGATGGCCTCGAAAGTGGCCTGCGGCTGGCGCATGTCGTTGTGGGCCTCGGCGACCGCCGACAGAAGTTGTTGGATTTCGAATGGCATCGCTCGCCCCTCAAGACAGTTCCGCAGCCGCGATGTCTTCCAGCGACCGGCCGCGCGTCGGTACGCCCATGATCATGACCGCCGCCGAGCCCAGCAAAAGCACAGCGGTCGTCATCCCGAAGACGCCTCCGAACCCCAGCGTCGGGTAGATGAAGCCGACCAGAATCGGCGCGGTGATCCCGCCGATGCGCCCGATCGCCGATGCCAATCCGGCACCGGTTGCACGCACCTGCGTCGGGAACACCTCGGGCGTGTAGGCATACACCCCCGCATAGGTGCCGTTCATGAAGAAGGAGAGCAACACACCGGCCGCCATGATCTGCGCATCGCTGTGTGTAAACGCGAGTCCCAAGGCGGCGAGCCCGCCCAGCAGCATGTAGCTGACGATGGTGGCCTGTCGCCCGATCCGGTCATTGAGCCAAGCGGCGGAAAAGTAGCCCGGCACCTGCGCGATGTACATCACCAGCGAATAGCCGAAGCTTCTCGTGATCGTCATTCCGTTCTGAACCAGCAAGCTCGGAATCCAGGTGAAGAAGGAGTAGTAGCTGAAGGTGATCGACAGCCACATGAGCCAAGTCATGCTCGTGATCCGCAAGAGTTTGCGGGACAGCAAAGTCGCATAGTTTCTCCACAGGCTGCCCCGGTGCGCACTGGGCGGCGGGGCCGCGACGTCCTGCGGATCGAGCGGGGGAAGCGCATGCCCGCGCCGCTCGACGTCCGCCTCGACCGCGTCCATGATCTCGCCAGCCTCGACCACGCGGCCTTGGCTTTCGAGCCAGCGCGGCGACTCGGGGAGAACACGTCGCCACCACAGCAGCATCAGGACCGGCGTCGCGGTGATGCAGATCACGATGCGCCAACCTTCGGCGTAAGCGGGCACGATGAGGTAGCCGAGCACCGCCGCGGCCACGAATCCGAAGGAAAAGAATCCGGCCAACGCACCGGTGAAAGCTCCCCGGTAGCGCCGCGCCACGAATTCCGACAGGTAGGGGGCGATGATCACGCTTTCAGCCCCGGTGCCGAATCCCGCAATGACGCGCAGCACCAGGAAATGGCTCCAGTCATTGACCATCGCACTGAAGAGCGACGCCACGCAGTAGATCGCGAGGGCCGTCATCATCACCTTGCGTCGGCCGATCAAGTCGCCCAGCGAGCCCGCGGCGAGTGCCCCGAAGAAGAAACCGATGAAGTTCGCGCTGGCGAGAACACCGATCTGCACGCTGCTCAGCGACCAGGCCGTTCGCAACACGGGCAGCACGAAAGCGATGACGGCGGCATCCATCGCATCGAAGCTGTAGCCGAGGCCGCCCACGAGAAGCAACCGCCGATGAAAGCCGGAGAACGGCAGCCGTTCGATGCGCGCGGAAAGTACCGTCATGTGTGAACCCCTTGTCTCTTCGCCGCATCGTAGGTCGGGCGTTTTATGCCGACAAATTTATAGTTACTATGGTGTTTATTCCTCTTCTGAATGGTTTCGCCGCGCGAACCTTATGACCTCGACCTACCGAAGCGCCGACCTCAATCTCCTGAAAGTCTTCGAGGCGCTGATGACCGAGGGCAACGTCACGCGCGCGGCGCAAAAGCTTTCGCTGACGCAGCCCACCGTCAGCAACGCACTGCGGCGCTTGCGCGATACCTACGACGATCGCCTGTTCGTGCGCAGCGGCGCGGGCATCAAGCCGACGCGGCGGGCGATCGACTTGTGGGAACCGCTCGCACAGTCCCTGCAGACAATCCGCGGCACCCTGGAAGTCGGCAGCTTCGACGCGCTGCGCAGCAGCGCGAGTCTCAGCATCGCCATGTCCGACTACGTGGCAAGCATCGTGGTGCCGAGGCTGACCAGCCGATTGAGCGAGGCAGCGCCTTCGATGCAGATCCACACCATCCCCAACACGCTGGTGGACCTGGGACCGGTGCTCGCCAACAACCACGCCGACTTCGCCATCAGCGTCTACGCAGATGAAGTGCAGCGACCGGCGTTCCTGAAGTCGCGGGCACTGTGGTCGCCCGGCTTCGTCTGCGTGATGCGTACCGGCCATCCGCTTGGACGCGCCGACAAGATTCCGCTGAAGAAATTTCTCGCCGCGCGACACATCGATGTCAGCCTGATCGGCAAAACGCAGCCCACTTATGACGTGTTTTTGCGCAGCCGCGGCCTGGAGCGCAATCTGGTCGCGACGGTGAACCACTATGCGACCGCATTCGACGTCGTCCGCCGATCGGACCTGATCGCCGTGCTGCCGCACTCCAAGGGCCTCGATCCGCCGCGCATGGCGGGCTTGCGGCACGTGCCCGTACCGCTCGAAGCGCCAGCGCGCATCGTCGAATTGTTCTGGCATCAGCGCCATGAAACCTCCGCACTCCACCAATGGGTGAAGGGCGTGTTGCTCGGCTTGTTCGAATAGGCCGCAGACCAAGCGCGGACCAGCCGCTGGGCTACCGCTGGCCGAAAATCGCCGTGCCCACTCGCACCATCGTGCTGCCCGCTGCAACAGCGGCTTCGAGATCGGCGGACATGCCGAGGGACAGCGTGTCGAGCGCGATCCCTTCCTTGCGAATCTGGACGAAAACGCCGGCTGCGCGGAGAAACAGCTCGCGCTGCGCCTCGAAATCAGGCGCCGGCTCCGGGATCGCCATGATCCCGCGGAGCCGCAAATGTGGCAGCGCCGCCACAGCGCGCGCCAGCGGCAGTGCTTCTTCGAGCGGCACGCCCGACTTGTTGGCGCCCGCATCCACGTTGACCTGCAAGCACACTTGCAGCGGCGGCAGGTGTGCCGGACGTTGCTCCGACAGGCGCTCGGCGATCTTCAAGCGGTCGATGCTGTGCACCCAATCGAAATGCTCGGCGACAACGCGCGTCTTGTTGCTCTGCAGAGGCCCGATGCAATGCCATTGCAGCCTGTCGCGCAAGTCGTGCAGGTCCTCGATCTTCGCGACGCCTTCCTGAACGTAGTTTTCGCCGAAGGCCGTCTGGCCGAGCGCATAAGCCTCGCGCACGGCTTCGGGCGGGAAAGTCTTGGAGACGGCAAGCAAGTGCACGCTCGCCGGATCACGTCCGACCGCCGTGCACGCAGTCACAATCCGCGCCCGAACTTGCTGGAGGTTGCCGCTAATCATCGTCATAATCGTCAAAGCGTATCAAAACGTCACCGAGGAGCTTCGTGGACATCACCCAACTGCTGGCCTTCAGCGTCAAGAACAAGGCCTCCGACTTGCATCTGTCGGCCGGCCTGCCGCCCATGATCCGCGTGCACGGCGATGTGCGGCGCATCAACGTCGACGCGCTCGATCACAAGGCGGTGCATGCCATGGTGTACGACATCATGAGCGACACGCACCGCAAGCACTACGAAGAATTCCTCGAAGTCGACTTCTCCTTCGAGATAGACGGCCTCGCTCGCTTCCGCGTGAACGCATTCAACCAGTCGCGCGGCGCGGCGGCGGTGTTTCGGACGATTCCGTCGAAGATCCTGACGCTGGAGCAACTCAACGCACCCAAGATCTTCGGCGACCTCGCGCTCAAGCCGCGTGGCCTCGTGCTCGTGACCGGCCCCACCGGTTCGGGCAAATCGACGACGCTGGCCGCGATGATCAACTACCTCAACGAAACCGAGTACGGCCACATCCTCACCGTGGAAGACCCGATCGAATTCGTGCATGAATCCAAGAAGTGCCTGATCAACCAGCGCGAAGTCGGGCCGATGACGCTCTCCTTCGCAAATGCACTGCGCTCCGCCCTGCGCGAAGACCCGGACGCGATTCTCGTGGGCGAAATGCGCGACCTCGAAACCATCCGCCTCGCGATGACTGCGGCCGAAACCGGCCACCTGGTGTTCGGCACGCTGCACACTTCGTCGGCTGCAAAGACCATCGACCGGATCATCGACGTCTTCCCGGGCGAAGAAAAGGAAATGATCCGCGCGATGCTGTCGGAGTCGCTGCAGGCTGTGGTGTCGCAGACACTCTGCAAGACCAAGGACGGCCAGGGCCGCGTGGCGGCGCACGAAATCATGCTCGGCACGCCTGCCATCCGAAACCTCATCCGCGAAGGCAAGGTGGCGCAGATGTATTCGTCGATTCAGACCGGCAGTGGCCAAGGCATGCAGACGCTGGACCAAAACCTTACGGACCTCGTGCGCCGCAGTGTCATTTCCTCCGCCGAAGCGCGCGGGAAAGCCAAGATCCCAGAGAATTTCCCCGGGTGAATATGGCACTCCCCCAGGTTGGCTCACTTCGTGTAGCCGCCCACCCCCTCGCCGGGGGCAATACCAGCGGCCCGGCGAAGCCGGTTCCGCGGTATTCCTGTTGCTCGCCCCCAGGCTTGCGCACTGCGTGTCGCTTCGCCTACCCCCTCGCCGGGGGCAATACCAGCGGCCCGGCGAAGCCGGTTCCGCGGTATTTCTGGAATGATGGGGCACAAAAGCGGCCCTCACGACTGCACTAGGAGTTCTCAGATGGAACGCGATCAAGCCAGCCAGTTCATCAACGACCTGCTGAAGCTCATGGTGAGCCGAAACGGCAGCGACTTGTTCATCACGGCGGAATTTCCGCCGGCGATCAAGGTCGACGGCAAGGTCACCAAGGTTTCGCAGCAGGCGCTTGGCGCGCAGCACACGCTGGCGCTCACGCGTTCCATCATGAACGACCGGCAGACGGCCGAGTTCGAGCGCACCAAGGAGTGCAACTTTGCGATTTCGCCGACGGGCGTCGGACGCTTCCGCGTCAATGCGTTCGTGCAGCAGGGCAAGGTCGGGATGGTGCTGCGGACGATTCCGGCCAAGTTGCCGACTATCGACGGGCTGGGGATGCCGCAGGTGCTCAAGGACGTCTCGATGAGCAAGCGGGGCTTGTGCATCCTGGTCGGGGCGACGGGTTCGGGCAAGTCGACCACGCTCGCCGCGATGATCGACTGGCGCAACGAGAACTCGTTCGGCCACATCGTGACCGTGGAGGACCCCGTCGAGTTCGTGCATCCGCACAAGAATTGCGTGGTCACGCAACGCGAAGTCGGCATCGACACCGACAGCTGGGAAGCCGCGCTGAAGAACACTCTGCGCCAAGCGCCGGACGTGATCCTGATGGGCGAAATTCGCGACCGTGAAACCATGGAACACGCGGTCGCCTTCGCCGAGACCGGCCACCTTTGCATGGCCACGCTGCACGCCAACAGCGCCAACCAGGCGCTGGACCGCATCATCAACTTCTTTCCCGAAGAACGTCGGACTCAGTTGCTGATGGACTTGTCGCTGAATCTGCGTTCGCTGGTCTCGCAGCGGCTGATTCCGACCGAAGACGGCCATGGCCGCATCGCCGCTGTCGAAGTGCTGCTGAACACGCCACTGATCTCCGACATGATCTTCAAGGGCGAAGTCGGCGAGATCAAGGAAATCATGAAGAAGAGCCGCAACCTCGGCATGCAGACCTTCGATCAGGCGCTGTTCGATCTGTTCGAGGGGAACGCGATCAGCTTCGAGGATGCGATCCGGAACGCCGATTCGGCGAATGACCTGCGCTTGCAGATCAAGCTGAACAGCCAGCGCGCTCGCACGACGGACCTGTCGGCCGGGACTGAGCACTTCGCGATTGTCTAAGCTCGCCCCCAAGCTGCGCGCACTTCGTGTCGCTTCGCTAACCCCCTACCGGGGGCAACACCAGCGGCCCGGCAAAGCCGGTTCCGCGGTGTTCCGATGAAAAAGCTAGTGGGCTCGCGCTAAGCTTGGGGCATGAGCAGCCTCAACCCCAAAACCTACGACACCATCCCCTCGCAAAAGGTCGCCTTTCTCGGCCTGGGCGTGATGGGCTATCCCATGGCCGGCCACCTTGCGCTGGCGGGCCACAGCGTCACGGTCTACAACCGGACCGACGCGAAATCCATTGCCTGGCAGGAAGAACTGAAGCCGCAAGCCAAAGGCACGTTGGCCCACGCGGCAACGCCACGCGGAGCCGCGTCCGATGCGGACATTGTGTTTTGCTGCGTCGGCAACGACGACGATCTGCGCTCGGTCGTCCTTGGTGAAAACGGCGCGTTTGCCGGCATGGCCAAAGGCGCGGTTTTCGTCGACCACACCACCGCTTCGGCCGACGTCGCGCGCGAACTCTCGAAGGCGGCGACCGAACGCGGGCTGCAATTCATCGATGCGCCCGTTTCGGGCGGACAGGCCGGCGCGCAGAACGGCGTGCTGACCGTGATGTGCGGCGGCGACTCGGCCACCTTCGATCGCGTCAGGCCGGTGATGTCGGCCTTCGCGCGTTCGGTCGCCCTGCTGGGCGAAAGCGGTGCCGGACAGCTCGCGAAGATGGTCAATCAGATCGCCATCGCCGGGCTGGTGCAAGGCTTGTCCGAAGCCGTGGCCTTCGGGCAACGCGCCGGTCTGGACATGAACGAGGTGCTGGCCGTCATCGGCAAGGGCGCCGCGCAGAGCTGGCAAATGGACAACCGCGGCAAGACCATGATCGAAGGCAAGTTCGACTTCGGCTTTGCGGTGGACTGGATGCGCAAGGACCTCGGACTGGTTCTCGACGAGGCCAAGCGCAACGGCGCCCGGCTGCCGGTGACCGCGCTGGTCGACCAGTTCTACGCGGACGTGCAACAGGCCGGAGGCCGTCGCTGGGACACTTCAAGCCTGATCACCAGGCTCAAGTAGCCGGAGCTTCAGCGGACGGGCGACGTCGTCACGCCGCTGGCAGGCGGCTGCGACGACGGGGCCGATGAGGGCGATGCCGGCAGAGGCTCCATCGGCGGCAGCGGGACGTTCGAACGCGAGGCTGGTGCCGAAGAACCTGGGGCTGACGAAGCCGGTGCCGATCCCGTTCCGCCTGGCACCAACTGCTGCGACTGCATGTTCGCCAGTTCGGCGTCGCTGATGATCTCCACGATCCGAACCACCTTCTGTACACCCGAGACGCCGCGCACGACTTCGGTGGCGCGGTCTGTCTCGCGGCGGGTGGCGATGCCCATCAGATAAACCGTGCCGCGCTCGGTCACGACCTTGAACGAGTTTCCGAAGATGTCCTTCTGGTCGAGCAGCGAAGCCTTGATCTTGCCCGTGATGAAGGTGTCGTTGGAGCGCTCCTGGAAGGAGCTCGACGGCCCGACCGTGAGTTCATTGACGACCGAGCGCACGTTGTCGACCCGGCGCACCACATCCTCGGCCTTGCGGCGGTCGGCGTCAGTGCCAACGGAGCCCGTGAGCAGCACCTGGCGATTGAAGCTGGTGATGGTCACATACATCTGGTCATTGGCGATTTCGCGGATGCGTGCGGCGCCGCGCAGCTCGATCGCCTGATCGTCCACCTGCGCGCCTGAGCTGCGGCGGTCCGTCGCCACCATCCCCGCACCGACCGCGGCCGCACCTCCGACCGCCAGCGGCACGCATGCGGACAGACCGGCCAACAAGACGGCGCTTGCGGCCAGTGCGATCGCGATGCGTTGAGGGGATGTCTTCGTCATGAGTTGGACCTTCCGATGCTGGGTATTGAAGTTGTCGGGCGCTATACGACTGCGGATGCCATTTGCAGACCCCGTTTGTCGTCTTGCCTGATGAGTTGATCGGTGCCGAAAAGTTCTGGTCGGGCATGTGCCGGCCAGGCTTTCGCCCGCTCTCTTTTTCTGATCGCGGCGAGTTTAGCCCAGCGCATTTGCGGGCCGGTTACCGCGTGTCATCGTCCGACATTTGCACGCGCAATGGGCCGACGTCCCTACAATTTGCGCTCGGCTGATGGCTTGGCGGCGCAGTTGTTGCAAGCGAGAAAGGATGCATCGTTTGAATCCGTTCACTGGATCGCAAGCATGGCTTGCCGGCAAGCTCTGCGGCGCGTTGGCGACGCTGGCTCTGGCTGGATGCAACGCGCTCGCACCCGTCAATCCGCCAATCGATCAGGTCGACGTGAACGGCGGCTACCGGATGAGCCAGCTGCTCAAGCGCACGCATGGCCTCAAGGCCGACGCAGACACCCTGTTCCTGCTCACCTTCTCCGGAGGCGGCACGCGCGCCGCAGCCTTCTCGTACGGCGTGCTCGAAGAACTCAAACGCACGAACGTCGTCGTCAAAGGCAAAACCGTCAATCTTCTTTCGGAGGTCGATGCCATTGCCGGAGTCTCGGGCGGCAGCTTCACGGCGCTTGCGTATGCGCTCTACGGCGATCGGCTCTTTACCGAATACGAGCCACGGTTCCTCAAGCGCGACGTGCAGGGCACGCTCACGCGGCGCGCGTTGAATCCGGCCAACTGGTTTTCGCTCGGCAGCGGGCTCTACGGCCGATCGGAATTGGCGGCCGATTACTACGACGAGATTCTCTTCAACGGAGCAACCTTTGCGGACCTGATCGACAAGCCCACGCCGGCGACGGCCGTGACTGGCACCGATCTCTCGACCGGCGCGCGCTTCGGTTTCTCACAGGAGCAATTCGACCTCCTTTGCTCCGATCTCGGCAAGGTTCGCCTCGCGCGCGCCGCGGCTACGTCTTCCGCCGTGCCGGCGGTGTTGTCGCCAGTCACCTATTACAACTACGGCGGCAACTGCAACGCCGTCATGCCGGCATGGGTGAAGGATGTGACCAACCCCGCCGGACCGACTCGCCCCGCTGGCCGCGCGTTGCTGCGCTATCGCGACATTCAAAACTATGAGAACAGCACGAACCGTCCTTACCTTCATGTGGTCGACGGCGGTGTCTCGGACAACCTGGGCCTGCGCGGACTCCTCGAAGCACTCGAAGAGGTCGAAACCAGCCCCGCGTACCAGCGTGAAATCGGATTCAAGGAAATCCGCCGCATCGTCGTGGTGGTCGTCAACTCGCGCTCGGCGCCGGACACCGATTGGGATCGCTACCCGAACGCGCCCGGCATCATCTCGCAGGTGTTCCAGTCGTCGAGCGTGCCGATCGACCACTTCTCGTACGAGTCCGTCGAACTGCTGAAAGACATCGCACAGCGCTGGGCCGACAAACGCGAGCTCGAGATCGCCGAGCGCCGACTGGACGGCATGTCGAAGGCGCAGGCTGAAGCCGCCGTGCCGAAACTGAGCTTCGACTCCATCGACGTGAGCTTCGATTCGATCGAAAACCCGCAAGAGCGCAGCTATTTCATGAATCTGCCGACAACCTTTGTCCTGCAGCCGGAAGCTGTCGACCGTTTGCGCGACCTTGGCGCGCGGCTACTGCGCGAGTCACCGACCTTTCAGCAGGTGCTGAAAAGCATCGACGAGAGCAAGCCCGGTCCGAAGGGAAGCGCGGCTTCGCAGCAGTAGCCAGAAACAGCGCGGGTCAGGGAGACAGCAGGGACGAATCGCTGTCCTGATCGCCGAGCAGTTGCGCGTCCACGCCGTCGCACAGGCAATGCAGGACGAGCAGATGGATTTCGTGGATGCGCGCGGCGCGCTCGTGCGGAACGCAGATTTGCACGTCCGTTTCACGCAGCGCCCTGCCGACGGCGCCCCCTGGGCCACCGCCAGAGTTCGCGGCGTTGCCGAGAAGCGCGACGACCGTCATGTCCCGCGCATGGGCGGCTTCGACCGCGGCGAGCACCGAGGCCGACTGGCCGCTCGTGCTCAGGGCGAGAAGCACGTCGCCGGCTTGCCCGAGCGCGCGGACCTGCCGCGCGTAGCGGTCTGCGTCGGGCGCATCGACCGTGTCGGCGGCGGGGTCGGTGGCGTCGCAGGTGAAGGCGATCGCAGCCAACTCGGGGCGCTCGCGCTCGAAGCGGCCGACGAACTGCGCTGCGAACTGCGCCGCCAGAAAGCTCGAAACCCCCGCACCGCACGCGAGAATCTTGCCGCCGCTGGTCACGCACGCAAGCAAGGCCTGCATGGCCTGGGAAACTGGTTTACCGAGGAGAGGGCCCGCCTGGTACTTCAGGTCGGCGCTGTCGATGAAATGCTGCTGGATCCGTTGCTCAAGCATGGGGCGGCATGATAACTGCGCGTGAGTGTCCCCGCGTCAAGCTGCGTCGAAGGCACCCTGGATCCACTCGATTTCCTCCTCGATCAGGACAACGTCGAATCGGCAAGGCGGCAGTGCCCGAAGGCCGCTGATGTAGTGGCGCGCCGCGAAGACAATGCGCCGCTGCTTCACGCCCGTGATGCTTCCGCCAGCACCACCGTGCGTTGCAGCGGTGCGCCGTCGGACTTCGACGAACACCAGAGTGCCGTCACGCGGATCTCGCATGATCAAGTCGATCTCGCCACCGCCGCGCCCCGGCGTTCGATAATTGCGCACGACCAGGCGCAGGCCTGCTGCTTCGAGATGCTCAAGCGCGGTGTCCTCGGCCGCATCGCCGCGCTGCTTGGTCGTCACGCTGGACGACGCCCCTGTTGTCTTGTTCTGGAGAAAACCCATTGAACTCATTCGCTCCCGCTTCGTTTGGCACCGCTCTGCAAGCCGCAAGCGATGCCGCGGGCGCGCAGCATTATCCGCAGGCGACGCTCTACGTGGTCGCCACGCCGATCGGCAACCTTGCCGACATCACCCTTCGCGCGCTGCACGTGCTGCAGATCGTCGATGCCGTGGCGTGCGAGGACACGCGGCATACGCAGAGCCTGCTGCGCGCCTATGGCATCGACCGGCCGTCCGCGGGCTTGATGGCGGTGCACCAGCACAACGAGGCCGAGGCGGCGCAGTCGGTCATTGCGCGGCTCGCGAATGGTGAACGCATCGCTTATGTCAGCGATGCCGGCACGCCCGGCGTGAGCGACCCCGGCGCGCGGTTGGTGGCGGCTGTGCGTGACGCCGGCCACCGTGTGCTTCCGTTGCCCGGCGCGAGCAGCGTGACAACCCTCGTCGGCGCGGCGGGTCTGGTTGCAGACGGCGATCAGGCCAGCGCGTTTGTCTTTGCTGGCTTTCTGCCGAGCAAAGCTGGCGAGCGCGATGCTGCCGTCCTTGAGCTTGCCAATGAGCCCAGGAGCGTGGTGCTGCTCGAAGCACCCCACCGCATCGAGGCGCTGGCGCGTTCGCTCGCGACGCTGCGTGAACGGCGCGTGACCGTCGGGCGCGAATTGACGAAGCAGTTCGAGGAGATCGCCACGGTCGCCGCCGACGCGCTGCCCGGCTGGTTCGCGGAGAGCCGCGATCGAACACGCGGGGAATTTGCGTTGGTGCTGCATCCGAAGCCTGCCGCGGTGGACGATGGCGCGGAAGGCGAACGCGTGCTGCGCTTGCTGCTCGCCGAACTGCCGTTGAAGAGTGCTGTGCGCCTGGCCGCTGAAATCAGCGGCGCTCCACGCAATGCCCTCTATGAAGCCGGGCTACGGATGCGCGAGGCGCAAGACGACTGAGCGCCGCTCGCCAGTCGCCCGAATCAGCCATCCAGCTCGGGATATGCCCGAAAGATGCCGTCCTCGTTGAAGGGAATCCGGCGCGGGCTCTGAAGGTATTCATGCACGCGCTGCCGACGCGCCACGTTGGCATGCAGCTTCGCGACGTTGGGTGTCTTGGTCAACGCCCTCGCCGTCGCCTTGGGAAACGCATAGCGAAGACCAGCCACCAGCTGAAACAGCGACAGGTCGGCATAGGTCAGCGAATCGCCGACCAGATGCAGATCGCCTGATGGATTGCGCTGCAGGATCTTTTCGAACCAGCCGAGGAACTTCGGAATGCGCTCATCGCGGAATGCTTTCGAGCGCGCCAGTGCCGCATCGCGCTGGTCTTCGAAGTAGAGGCCGGTCGAGAGCGGATGATGCGTGTCGTGGGCCTCCGCCACGGCGTCGGCGATGGTGAGTTGCAGTTGATGTGTCCAGAGCGCGTCGGATTCGCTGGCGCCGGACAGTCCCAGCTTCGGGCCAAGGTAGAGCAGGATCGCGGCCGTTTGGCCGACGACAACATCGCCGTCGATCAGAAAAGGCGGCGCGAAGGATGGGTGCGGATTGCCGGGGTCGTTGAGCTTGCGCATCAACGCGGCTTCGCCGCCGCCTTTGGACGAAGGCTCGCGCGCGACGTCGATGTAGGGAGCGCCCGCCGCCTCCAGCGCCAGACGTACGAATTCGCCGCGGCCCTGAATCGAAGGCCAATAGTGCAGTTGGTAAGTCATGGAAATGGAGCCTCCGCGAAAGAAGCGGTCACCGAGCGGCCGACCGAACCTATTGCCCGACCACCGACCAGCCGGCCTGCTGGTTCGTTTTGTCGTTCTCGTATTCCCAGCGTGTGCCGCAAGCGTCGCAGCGATAGCTGGTGAGCGTGACTGTGTGGCTGCCGCCGTCCGGGTCGCTGCGCTCGGCTTTGCGGCTGGACGATTGCACGAGTTCAGCGTGTCCGGGCGCGCGGCGCCAGTTGCGCTGGATGCCCGCGCAGGATGCGCAGAGCGTCATCTTCTTCAGCTCGGCTCTTCGGTTGCTCTCGTTCTCGTTGGTCATGCGGCTTGTGCTCCCTGTGGGTTGATCGTTCAGGAGGGCATGTTAGCGAGCCGGCAGAGCCGCCAAGGCGAGCGCGAGCCTCGCGCCTACCTCGGCGTTGTGCTTCACGAGCGCAATATTGGTGGCAAGGCTGCGACCGCCCGTCAGCGCCTTGATGCGCGCCAGCAGGAAAGGCGTCACCGCCTTGCCCGTGATGTTCTGCGCCTTCGCCTCATCGAGTGCCTGCTCAGTCAGGGCGTCGATCTCCTCGCGGGGCATCGCAGACGCTTGCGGGACTGGCGTGCTCAGCACCACGCCGCCTGCCAGGCCGAGATCCCACTTCGTACGAATGAAGCGAGCTTGCGCTTCGGCATCGTCGAGTCTGTAGTCGGCACGAAAGCCGCTGTCGCGCGTGTAGAAGGCCGCGAAGTTGTCCTGCTCGCAGCTAAGCACCGGGACGCCGTGGGTTTCCAGGTATTCGAGCGTGAGGCCGATGTCGAGGATCGACTTTGCGCCTGCGCAGACAACGGCCACCGAGGTTCGCGCCAGCTCCTGCAGGTCGGCGGAGATGTCGAAGCTTTCCGATGCGCCGCGATGCACGCCGCCGATGCCACCAGTGACGAAGACTTCGATGCCGGCCAGCGCCGCGCAGATCATCGTTCCGGCCACCGTGGTGGCGCCGAGTCCGCCGCTGGCGAGGGCGGCTGGGAGGTCTCGGCGGCTGACTTTCTGGGCTTCTTTGGAGCGGCCGAGGAGTTCGAGTTCTTCGTCGGAGAGGCCGATGCGGATGCGGCCGTCGATCACCGCGATTGTTGCAGGCTCGGCGCCTAGGGCGCGGATCAGGGCTTCGACTTCGCGTGCCGTGCGGACGTTTTCCGGGTACGGCATGCCGTGGGCGATGATGGTTGATTCGAGCGCGACGATCGGGCGGCCGGCGGCTTGCGCTGCGGCTACGGGGGCGCTGAAGGTCAGCCAGGAGCGGGCAAGGTCGGGAGTCACCATGCCCGCCATCATGATCAAAGTCGGCGGGGAGAGCTACTGCAAGCCGCAAGTCGGCTCTCATCTTCCTGGTCGAGGAACGCACGGACCGCGGGCCCCGTGAGAAGCACGAGATCGACGCCCTGCTTTGCCAATTGCGCCCGCACATCGGCTGTGTGGATTGCACGGTTGATCGCGACGGCGAGCTTGTCCACGATTGCGCCGGACGTACCAGGGGGTGCGTAGATGCCGTCGACCTTGCCGCCGCTGTTCTTCAGCCACTCGATGTGACTTTGGAGGTCTGTCGCGGGCATGAACGAATTTACCGCCACCCCGCATGGCAACAGGCTGACCATCGCCACCGGCACGAAGTCGTCGCGCGGGTCGTGCTCGATCTTGTTGTAAAGGTGCGGCGCAATCGACATCGTCGTGGTGCTGGTCATCAGCAGCGTGTGGCCGTCCGGCGCTGAACGCCCCACTGGGGCGAGGGCGAGCGTGCCGCCCATGTCGGGTCTGCTGTCGATCATTACAGGCTGCCCTAGTTCGACTCCGAGCCTGCTGGCGAAGACCTTCGCGATGGTTTCGATGGCGCTGTTGCGCGATGAGCCGAGGACGATGCGGATGGCTCTTGTCGGGTAAGCCGCATTGGCGAGCTCGACGGTTTGCCAGTCCGAGTCCGTGATGTCAGAAGTGAACTGGCTGAGCAGATGGTGCATGGTGGCTCCCTGAAACGCGTTATAGAACTGCCGCGAAGAGCCACACATTCAGACACGTAGATGCGCGAGTTGACGAGACTCGCAATGCATCCGAAGCCCTCCGCTTCGCGCCATATTATCCTGAAACGGGATATTCCAAAACGGGATGTAGCTTCGCCCGCGTGCCACGTGGACTGCAACCTAATCCCTATTCAAAGCTTCGGCTACTGCTCGCGCAGGCGCGCAGTCAAGCGGGGTTGACGCAGTCGCAGGTGGCGGATCGCCTGAAGCGGCCACAGTCCTTTGTGTCGAAATATGAGAACGGGGAGCGGCAACTCGATGTGGTCGAGTTCATTGACGTGTGCAAGGCGCTTGGCGTCTCGCCAGCTGCGCTAGTGAATCAGCTTTTGTAAGCTGTGCCTGTCGCTCGGACAGAGTTCCGCTCAAGAACAAGCTGCCGTGTGCAATGAAAAGCGGCTCTCGTGGTGATGTCAGAAGCCCGTGGCTTAGGCGATAGCGATCGGTTCGCACTCTACGATCACTCTAAAACTTCGCGGATAGTTCTAAGGCCCCTCCAGCCACATCAAGCGTGCGCCCGCCCTCTCGCATCAAGCAACGCTTAAAGTACATTTGCAAAAGAATGTGTCTGGAGAGATGCGATGCCGATTGCCCCAGTCGATGTACAAGCCATAACCCGAGCCATGCAGACCTTTGATGCGGAGCTCAGGGATACCGACGAGTACAAAGACTGGCAAAGCAACGAAGCACAGCTGTGGGCGGTCGAGTCCAACGATCGGCTTTACCCTCCCAAGAAGATCGTCTCCCTCGCCACTGGGACGTCCGTCAACAGCTTTTCGGGCGGCCAAGAGACCAACAAGTACCTCAGCGACCGCGGCTTCGCAATCAGGCGCATCCGTGACGCGGGGTTGCGTGCTGTGCTCGCGGACATCATGGCCCGCTATCCGACGCTGCGTAGCACGCAAGAATTCAAGGGAAACACCGAGGCCAGAGAGCTCTTCAAGCGTGCCCGCGAGATTCTTCAGGGGTGGGTAAGAGCCACCGCCAACCCCAATCTGCAAGTCATCGCTTCCTACGGTAAGGGCAACTGGGCCACCATCCCTTGGATCTCGATCCTCGACACGCGTGAGACTAAGTCAACGCAAAAGGGGACTTATGTGGTGTACCTCTTCCGTGACGGCGGTCAGGGCGTCTACCTCAAACTAGCGCAGGGGGTAACGGAGGTTGAGGACGAATTTGGCGAAAGATCCGCCTTCGAGGTGCTCTCTGAACGCGCGCAACAACTGCGTCCAGGCCTGTCCGAACTCGCCGACCAAGGCTGGGACCTAACAGGGGAGTCGGACCTCGGATCCACCGCTCGCCTGGCTCGACTCTACGAAGCCTCGAGCATCGCCTCCAAATACTACGCCGCAGACGCAGTCCCCTCGGACGGAGAGCTTCAAAACGACCTCCTGGTTCTCCTCGACAAATACGAGCCTATCGTCACGGACCGGGTGCGCCAACAAGGTGTCGCCAAGGATGACCGCCCGCTCTCGCTGATCGGGACATGGAGAGAGGTCGATCAGGACCTCGCCAAAGTGCGAGAGACGATCGACAGCAATGGCAGTTGGGCCTGTTGGTGGAGCTTTCCTATCAAAGAGGCCGCGCTCGATCGACTAAGCCCCCCATTTAACTTGTATGCCTACGCGGGCAACAGACGCCTCGCCGCGCGATTGAGGGTCGACGAGATCAGCACCAGCAACGGAAACGTCGGCATCGAGTCACCCTGGCCCGAATTCACGGATCCACACCTGCGCGGCAAAAAGCGCGCCGGAGATAAGCAAAGCGACATCTTCAAGACCTGGTTCCGCATAGGCTCCATCGAAAGACTGGCTCCTCCCCGCTCTGTGGACGACCTCGAGCCCGCGGTCGGACTCTCGACAGCAGACAGCGTCCTCAATCAGAACTCCTTCGGCTACGTTATCGAAGACGAACCGCCGATGTCCCGCGCCCCAGTCGCGCCCGATCTGGCGCTTCCGCGTCGACAGGATCTTTCGGTGCTCGCAGAGCGGACAGGACTACGTCTCGAACTGCTTCGTGAAATGCAAGACGCTCTGCTCGGGAACTCACCCCAAATACTGCTCGCAGGTCCGCCGGGCACCAGCAAGACGTGGCTCGCTCGCGAGCTCGCGCAGCACCTCGCCGCCAATCAACCCGAGTTTGTGCGCTTCGTTCAGTTTCACCCTAGCTACAGTTACGAGTCATTCATGGAAGGTCTTCGCCCCGTTCAAAGCAACGGAGGCATTCAGTTCCAGCGCGTGGACGGTCTAGTCCTGGCGACCGTAGCAGACATGCGCAAAAAGAATCTCGCCGATCGAAAGGACGTTGACTACGTCATCGTCATGGACGAGGTCAACCGCGCCAATCTGCCCCGCGTCCTGGGGGAGCTCATGTTCGCATTCGAGTACCGCGATCAGACAGTTCAACTGCAGTACTCCAGCGAGTTCGCGCTTCCCAAAAATCTTCGTTTTGTCGGGACGATGAACACCGCGGATCGCAGCATTCGATCCATCGACATCGCTCTGCGTCGTCGTTTCGAAGTTTTCGAGCTTGGGCCAGACCCGGAAATACTGGAACGCTACCACCGCACGGTCAACGCCGACTTCGACGCACGCAGCCTTGTTCGTGGCTTTGTCGCGTTGAACCAAGCACTAACCCAACACCTCGACCGCCATCACACTATCGGTCACGCGTTCTTTATGCGATCGAACTGGAGCGGGGAGACGCTTCAAAACACCTGGCAGCGGCGGATCTTCCCACTCATCGAGGAGTACTTTTTTGATCAGCCGGACGTTTTAGGGCAGTTCCAGCTAGATCGCTTCTGGGTCGACTAGCTAAAGCAACACCATGCGGGCCCTGAAGATCGTTGAGTCACGCCCTACCGAACTCGTCCTGAGCGCACAGGACGCGGCCTCACTCGGCAGCTTGGGGCAACAGTTCGCCTCGGCGTCGACCTGGTGGGGCGCTAAGGAGGAGAACGACGAAGCGCTCCCCCGCTCCGTAATTCAGCTCACCCCTGCGGGCCCTGAAACCTACTGGGTCACGGTCATGAACATGGTTGGCGTCATCCGCCTTCCCGATGCTCAACTCGAGGTCACCCCGAAAATCCCCGAGCCACACTTCCTCTATTTGGCCGAGCTTGCCACTCTTTCTCCGCGGACAAACAGCTCAGAGGTCAGCGTCGAAGCCGATGCAAGTTTTGCCGAGGTTCTCGCACTTTGGTTTTTAGAGGATGTCGAAGGGTTGATAAGACGAGGGTTGCGTCCAGACTATCTCGCGTTCGACGATGAACTGCCAGCAGTTCGAGGGCACCTCAAGGCAGTCGAAACGACGCTGGCCATCATGCAGGGGCAACCGGTCGCGCATTGCACATTCGAAGAACTTTCAGAGGATGCGCCACTCAACAGAGTTCTCAAGGCGGCGTGCCAACGGTTGGCGAGCAACCAAACTTTGCGACACAGCACACGCGCCCGCGCCCGACGCGCCTCCTTTAGATTCCGATGCACGGCGATGCGCCCTACCGATCTCCTCGTGCACGTAGACCGCATGTCAGGCGCCTACAAGTCTGCGGTCTCGCTCGCGAGCCTCATCCTCCGTAGCCTGGGCGTGTCCCTGCGGCTAGGCGTCCAATCAGGAATCGCGTTTCTCATTCGCACACCTGAACTGATTGAGGAAGGTCTTCGCAATATCGTCTCGCGCGCCATGCCTGGTGTTTCGGTCAACCAGCAATCGACACCGATCTCGAAAACTGGGTTGACGATGAATCCTGATCTGGTCTTCAACGAAGGTTGCGCAGTAGGCGACATCAAGTACCGAACTCTTGGACCCGACTGGAGACGCAACGACCTCTACCAAGCTGTGGCCTTTGCCGCTGCTTTCAGAACCACCCATTCGATTCTGCTCGGTTTTTCTGGGCACGCTACGAGCAGGATCCCCCAGCGTGTCCAAGTGGGTGAAGTCCATGTTCAACCCGTAGCTTGGTGCGCAGACGCGGACGTTTCGCCCGCGAAGTCCGAACGGATGCTCCAGGTGGAGCTTCAGCGCTGGTGGTCAGCGATCAACTGTCCTGCCCCCATACGGCCTGGTTATCAGCTTGCTGGCGTGACTCCGTAGCGTCTAGCTCGGAGGCGGCGAAGCGGACCGCGTCGTCGATCGGCCCGATGCAAGCTCCTTTACTCGAACGGAAGTCTTCTTATCATCTCGCGTGCCTAGCAAACGATGGCTCATCTCATGCATCGGCAACGCCGATCACTCAGCCGCCGAAGGGGCTTCCGCTTCGGGCGATGACCCGATCGCACGACAGATTGGCCATCTACAGAGGGAAAACAAAAAAGGCCGGAAGCTTGTAGAAGCTTCCAGCCTTTGAATTGGTCCCGCCGCCAGGAATCGAACCTGGATCTCAGCCTTCGGAGGGCCGAATTCTATCCGTTGAAATACAGCGAGATGGGTGTCTCCTGAGCGTGTCAGGAGCCTCGTATTATCGCCTATCAGCCAGCGCTCGCCAACGGCCGCACAAAGCCCAGGCCTGAAAGATAGACACGGAACGTCCGCCGCCCCGTGGACACGAGATCGAAGGCCTCCGGGTCCAGCAGCCAGTCCTGGATGAGTCCGCTGATCAGCGCATGCAGCCCCTGCGCCGCCGCCGCCGCGGGGATCGGCATCCGGATGCGGGCGCGCCGGGCACCGCCGAGCAACGCCTTCTCGAAATCAACCACGCAGGCGTTGCGTGCTTCCAGGTGCCGCTGGTGCACCGATTCCATGTCGTGCGTGTATTCGACCTTGTGCGTCGCCACCTCGAACACGCGCCGCACCTGCGGGTCGGAGGTCATTTGCTTCAGGGCCTCGACCATCATGCTTTCGACATCGTCTACGGGGTCGGCGTCGGGGCCGCCGGCCACTTTCTGCGCGGCGGCCTCCAGCGGCAGCGTGATGCGATCCATCATCGCGTTGAAGAGATCGGCCTTGTCCTTGAAGTGCCAGTAGATCGCGCCGCGCGTGGCGCCGGCGTGTTGGGCAATCTGCTGCAGCGACGTCTGCGATACGCCCTGCGCCTGAAAGAGCACTTCGGCCGCATCGAGCAAGCGATGCCTGGTCTCCTGTGCCTCTTCCTTGGTACGACGAGCCACCTTGTCCCCTTTTTATAGAATCTGCTGCGCTGCGCAAGCCGTCACTATACATGCATGAATGTATGTAAACTACGGCACTTTCCCGATGGCCGACTTCGCCGTGTTGCCTTTGGCAGCCGCGCGGACATGCGCTGTCCCCGTCCTCGTTTCAAAGGAATCGCATGCCCGTCCTGCATGTCTCGCGCCTCTCGTTGTTTTCGCCGCGCAATGCGGCCATTGCAGCCGCCGCCGCAGCGCTTTTTGCGCTGACCGCCTGCGGCAAGAGCGAAGCCCCGGCCGGCCATGCCGGCGGCGCGGCGCCACCGCCGCCTGAAGTCGGCGTGGTGGTTGCCACACCCACCAACGTCGGTCTCATCACGGAGCTTCCGGGTCGGCTCGAGGCCTCGCGGGTGTCGCAAGTGCGCGCACGCGCGGCGGGCATCCTGCAAGAGCGCCTCTTCAAGGAAGGCACCGACGTCAAGGCTGGCCAGTTGCTGTTCCGCATCGACCCCGCCCCTTACGCCGCCGCCTCGCGCAGTGCCGAGGCGAGCCTCGCGCGCGCCGAAGCGAATGCAGCGCAGGCCAAGGCGCTGGCCGAGCGCTACAAGCCGCTGGTCGCAGCCAATGCCGTCAGCAAGCAGGAATATGACAACGCAGTCGCCGCGCAGAAGACGGCCGAAGCGGACGTGGGCGTGAGCCGCGCCGCCGTAACCACCGCCAAGATCAACCTCGGCTACGCGGCAGTGACTGCGCCGATCTCCGGCCGCATCGGGCGGGCGCTGGTGACCGAAGGCGCGCTCGTCGGCCAGGGCGACGCCACCGAACTGGCGGTGATCCAGCAGATCAATCCCATCTACGTGAACTTCACGCAGTCAGCGACGGACGTTCTCCGCCTGCGCCGCGCGATGGAAGCTGGCCAGTTCAAGCGCGCCAGTGGTCCGAACGCCGCCAGCGTGCGCGTGGTGCTCGAGGACGGCAGCGAATACCCTCTGGCCGGCAGGCTGCTGTTTTCTGACCTGACGGTCGACGCCACCACCGGCCAGGTCACGCTGCGCGCCGAGGTTCCGAATCCCAACGGCACGCTGCTTCCGGGTCTGTATGTGCGCGTGCGCCTGGAGCAGGCTCAGGCGGCCAATGCGATCACGGTGCCGCAACAGGCCGTTACGCGCACGCAGCAAGGCGACACGCTCACGGTGGTCGAACCCGACGGCAAGCTCACCAAGCGCACCGTCAAGATCAGCGCGGCACAGAACAACCAGTGGGTGGTGCTCGAAGGCCTGAAGGCCGGCGAGCAGGTGATGGTCGACGGCTTCCAGAAGCTGCAGATGATGCCGCCGGGCACGCCCGTGAAGGCGGTGCCATGGAAGGCCCCCGCGCCGGCAGCTCCTGCTGCCGCGGCAGAAGCTCCGGCTCCCGCCGCGAAGCAGTAAGGAGCTCGCCCGCATGGCCAAGTTCTTTATTGATCGTCCCATCTTCGCGTGGGTGATCGCGCTGTTCCTCATCGTGATGGGCGGCGTGGCGATCACGCAGCTGCCGATCTCGCAATACCCGCCGGTGGCACCGCCTGCCATCGTGATCAACACGGCTTATCCCGGTGCGTCGGCGCAGACGCTCGAAGACAGCGTGCTGTCGGTGATCGAGCGCGAGATGAACGGCTCGCCCGGTCTCATCTATATGGAATCGGTCGCCCAGGCCGACGGCACCGGCACGATCACGATCACTTTCGAGACGGGCAC
The DNA here is from genome assembly GCF_056397405.1 of Variovorax sp. 05N34. Lineage (NCBI taxonomy): Bacteria > Pseudomonadati > Pseudomonadota > Betaproteobacteria > Burkholderiales > Comamonadaceae > Variovorax > Variovorax sp. 05N34. Next base: position 528,718 of record NZ_JBFTNI010000003.1, read on the forward strand.
CGACCCCGACCTCGCGCAGGTGGACGTGCAAAACCGCCTCTCGCGCGCCACGCCACGCCTGCCGGCGGCTGTGACGCAGCAGGGTGTGCGGGTGGACAAGTCGCGCAACAACTTCCTGTTGTTCACGATCCTGTCTTCGGACAACCCCGATTTCGACCCGATCGCGCTGGGCGATTACGCATCGCGGAACGTGGTGCCTGAACTTCAACGCGTCGCCGGTATCGGCCAGGCGCAGTTGTTCGGTACCGAGCGTTCGATGCGTGTGTGGATCGACCCGGCCAAGCTGCAGGGCTTCAACCTGTCGCCCGGTGACGTGAATGCCGCCATCAAGGCGCAGAACGCGCAAGTCTCCTCCGGCATCATCGGCGACCTGCCGAACGTGCCCGGCCAAGCCATTGCCGCGACGGTGGTGGTCAATGGCCAGCTCACGTCGGTCGAGCAATTCGGCGACATCGTTCTTCGTGCCAACACCAATGGCTCGACGGTTCGGCTGAAAGACGTTGCTCGCATCGAGCTCGGCGGGCAGGCTTATTCGACGTCCGCTCGCCTGAACGGCCAGCCCGCGGTCGGTATCGGCGTCCAATTGGCGCCGAGCGGCAACGCGCTGGCTTCGGCAAAGGCGATTCGCGCCAAGATGACCGAACTCGCGCGCTTCTTCCCGCCGGGCGTGAAGTGGGTGATTCCATACGACAGCTCGCGCTTCGTGAGCATCTCGATCCGCGAAGTGGTCAAGACGCTGTTCGAGGCTGTGGCGCTGGTGTTCGTGGTGATGTTCCTGTTCCTGCAGAACTGGCGCTACACGATCATCCCGACGATCGTGGTGCCAATCGCGCTGCTCGGTACGTTCGCGGTGTTGTTCGCGCTGGGCTTCTCGATCAACGTGCTGACGATGTTCGGCATGGTGCTGGTGATCGGTATCGTGGTGGACGATGCGATCGTGGTGGTCGAAAACGTCGAGCGCATCATGAGCGAGGAAGGACTGTCGCCGCTCGAAGCCACACGCAAGGCGATGCGCCAGATCTCCGGCGCGATCATCGGCGTGACGGTGGTGCTGATCTCGGTGTTCGTGCCGCTGGCGTTCTTCGCCGGCTCGACCGGCAACATCTACCGCCAGTTCTCGGCGGTGATGGTGGCGTCGATCGGCTTCTCAGCCTTCATGGCGCTGTCGCTGACGCCGGCGCTGTGCGCAACGCTGCTCAAGCCTGTGGAAGCCGGTCATCACCATGAAAAGACGGGCTTTTTCGGGTGGTTCAATCGCGGCTTCTCGCGCACGGCCAAGGGCTACGAGAGCATCGTGTCGCGCATTCTGCGGCGCGCCGCGCGTTATCTGCTGATCTACGTCGCGATCATCGCGGCGGTGGTTCTGGTGTATCGGCAGTTGCCCACGTCCTTTCTTCCGCAGGAAGACCAGGGCAACATCATCGTGAACGTGCAGTTGCCTCCGGGCGCCACGCAGGAGCGCATGCTGTCGGTCATTCAGGATGTCGAGGGCTACATCCTCAAGCAACCCGAAGTCGAGAGCATGGTCGGCGTGTTGGGTTTCAGCTTCTCGGGCCAGGGCCAGAACGCCGGTCTCGCCTTCGTGACGCTCAAGGACTGGGACCAGCGCAGGGACCCGGCCCATTCCGCTGATGCGCTGGCAGGTCGCGCGTTCGGTGCGCTCTCCGGCATTCGCGACGCGTTCATCTACCCGCTGAGCCCGCCGCCCATTCCCGAACTGGGCAATGCCAGCGGCTTCACGTTCCGACTCCAGGATCGTGGAGGCCTGGGCCACGAAGCGCTCGTCAACGCGCGCAACCAGATCCTGGGTGCAGCGAGCCAGAGCAAGCTGCTGACGCAGGTGCGCCCCGAGGGTCTCGAAGACGCGCCGCAGTTGCAGATCGACATCGACCGCGACAAGGCGAATGCATTGGGCGTGACTTTCGATGCGATCAACACCACGTTGTCGACAGCGCTTGGCTCCGCCTACGTGAACGACTTCCCCAATCAGGGTCGTCTGCAGCGTGTGGTGGTGCAGGCCGATGCGCCGGCGCGGATGCAGCCTGAAGACCTGCTCAAGCTCAACGCGAGCAACAGCCAAGGCATGCCCGTGCCGCTGTCGACGTTTGCCACCACCCGCTGGATCACCGGTCCGCAGCAGACGGTGCGCTACAACGGCTATCCGGCGATCCGCATCTCGGGCTCAGCGGCACCGGGCTACAGCTCGGGCGCTGCCATGGCGGAGATGGAGAGAATCGCTGCCCAACTGCCGGCCGGCTTCGGCTATGAGTGGACCGGGCAATCGCGCGAAGAAAAGCTCGCCGGCTCGCAGGCCATCATCCTGTATGGCTTCGCGATCCTGGCGGTGTTCCTGTGCCTGGCCGCGCTCTATGAAAGCTGGACGATTCCGCTGTCGGTGATCATGGTGGTGCCGCTGGGCGTGCTCGGCGTGCTGCTCGCGACGCTGATCCGCTCCTACTCCAACGACGTGTACTTCCAGGTCGGGCTGATCACGATCATCGGCCTGTCCGCAAAGAACGCGATTCTGATCATTGAATTCGCCAAGGACCTGCAGGCGCAGGGCAAGGGCGTGATCGAGTCCGCATTGGCCGCCGCCCACCTGCGGTTCCGGCCAATCATCATGACATCGCTGGCGTTCGGGCTCGGTGTGCTGCCGCTGGTGCTCGCCAACGGCGCCGGGTCCGCAAGTCAGCGTGCCATCGGCACCGGCGTGCTCGGCGGCATGCTGACCGGGACCACGCTTGCCGTGATCTTCGTGCCGGTGTTCTTCGTGGTCGTGCGCACGCTCTTCAAGGGCAGCGATCGCCAACACGAAATGGACAAGCGGCATGCGCAGGCTGCGGGTATCGAGGAAGACCATGACAAAGAGTAAGTACACCCCCAGGCTCGCGCACTTCGTGTCGCTCTCCACCCCCTTGCAGGGGGCAACACCTGCGGCCCGGCGGAGCCGGTTCCGCGGTGTTTCACGCGGGGGCCTTGCCGCTGGGGCGGCGGCCGTGGCGGTTCTTCTGAGCGGGTGCTCGTTGATTCCTACTTATGAGCGGCCTGCGGCGCCTGTGCCTGCGGTGTTTCCGAACACGCAGGCGGCCGAGGCGCAGCAACCGCTGGCATCGACGATCGCCTGGCAGGACTACTTCACCGATCCGCGGCTTGTGAAGCTGATCGAGATGGCGCTGGCCAACAACAAGGATCTTCGCGTGGCGGTGCTCAACATCGAGCAGGCGCGTGCGCAGTTCCAGATTCAGCGATCGGCGCTGTTTCCGGCTCTCAATGCGTCCGGCAGCGAGAACCGTCAGCGGCCTTCTCTGGTGGGCCCTGGCGTGTCGACCGTCTACCAAGTCGGCGTCGGGATCACGTCGTGGGAACTCGATTTCTTCGGGCGCATTTCCAGCCTGAAGGATGCGGCGCTGGCGCAATATCTCAGCACCGAGGAATCGCGCAAGGCGGTGCAAATCAGCCTTGTCGCCGCCGTCGCCAACGGCTGGTTGGCGGTGCTGGGCGATGACGAGGTGCTCGAGATCACTCGCCAGACGATGGTGACGCGCGACGAGTCGCTCAAGCTCACGAAGATGCGTTTCGACAATGGCGTGTCTTCAGAGATCGACTATCGCTTTGCCGAATCGCAAGCCGAGACCGCGCGCGCAACCTACGCACAGCAGCAACGCCTGCGCATGCAGGATGAGAATGCGCTGGCGCAATTGCTTGGCGCGCCGATGCCGCCCGATGCCACGACGGGAAGCAGCAAGGGGCTCCAGGCGCTCGCGCCGATGCAGGACCTGCCCGCCGGGCTGCCATCGGACCTGCTGATCGAGCGGCCCGATATCCGCGCGGCCGAACAGCAGTTGATTTCAGCCAACGCGAACATCGGCTCAGCCCGCGCCAACTTCTTCCCGCGCGTCACGCTGACGTCGTCGATCGGCACCGCCAGCACCGAGTTCTCGGGGCTCTTCGGCAGTGGGTCGAAGGCATGGACTTTCGCACCGCAGATCACGTTGCCGATCTTCGACGCGGGCCAAAACCGAGCGACGCTCGAGTCGGCACGCGTGAGCCGCGACATTGCCGTAGCGCAGTACGAAAAAACCATCGAGACGGCCTTCCGGGAAGTCGCCGATGCGCTAGCGGGCCGTGCAACCTTCGATGAAGAACTGCGCGCCCTGCTCGCTCAGTCCAACGCCGAGGAGATCCGCTTCAAACTCTCGGACCTGCGCTACCGAAACGGTGTGGCAAGCGGCCTGGACCTGCTGGACGCACAACGCTCGCTCTACACGTCCCAACTCGCAACAGCTCAAACGCGCCAACGAAAGCTACAAAACCAAGTAACACTCTTCAAAGCCCTCGGCGGCGGCTGGAGCACAAAGTAAGCCAACGATCAAGGGCGGCGCAAAGCGCCCGCCCCTTCGCGGGCTGCCGCGGATCCGGCTTCGCCGGTCCGCCGGCAGCGCCCCCTCAAGGGGGTGGGCGGCTACACGAAGTGAGCCAACCTGGGGGTCTCTCTATAATCCCGCGGTTGATTTCGAAAAGCCCCCCGAAGAGCCCCCGATACTGAGGACCCAATGAGCGACGACCCGCACTACCAGGCCACAGAAGAAGCCCACACAGGCCCGATCAAGAATCCCAAGCAACTCCTGCTCGCGGTATTTTTCTCCTTCGTTGCTCCCATCCTGATCATTGCGGGCCTCGTCTCGTACGTGGTCTCCGGCACCCATCCTTCGGGTTCCGCCGTGGGCGAAAACATGTCGCTGTACGGCGTCTCAAAAGACATACGCGATCGCGAAATCGCCGAGCGCCTGAAGAAGGTCGGCTCGATCGAGATCCGCGATGCCAATCGTCCCCTCGCTGCTGGCGAAGCGGTGTTCAAGGCGCAGTGCGTGGCCTGTCACGGCAGCCCGGGCATTCCCGCCGCACCGCACCTGGGCGATGCCGCCGCCTGGGGGCCCCGTATCGGCCAAGGCTACGCGACGCTGCTGGAGCATGCGCTCAAGGGCAAGGGCATGATGCCTCCGCAAGGCGGTGGCGATTTCGAGGACCTGGAAGTGGGTCGCGCAGTGGTCTACATGGCGAACGCCGGCGGTGCCACGTTCCCCGTGCCGGATCGACCTGCTGCTGCGGCGGCTCCGGCCGATGGCGCTGCACCGGCGGGCGATGCTGCACCGGCGGCTACCGCGGCGCCGGCAGCAGCCGCGGCCGAAGCAAAGCCAGAGACCAAGCCCGCCGAAACGAAGCAGTAGTCTTCGGTCAGTCACCCAACGCAAAACAGCCCGCATTCGCGGGCTTTTTTGTTGCTCCTGCCAGTGAATGGTCAGTCCGACGCGGATGATCTGGCCATTTGCCGCGCAGCCGGGCTGACGACAAACCCAAATTGGCCGGGCAAGTCGCCTGCCCGTACCTCCTGCGGCGCCCACCGTCCCTGATCGATGGCATCCGATGCCGTGCCGACGTCCTGCGTATGAACCAGCCCAAGCCCGATGGGCGCGGCCAAGTACAGCTTTCCCGCTTCATCCAGAAGACAAGCAGAAGGTTCGATCGTCACGCCCGTATGCGAACGGACGGAGAAATCCTCGCCGATGCGCCATACCCAGGGCGCGGCTTCCAGTTCAACATACACGCGCTGCGGCCCATTCTGGAAGAACCACTGCCCGAGATCGTCGTGTTCGTAGTTGCGCTGGATGAAGTCGATCAGCTTCTCGTGGCGCAGCATCGACCCTTTGGCGAGCGCGAACGCTCCGGCGGCTTGCGTTCGATCGTCTCGCAGGTACCAGTTGCCGCGTGCGTCAAGGCCAAGCCATCCATAACAGTGCGGCACGTTGGGCCACTTGGCGAGCGCCTGCTTGACGATGTCATCCATAGGGCCGATTTTGCGCCTGTCATGGCCAATCAGCGCTGACCCAACCATTCGACGACGCGCTCAGGCATTTCGCGCACATGACCGGGCGGCATTCCACCTGGAAAGCCGACGTGCCCGCCATGGGCGGGCTGCCAAAGTGTCACGTGGCGACCGACTTCCGCCTGGCGCGGAAGGCTATAGGCCGGCACGAAAGGATCGTTGGCGGCGTTCACGACCAGCGCCGGAATCTGGATGGCATGCAGATGCGGCTTGGCCGAGCCGCGCTTCCAATAATCATCCGTGTCGCGAAAGCCGTGCAGGGGCGCGGTGAAAACATTGTCGAAGTCGTACAGGGTCCGGGCGGCGGCGAGCTTTTCACGATCGAACAAGCCCGGATGCTGCGCCAGCTTGGCGAGCGCCTTCGGCTTCATGGTCGACAGGAACATGCGCGTGTAGACAAGCTTGTTGAACCCGCGCCCGATCGCGGCTCCCCCCGCCGCCAGATCGAGCGGCGCCGAAATGGACGCGACCGCGCGCACGGATTTCGACGCCTCGCTGCCCGCCTCCTCGGCCCAGCGCATCAAGGCATTGCCGCCGAGGGACACACCCGCCGCCCTGATGACTTCGCGGCGCTCTCGCAGCCGCGCGAGGATCCAGCCGATTTCCTCGAAATCGCCCGAATGGTAGGCACGCGGCGCCAGGTTCAGTTCGCCGCTGCAGCCGCGAAAGTGGGGCACGGCATAGTCCCAGCCGCGCTCCATCGCGAAGGCAGCGAACGCTTCGGCATAGTGGCTGCGCGACGAACCCTCCAGACCGTGAAACAGCACGAGCAAAGGCTTCTGAGCTTCACTTCGCCCGCCAAGCGGGGCGTCCAGAAAATCGACGTCGATGAAGTCGCCGTCGGGGGTGCCCCAGCGCTCACGCCGGTAGTCGGGCAACGGCGTCATCACACGGCGCCCGTACAACGCGGCCCAAATGGTTTGCAAGTTGCCGCCCGGCAACCAACGCGGCGCAACGTACTGCATCAGTGAATGGTCTGCGGAGCTTCGCCGGAATCGCCAGGATCCTGCACGCTGCCCGGGCTGGCATGGTGCGCGACCATGCGCCAGCCTTGCGCGGTCTTGTGATAGACGTTGGTCGCAAGTACGAAGGCGTGACGGGGGCCCTCGGCAGTCAGCACTTCGATGCGCTCGAGCACGTTGTGTACCGCGCTCGCGAGCGATTCGACCTTGCGCACGCGTGCCGGCGTCGCACGAATGGCACCGTTGCCGAACATATGCTCGAACGCGGCGCGGATGGCATCGGGGCCGACCAGCCTCGGTCCGCCAGGATGCACGCAGAAGATTTCGTCCTCGTCGGCCCAGCAGTTCATCAGCGCGTCGACGTCGCCGCGCTGCAATGCCTCGTAGAAAGCCGCTTCGACTTCGTCGGCGGTGCCGCCGACAGTGGCGGCGCGGAGTTTGGTCTTCGTGGACATGGATGATGAAGCTGGAGCGCCGATTTTGCCTTGGCCGAAGGCTTCATGGACGCCCACACAGCCAGCTCTCCGCCACCACGCGAACATCAGCTTGGGCCGCCTGCCACACCAGTTCAGGCGCCGCGACGTGTACCCCCGGCGGCGCAATCCGCAATGCGACGTCGACGAGTTCAGCCACCTTGGACGCGCGCACCGGTTGCTCGCTCGTGGGCACCATGAAGCGCGCGATCGACAGCATCCAGTTCGCGAGCCGCTCGGCCGGGTGGATGAAACGAACCTGCGCGGGCTTCTGCGCGGACCTCACGAGGATGACGCGGTCGAAGCCCTGCGCCACCACCGCCTGTTCGTCGAGGCTCGCCAGTCCCCGCTTGAGCGCTTCCGGCAAGCGCCCCTGCGCGTGCGGCTGCACGACGGCGAGGGTGTGGACACCGCTGGCGCGAAGCCACCGGGCGAGCGCCGGCAATTGGGCGGGCTCGGGCGTCCAGAGCGCGCGCTCGCGGTCGTAATAAAGCCGCGGCGGCTCGAACAGGACCAATGCCGTGTCGGCCCTGACCGGCGGCCATTCGGCAAGGGGTGCGTTCGGCACCAGAATGGTTTCGACGCTGCGCAGCCCGTCGCGGATGGGTTCGCGCGCCAGCACCAGGGTGTGATCGAAGCGATGCCGCCCCGCCAAGCGTCGGACCAGCTCCTGGCCGAGCGCGCCGGTGGCACCGCAGATCAGCAAGGTGCCCGTGGATTCACCCCCAGCATGGCTCGACACGGGCCCGCGATGGGCCGCCTGCAGCGCTTGGAAAGGATCGACCGCCATTGCATCTATGCTACCTTTGCCGACTTCACAACAAGGGGCTTGGTGATGGTGAAACGCTGGCTTTTGATCATCCTCGCTGCGTTCTCGCTGGCGGGTTGCGGCTACAACGACTTCCAGCGGCTCGACGAAGCCAGCAAGTCGGCCTGGAGCGAAGTGCTGAACCAATATCAGCGCCGCGCCGACCTGGTGCCGAACATCGTGGCCACGGTCAAGGGCGAAGCCAACTTCGAGCAGGAGACGCTCACCAAGGTGATCGAGGCCCGCGCCAAGGCGACGTCGATCCAGGTCACGCCCGAGACGCTGAACAATCCCGAGGCCTTCAACAGGTTCCAGCAGGCGCAAGGCGAACTGTCGAGCGCGTTGTCGCGGCTGATGGCAGTGTCGGAGCAGTACCCCAACCTCAAGGCGAACCAGGCGTTTCGCGACTTGCGCGTGACGCTCGAAGGCACCGAGAACCGCATCACCGTGGCGCGCAACCGCTACATCCAGACGGTCCAGGAATACAACGTGCTGGCACGCAGCTTTCCGACGAACCTGACGGCCAAGATCTTCAGCTACGAGCCCAAAGCCAACTTCACGGTGCAGAACGAGGCGCAGATCTCGACGCCGCCCACGGTGGACTTCAGCGCGCCGAAGAAGTAGGCCCAGGCCCTTGCCATGACGGCTGCCCGAATCCTGCGCGCCTTGGCCGTCCTTGTGCTGTGGGCCGTCTTCGGCGCGCACGCGCAGGGGCTGCTCCCGGTGCCGCGGCTCGACGCGCGCGTCATCGACCAGACCGGCACGCTGACCGACGCGCAGCGCACCGCGCTCGAAGCCAAGCTGCAGGCCTTCGAACAGCAGAAGGGCTCGCAAATCGTGATGCTGATGGTGCCGACCACGCAGCCCGAAGACATCGCAAGCTATGCCAACCGCGTGGGCAATGCATGGAAGATCGGGCGCAAGGAGGTTGGCGACGGCATTCTCGTGATCGTCGCAAAGAACGACCGCAAGATGCGCATCGAAGTCGCGAAAGCACTCGAAGGCGCGGTGCCCGACCTTGCCGCCGCGCGCATCATCGATGACGCGATGAAGCCGCGCTTCCGTGAGAACGATTTCGCGGGTGGCCTCGACGCGGCGGCGGACCAACTCATCGCTCGCGTCAAGGGCGAGCCGTTGCCGGAAGTCGATGCGCGCAGCGGCGACTTCGGCGATGGCCGCAGCAACAACAGCGGATTCAACTGGCAAGACCTCGCTGTGTTTCTCTTCGTCGGCGTGATGGTGGCCGGGCCGATCGCGCGTCGGATTTTCGGAAAGATCCCCGGCTCGCTCGCGATGGGCGGACTGACAGGTGCGCTGGTGATGCTGCTGACGTCGAGCATCGTGATCGCAGTGCTGGCTGGCTTGGGCGCCCTGCTCTTCACGCTGCTGTCGCTGGCTTTTGGATCGGGCATGGGCCGCCGAGGCGGGGGCTTTGGTGGGGGCGGTTTCGGCGGCGGCGGATTTAGCGGCGGTGGTTTCGGCGGCGGAGGCTCCGGCGGAGGCTTCAGCTCCGGAGGCGGCGGCAACTTCGGGGGCGGCGGCGCCTCGGGCGATTGGTGACCATGGCTTCAATCACGTCCCGTCTTGCGCGGCTCTGGCGCCACCGTTGGGTGGACGAGGCCGAGGTGCGCCGGGCACTGCCGCCCGATGTACTCGAAAGGCTTGAACGCCGCGTCGGCGCGAGCGAACGCCGGCACAGCGGTGAAATCCGAATCTGCGTCGAAGCGGGCTTGCCGATGTCCTATCTATGGCGCGACGCGAATCCCCGCGAGCGCGCCATCACGCTTTTCGGCAAGCTGCGCGTGTGGGACACCGAACACAACAACGGCGTGCTGATCTACCTTCTGCTGGCCGAGCACGCGATCGAGATCGTGGCCGATCGCGGCATCGATTCGCGCGTGAGCGATGAGGACTGGGCGGCCATGGCGCAGCGGATGGGCGCAGCCTTTCGTGAAGGAAGATTCGAGGATGGGCTCACGCAGGCGCTCGAAGAAGTGTCCGCGCTGCTGGTCGAGCATTTTCCGCTGGCGGAAGGCGGAGCCGATCGCAATGAGCTCCCCAATGCGCTGGTGATTCTCTGAAGCGTTCCGACCTGGGCCTCAGAAGCCCTGTGCGTCCAGCAGCCTTCGATTGACTGCGTGGACCGCATCCAGCTCGGCCTGCAAAGCGCGCGTCACTTGCGACAGGGTGCGCAGACGCCGATTGCTTTCACGCAGACGATCCGCGAGCCCCTTCGACAGCGCCAACGCCAGGCGCGATGCCGCCGCAGGTTGGGTCTTGATGAGACCCATGAAGGCCTCCCGCGACAAGACCCCAAGCTTCACGTCCGTCAGTGCCGTGCACGTGGCCGAACGCGGACCGCCATCGATCACGCCCATTTCGCCGATGAGACTGCCCGGCCCGATGACGGAAATCACCACCTCATCGCCCGGCACGCCGGCACTGGTGGCGCGAACCTGTCCTTCGAGCACGAGCACCATGTAGTTGTTGTCCTGCGTGTCCCCTTCTTCGAACAAAAGGGTGTCGGCCAGGAGATGCACCGGGCGCATCACATCCAGCACGAGCCGCGCCTCGTCGGGCGTCATGTCCATCATGGGCGCGGCCTGCGTCAGCATGTAGACGGCCTGCTCGCGCAGATCGGCGGCGGGATAAGAATCGCGAGGATTGTCCATGCCTCATTGTCCGACAGCCGCACGCCCGGCCGTCAAGAAGGCAGCAAGGCTTCCAGCGTCTGAAGGGTGTCGGCTTCTTCGACCGGCTTGTCCTGGCGCCAGCGCAGCATCCGCGGAAAGCGCACTGCGATGCCGCTCTTGTGCCGACCGCTCCGCGCGATGCCCTCGAACCCGAGCTCGAAGACAAGCGTTGGCTCCACGCTGCGAACAGGGCCGAAAGTTTCGATCGTGGTCTTGCGGATCACCGCATCGACGCGCGCCATTTCGGCATCGGTCAAACCCGAATAAGCCTTGGCGAAAGGCACAAGCTTGCGGTCGGGGTTCTCGGGCGCGCTGTCCCACACGGCGAAGGTGTAGTCGCTATAGAGGCTCGCACGGCGCCCGTGGCCGCGCTGCGCATACACGAGCACCGCATCGACTGACAGCGGATCGATCTTCCATTTCCACCACACCCCCACGTCCTTGGTGCGCCCGACCCCATAGTGCGCGTCAAGTTGCTTGAGCATCAAGCCCTCGACACCCATTGAACGCGCAGCTTCGCGCTGGCGTGCAAGATCGAGCCAGCTGTCGCCGTGCAGCATCGGGCTGGCGATCAGCGAGGGATGTTGCGCTGCAGTGAGCACGTCATCGAGGCGCGTACGACGTTCCTGCTGGGGCGTGCTGCGAAGATCGCGTCCTTCCCATTCGAGCAAGTCGTAGGCAAGCAGCACGACAGGAATCTCGCGCAGGAGCTTCGGCGCGAGCGTCTTGCGCCCGATGCGCTTTTGCAGTTCGGCGAAAGGTTGCACGCGGTCATCCCGCCACACGACGATTTCGCCATCGATCACCGTGCCGTCGGGCAGCGTTTCGCCCATCACTGCGAGTTCCGGGAATCGGTCCGTCACCAGTTCCTCGCCGCGCGACCACAGCCACACGCGCCCGGCGCGCTTGACCAACTGCGCGCGGATGCCGTCCCACTTCCATTCGATGAGCCATCCGGAAGGGTCCCCGAGAACTGAGTCGAATTGCTCGAGCGGAATATTGAACGGATGCGCCAGGAAGAACGGATAAGGCTGTCCGCTGGTTTGCTGGTCGACCTCGCCCGTGCTCTCGGGCGCAATCAGTGCGGCGTAATCGGCGGCGGTGGGCTTGCCGCTGATGTGGGTGTAGCCCATCAGCCTTTGCGCGACGCGCTTGGCATCGAGCGCGCCCACCGCGGCGAGCGCCTGCGTGACCTGCAGACGCGACACACCGACGCGGAATGCGCCCGTGATCAGCTTGAAATAGACCAGCCTTTCCTCCGGCGCCAACTGCCGCCATTGCCAACGCAACGCATCCGCCAAAGCCTCCGGCGGCTTGTTGCGCAGCGGCAAGAGGTGCTGTTCGACCCAGTCCGCCAATCCGAGCTCGTGCGCATCCGTGGGCGGCGGCAGCAGCAGCGCGATGGTTTCCGCGAGGTCGCCGACGGCTTCATAGCTTTCGTCGAAGAGCCATTCGGGCAGGCCCGCGGCCTCTTGCGCCAGCAATCTCAGCAGCTTGTTCGGCACGAGTTGGCGCGGCTTTCCGCCGGCCAGAAAGTAGACGGCCCAAGCGGCGTCCTTCGCCGGGACGAGCCGCAGGTACCGCTGAAGGGCCGCCTGCTTCGCGAGACTGGAAGTCGTCGCATCCAGCTCGCGATAGAGGGCAGCGAATGCCTTCATGGCGTTGCGGCCGGCGTGTCGGTCGGCTCCAGATCTTCGTCCCCGTATTCTGTTTTGAAGCCCTGTGCGTCGAGCCCCAATTCACAGAGCCATCGCACCATGACTTCCACGCTGCCGTGCGTGATGATGACGCGCTCCGCACCGGTTCCGGCGATGCCTGACTGCAGGCCATTCCAGTCGGCGTGATCGGACATCACGAAGCCGCGATCCACCCCGCGGCGCCGCCGCGTGCCGCGCAACTGCATCCATCCGCTGGCGAATGCGTCGGCGTAGTTGCCGAAGCGGCGCATCCACGTCGAACCGTGCGCCGACGGTGGCGCAAGCACGAGCGCGCGCTTGAGCAGAGCCGCATCGACGCCGTCATCCGTCACACGCAAGGTCGCCGGCAACGCGACACCCGCGGCGCGATAGACGTCGTTCAATGCCGCGACTGCGCCGTGAACCACGATCGGCCCGATCGTCGGATCCACGCCATGCAAGATGCGCTGCGCCTTGCCGAAGGCGTAGCACAGCAGCACCGATGCCCTCCCCTGCTCCGCGTTGGCGCGCCACCAGTCGTTCATCTCGGCGAACAACTGCGCCTGCAAAGGCCAGCGATAGATCGGCAGGCCGAAGGTCGATTCGGTGATGAAAGTATCGCAAGGCACCGGCTCAAAGGGTGTACAGGTGCCATCGGCTTCGGTCTTGTAGTCGCCCGATGCGACCCACACGCGCCCCTCGTGTTCGAGCCGCACCTGTGCGGACCCCAGCACGTGGCCTGCCGGATGGAGCGAGATCCGAACGCCGTTGTGTTCGATCGCCTCGCCATACGGCAAGGTCTGCAAAGCGATGTCGCCAAGCCGCACACGAAGCGTGCCGGCGCTGTCGGTGTGCGCCAGATAGTGCCCGTGTCCGACGCGCGCGTGGTCAGAGTGCGCGTGCGTGATGACCGCGCGTCCGACCGGCCGCCATGGGTCGATGTAAAAATCGCCCGGCGGGCAATAAAGTCCTTCGGGGCGGGCAATGACGAGGTCGCGCGACACCCCGTCAGCTTAAGCCGACACCACCCTGTCAGTCATGTCGGCTACCACCCCGTCCATTTGACCGTACTGCTCGATGAAGCCACCGTGCGTTCGATGAAACGCACACCGCGCGCACCGTCCTCCACGCGCGGATAGTCCGCCGCGAGCGGATCTGCAGCCACGCCCGACGTCCGCGCACGAATGTCCGCGACCACGCCACCGTAGACATTGGCAAAGGCTTCGATGAAGCCCTCCGGATGCCCACTCGGAAGCCGACTCGCGCGCCGGGCCGATTCGCACAGCCAGTTGGCGCCACGTGTGAAGATGCGTTTCGGCCCATCGTGGGGCAGATGCGTCAATTCGCTGGGCCGCTCCTGATGCCACTCCAGGGTGCCGAGCGTGCCCGAAACGCGCAGGCGCAAGTCGTTCTCGAGACCCGTGCTGATCTGCGATGCAATCAGCACCCCTCGTGCCCCGCCGCGAAACCTCAGCAGCATACTGCCGTCGTCATCGAGCGGCCGCCCCGGCACCAGCGAACTGAGATCAGCGCAAAGACTTTCGATCTCCAGCCCCGTCACGGTTGCCACGAGGTTCTCCGCATGCGAGCCGATGTCTCCGATGGCCCCGGCCGCGCCGCTCTGCGCAGGATCGCTGCGCCAGGCGGCCTGCTTGTTGCCCGAGCCTTCCAGCCGCGTCGCGAGCCATCCCTGGTTGTATTCAACGACCACCTTGCGGATTTCGCCGAGATCGCCCGAGCGCACCATCTCCCGCGCCTGCCGAACCATCGGGTAGCCCGTGTAGTTGTAGGTCACCCCGAAAACCGTGGCCTGCCGCGCCACGGCTGCCACCAGCGCGTCCGCCTGCTCGCGCGTGTGCACCAGAGGCTTGTCGCAAACCACGTGAAAGCCCGCGTCGACAAACGCTTGCGCGACCGGATAGTGCATGTGGTTGGGCGTCACGATCGAAACAAAATCGATCCGCTCATCCGGCGGCCGCTTCAATTCGTCGTCAAGCAGGCTCCGCCAGTCCCCATGATTGCGGTCCTCCGCAAGAAACAGATCGCGCCCCGACGCCCTCGCCTTCTCCGCATTCGAAGAAAGCGCCCCCGCCACCAGCTCCACCTGTCCATCCAGCGCCATCGCCTTCCGATGCACAGCACCAATAAAGGCGTCCCGCCCCCCGCCAACCATGGCGTAGCGCAGCCTCCGCAAAGAAATATCGTCATTCATGATGTAAACCCAAAAGCCCCCTCCCTTTCCAATCCAGAACCACCGCGGAACCGGCTTAGCCCGGCCGCCGATGCTGCCCCCGGTCAGGGGAAGGCGAAGCGACACGATCTGCGCGCAGCCTGAGGGCGAATAACAGGAACACCGCGGAACCGGCTTCGCCGGGCCGCTGGTGTTGCCCCCGGTAGGGGGTGGAGAGCGACACGAAGTGCGCGAGCCTGGGGGCGAGCTCTATCTAGAACGGCGAATCCGGGTGATAGAAGCTCTTCGCGTTGTCCTTCGTGATCAGCACCGAAGGAATGATCGTGGTCGCCGGCAGCTTCTCGCCCTTCAGCCGAGCTTCGGCGGTCAGCTTGATCGCGTCGTAGATGAACTTGGGCGAATAGCTCACGTCGGCGTCGATGCGCGGGTCCTTGCCGTCGATGATGGTCTTGACCATGCCCTTGGCACCGGCGCCACCGAAGACGATCTTGATGTCGTTGCGCTTGGCCTGCTCGACCGCCTTCAGCACGCCGACGGCCATGTCGTCGTCAGCGGCCCAGATCGCGTCGATGTCCTTGAATCGCGTCAGGTAGTCCTGCGTGACCTTGAAGGCATCGTCGCGGTTCCAGTTGGCGTACTTGGCGTCGAGGATCTTGATGTCGGGATAGCCCTTCATCACGCTGTTGAAAGCATCCATGCGTTCGTTGTCGAGCGTCGTCGGGATGCCGCGCAGGGCGACGACGTTGCCCTTGCCGCCGAGCTTCTTCGCGATGTATTCAGCCGGGATCTTGCCGAAGGCGGTGTTGTCGCCGGCCACATAGGCGTCTTGCGCGCTGGTGTCGGTCAGGCCGCGATCGACCACGGTGACGTAGACGCCCTTGGCCTTGACCTGTGCCACCGGCTTGGTGAGTGCCGCCGATTCGAACGGAAAGATCACGAGCGCGTTGATCTTGCTCACGGTCGACAGATCCTGCAGCTGATTGGCCTGCTCGGGCGCGTTGGCGGCCGTCTTGATCGTGATCTTCAGATCCTTGTGTTCCTTCTCCAGGTCCTTCTTGGCCTGTTCGGCCCAGTAGTTGATGCCGCCCATGAAGCTGTGCGTCGCCGCCGGGATCGACACGCCGAGATTGACCTGCTCGGCGGCCGCAAGGACCGGGAATGCCGCGATGGTGGCGGCGGCGACGGCGCTCAGTGCGATGCGTCGGGTGATGGAAGCCATGGAAGTCATGCTGCTTGTCTCCTTTGGTGAATGAAACGAAACGGACGAGAACGCTGGAAAAACCGCTACCGCCGACCTCTCTGCAGGAAGGCGACGACGATGATCACGAAGCCCTGCACCGCGGCGTTGAGATATACGCTGATGATGCTGGTGAGATTCAGGATGTTGCTGATGACCGAGAGCAGGATGGCGCCGATCACCGTGCCGACGACGCTGCCCGAGCCACCCTTGAGCGCAGTGCCGCCGACGATCACCGCGGCAATGGCTTCGAGCTCCCACAGCAGCCCGGTAGTCGGCGATGCAGAGCCGAGCCGTGGCACATAGAGCAAGGTCGCGATGCCGACGCACACGCCGAGCAGCACGTAGGTCATGATCTTCACGCCGTCGACGCCGACGGCCGCGTAGCGCGCGACCTGTTCATTCGAGCCGATCGCCTGCACATAGCGGCCGTAAGCCGTGCGGTTGAGGATCACCCCGCCGATGATCGCCACGATCAGGAACACCCAGACCGGCACCGGTATGCCAAGCAAGCTCGCGTAGTACACCGGCGCGTAGAGGTCCGACAGGTCGTTGTCGAGCGTGAGCGCGCCGCCGTTGGCGAAATAGGTCAAGTAGGCGCGAAAGATGCCGAGGGTGCCCAGCGTCACGATGAAGGGCTCGATCCGCCCCTTGGTGATCAGCAGCCCATGCGCAAGCCCGAACGCGGCGCCAAGCACGATCGCGAGGACCGCGCCGAGGATCACCGCCAGCAGCGGCGATCCAAGCGCCGGCCCCATGGCATTGATGAACATGATCACGCAACCGGCAATCAGCGCCGCCATGGAACCCACCGAAAGATCGATGCCGCCGGAGATGATGACGAAGCACATCCCGACCGCGATGATGCCGATGAAGGCTGTGCGCGTCAGCACGTTCATCGCGTTGTCGAGCGTCGCGAAGTCGCTGTTGAGGAGCGTGCCGGCGATGCAGAGCAGCACCAGGCCGATAACGGGGCCGAGGCCGTGCAGGCGCTCGGTCCAGCGCGGCCGTGCCTCGCTGCGGTGCGCGGGCTGAGCGCTCGGCTCAACGCTCTGGGGCTGTTCCGGTGGCATGAGCGATGAGCTCCTCTTCGGTCAGGTGGGTGGCGTCGAGCGTGGTGACGAGACGGCCGGCTCGCATCACCGCGACGCGGTGGCACAGCCCGATCAGTTCCATCAGTTCGGACGACACGACGATGACGGCAAGCCCTTGCCGGGCCAGCCGCTGGATCAGGAAATAGATGTCGCGCTTGGCGCCCACGTCGACGCCACGCGTCGGTTCGTCGAGCACGACGACCTTCGGATGCGGCTGCAGCACCTTGGCGAGCGCGAGCTTCTGCTGGTTGCCGCCGGAGAGCGCCGACGCGCGCGCACTGAGGTTGCCGGTGCGAATGCCGTAGTCCCTCACGGCCTCGGCCAAGGCCGCACGCTCTGCGTCAGGCTTGAGCCATGGCGCTGCGTAACGCTCCAGCGCCATCAGCGTAAGGTTCTGGCGCAGTCCGAGATGGACGTGCAAGCCTTTGCCCTTGCGGTCCTCGCTGAGATAGGTCAGTCCGTGCCTTGCGGCGTCGCGCGGGTTGCGAAACTGGACGGCGCGCCCTTCGATCTCGACCGTACCGCTGGCAGGGCGCAGACCGAGCAGGCCTTCGAACAGCTCGGTGCGTCCGG
Organism: Variovorax sp. 05N34; assembly: GCF_056397405.1. Taxonomy (NCBI): domain Bacteria; kingdom Pseudomonadati; phylum Pseudomonadota; class Betaproteobacteria; order Burkholderiales; family Comamonadaceae; genus Variovorax; species Variovorax sp. 05N34. The sequence continues at coordinate 546,309 of NZ_JBFTNI010000003.1, forward strand.
CCCCCACCAGGCCGGCAAAGCCAAGAATCTCGCCGGGGCGGACTTCAAAGTTGGCGTTTTCGGCCCACCCGGGCACTGTGAAGTCGCGCACTTTCATCGCCGGGGCGGCGGTGGCGACAACAGCATCGCGCGGCGGATAGAGATCCGCCAGTTCGCGCCCAACCATCAAGTTCGCCATTTGGTGCCGCGTGACGTCGGTCGTCGGCGCGCGCGCGACGAAGCGGCCGTCCCGCATGACGATGACTTCGTCCGTCACGCGCTCCACCTCGTCGAGCTTGTGCGAGATATAGACGATCGTCACGCCGTCCGCGCGCAGTTGGGCGATCAGCTTGAAGAGGCGTTCGGTCTCGCCCGGCGTGAGGGTCGCCGTGGGCTCATCCATGATGAGCAACCGTGCATGGCGCGAGATTGCCTTCGCGATTTCGACCATCTGCTTCTCGGCGACGATGAGCCGGCGCACCTTCGTGGTCGGGTCGATCCGCAGCCCGACCTGGGCGAGCGCAGTGGCGGAATCGCGCACCATCGCGGCGTCATCGAGCAGCCATCCCTTCTTCTTTTCGTGGCCGAGGAAGATGTTCTGCGCGACGCTCAGGTCTTCCGCGAGGTTGAACTCCTGGTGGATCAAAACGATGCCGAGCGCTTCGGCATCGCGCGAGCTGTTGAACACCTGGGGCTCGCCGCTGATGCGCAAGGTCCCGGCGGTCGGCGATTCATAACCGGCGAGGATCTTCATCAATGTCGACTTGCCTGCGCCGTTTTCGCCGAGCAACCCGTAGACGTGGCCGGGCGCGAGCGCAAAACTGACGCCGTGCAGCACCTGCACGGGGCCGAAGGATTTCTCCACCTTTTCGAATTCCACCGCAACGGCGGCTCTTGCGTTCGGGGGGCTGGCGGCCGCGTCCATCATGGCGCCACGCCTCGCACTTTGAGGGTCTGCTGCATGGCAAGCACCCCAGCGCCAATCAGCCCGCCCTGGCCCTCGAGCGGCGTGTATTGGATCTCCAGATGCCGAGTTGAAAGCGCCAACGAGCGCTGGTAAACGCTTTGGCGCACTGCGGCAAGAAACAGCGGTCCGATGCGCGTGATGCCGCCCCCGATGAACACGTGCGACGGATTGAAGAAGTTGACGATCGACGCCAGCATCTGACCGATCAGGCTGCCCGCGCGCTGCACGATCGCGTTTGCCGCGGCATCGCCCGCGCGGCTCGCCTGTCCGACATCAGTCGCCTCGATGCGGCCTTGCGTGCGCAGGCATTCCGCCAGCGGAGCGCTTTCACCCGCTTCAGCTGCGTGGACCGCCATGCGCGTGATCGCCGGTCCTGCTGCCATGGCCTCCACACATCCCAGGTTGCCGCAGTGGCAGCGGGGTCCTTCCTGGTCCACGCAGATATGGCCAACGTCGCCCGCAGAGCCTGCCGCACCCCTGTAAACCTCCCCGTGGCAGACAATGCCGCAACCGATACCAGTCCCCACCTTGATCACGAGGAAGTTGGAAAGTGAACGCTTCAGCCGCCAGAGCTCGCCCAGCGCCATCAGGTTGACGTCGTTGTCGACAAAGACGGGTGCCGCGTAGTCTTCGCGCAGGTAGTCGCGAATCGAAAAGCTGTCCCACGCAGGCATCAGCGGCGGGTTCACGAGCTGGCCGATCTCGAAATTGACGGGTCCTGGCACGCCGATGCCGATTCCGATCACGTGCTTGGCCTCGAAGCCCGCCTGCAGCAGCAGCTCACGCATCAGCCCTCTCACGCGAGCTAACACCGCGCCGGGCCCTTCCCGCACATCGGCAGGTTCCGCGTGATGCGCCAGCAAATTCATATTCGGCGCGAGGACGGCCACGTCCAGGCTCGTCGCGCCGATGTCCACGCCAACAAGAACCCCAAGCCCCGCGTGCAGCTGAAGGTTTTCCGGACGCCGCCCACCCGTGGAGCGTTGCAGTCCTGCTTCAGCCAAGAGCCCTTGCTCGACAAGCCCGGCAATCAGCGAATTCGCCTTGCTCTTCGAAAAACCCAGCTCGTCCGCCATGCGATGGCGCGAGCCGCCGGCCGACCAGAAGGTCGTTTCCAGCAACTGCAGCTCATCCGTCGTCAGGCGACTCCAAGGGCCCACGTTGTCTCCGTCGTATTGTTTTGCGCCCCGATCAGTCCGATCCAAGCGAAGCCGAATACTATGAGCCGCGCTTCAGCCAAACAAGTCTTAACTTCGACCAAATAAAATTCAAAGCGACGCTGCACAAGCTCCCCAAACGAGGAAAAGCCGCCCAAAGGCGGCTTTTCGGCTGTTCCCGACCGGGAACACCGCGGAACCGGCTTAGCCGGGCCGCTGGTGTTGCCCCCGGTCAGGGGGAAGGCGCAGCGACACGAAGTGCGCGAAGCCTGGGGGCGAGCTTATTTTTTTTCGCGGTACTTGCGCAAAGCAGCAAGTTGAGCAGCCATCACGGCCAGTTCGGACTGGGCCATCGCGATGTCGATGTCCGTCTTGGCGTTCTTCAGTGCTTCCTCGGCGGCGGCCTTGGCGACGTTCGCCTTCTCGTCGTCGAGGTCCTTGCCGCGAATCGCGGTGTCGGACAGCACGGTCACCGAGGTAGGCTGCACTTCGAGAATGCCGCCGGCAACGAAGACGAATTCCTCGCCGCCATCGGCCGTCTCGATGCGCACGGCGCCGGGGCGGATGCGCGTGATCAGCGGCGTGTGGCGCGGGTAGATGCCGAGCTCACCGACTTCGCCGGGGAGCGCGACGAACTTGGCCTCGCCGGAGAAGATGGACTCTTCGGCGCTGACCACGTCCACGTGAATGGTGCCTGCCATGGTGATTCCTTAAGCCTTAAGCGACCTTCTTGGCCTTCTCGAACGCTTCGTCGATGCCGCCAACCATGTAGAAAGCTTGTTCCGGCAGGTGGTCGGCTTCGCCGTTCACGATCATCTTGAAGCCGCGGATGGTCTCCGACAGCGGCACGTACTTGCCGGGCGAGCCCGTGAACACTTCCGCGACGTGGAAGGGCTGCGACAGGAATCGCTGGATCTTCCGAGCGCGGGCCACGGCCAGCTTGTCTTCCGGCGCCAGTTCGTCCATGCCCAGAATCGCGATGATGTCGCGCAGTTCTTTGTAGCGCTGCAGCGTACCTTGCACCGAACGCGCGACGTTGTAGTGCTCTTCACCGACGACGTTCGGGTCGAGCTGGCGGGAGGTCGAGTCCAGCGGGTCCACGGCAGGGTAGATACCGAGCGAAGCGATGTCACGCGACAACACGACGGTGGAGTCCAAGTGGGCAAAGGTCGTTGCGGGCGAAGGGTCGGTCAAGTCATCGGCCGGCACGTACACAGCCTGGATCGACGTGATCGAACCGACCTTGGTCGACGTGATCCGCTCCTGCAGACGACCCATTTCTTCGGCCAGCGTCGGCTGGTAGCCCACGGCGGAAGGCATGCGACCCAGCAGCGCGGACACTTCGGTACCGGCGAGCGTGTAGCGATAGATGTTGTCCACGAAGAACAGCACGTCACGGCCTTCGTCGCGGAACGACTCGGCGATGGTCAGGCCGGTCAACGCCACGCGCAGACGATTGCCCGGGGGCTCGTTCATCTGGCCGTAGACCATGGCCACTTTCGACTCGCCGAGGTTCTCCAGATTCACGACGCCGGAATCGGCCATCTCGTGATAGAAGTCGTTCCCTTCGCGGGTGCGCTCACCGACGCCGGCAAACACGGACAGACCCGAGTGCGCCTTTGCGATGTTGTTGATGAGCTCCATCATGTTCACGGTCTTGCCGACGCCGGCGCCACCGAACAGACCCACCTTGCCGCCCTTGGCGAATGGGCAGACTAGGTCGATCACCTTGATGCCGGTTTCGAGCAGGTCTTGCGAGGGCGAAAGTTCGTCGTAGGCGGGTGCCTTGCGGTGGATCGAAGCGGTGAGTTCCTGGCTCACTTCGCCGCGCTCGTCGATCGGGCGGCCCAGCACGTCCATGATCCGGCCCAACGTTGCCTTGCCGACGGGCACCGTGATCGGCGCGCCGGTGTTGGTCACGATCAGGCCGCGGCGCAGGCCGTCCGACGAGCCGAGCGCAATCGTGCGCACCACGCCGTCGCCGAGCTGCTGCTGCACTTCGAGGGTCAGTCCGCCGCCTTCGAACTTCAAGGCGTCGTACACCTTGGGCATGCGGTCGCGCGGGAATTCCACGTCGACAACGGCGCCAATACATTGAACGATCTTGCCTTGAACTGCGTTTTCTTGAGCCATCATCTGCTCCGATAAAAATTTAAATCTGTTGAGGTCGAGCGACTGGCCGACTTAGACGCCAGCGGCCGCCGCGGCGCCCGAAACGATCTCCGACAGCTCTTTGGTGATGCCTGCCTGGCGGGTCTTGTTGTAGACCAGCTTGAGCTCGTTGATCACGTTGCCGGCGTTGTCCGTGGCGGACTTCATCGCAACCATCCGTGCCGACTGCTCCGAAGCCATGTTCTCGGCGACTGCCTGGTACACCAGCGATTCCACGTAGCGCACCAGAAGTTCGTCGATGACGCTCTGCGCATCGGGCTCGTAGATGTAGTCCCACGAATGCTGGCCCTTTTCGACCTTCAGCGAGTCCGCCGCGAGTGGCAGCAGCTGCTCGACCACGGACTCCTGGCGCATCGTGTTGATGAACTTGGTGTAGCAGAGATAGACCGCGCTGAGCTTGCCCTCGGCATAGGCGTCGAGCAACACCTTGACCGGTCCGATCAGCTTGTCAAGATGGGGCGTGTCGCCCAGTTGGGTGACATGCGACACGACGCGCGCGCCGACGCGATTCAGAAAGCCAAGGCCCTTGTTGCCAATGGCGACCGCTTCGATCCCCACGCCTGCGGACTGCAGCTCGCGCATCTTGGTGGTCAATGCACGCAACACGTTGGTGTTCATGCCGCCGCACAGGCCCTTGTCCGTCGTGACCAGGATGAAGCCCGTCGCCTTCGCATCGTTCGTCTTCATGAACGCGTGCGTGTACTCCGGGTTCGCGTGGCCGAGGTTGGCCGCGATGTTGCGGATCTTCTCGCTGTAGGGGCGGGCGGCGCGCATGCGTTCCTGCGCCTTGCGCATCTTTGACGCGGCCACCATTTCCATGGCCTTGGTGATCTTCTTGGTGTTTTCCACCGATTTGATCTTGCCGCGGATTTCCTTACCAGCTGCCATTGGGACTCCTTGCGTCGCCGATCAGGCGAACGACTTCTTGAACGACGTGACGGCTGCGGTCAGCTCGGCCTCGGCATCCTTGTCGATCGCCTTGGCTTGTTCGATCTTGTCGAGCAGCGCGCCATGGCTGGACTTGAGGAACTGATGCAGGCCATGTTCAAACGGCAGCACCTTCTTCACCTCGAGGTCATCCATGAAGCCCTTGTTCACTGCGAACAGCGACGCGCCCATCAGCGAGATGGGCAGAGGGCTGTACTGCGCCTGCTTCAGCAGCTCGGTCACGCGTGCACCGCGGTCGAGCTGCTTGCGGGTCGCTTCGTCGAGGTCGGAAGCGAACTGCGCAAAGGCGGCGAGCTCGCGGTACTGCGCCAGGTCGGTACGAATACCGCCGGACAGGCCCTTGATGACCTTGGTCTGCGCCGACGAACCCACGCGGGACACCGAGATACCGGCGTTGATGGCGGGGCGGATGCCGGCGTTGAACAGGTTCGTTTCCAGGAAGATCTGGCCGTCGGTGATCGAAATCACATTCGTCGGAACGAAGGCGGACACGTCGCCGGCTTGCGTTTCGATGATCGGCAGTGCGGTCAGCGAACCCGTCTTGCCCTTGACTTCACCCTTGGTGAAAGCTTCGACGTAGTCCGCGTTCACCCGAGCTGCGCGCTCGAGCAGACGGCTGTGAAGATAGAACACGTCGCCAGGGTAGGCTTCACGGCCTGGTGGGCGGCGCAGCAGCAGAGACACCTGGCGGTAAGCCACGGCTTGCTTGGACAGATCGTCATAGACGATCAGCGCGTCCTGGCCGCGATCGCGGAAGTATTCGCCCATCGTGCAGCCCGAATAGGCGGACACGTATTGCATGGCAGCCGATTCCGAAGCGGAGGCTGCGACGACGATGGTGTATTCCATCGCACCGGCTTGTTCCAGAGCGCGCACCACGTTCTTGATCGACGAAGCCTTCTGGCCGATCGCGACGTAGACGCAGGTCATGTTTTGACCCTTCTGGTTGATGATCGCGTCGATAGCCACTGCCGTCTTGCCGGTCTGGCGGTCGCCGATGATCAGCTCGCGCTGACCACGGCCGATTGGCACCATCGAATCAATGGACTTCAGGCCGGACTGCATGGGCTGGTCGACCGACTTGCGGGCGATCACGCCCGGAGCGACCTTTTCGATCACGTCCGTCATCTTGGCGTTGATGGGACCCTTGCCGTCGATCGGCTGGCCCAGTGCATTCACCACACGGCCGATGAGTTCGGGTCCGACCGGCACTTCAAGAATGCGGCCCGTGCACTTGACGGTATCGCCTTCGGAAATGTGCTCGTACTCGCCCAAGATCACGGCGCCGACGGAGTCGCGCTCGAGGTTCAGCGCGAGGCCGTATGACGGCGTGCCGTCCGGCGTGGGTGGGAACTCGAGCATTTCGCCTTGCATCGCATCCGACAAGCCGTGCACGCGCACGATGCCGTCGGTCACGGACACCACGGTGCCTTCATTGCGAATGTTCGCGCTGACCCCGAGACCCTCGATGCGGCTCTTGATCAGTTCGGAAATTTCTGCGGGATTGAGTTGCATGACTCTTTCCTTCTTTCGTTAAGGGGGCTGGCGGCCTCAGGCTGCCAGCGCAACTTTCATTTGTTCAAGACGCGCTTTGACGGAGGTGTCGAGCACTTCGTCGCCGACCACCACGCGGACGCCGCCGATCAGCGACGGATCCTGCTGGACCGAGACCTGCAGCTTGCGGCCGAAGCGCTTTTCGAGCGCGGCAGACACGTTACCCAACGCGGCTGCATCAATGGGGAAGGCGCTGTACACCACCGCATCGGACGAACCGCTCTGCGCATTCGCCAGACTCCGGAACTGCTTGGCGATTTCGGGCAGCGCGGTGAAGCGTCCGTTCTCGAGCAGCGCCGTCAGAAAGTTGTGCGCGGCGGGCGGCAGCGGTGATCCGAAGGCACCGGAGACGACGCTCAATACCTGTTCTGCCGTGACCTTCGGGTTGTCGGCGAACTGCTGGAGCTCGGCGCTGGCGGCAATGGCCGCAACCTTCTCGAGCCAGGCGCCGGCGCCGGACAGGTCCGATGAGGACGCCTTGAAGAGCGCTTCGGCGTAAGGACGTGCAATGGTGGCGAGTTCTGCCATGGCTTCGATCAGAGTTCAGTCTGCAGGCGGGACAGCAAATCGGCATGGACAGCCGGGTTCACTTCCTTCCGCAGGATCTGCTCGGCGCCCTTGACGGCCAGTGCAGCCACTTGCTCGCGAAGGACTTCACGTGCCTTCATGGCTTGCTGCTCGGCTTCGACGCGAGCGGCCGCAACAATCTTGTTGCCTTCTTCCGTGGCACGGGCCTTGGCCTCTTCAACGATGGCCTGCGCACGACGTTCGGCATCTGCAAGGCGCTGCGCGGACTCGTTGCGAGCCTGCCCGAGTTCGGCTTCCACGCGCTTGTTGGCGGCAGTCAGCTCGGACTTGGCCTTGTCGGCTGCGGCAAGGCCTTCGGCGATCTTCTGGGCACGATCGTCCAGCGCCTTGGCGATAGGCGGCCACACAAATTTCATCGTGAACCCGACAAGAATCAGGAACACGATCATCTGGATGATCAGGGTACCGGTAATGCTCACTTTTCACCCTCTCTTTGGGAATGAATCCAACGCCATTCAGCGAAAGAACGACATGGGTTCGACGAGAAAGCCTGAATCCGATTACTTCGGCAGGTTGGCGATTTGCGAGAGGAACGGGTTGGCGGTAGCGAACCACAGCGCAATACCAGTACCAATGATGAACGCGGCGTCGATCAGACCGGCAAGCAGGAACATCTTGGTTTGGAGTTCGCCCATCAGCTCAGGTTGACGCGCAGCCGACTCGAGGTACTTGCTACCCATGATGCCGATACCGATACAAGCGCCAACAGCACCCAGACCGATGATCAGGCCGGCGGCCAGTGCGACAAAGCTAATAACTTCCATGATGACTCCTAGAGGACTTTGGTTGAAGAGAAAAGAAAAAAAGAGATCGAAAGCAGCGGCTCAGTGTTTATCGTGAGCCTGGCCCACATACACGAGCGTCAGCATCATGAACACGAAGGCCTGCAAGATGATGATCAGGATGTGGAAGATGGCCCAGGCAGTGCCCGCGATGATGTGGCCGATGGCCAGCAAAATGCCGGTTGCAGACAGGGTCCAGGCACCGCCCATCAAGGCGATCAGCAGGAAGATCAGTTCGCCGGCGTACATGTTGCCGAATAACCGCATGCCGTGCGAGACGGTCTTGGCGATGAACTCGATCATCTGCATCGCGAAGTTGAACGGATACAGCGCCCAGTGGTTGCCGAAGGGGGCCGTGAAGAGTTCGTGAACCCAGCCGCCCAGACCCTTGATCTTGATGTTGTAGTAGAGGCAGATGAGCAGCACCGAGACCGAGAGACCCATGGCCACCGAGAGATCAGCCGTCGGGACCACACGCAGGTAGGCGTGGTGCGGATCGCCACCGGCCACGCCGAAGATCTTGGCCCACAGGAACGGCAGCAGGTCGACGGGCAGCAGGTCCATCCCATTGAGCATGACGATCCACAGAAAGACCGTGAGCGCCAGCGGCGAGACGAACTTGCGGCTTTTCGCGTTGTGGACGATGCCCTTGGCTTGCTGATCGACGACTTCGACGAGGATTTCGACCGCGGCCTGGAAGCGGCCCGGCACACCCGAGGTGGCCTTGCGAGCCGCCAGCCACAGGAGCCAGCAGCCCAGCACGCCGAGCGCGATCGAAAAGAAAAGCGAATCGAAGTTGAAAACGGTGAAGTCGGCAACCCCTCCAGGTTTGGAGCTCTGAAGATGCGTCAAGTGGTGAACGATGTATTCACCAGCGGTTTGACCATGTTCCGCAGCGTTTTCAGCAGCCATCCGTTACTCGTCTCAAAGTTTCTGGCGCTTGGGGGCAAACATTACCGCCACCCACGCCGCCTTCATTGTCACCACCAGGCCGATCAGCATTGCTGGCCAGCTCAGCGCCACTACAAGTCTTGGCGCGGCGATCAGCATCGCCACCGTCAAGACCATCTTGACCATCTCCCACAAGAAGAATCCGAACACCGCAGTGCCCGCATTCAAGGAAGAAAACCTTCCGGTCAGTCCCCGCGCGAAAACCGCAGCAGGCACAACCACCGCCAGTGCGCCGTACCCGGCGGACCACCCCAGACTTAGCCTCCCTGTCAACCCCCAGGCGGCCAACGCCACCAGGAGCCCCGCCACGACTTGAATTGCGATCACGCGCCATGGCGAGATCGACGGCTTCTTGTCGCGAAGCCGTTGCGCCTCCTCGGCTGTCAACGGCTTGAAGTCGTCTTCTGAATCGAGGGTGTCCTCATGGACCCCTTTGGAGGCATCGCGGGCGATTGTTTTCATTTCGAATGAAGCCCGGATGACGACCCAGAATTTCTACAAAGCCATTGATTATAGGGAGAAAGCTACGGCTTCCCGCCAATTGACCGAGCATGCCGTGGAAATGATCCTTGCGCTCCGGTGTGGAATCGGGTCCGGGTTGGAAAGCCCGGATGAGCCCCCACCATAATTCGATATGCATCCGATCACCGACGCTCTTCCCGATTCAATGTGTTACCTCGACGGCAACTACACGCCGCTGCGCGATGCCAAAGTGAGCGTGCTGGATCGCGGCTTCATCTTCGGCGATGGCGTCTACGAAGTGGTGCCGGTCTACGGCGGTCAGCCGTTCTGTTTCGAAGAGCACATGGCCCGCCTCGATCGCTCGCTGGCCGAGCTGCAGATCAAGAATCCACTGACGGCGCGCCAGTGGCGCACCATTGCGATGCGGCTGATCGATGAGGCCCCGCCGACCGTCCGCAGCGGCATGCAGGGTATCTATATTCAGGTCACGCGTGGCGTCGCACCGCGCGACCATGCGATGCCGCAGGGGCTCACTCCCACAGTCTTCGTGATGGCCAATCCGATGAAGCCAGTGCCGGATTCAGTGCGCACCAAGGGCGTCGCCTGCGTGAGTGCACATGATTTCCGCTGGCAGAAGGCGCACATCAAGAGCACCAGCCTCCTTGGGGCCGTGCTGGCTCGGCAGATCAGCGTCGAAGCCGGCGCGGCGGAGACCATCATGTTTCGCGGCGAGTCGCTGAGCGAGGCGTCCTCGAGCAATGTCTGGGTCGTGAAGGACGGCGCGATCAGCGGTCCGCCCAAGGACGAGCTGGTGCTTGCAGGCATTCGCTACGGGCTGATCGAACGGCTGTGCGCCGATGCCGGCATTCCATTCAGCCTGCGCCGCATCGCGCGCGATGAAGTTTTCGGGGCCGACGAACTTCTGCTTTCGTCTGCCAGCAAGGAGATCCTGCCGGTCGTGACGCTCGATGGGCAAACGATTGGCGAAGGCCGGCCCGGACCCATCTACCAAGCCTTGCATGCCGGCTATCAGCAGGCCAAGGCGCGCAGCAAGCAAGACACCGGAGTCGCAGCATGAGCACCATCCCACCCACTGACGGACCGACGGAAACCACAGCCGACGCGCGCAAGGACTCGTTGATCGAGTACCCGTCGAAGTTCCCGATCAAGGTCATGGGCGCGAAGGTCGACGGTTTCGTGCACGCGGTCACGAAGATCGCCGAACAGTTCGACCCGACCTTCGACGCGGCGACCGTCGAACTGCGCAACAGCAAGGCGGGCAATTACCTCGGCGTGACGATCACGGTCACCGCGACCAGCCGCGAGCAGCTCGATGATCTGTACCGGGCGCTTTCCAGTCATCCGATGGTGAAGGTGGTGCTCTGAGCGCCTACCGATGACCGCAGCGCTCCAAGTAACGGTGCTGGGACGCGTCGACTATGCCGCGACCTACAACGCGATGCAGAAGGCAACGCAGGCGCGGACAGCGGAAACGCCCGACCAGCTGTGGATCTGCGAGCACGAGCCGGTCTACACGCAAGGTTTGGCCGGCAAGGCGGACCACGTATTGAGCCCTGGACCTGTTCCCGTCATGCAGACCGACCGCGGCGGGCAGGTGACTTACCACGGGCCGGGGCAAGTGGTGGCGTACCCGCTCATCGACCTGCGCCGCGCCGGCTACTACGTCAAGGAATACGTCTATCGGATCGAGGAATCGGTGATCCGCACGTTGAGCCATTTCGGCGTCACCGGCCACCGCGTCGGCGGCGCACCCGGCATCTACGTGCGGCTAGACGACCCGTATTCGCACGCAGCGCTGACCGGCCCCGTTCATCCGGGCGATCCATTTCGAGGTCTCGGCAAGATTGCCGCCCTGGGCATCAAGGTCAGCCGCCATTGCACCTACCACGGCGTCGCACTGAACATCGCGATGGACCTCGAACCCTTTTCCCGCATCAACCCTTGCGGGTACGCGGGGCTGAAAACCGTCGATCTTTCTACAATCGGCGTTCAAACAACCTGGGACGAAGCCGCGCAGGTGCTGGGCAGCAAGCTCAACATCTATCTCGCACCTTGAGCCCCGCCAAAGAGAAGCCATGAGCACACTCAATGTTGTCCGCGATGCGCAGAGCCCCGAGGACTACAACCCTCTCGCCAAGCAGAAAGCCGCGGCCAAGCTGTCGCGCATCCCCGTCAAGGTGGTCCAGGGCGAAGTGCTCAAGAAGCCGGAATGGATTCGCGTCAAGGCAGGCTCCCCCACGACACGCTTCTACGAGATCAAGCAGATCCTTCGCGAAAGCAACCTGCACACCGTCTGCGAAGAGGCTTCGTGCCCCAACATCGGCGAATGCTTCGGCAACGGCACGGCAACTTTCATGATCATGGGCGACAAGTGCACGCGGCGCTGCCCGTTTTGCGATGTCGGCCATGGCCGTCCCGATCCGCTCGACAAGGACGAGCCGCTCAACCTCGCCAAGACCATCGCAAAGCTGCGCCTCAAATATGTGGTGATCACCAGCGTGGACCGCGACGACCTGCGTGACGGCGGCAGCCAGCACTTCGTCGATTGCATCCGCAACATCCGCGAGCTTTCGCCGCAGACGCAGATCGAGATCCTGGTGCCAGATTTTCGCGGCCGCGACGATCGTGCCCTCGAGATCCTCAAGGCCGCGCCGCCGGACGTCATGAATCACAATCTCGAGACGGCACCGCGCCTCTACAAGGAAGCGCGGCCTGGCAGCGACTACCAGTTCAGCCTCAACCTGCTCAAGAAGTTCAAGGCGCTGCATCCGGACGTGCCAACAAAGAGCGGCATCATGGTCGGGCTCGGAGAAACCGACGAAGAAATCCTGCAGGTGATGCGCGACATGCGCGCGCACAAGATCGACATGCTGACGATCGGGCAGTACCTCTCGCCCAGTAACAGCCACTTGCCGGTGCGTCGCTACGTGCATCCCGACACGTTCAAGATGTTTGAGGAAGAGGCCTACAAGATGGGCTTCAGCCATGCGGCTGTCGGCGCGATGGTGCGCAGCAGCTACCACGCGGACCAACAGGCGCATGCGGCGGCTTCGCACGCGGCAGACGCTCAGGTGCTGCCGCAAGCCTGATTCCGCAAAAAGGTGGGGCGGTGCTGCTAGCGCGAGCGGCTCAGGACCAGTTGCACCACTACCAGCACGATCGCGAGCAGCAACGCCGTCTCTACGCCCGCGAGCGGAACACTGAGGCCGAGCCCCACCGCGGCGAAGCGCCCGAAACCGCGCTCTCGGCACGCGGTCTGCCAACCGGAACACACCATTCGCCATCCCACCAGCGCGAGCGTGCCCGCGATCGCGGCGTGAGTCACATGGGCGAGCGCCGGCGAGGCGATCCACGCCAGCAGCAGCATGAACAAAGACGACAGCACCGCAGCCCACCGCGTCAGCGCGCCGGCTTCAATGTGAGCCGAGGTCCGATTGAAAGACCCGGAGCAAGCGAAACTGTTGGTGAAGGATGCGGACAGGTTCGAGCAACCCTGCGCCAACAATTCGCGGCGGCAGGCCCGGTGATCGGCCTCCGGCACCACGGAGCGAAGAATGATCACGGACTGAAGGCTTGCGACAATCGCGATGCCGGCCGCGCTCAGCACCAACTGCTTGAGGGTGTAGAGCTCGCCTGAATCGAACGCGGGCCGTCGAAGCACGTCCCATGTCAATTGCAGATGTCCCACTCGATCGAGGCGTGTCGGCTCCACGCCGATCAGGAGGTCCAGCACGCCACCTGTGATGGCGCCGAAGAGCATCGCGGCCACCAGCGACGGCATCCAGGGCCTGCGCCATCGCGCAAAGAACTGCCCCGCGCCAATGGACATCAGGGTCACGAATAACGCCCAAGGATTTGCATCTCCCCAACGCTGCAGATACAACCAGGGCATCGCCCAGGGCGGCAGATCGGGCGCGGACAGCAAGCCCATGGCGGGTGCGATCTGGCTGGCCAGCATGAGCATGCCGATCCCGATGTTGAGACCCGTCCCGGTGTATTGCGGCAGCAGCGCGAAGAAGCGACCGACACCACACCACGCGCCCGCGAGCTGCATCAACCCAACCATTGCAGTCAGCGTTGCTGCGAACCGGAGGTGGTCTGCACTGCCCGGCACGCCGAGCGGAAGGAGCGCGATGCCCAGCATCATGGCGACGGCCGTGTTCGGGCCGGACAGGAGCACGCCAGACGGCCCCAACAAAGAGGCGACGATGACCGGGATGATCGACGCGTAGATGCCCATTTCCGGTGGCAAGCCCGCGAGCATCGCAAACGCGATCCCTTGCGGCAGCATGATCAACGCCGACACCCATGCAGCCCGGACGTCGCTTCGAGCCGGGAAGTATTTGACGCAACCTTCGAGCACCAGCGGCTAGTTCGCAAGAAGGCCCGGCAACAGGCCCTTGCGGGGATCAGGCCAGCGTTCCTGCAGGCCCATCCACGCCGCAACGTCCAATGCTTCCTGGTCGGTCAGGTTCGCATTGCCGAGCGGCATGTTGGCCTTCAGGAAGCCGGCCAGCAGATCGGTGCGGTGCATTCCCGCCCCTTTGTTGAAGCTGCCGAATCCCCACACAGGCGGCGCCGCGTAGGTGCCCTCACGGGCTTGGTAGCCCCGGCCTTCGCCTTGTTCACCATGGCAGCTCGCGCAGCGCTGCGCATACACCTGCTTACCCCGAAGCGGGTTCGGGTCGGAGCCCGTGCGCGGGATCGTCGGGAAACCTCGTCCCTCTTGTTCGACGCCCACGGGGCGATCGATCGCCAGCCATTGCAGATAGGCCATCAAGGCTCGCATCTCGTGGCTGTCCTGCGGAGGAGACAAACCGTTCATGCTGAAGCGGAAACACTGCTGAATGCGTTCTTCGAGAGTGACAACGCGATCGACCTTCGATACATAGGCCGGGTACATGCCGAACGCGGCCCACATGGGCGCCGCATCGGCTTTGCGTCCAGCATCGAGATGGCAACTCGCGCAGGTCAGGCGATTGCCGGTGTAGATGCGTGCCGCCTTCGGCGTTTGCGTGAAGACCCGGTAGCCCTGGTAGACAAGCTCTCCATGCTTGTCCGCAGGGAACTGCGCGCGGGCGCTCGGGTCTGCGACATCGGTCTCGACGTCGGCGCCCGGCTCGACCTCGGCGCGAGGCGCGCAGCCGGCCAGCGCCAGCGCAGCAGCAAGCCAAAGGACGACGCTTTTCATCCAAGCATCAGGGCTTGATGTAGGCGTAGCGTTCGGCGCCTTGAAGGCGAGTCAACTCGACCACCGCGGACGGGACGACCGCGACATTAGCGATGAGAGACGAAGCGGCCACGTTGTTCTTCTTCATCGACATACCGCAGGCGACGAAATGCACGCCTTTGCCCTGTAGCTCAGCAATGGCGCTGCCGAAATCTCCCTGGCGATCGCGCTCGCCGCTGACGAGCGAGAAGATGCCCCGCCCATTGGCCAGGAGCGAGATATTGGCGTTGGGGGTGGCCGCCAACTGATTGTTGATGTTGTTGAGCGCCTTGCGCAGGGAACCGACGTCATCCACGTGATAGACCACACGCAGACCCGCAGGAGCGATGTTCGTGGCAGGAGCGGCATGGGTCTCGGCAAACGCGACAGGAGCGGCGACAAACAGGCAGCCGGCGACGGCCGACAGAAGCAAAGCGTTATTCGATTTCATGAGAATTCCAGGTTCAGGATGAGAGGGACGTGCGAGGGGGCGCCCCCTGCGCCGTCCAGGCGTCGGAAATCCCCAGGGCGCAAAAAACGCCTGAGGTCGCGGAGGCAAACAAGATCGCGTTGCCGCTGCCCACAGCGTGCGGTTGCGCGAAACGCTGCAGAAAGTTCGCGAAGGGATCGCAGCAGAAGACATGGCCGATCTCGCCGATGTTCCGGCTGTGCAGCTTGTGCAGCGGCAAGCCCAGCAGTTGCATCACGCGCTTGAAGGCCGACAGGTTGGCATTCATGGGCAGAATGGCATCGACGTCACCGGCAGACCAGCCAGATCGACACATCACGTCCGACACCATCCGATGCGCCAACAGGGGATAGTTGAGCACGTAGCGCTGGCCGAGTTCGGCGCTCTTGGCCGTGCCGCGGTAGTAGCGGCTGTCAATCGAATAGGCGATCTGCCCGATACGGTTGAGTGGGTTGTCGCGACGGACCAGCAGGGCCAGCGCGCCATCGCTCTGGATGGCATAGGCCCCGACATTCCGGTAGGGCTCGCCGACGACTTTGTCGGCGCCGACGATCAGCACGTTGTGCAGCGACCGGTGTCGCCACATCAAAGTCCGAATCAGCCGCACGGCGCACATGATCGACGCACAGTTCTGCTGCGAGATCGAATACCCAATTGCTTTGCCCAGCCCGAAGCGCTTCATGATCACTGCGGGGATGCTGGCCGGCGCTGCCATCGTGCTCATGGTCGCGGCATGGCAGAAGATGACCAGGTCGATGTCGCCCGGCACGAAGCCGCCGCCATCCAGCAGCTTCTGCACACCGGCGCAACTGAGTCCCTCGATGTCGAGTTCGGGTGCCACGCGGTAGTTCGCCAATCCGTTCGCGATCATCGTCGGCAGCAGTTTTCTCGCAGCAGGCCCTGCCGCCGCGGCCCATTCATCGAGATGCCTGCTGATAGGCGGCACGTAGCTGGCGCCGGCTGCGATGCCGAACTGCGGGATTGCAGGCGCATTGGCAGTCTTCAGATCGATCGTGTCAGAACGCAGCATGCGAACTCTCCGTTGTTCCCGGTACACCAGGCCAGGATCGGCCGATCGGTTTCGGCCCGCTGCTCCAAGGCCGACAGCCTCACCAGCAGATCGGCCGAAGCGATGTACTCGGCGCGCAAGCCCGAGGGCTTTTCATGGCGCAGAGCACTCAGGCCCGCGGATGCTTGGATTTGCCGTTCCAGGCTGGCGTCAGGGCAAATCGGCAACACCGCACCGAGTTCGTCCGCCGCAAGCCCCGCATGGCTCAGGCAGCCTGCAATGCGCTCAGCGCAAAAGCCTGCGAAGGTATCCAGTTCGCGCTGCGGCCATCTCTGGTGCGATCTGGACTCGGTGGCGAAATGATGAACCGCGACGTGATCCAGTCGCCAACCATCGCGCTTCTCGCGACTGACCACCACGGCGGCGGCCACGTCGCGCCAATGCATTTGCGAGGGCCGGTTGGGTGCCCGTCCATAAAGCAGTTTGTCGGACGCGATCACGAGCACGTTCGATATCGCCTCCGGGCCTTCGATCAGAGCCGCAGCCATGTCCAAGGCAATAAACACCCCGGTGTTGTGCGCCTGGGAAATCGAAAATGGGAAGGCGCTGCGCAACTGCAATTCGAACTGCACGTGTCCGACGCTGGAATCCGTCGGTTCCTCGTCCGACGTCGCGTGGCAGTAGATGATTCCGCCGACGCTCTCCTTGTCGACGTCATCGACCGCTCGACTTGAAACCTGCAGTGCCAACTCCACCGCGCTTTCCTGGCCGGTGCGCTGCCTGGCAAGCGGAATCACCGCAGCGGGGTAGCGCATGGACGACCTGGACAACAGACGTCGAACGACGCTCGGCGCATCGGTGCAGTCGCCCAGGTTGGCACGCCGCGTAATGAGCGCGCGGCGCAAGCCCATGCGCTCGTCGACTCGGCCTTCATGTGAAGCGATTGGGGAAAGATAGACCATGGCGCGCCAGGCATCAGCCGCCGAGGGCGGCCAGACATGCCCCCTCCGGCGAAATCGGTTCGACCCGAGTCCACGGGCCGACTTGCACGCTGCCGATCGCGTAGTAGCCACTGAAGGCGAAGGAGCCGAGCGTGACGCACTCCGCATCCGTTGGCGCTTGCGCGCGCAGCCGTTCCATGAGGCCGATCCACGGGTCCGCGCCAAAACAATGGCCGTAGTCGGCGTACCGATTGGGCGCGAGGCGGCCCCCAACCGAACGCCTGGCGATGCCGTCGAGGCCATCGGGCATGAACGGCAGGAAGGTGGCGAGAGGCCCAGTGGTCTTCCGGTGGGCACGCAGCGCATGAAGCATGTCGGTAAAGCCATGGTTCGGAAGCGGCCCATCGCAAGTCGGCAGCATCAACCCAGGCGGGAGTTCCAATGCCAGCGTGGTGACGCCATAGCCGATCTTTCCGAGGGTGGCTTCGTACTCGCCCGAGAAGAGCTCGTGCAGATCAGCGTCCAGGATCGTGAGCGTCAAGTTCCGGCAATCCGTATGCAGCGCCGCAAACCGGATTGCATAGCCCCAGCCTGCGCACTGGTAGGCCTGCAGAAAGCCAGAGGGCGACCGGCCGCAGCGCTTCGCCACGGCATCGACAAAGCCATCACGGATGGCGTCCCATCCCGTGGCGATCTTGCTCAGCATCGAGGTGCTGATCAGGTGAATGCAGGAGTCATCGCTCACGCCGCCGCGTACTCGCGCCGCTTGCTCGCCAACTTCGTTACGCAGCCACGTCAGGCGTTCCTCGAACGATGCCCCGACGCCCAGCAACGGCGCGACCACGCGCGCATGCATCATGGCGTGCACCTTCACCAAGGCAAGTTCTTCCATCTTCTGCGTCATGCCGTGGGCGTCTCACCGAGATATTGCAAGCGCAGTCCGCTCAGTCGGTGGACGAAGGAGCAACGCGCGACGAAACGCGAGAACGCCGCCAGCCCCGCTTCTAGCGCGTCGGGTGCAAGCAGTGCAACAGACAGCGAATTGCGCCCGAGCTCGACCCCATCGGCCCGAATGTCATGCTGAACGACCGCGACGTTGCGACGACCGGATTCAAGTACGCTCGTCACCATGTCCGCCGGCCAATGCACCAGAAGAACATCAGGCGCCAAAAGGTCGGCTGGCAACGGGATGTTGAAGTCCGGCCCGTACAAGCGAACCAGAACACACCCCAAGTCAGGGACATGAGCCCGCAGGTCACCCACCACACCGGCCAGCACGGCGTTGCGTTCGCTCAAGGACATCAGCACCGGGGTGTCGCAGCGATGCTCGAACTCTGAGACGTGCGCATAGTCCCCTGCTTCCTTCATCGGCACGCACTGCAATTCCGATTTCTGGTAGTTGCCGGCGAAGGGCGAACGCGCATACACACCGCCGGCGCACCAGCCGCTCAGGGGTCCCAGGTCCGCCAGATGGCTCGTGATCTGGTTCATGTCGCGATGTAGTGCTGGGCCTGACGCAGGCTGAGAAATCCGGTCGGCGAATAGCTGTGATACGCGCCGCAATGGTCGAAGACGAGCATGTCGCCTGGGGCCGGCGATCCGTGGGACTGCAGGAGCCCGATCACATCGGCAGGGCTGCAACTGCTGCCCACTATCTTGTGCGTACGCATCGCGTTCGTGTCTTCGAAGGCGCCACCGGACAATCGCACCAGCACGGGCTGCCGGCGGCGCTTCACGAAATGCTCGGTCTGCGCGAGGCTGAAACACTGCGCCATCCCGCCATCGCACACGACGACTGGCTCGCCCTGCAGTTCCTTGGTAGCGACCACGCGCGCGACGAAGCGGCCGGCGCGAGAAAAGACGGAACGCCCGGCTTCGTGCAGCACGCGCACGCGTGTTTGCAGCTTCCGGACACTTTCGCGATAGCTGGGGAAATCGAGGCCGGTGTCGCGATCGGCTTGCCAGTCCGCGGGGAGACCGGCGCCGATCAGTGTCAACTGAAGATCCACTGCGGCGTACCTGTCGATGTGCTCGACAAGTGCCGTCAACCGCTTCACGACCACGTTGGCGCTGCGGGCAAAGCTATTCGATCCCGCGAATACGTGCAGCCCTATGACCTTGAGCTTGGTGCCGCCCTCCGACAGCCGCGCGAGTTCACGGTGCAGCGCGGCCACCTCCATGCCGAAGTGATCCGCCGCCGGACCTTGCTGTTCGAGCAGGCTGGCAGCGTTCACGCGCAGCACGATACCGAGCGGCGCGCGTTGCGCGGCCTTGCGCTCTTCGAGAACTTGCTCGATCAGTCGGATCTGGTGCGGGCTGTCCGCCACCAGTGTGGCTCGACAAGCCATTGCGGCAGCCGCCAGATGACTGTCCAGCGCTGGCGTGTTGACAAAGCGCGGGACACTCATCCGGCCCATCGTGAGGTTCAATTCGCCGATGGAGGCGACCTCTATCCCGCCATTGAGGGCATGGCTGCAACGAACCAGCAGATCGAGAACCGGGCAGGCCTTGAGCGAAACGACGACTTCAGTGCCCAGTTCTCGCTGCAGTTGATTCAGGTCATCGATCACGATGGACGGATCGAAGAGATAGCAAGGCGTCTCGAGTTTGGCCAGCTGGGCGGGGTCCAACGAGTTCAGCGCATTGCGGGCGAGGTCAGGCGTCATCACTCCTGCTCGCTCGCCCGAAGTGCCTGGGCACGAAACTGCGAATCGATCTCTCGCAAGGTCGTGTATTGCGTCAGCTCCATGGACTCCGCATCGATGGTGGTGCCATAGACCTGGTCGCAGATCATGATGAGCTCGACGACACGCATCGAGTCGAAGCCCAGTTCGCCGATGGCAACGTCGGGATCGATGGTGTCCCGCCCCATTGTTTCCTTGAGGTGACCGGCCAGCAGGCCGAGAGTGTCTTGTTCGATCATTTCGTCATTCCCTGAAAGTAAGTGGTCGCGGAGGCGATCGTGGATCCGGATCTATTGCTCGTGCCAGCGGAAGGTGAGCGACGCGACCAGCGCGAAGAGGCCGGTCCAGCCTGCCATCTCGGCCAGGCTGCGCAGATGCTGGCCGAAGTCGTCGCCCTGGATGAAGACATGGCGCAACACGTCCACCAGCAGTGCTGGCGGCAGGTGAGCCATCACCGCGCTGACCGCCGGGGGCATCGCATTCATGGGCATGGTCAGGTCGCACAGGAAGAGCAGCGCGATATAGACCAGGCCCGTGGTGAAGGTCGCGGCGGAGAGCGTCGCGAGGCGCGCACCCATGGCAGTGCCCAACGCGAGCAGCATGATCCCGCCGAAGAACATGACCACGCCGCCTCGAAGTACCTGGCCCGCGCCGAGCGACAGCGGAACATCGAAGAAAAAGTGCGCCCCCGCGACCAGCCCGCAGGAGGCCAGCATCAGCAGCAGCAAGCGCGACAGCAGCATGCCCAGCAAGAAGGTGAACGCATTCACCGGCATGCACGCGAGCATCTTGAAGCCGCTGCGCTCCCGGCGATACGCCAGCGAGTTGCAGATGGAGTTCATGCCGGCGGCAAGCATCGCCATCACCATCGTCCCTGTCAGGACGTAATGCACGAAGGACAGCGCCGGCAGCGCGCCGCGCGGATCGTCTCTGACTTCGATCAGCGGCGGATCGTCACGGACATCGCCCTCGAACTTGAGCGTCAGCGCGCGCATGACACGAACGACCAACTGCGCGGGCAATCCATCCTGTGCAAAGGTGACGTCGACCGGAACCGGCCGTCGATTCTCGACATACCGGCCGAAGCCTTCCGGAATGGTCACGCGAGACGCACGATCCGCCACCGGCGCTTCATCCTCTGCCATGCGCAGTTCGGCCGGTATCGATTCGCCACCGGAGAACGTGCGCCGCATCTCGCCGATGTATCGCCGGGAGAGCGTCGTGTCGTCCAGATCGACGATCTCGACGATCTGCTGCGGGAGATTTCCCTCGCGACCGAATGCGAACAACATCATGAACATGAAAAAGAACGGGAACAGGAAGATCCAGAACAAGGCGGAAGAATCTCTCGTCAGGATCTTCAGTTCGTGCACGATCAATCGGGGCAGCGTCCAGCTCATTCCGATGCCTTCGCGCAATAGCGCAACAGGTCGGCCAGGTGGCTGCGACCGACTTCGACGGCCAATGCGTCGGGATGGCTCATGAGGGCGTTCGCCAGATCCGCCAACGGCGTGGACGATGCCAGGCTCAGGGTCTGCTGCTCGATGACGGGCGGGCGCTCGACGTCAAAGTTGCATTGCACGTGCATTGAGAGCTGCCGCGCGCTTTGCGCGTCCTTGCATTGCACCGTCAACTTGAATGCGCCGACCAGATCGCGGCGCAGCGACTCGGTGGGTTGGTGACGCACGATGCCCTCGCGGCTCAACCAGGTGGTGTGCGAGGCAAGTGCGAGTTCTTCGACCGTGTGACAACACATCACGAGCGTGGTGTCCGGCATTTCGCTCAGCAGCTCGCGAAGCCGATGCGCGAACTGCGGATCCAGACCCGTGAATGGCTCGTCGAGAAAGAGGATGCGCGGCCCGTGCGCCAGGGCGAGGAATAACTCGACGCGCTGCGTTTCGCCCCGCGAGAGAAACTCGTACAGCCGCCGGGACAAAGCCGGAATCCCCAGTGCATCCATCACACGCTCGGATGTCTTGGGATAGAGGTTTCGATGCAGGGTGACGATTTCGCTCACGCGCGGTCGGCCGGGAAAGAACGCCCGCTGCAGCTGGACGCCCAGCTGTCGGCGCAGCAAGGGGCGGCGTTTCCACTGCTGGAGTGCAACGCCGAGCATGTCGCCCTCCGCCACGGCCGTGGCACGAAGGCCGAGGATCGCTTCCATCAGGCTGGTCTTGCCCGCGCCGTTGCGGCCGATGATCGCGACCTTTTCGCCAGCCTGAACCCACCAGTCGTCCACCTGCAGGTCGCGTTGCGGCAAGGGTACGGCGAGGCGGCGCACATGCAGATCCGAGGACAAGGTTGCGGTGCTCACACGCCTCCTCCGCTGTGCAAGTCTGCGCACAGCCTGCGCAGTTGCGGCCGGTCGATCTTTCCGTTGACCGAGCGCGGCAGCTCAGACAAAAGCACGAGCTGCGGCACCATGTAGGAAGGCAGGATTTTTCGGCACTGCGCTTCGAGGCTGCTCTTCAGATGCTCCAGCCCGCCGCTGTCGGCGGATGCGACGACAGCCGCATAGATCGCATCGCCCAAGTTGCCTGCGGGTACTCCCAACACGGCCACTTCGCGAACCTCTGGCAAGGCGATGATGAGGCTCTCTATTTCCGTCGGGCTGATGCGGTAGCCGCTCGACTTGATCATTTCGTCTCGCCGACCGACGAAGTAGAGGAATCCTTCGGCGTCACGTGTGACGATGTCACCCGACCAGACCGCGTATTCCGGAGTCAAGCCACTGCACAGGCGGCTGGGGACCGGACGAAAACGCTCGGCCGTCTGCGCCGGCGCGTTCCAGTAGCCCAGCGTGACCAGCGCCCCGCGATGCACCAGTTCGCCAGGTTCCCCGACTGCGCAAATTTCTCCCTCGGGATCCACCACGAGGATTTCAGCGCCCGGGATAGCCTTGCCGATGGAGCCGGCGCGGCGATCGACTTCCGAGGGGTCGAGATATGTTGACCTGAAGGCCTCCGTCAGCCCATACATGAGGAAGGGCCGCGCAGCAGGAAAGATCGCCCTCAACTGCGCCAGGAGGCTTGCGTTCATGTGCCCGCCCGTGTTGGCGAACAGACGAACGCAACGGGTATCGACCTGGTCCCAGTGGGCCTGCGTCAATAAGGACCAGAGCGGCGGTACTGCCGTGATCATCGTCACGCCCTGGCTGGCAACGAGCCGTGCAACGGCGGGTGCAAGCATCGGTGAGTGAAGCACAACGCGCGCGCCTGCAGCCAGCCCAGTGGTGAGTTGGCTCAAGCCAGCGTCGAAGCTGATCGGCAGCAGCGCCAGAACGACGTCGTCTTCCTTGGTGCCCAGATAGCTGTTGACCGCGCTGCATCCGGCGATCAAATTGCCGTGCGAAACCACGACGCCCTTCGGCTGGCCCGTCGAACCCGAGGTGTAGAGCAGCGCCGCTGGGTCCGTGGCGATGCTGGGATGCAGAGTCGCCTTTCCGTGCACGATCTTGGGCAGCGAGCCTGGCTGGTCGCAAAGGACCACGCGAATTTCGAGATCGTCGATGCTTCCGCCCAATTCTTCGTGGCGCGCGGTGGTGGTGAAAAGCAACTCGGCCATGCAGTCGACCAGCACGTGTCGCAGTTGCTGCTGCTTCAGTTTGGGATTGAGCGGCACGACGATGCCGCCCGCGTGCATGGCGGCCAGGATGAGTGCGCAGGCGTCGATCGACTTGTCCATGAACACAGCGACGCGGCCCTTGTCGCGCAACCCGAGCGCAATCATTGCGTGCGCGAAGTCCTCGACCCGCTGAGCCAGCGCGGCATAGCTGATTTCACTGCGCTCATCGACGAGGGCAATCTTTTCCCGCCGGCGCGCCGCGGAATCGAGCAGTTGGGTGACGACCGTCTCCATCAGTAGATCCCCCTCAGGGTGGCGCCGGAGAGCACGTGTGCGCACAGGCATGCGCGAGCCTCGATGAATTCGCTCATGACAGGAGAGTGGGCTAAAGGAAGTGAGTGATGCTGAGAAGAAGCGCCCGCCGGACCGGATCGGTGCCATACAGGCTGTCCGCGCTGCCGCCCGTGGCGACCCACATGCCACGCAGCCGGGTGGCCGGCGTCAGCCTGTACTCCAAGGCGGTCTGGAAGACCCATGACTGGTCGTCAAGGCTCCGATTGACGAAGGCGCTGAAATACAGGTCGCGAAATCCGAGCTGGTCCCACTGCGCGCGCAGAAAGACGCTGCGCTGCGAAAGAGGCTCCTGCATGGCCTGCGCGTAGTTCCTGACATACCAGGCAAGCGCAGCACCGTCTTTGCTGGAAGAACCCATGGCGAGCCAGCGCTGCCACTCGGCCGAATCGAGCCCCGCCTCGTGATAGTTGAATTGACCGCTGAAGCTCAGCCCGGAGCTGCCGGCCCACGTGGCGCCGATTGCCGCATCGTTCTGCCAGGAGTCGCCCGGCCGCACCTGAGCCGAACTCAATGCCCGCGCCGGCAAATCGCCAAGGGCTGCCCCGCTGCGCAACGCCTGCTGCATGAGCGAAGCGCCACGCCCGCCGGAATACTCGAGGAACATCGTGGTGTTCCGACCGAGGTTCTGCGTAAGGTTGCTTCCCAGACGCCATCCTCGCGAATCTCGGAAGGCCAGCACTTCGGGGCTCCAGAACGAAGGCGCATCGAACGCTGCCTTGAAGAGCACGCGCTGTTCGCTGTTGGTGTCGGCCAAGCGCAGCCGCTCGGTGGGCGGCTTGAAGGCCAACGCTTCGGGGCGGGTCAGCTTCGGCGCTACCGCCACGCTGATTGCGCTGTGCGAATCGATCCGCTGGGCGGACAGCATGACTGTCCCGAGGCGATTGTTTCGCTGCACCTCGGGGTCGCGGGTGCTGTTGTCGACGGCAGAGCGGGACTTGAAGTAGTCGGTCGGGTTGTAGCCGACCGCGGCACCATTGCGGACATTGATGCGTCCCACTTCGAACAGGTCACGATCGTCGGCTCGCCATTGCACTGCGGCTTCGCGCAGGTCGAGATGCTCGTCACGCGAAACGGCTCCGTCGTGCGTGCGCGAAAGCCCGGCGCGCGCGCTCGCACGAGCGCTCAGCGAGGGCCCCAATTGCCACTCGCCCCTGGCATCGACGATGCCGCGCGCGATGTTGCGGGTGAGCGCAGTCGAGGCGATGGGCACCCTGGGCGTTCGCCTGTCGACCGTCTCCGCGTTCAGCTCTACAAAGGCCGCCCCGATGCGAGGCGGCATCGGCAATGGTCCGTCGTCATCGAGCAGCACGGCAGACGGAATCCGACCGGCATCATCGGCCACATGCTGCGCAGCAAGGCTGACGTGAGCCGCGAGCGCACACACGCACGCACTCATAGCGAGCAACTTCACGGTCGAGCGCCTCCGCCGTTGTCGCGCAACTTGGGCAGGTATCCGCGGTTGAACCAGTTGTCCGGAATCTCCCGGGCGGCGTAGCCGCTGAGCACGAGCTTGGTGACCACGCTCTTGTCCACTTCGTCCAGGATGACGACTTCGCCCGGCCGCAATTCCCCGAGCTGCCGGCTGAACTTGCGATAGAACGCCAGCTTGAGCGCCCGGCCACTGTCGACGAAGAACCGCGCCTTCACTGGCTGATAGCTATCTCGCTCGATCCAGTACTCGATGCGCATGTAGACCGCCGCCGGCGTTGCGGCGTCGAGTTCGATGCGCCAGGTCTTGCGCTCGGCGTTGTCGGCGTCCCTGACGGTCTCTTCGCCCACCATGCGCGGCGTGTAGTCGAGCCCGAAATTCACGCTCATCACGTCGCCGTTGGCCGCTTGCCCGACGAGGCGCTGCTGCGGCGAGATTCGTATGCTGGCGGAAGAGGCAGGGTCGTAGAACCAGTAGGCCTCGTCTTCCATGAGGATGGCCTTTCCGTGGTCCGCAGCGGGTTCTACATAGCGCGCCAGGTTGCGAAAGCGGCCGGTTCGGGTGTCCGGCTTCGAGTGAAGCACCAGGGTTGCCGAGTCGCGCGCCCGGCCGTTGCGGTATTCGGTCAGCCTCATCTGCGCCCGAAAGGATTGCTGTGGATTGCGAATCTGGTCGGCGCGCGCAACGGCACGCCGAGCGAGATTCGCGTCCTGCGCAATGGCACCGAGAGGAGAGATCGCAATCGACGATGCCGGAACGACCTTCAGTAGCAGGCGACGGCTATACATGGCGGAGTGCATCGACGATCGCCATGCGTGATGCGCGGTGCGCCGGGAGCCAGGCCGCCACTGCGGCAACGAAGATCAGCAACAACCAGGTGGCGCCGATCATGGCGGGGCTGCCAAACAGGTAGAGCTTGAAGGGCAGGACGCCCGAGGTGGTCGGTGGGCTCCAGACGAGGCCACTGCGATTGACCACGAGGACGATGAAGGCAGCGAGCACAACGCCAACAGTGACGCCGAGCAGCCCTTGCAGCGCGCCTTCGACAATGAACAGGTTCCTCAAGCTGCTGCGCTGCACGCCCAATGCGCGCGCCGTCCCTATTTCACTGAAGCGCTCCATCACGCTCATGCTCATGGTGTTCATGATGGTGAAGAGGACGATGGCTCCAATGACCAGCGCAACGAAACCAAACAGGAAGGAAAAGAACGCCTGGGTCTGCGCGTAAAGGGAGTTGAGTTCGACGAAGTCGCGGACTTCGAGATCCAGTCCGCGCTCTGTGAAAAGCCGCTCCAGCGCCGCCCGGGCCGCAGGAACATCTTCGGTGCGCTGAAGCTGAATATTGATGGCGGTTGCTCGCCGCTCGCCGCGGCCATAGACCAGCCGCTGGGCGTTGCCCAGTTGCATGACGATCAGGTTGTCGTTGAGCTC
This sequence comes from Variovorax sp. 05N34, assembly GCF_056397405.1. Taxonomy (NCBI): domain Bacteria; kingdom Pseudomonadati; phylum Pseudomonadota; class Betaproteobacteria; order Burkholderiales; family Comamonadaceae; genus Variovorax; species Variovorax sp. 05N34. The sequence goes on from NZ_JBFTNI010000003.1 coordinate 572,980, forward strand.
CTTCACGCCGTGGGCATCGACCCGCTCCACAGCACCCGACACCACATTGGGCGCGCCGTCCGCAGTCGCAGCCAGGAGCTCGATGCGTGGCACATCGTCCGCAGGAGCGCCGTCGCTGTCCGCATGCTCACGCTGGCTCAGCAGGACGAGTTCTTGCTCTTCGGCGTTTCTCTCGGCGTCTCTCTCGGCATCTCTCCCGAGCTCGCCCACGACCTTGCCCCCGACCCCCGGCACCGCAGCTTGCGTTCGCACCTTGGGGTGGCGCGGGCAATCGCCTGAGCTTTCCCCGTCGCACAAACGCAGAATGCGGGCCATGCCCTTTCCCACCGCGACACCGTCTTCGCGAGCCAGCGGTGAATGGGTCTTCGGGCCAATGCCTTCGAGCCCATGCTGGTTCCAGCCCTGCATGCGAAGCCGGTCCTCCGGTACCACGCCCTGACCGAAAAAGGTCTTGGAGACGCCCGCCGAGTAGTTTCCCGCCACGCCGGCAATCATCTGCGCCGGCGTCGCGACCCGAAGCAGCGGTCGCATGTCCGGGTCGCTGCGGATGTCGTCCATCAGCGCGGCGTAGTCCTTGATGCCATAGGCGGCAGGATTGCCTGCGCCGTACAGGAAGTAGCCGCTCTGGAAAACGGCCACGTGTCCGCTGCGCCGCACCGTCGCGGTCTGGAATTCCAGCACGATGTAGTTCATGAGCGCGCCGAGCAGCAACAGTGCCGCCGCACCCAGGGCAATGGTCATCGAGGTGATGCCCGTACGGCGCCGATTGCGCCGCACGTTCCGCCACGCGAGGGACAGGTTCAGCATGCGGCCACACCCCCCGATTGCGGGGGGGCCTCATTGCAGGTCACTCGACCATCATTGGCATAGAGCACCTGGTCCGCATGGTCCAGCAGCATCGGGTCATGCGTGGAAAAGATGAAGCTGGTGTCGAACTGTCTCTGCATGTGGCGCATCAGTTCGACGATCGCGAGGCCATTTGACGAATCCAGGTTGGCCGTCGGCTCGTCGGCCAGAACCAGCGCCGGTCGCTTGACCAGCGCACGAGCGATCGCGACTCGCTGGCGCTGCCCTCCGCTCAACTGGTTCGGACGGTGCCGGCGATGCGCTGTCAGCCCTACGGCGTCGAGGAGTTCGCCGGTGCGTGCGCGCCGCTGCGATTTGGGCATGCCGGTCTGCAGCAACGCGTACTCGATGTTTTCCTGGGCAGTCAGCACCGGCATGAGGTTGAAGGACTGGAAGATGAAGCCGATGCGCTCGGCCCGGAAGCGCGTGAGTTCGCGGTCCGGAAGGCGATTGACGTCTTGTCCTTCGATCACGATACGGCCGTGCGTGGGCCGATCGAGAGTTCCGATCAGGTTCAGCAAGGTGGACTTGCCGCTGCCCGACGGGCCGACGATCATGCAGAAGCTGGATGCCGGGAGGCGCAGGTTCACGTCTTTCACCGCGCGCAGTTCGATGTCGCCTTCCCGGTACGTCTTGCTGACGCCATGCAGTTCAAACATCTGTCCGTCGCCCCCGTCAGACCGTCGCTGCGGAAGCAACGGCGATCACCGCGTTGTGTCCACCAAAGGCAAAGGAGTTGCTCAGCGCGCAGTCGCCGCGGCCCAGCGGTTGCGCTTCGTTGGGCACGCAGTTCAAGTTGCACTCGGGGTCCGCCTCGAGGTAGTTCAACGTCGGCGGAGCAAAACGCTCCTGCAGGCCCACGAGCGTTGCGAGCAACTCGATCGCTCCGGCCGCACCCAGCGTGTGGCCGTGCATCGACTTGGTGGACGACACCTGCAAGCGATCGACGGTTGCGCCGAGTGACAGCCGCAGCGCGCGCGTTTCGGCGACGTCGTTGGCGGCGGTGGCCGTTCCGTGAGCGTTGATGTAGACGAGATCATCGGCACCCATCTGCGCATCGCGGAGGCAATTCCGGACCGCGTCGGCTTGGCCATCGATCGACGGGCTCAGGATGTGGTGTGCATCGGAGGTGAGTGCGCAGCCGCGAACCTCGCCGAAGATGGGCGCGCCGCGGAGACGCGCATGTGCAAGCGACTCCATGACCAGCATGGCCGCGCCTTCGCCCAAGACCAGCCCGCGACGCTCCCTGGAAAAAGGCCGGCAGGTGTCAGGCGCCAGGACGCGCAGCGACTCCCAGCCCTTGAGATTGCCATCGACAAGGCTGGCCTCGCTGCCGCCGACGATCGCAACGTCTACCGCGCGGGATCGAATCAGCTGCAGCCCCAGGCCGATCGCGTACGCAGAGGACGCACAGGCGGTAGACACGACGAACGCCGGACCGGTCACGCCGAATTCCATGCTGATGTGGCAGGCCGGCGAATTGGCCATGATCTTCGGCACGGTGAATGGCGGAAGCCGCCGGCGTCCCTCGACCAAACTCAGTCGGTATGACTCGTCGATGCTGCAGATATTGCCGGAAGCTGCACCCACGATCACAGCCGCACGCGCGCCCAGCCCGGCAGAAATGTCCAGACCGCTTTCAGCCAAAGCCTCTCTCGCAGTCAATAAGGCGAATTGCGCCGATCTGTCCAGAAACGCCAATTCCCCCGCGCCGAATTCCATCGAAGGCTCGAACCCGGTGACCGGTGCCACCGCTTTGACCGGCAGGTCCGCGACCGTGACGATGCCTTGGGCGCCGGCGCGCAGCGAACGGGAGAACTCAGGCACGCCCCGGCCGATGGCGGAGACCACGCCCCGCCCCGTAACGACCACCCGACTCATGCAGCAACGGCGGGATTGGACTGCTTGGCTTGCACGAGCCCGACCACCTGGTCCATCAACTGCCCCACCGATTCGAAAGCCGCGGCAGAGCGACCTTGTCGAGCTTGTTCATTGGCGTTGAACGGGATCGAAATGTCGTACTCGTCCTCGATCGCGAAAATTAGTTCGACCAGACCGAGCGAGTCAATTCCTGTGTCGACGAGCAACAATTCGGGGCGGAATTGTGCGACGTCGAGCTTGGTCGTACGCACAAAGAGCTCCACAACTCGCTGTTCAATTGATTCACGACTTGTGTCGGTCATTGTCTTTTTAATTTCCTGAGATTCGAAGCGGTCAATATGAAATGGGTGTAGCACTGCCGAAGGGATCGCATTGGACCATAGTGTTCTATTTATTTAGGCAGTCGAAATACTATTCAGACATTTCCGGATATTAAAAAGGAATGTTCCTGAGGTAGGAGATAAATTCCCGTTCGGATTAGGGAATCAGACAATTCGCATGGACTGCGCATTCAAAATGCGCCTGGGGTGCGATACCGCCGCGACACCCTCCGCCCCCGAACAACGCTATGCTTTCGGCGACAAAACGGGTTCCGCACATGAATGAAATCTCGGCGGCGATGGACCGCGACTTCGGCGTGATTGCCGACCTCATACGCCTGCACGCTCGGCAAGCTCACGACAGGCCTGCCCTGATCGATGCGAGCCGCGAAGTCAGCTACGGCGAACTCGACGCTCTGATGGACCGCATTGCCGCCAGCCTGCAGCGCGACGGTTTGCGTGCGGGCGATGCGATCGCGATCTGCGCCGCGTCGAGCGTCAACTACGCGGCCGTGTTCCTGGGTGCCTTGCGCGCAGGTGTCGCGGTTGCTCCGCTGGCACCAGGCTCCCCCTCCGCCAGCCTCGCGCGAATGATCGAAGACGCAGGCGCCCGCATCCTGTTCGTGGACGAGGCCGCAGCCCAGGTGCTAGGGCCCGCGGGCTCCGGCGCCGTTGCGCGAATCGCACTCGACGCCTCCGACGCGGGCGATGATTTCGAAGGATGGGTCGCCCCCGATGGCGCGCGGCCAACCGCTGTGGAACTGCAACCTTCATCGCCCTTCAACATCATCTATTCGTCGGGCACCACCGGCGAGCCCAAGGGGATCGTGCAGGGCCACGGCATGCGATGGGCGCACGTCAGGCGCGGCGCCAAGTACGAATACGGCCCCGACACCGTCACCGTGCTTTCGACCCCGCTCTATTCGAACACCACACTCGTCGTGTTTTTTCCGACCATTGCATTCGGCGGCTGCGTCGTGTTGATGCCCAAGTTCGATGCTGGCGGCTACCTCAAGCTGGCAGAGCGTCACCGCGCGACTCACACCATGCTTGTGCCGGTTCAATACCAGCGTCTGATGGCGCATCCCGGATTCGGCGCACACGATCTTTCGAGCTTCCGCTTCAAGTTCAGCACCAGTGCGCCATTCGACGCAGCCCTGAAGGCCGACGTGCTTGATCGCTGGCCGGGTGGGCTCATCGAGTTCTATGGCATGACCGAAGGCGGCGGCACCTGCATCCTTGAAGCGCATCTCCATCCGGACAAGCTGCACACGGTCGGCCGCCCCGCCGAAGGCAGCGACATCCGGCTGATCGACGAGGCAGGCAATGAGGTCGCCCCCGGCGAGGCTGGCGAAGTCGTGGGCCATTCGGCAGGGATGATGGTCGGCTACCACCGGCGGCCCGGCAAGACACGCGAAGCCGAGTGGTTCGATCGTTCCGGCAAGCGCTTCATCCGCACTGGCGACGTCGGCCGCTTCGATGGCGACGGTTTCCTCACGCTGTTCGACCGCAAGAAGGACATGATCATCAGCGGCGGCTTCAACATCTATCCGAGTGACCTCGAAGCGGTGCTGCGCGGCCATTCGGCGGTGGCCGATGTCGCGGTGATCGGCGTGCCATCCGAGCAATGGGGCGAGACGCCAATCGCTTTCGTCGTGCGGCGCGAGGGTGATGAAACGGCCGCCGAAGCGCTCCTGCAGTGGGCCAACGCACAAGTGGGAAAGACCCAGCGGCTCGCAAGCCTGCAGGTCATCGACGAACTTCCGCGCAGCGCGATCGGCAAGGTGCTCAAGCGCGAACTGCGTGAACTCCACACCCGCTGACGTCGCGCCGGCAGAGCCCGAACACGGCGGCGGCAATGGGCTGCTGTGGGTACTGCTGGTTGCGGCGTTCGTCTTCGCCGTGGTGCGCCCACGCGCGCCGATGGACTATGTGCGGCTCGTGGACTGGCAGACGGTTGGAGCGCTCGCTGGCTTGCTCGCGATCACTCAGGGCGTGGAGCGAAGCGGCATGCTGCAGGCGGCCGCGGCGCGGCTCTTGTCCCGCACGACCGAGTTGCGCAACCTGGTCTTTCTGCTCGCCGCGAGCGCCGCGGTGCTGTCGGCACTGGTGACCAACGACGTGAGCCTGTTTCTGCTCGTGCCACTCACGCGCGTGCTGGCAACGCAGGCGCACCTGCCATTGGCTAGGCTGGTGGTCATCGAAGCAATGGCGGTGAATGCGGGCTCCGCACTGACGCCGATCGGCAATCCGCAGAATCTCTTCCTCTGGCATCGGTCTGGCGAAAGCTTCATCGGATTCATGAGCATGATGGCGCCGACTGTGGCGGTGATGCTCTTCTGGCTGTTCGCGGCGATCCGGTTCCTGGTGCCTCGCGCTCCGATCATGCTGAAGCCCTCCGGCGAAACTGCGCCGCTCCAGCCGCGACTGCTTGTCCTGTCGGGCGTGCTCTTCATCGGTTTTGTCATCGCGCTCGACCGGCACTGGTTGCTTGCAGGCCTGACGGGGGTCTTCGGGGCTTTCCTGCTATTGCGCCCGCGGGTGTTGCTCGGCGTGGACTGGGCCTTGCTCGCGATCATCGCGCTGATGTTCGTCGATCTGCGCCAAATGGCCGAACTGCCTGCTATCGCGGCGCTGCTGGGTCGCTTGCCGATCGGCGAGGGATGGCGCGCGTATCTCGCGGCCATCTTCACGTCGCAGGTCATCAGCAATGTGCCGGCCACCATTCTGCTCGACGGTTTCGTGAAAGACCTGCCTGCGCTCGCGGCCGGCGTGAGCGTCGGTGGATTCGGCTGCGTGCTGGGATCATTGGCCAACCTGATCGCATTGCGACTCGCGAAGGTGCCGAACGGATTGCGCGAATTCCATCGCATCAGCATTCCGTTCCTGCTGGTCTGCGGCACGACGGCGCTGCTCCTTCGACTCGCGTGACATCGACGGCAATGCACCCGCTTAAGCTCGGCGGCATGTCTTCCACGCTGAACGCTCTCGCCGCCATTGCACTCTGGGCCACGCTGGCATCGCTGGGCACTTCGCTGTCTCATCTGCCTCCTTTTCTGCTGACGGGGCTGGCGCTCATGATCGGCAGTGCCCTGAGTTGGCCGCTCGTCTTGCGCAATCGCCGCGCATGGGCCGTGCCGCCACGCACATTGGCGCTCGGCGTCTACGGCCTGTTTGGTTTTCACTTCCTGTTGTTCATCGCGCTGCGGCACGCGCCTCCGGTAGAAGCAAACCTCGTCAACTATCTCTGGCCTTTGTTCATGGTGGTGCTGGCGCCGGTGCTTCTGCGGGGCGTGTCGCTGCGGCCACTGCACGTGATTGCGGCACTGCTGGGCTTTGCGGGCGCGGCCATCGCAATCCTCGGCGCGCGCAGCGGGACTTCAGCCGATGCAGCTAGCAGCTATTGGGGCTTCCTGCCGGCGCTTGGCTCTGCGTTCATCTGGGCCAGCTATTCGCTGTGGACGCGGCGCGTGCCCGCCTTTCCCACGAGCGCCATCGGTCTCTTCGGGCTCGTCTCGGGCGCGCTTTCGCTGGCGTGCCACGCACTGCTGGAGCCGTCCGTCGCGCTCTCGCCGCGCGACTGGCTGCTCGTGGTCTTGTGCGGCCTCGGCCCGCTGGGCGCAGCGTTTTTCTTCTGGGACGTGGCGCTCAAGCGCGGCGACGCACGACAGATCGGCATCCTGAGCTACATCACGCCGTTGGCATCGACCGCATTGCTGCTGGTCGTGACGCAACGCCCGCTGAGCTGGACCATCGCGCTCGCCGCGGTTCTCATCATCTCGGCCGCAGTGATGGGGACGCGAGCGCGAGGCTGATCAGTCGGCGACCTTGAGCACCAGCTTGCCGAAGTTCTCGCCCGTGAAGAGCTTCGTCAGCGCTTCCGGGAAAGTCTCGATCCCTTCGACGACGTCTTCGCGGCTCTTCATGCGGCCATCCTTGAGATAGCCCGACATCTCGGCGATCGCCACGTGATATCGGTCTGCGTAGTCGAACACGACCATGCCCTGCATGCGAGCACGGTTCACCAGCAGGCTGAGGTAGTTCTTCGGCCCCTGAACGGGCGTGGTGTTGTTGTATTGACTGATGGCGCCGCAGATGATGATGCGGGCACCGCGTGCGAGCTTGGCCAACGCCGCATCGAGGATCTCGCCGCCGACGTTGTCGAAATAGATGTCGACGCCCTTCGGGCAATGCGTCTTCAGGCCCTCGCGCAAGGCGGCCGGCCCGGCCTTGTAGTCGATGCATGCATCGAAGCCGAGCTCCTTCACCACCCACTCACACTTGGCCTGGCCACCCGCAATGCCCACTGCGCGGCAGCCCTTGATTTTCGCGAGCTGCCCGACAGTCTGGCCGACAGCACCGGCGGCGCCGGAGACGAGCACCGTCTCGCCCGGCTTGGGTTCGCCGATGTCCATCAGGCCGAAATAGCCGGTCATGCCGGGCATGCCCAGCACGTTGAGCCATTGAGTGATCGAACCGGCGTTCAAGTCGATCTTCGTGAGCCCATTGCGCTTGATTTCCTCTTGGGGGATCAGCGCGTATTCCTGCACTCCGAGCGTGCCGTAGACGACATCGCCGATCGCGAACGCCGGATTGCGCGAAGCGGCGACACGCCCCACCCCGCCGGCGCGCATGACCGCGCCGATCTCGACCGGCGGGATGTAGCTCTTGCCCTCGTTCATCCACCCGCGCATGGCGGGATCGAGCGAGAGAGACAGCGTCTTGACGAGAACGCCACCTTCGGCCGGTTCGCCTGCAGGCTCGTTGGTGAACTGCCAGTTGTCGCGCGTTGCCATGCCGTCAGGGCGCTTGGCGAGTCGGACTTGACGATTGGTGGGGGGATTGCTCATGCTCGTGTCTCCTGAAGGGCTTGCTGGGGCAAGCGCATCGTAGTGCCGCTGCGCCGGGGCGTTGTTAGCGAAGGCGACAGCGATCATCGGCAGTCGATGGTCGAACCTCGACGCCGGGGCCCTGCAGCTTCAGCTGAGAAGCACCGTGACGGACAGCCCCGGTTCCGCATTCTTCACGGTGAGCTTGCCGCCATGCGCCTCGGCCACCAGACGGCACAGGTACATGCCCAGCCCTACGCCGCCGGTCGCCCGCTGGCGCGCGCTGTCGGTTCGATAGAAGGGCTCGACCAACCGCTGCAATTGCTCCGCATCGACACCCGGGCCGAAATCGCGCACCTCCAGTTCCACGCCTGGGCCAGACCTGCGCAGCGTCACGCGAGGAGGCGCGGCACCCTCCGCGCCGTGGCGCAGCGCGTTGTCCAGCAGGTTTCGCACGAGCAGACGAACGCGCGCCTTGTCGAGCGAAAGCAACGGCAGATCCGGCTGGGTTTCCACGGCAACCTGCTCTCCGCCGGGAAGCTCGCCAGCCACCTCACGTACCAGGGCCGGGAAATCGACCTGCTCGCGATGGAGCGCGGCGTGCGGACTGGCAAGCCGCTCGCTTTCGAGCAGGTCGCTGATGAGGTCGCGCATTTCGGCCAGATCGCGCAACAGCGCTGCTCGTTCGGCAGCGCCTTCGGGCGTGGCGGGCAGTAGTTCGGCATTGAGACGCGCCCGCGTCAGCGGCGAACGCAGCTCATGGCTGAGTGCGAGCAGCAGGGCGCGCTTGGCATCAAGCATCCCCTGGATGTCGTGGGCCATGGTGTTGATGCGAAGGGCAAGGTCACCCAGTTCGTCTCGGCGACGCACCGGGATCGGCTCTTCGAAGGCCCCTTGCCCGAAGCGCTCGGCGCCCGCCCGGATATCGTCCAGCGGCCGCAGCAGTCGCCGAACGTACGCATACGCCACAGCGATGAGCGCCAGCAACAGCCCGAGCGTGATCCACCCGATACCCTGCGGCTCACGCTCCCACGGCAGCGTTGCAATCCCGAAACTGATGCGATGACCATCAGCAGTCGTGCGGCTGAGCCAGTCGCCTCGTGGACCGAAGCCATGCTGATGGCGCTCCGGATGCGAATCCCAATTCACCACCGGCCCCTCGATGCGGATCGAGATCGGCAATCGGGCAACCAGCGCCTCGGCGCGCGCCACGTCGGGCGGCGTGCCGAGTTCGGCCACGATGCGGTCCATGTAGTCGGCCACCAGTGGCCGGGCGGCATCGCGCCACCCGCCCGAAAAGGCCCGCTGCATGCCGCCGAGGAACACCGCCGCCATCGCCAGCGCAAGCAGCACGAAGACGATGATCAGCCGCACACGCAACGAGTGGCCCCAGCGATGGCGCCAGCCCTGGCGTGCTCGCCGCGTCCTCATGGCCCGCTCTTGCCGACAGCGAGCGCATAGCCCGCATTGCGCAGCGTCTTGATGCAGTCGAGTGGCTCGAGCTTCTTGCGCAACCGGCTCACGACGATGTCGACGGCCCGGGTGTAGAGCTCGGCTTCATGGCCGCGCAGACGGTTGAGGATTTCATCCCGGCTCCAGACTTTGCCCGGCTGGTCGGCCAGCAGGGCCAGAAGTTCGAATTCGGTCCCGGTCAGGTCCACGCGCTCGCCCTGTCGCAGCACTTCCCGCCTGTCGAGGTCGATCGACAGGCCCTCGAACTCGCGGCGCTGGGATGAGGCAGCAGGCGCCGCTGCCCTTTGCCGGCGCAGGATGGTCTGCACACGTGCCACCAATTCGCGCGGCTCGAATGGCTTCGGCAAATAATCATCGGCGCCGAGTTCGAGACCGACCACGCGGTCCATGACGTCGCCGCGGGCTGTCAGCATCACGATCGGAATGTCGCTTTCCTTGCGGATTTCGCGGCACAGGGCAAAGCCGTCCATCTCGGGCAGCATCACGTCCAGGATGGCGGCATCGTAGGTTGCTCCACGCAGCTTCGCCAACCCTTCGCTTGGCCGCGTGGTGCTCTCCAGCACGTAGTCGAAGCGCGCGAAGTAGCTGGCGAGCGGCGCGCCCAGGTGCTCGTCATCGTCGATCAGCAGGATGCGGGGCATTCGGGCATTGTGCATACGCGCGAAAAGTAGGCTGTTCGCCAGGCCTGCGGGCATGGTCAGCGGGCGTTCATCCCCTCCTCCAGCGCCGGCCTCTGTCCATGAATTCGCGCACCTTCTGTTGCTGGGCAGGATTCAGGTTGTCGAAGAAGTCGGCCGCCGCCGCGATCACTTCAGGGCTGCCAGCCTGCACGGCAGCCGTCTTGTCGGCCACCAGCTTTCTCGCGCGCTCCTGGTCGAGCTTTGCGCCGGCGAACAATGCGCGGAATTCCGAGCGAGGATCACCGCCGCCACGCAATGCTGCGCGTTGGGCCTGTATCTTTTCGCTCAGCACCTGCAGTTTCTGCTTCTGCGTTGCGTCGAGTTCGAGCTTGCTGCTGACGCGCTCGACCATTCGCGCCCTGAATTCAGCCCGGTCTTGCTCGGAGCCGCCACCCCAGCCGGGGCGGTGGCCGCAACCTGCCAAGCTGCCTGCGAGCAGTGCAGCACCGGCAATACCGAAGAGCGAACGTTTGAACCAGCGTTTCATGAGAGTCTTCCTTGGATGTGATCGGATGTCGATCAGGAGACTCGATGGTGCTTTGGCAGCGCCGTGAAGTCCTTTCGCGGCGGTTTCGGCATGTTTCGTTTTATTGCGGTGCGCCCGCGATCGGCCCCAGCGCGGCGGCGGGTTCCTCGGACTCGATCACAGCCTGCGCCCAGGGCTCCAGCTTTCTGGTGTCGGCGCGCAGCACTTCCTGCTTGACTGCCAGGATCTGCGAAGGATGCATCGAAAAGCTGCGCAGACCCAAGCCAAGCAGCAAGCGGGTGAACATGACGTCGCCCGCCATTTCGCCGCACACACTGACGCTCTTGCCCTGGCGCCGGCACTCGGCAATCGTGTCGGCCACCAAGCGCAGCACGGCCGGATGCGCGGGGTCGTAGAGATGCGCCACCGATTCGTCCGCCCGGTCTATGGCGAGCGTGTACTGGATGAGGTCGTTGGTGCCGATCGACAGGAAATCGAAGTACTTCAGGAAGGTCTTCAGCGTGAGCGCGGCGGCCGGGATTTCGATCATGGCGCCGAGCTTTACGTTGCCATGCACCATCCCGCGGTTGTCCAGTTCAGCCCGCGCGAAATCGATGAGCGACAGGGTCTGGCGGATTTCGCTCACGTGCGCCAGCATGGGGATCAGCAGGTGAATCTCACCATGCGCCGCAGCGCGCAGGATGGCGCGCAACTGGGTCAGGAACATCGCCGGATCGGCCAGGCTCCAGCGGATCGCGCGCAGACCCAAGGCAGGATTCAGGTGGGAGTCCTCTCGGAGGGCTTTGCCGTCCAGCGGCTTGTCCGCGCCGACGTCAATCGTCCTGATGGTCACGGGCATGCCCTGCATGCCCTCGACCGCATTCCGGTACGCCCGGTATTGCTCTTCCTCGTCGGGCAGGCGCGTCATCCGCTGCGCTTCGCGGCCCATGAAAAGGAATTCGCTCCGGAACAGCCCCACACCGACAGCGCCGGCCCGGACCGCGCCTACCGTGTCTTCGGGCATTTCGATGTTGGCGAGCAACTCGACGCGCTGGCCGTCGAGCGTCACGGCGGGCTTGTGCCGCAGCCGGGACAGACGTCCGCGTTCGAGGTCGCCTTGCCGCTGCTTGAAGCCGTACTCGGCCAGGATGATCGGCGAAGGATCGACGATCACCACGCCAGCATCGCCATCGATGATGACCCAATCGTCCTGCCGCACCAGTTGGCTCGCACTGCGTGCGCCCACCACGGCGGGGATGTTCATGCTGCGGGCAACGATCGCCGTGTGCGAGGTGCGTCCGCCGACGTCGGTCACGAAGCCTGCGAACACGCTCTTCTTGAACTGCAGCATGTCCGCCGGCGAAAGGTCATGCGCAATCAGCACCAGCGGCACGTCGATACCGTCGCCGGCGGTCGGGTCCGGATGCTCATCGTCATCGGATGAGCGCTTGCGCCGCGGCGGTGTGGGTGCGAGCACCGCCGCCGTCCCTTTCATGCGATGCAACAGTCGCTCGACGACCTGCTCCAGATCGGCCTTGCGTTCGCGGAGGTACTCGTCCTCCATCTCGTCGAACTGGCGCGCGACGACTTCGAGTTGCGTGGTGAGCGCCCATTCGGCGTTGTACAGGCGCTCCACGATCCAGTGCTTGACGCCGCCGGTGAGTACCTCGTCCTGCAACAGCATCTGGTGCACATCAAGAAGCGCGGAGAGTTCGTGCGGCGCGTCATTGGGACCCATCAATGCGACGCTGGCCTGAAGCTTGTGTAGCTCCTCCGCCACTGCGTTTCGAGCGACACGCACCCGGTCGATCTCGGCATCGATTTCCTCGGGCTTGATGAAATAGTGGGCGACGTCGATTCGGCTCGAAACGACGAGCACGGCGCGGCCGATGGCAATGCCACGGGCAACCGGGAGACCGTGGATCGCGAATGTCACTGTCTACTCCCCCAAGTGCGCCATCTATTCACCTCCCCTATTCACCTTCCCCGAACTTGTCGTTCATGAGGGCCACGATCGCGTTCAGCGCCTCTTCCTCGCGTTCGCCGATCGTCTCCACTTCCACCGTGACGCCAATGCCTGCCGCGAGCATCATCACGCCCATGATGCTCTTTGCGTTCACCCGGCGGTCGCCGCGTGCAAGCCAGACCTCGCACGGATAGCTCCCGGCAAGCTTGGTGAGTTTGGCCGATGCCCGCGCGTGCAGGCCCAGCTTATTGCTGATGGTCACGGATGTCTTGGTCACTATGCTTTCTTCTTGCCTGATTCTGGGGAGCGGTCACGGCCACCTGCATCACGCCCGCAGTTCCGCCGGTGAGTGCGCGCTGCACGAGAGTATCAAGGGGTTCATTTCGATAGCTCACGGCGCGCAGCAACATCGGCAGGTTGACGCCGGCGACGAGCCGGGATCGGGCGCCGTCGACGAGCTTCTGAGCCACATTGCATGGTGTTGCACCAAAAACGTCGGCCAGCACGAGCACTTGCGAACGCGGAGTGCGCTGGAGCTGGGCAAGCGTGATGCGCGCGGCGGCGAGGGTTTCGTCGGGTGATACGTTGGGCAAGACGTCGAGCGCCGCCACGGCGTGCTCGGAATCGGGAAACACATGCAGCGCGCACTGCCGTAACGCCTGCGCAAGCGGCGAGTGGGCAATGATGAAAATGCTGTTCATGGATTTCGGCGGGCAGTCTGGCAATTATGAGGGGCCATCCGTCCAGGTGTAGAAACAAGGCAAGGCGGCAGTCGGCTCACGGAACGCGGATTCCTTCAAAAAACGTCGCCAGCGCTTCTGGGGATGACGGGGAACCCAGGACGGTCGCCTGATAGATCGCCATTCCATCCGGCCGCTGCTGCGCGAACCAGATGACGTGCGCACCTTCTCCCTTGCTTTCCCCCGGCGTGCCCTGGGTGTCGCCCTGGGTATCGAGCCGCGCCGGGGCGGGTGAAGCAGCGGCGCGCAGCACGGAGGCGGGGGCTTCGACGATCTGGGCATTCGAGAGCTGGGTCCGGGTGGCAGCCCGCCATGCCCGAATCCAGCTTTCCGCCTGTTCGGCGCTGCCGGCTGAAGCGTGCGCAATGGCGAAGGTTGCGCCTCCAGTCTTGCAGCCGGCCATGTCGACGGAAACCATGTCGGTCCCGAGCGGCAGCTGGCGCGTGGCTCGATCCGGCTTGCAAGGCAGCAGGACGACCACGTCGGCGTCTCCCACAGGAACCTCTCGCCAGTTGAAGGTGGGGCTGCACGCGGCAAGCACGATTGCGGTCACGACCAAGGTCGCGCGACCGAAGCGCAGAAAGGACAGGATCGGCATGGAACATCGATTATCGAACGCCCCTTCGACCGTTCCGGGCGGCCGGCACGACTCTGCGTTGCGATCTAAAATTCGTGGACTACTCCGCCCCGCCATGAAAAAAGTCATCTACGCCGCCGCAACCGCACTCGCCCTGGCCGTCGGGGTTGGCGTTTACCTGAACACGGGGGTTTCCGCTGCGCCGGCATCGACCTTCGTGCTTCTCGACGGAACGCGAAAGAGCACCGAGGACCTAAAGGGCAAGGTCACGCTCGTCAATTTCTGGGCAACGAGCTGCGTCACCTGCGTGGGAGAGATGCCGAAGGTCATCGCGACCTATGACAAGTACAAGAACCAGGGCTACGAGACCCTCGCCGTGGCAATGAGCTACGACCCGCCAGCATACGTCGTCAATTACGCCGAGACACGCAAGCTGCCGTTCAAGGTGGCTATCGACAATACAGGTGCGGTTGCCAAGGCATGGGGTGACGTCCAGCTGACGCCAACCACCTACGTGGTCAACAAGCGCGGTGAGATCGTGAAGCGCTATGTCGGCGAGCCCGACTTCGCCGAACTGCACAAGTTGATCGAAAAGCTGCTCGCCGAAGCGTAGATGGGGCCGCCGCCGTGCTAGGCGCGAGTCGGCTGGTCCGGATCACCTGCTCCTGAAGGTGTCGTGGCAAGCCTTGCAGGTTTCGCCAAGCGACCCCATTGCGGTCTTCAGTGAGTCGACGTTCCCGGCTTTGGCGGCGACAAGGAGGTTGTCGGTTCCGGCCATCAGCCGATCGCTCAGATCCTTGAACTTGGCCTGCTCCTTCCAAATCTCCGGCTTTGCCTTTCCGCCCTCCGTGCCAGGACCGAAGGCAGGCCACGGAAGCCTCGATATCTGCGCGACCACCTCCGCGTTGGCAACGGCGGCGGTCGCATCGTACGGCACGCGGCCGCTGGCCATGGCGCCCAGGCGGCCCACGTGCTGGCTCTGGATAAACATTGCACTCTGGCGGTACTTGATCGCATCTTCGGGTTTGGCGAACTGGGCGCTAGCCGAAACAGAAAAGGCCGCGCAAACGGCGGCCAGGGCAAGGCTGACGAGAGATTTCATCGTGGATCCTTTTTTTGCTCGCGCATCGCGGAGTACGGCGCCGTGGCAGTTTAGAGACTCGGCGCCATCGGGGACTAGTGACAACCCGCAAGTCACCTTTGCGCCGAAGTTTGCTAATCTGCGCTTCCCGCATCTTGCGTCAAGCCATCGATGACTGCCCCTTTCGAGCCCACGACGCGCCGCGCGAAGCTGGGTGATCCTGGCGCCATAGCGACCCGTGTCTGGGATTTGCCGACGCGGGTTTTTCACTGGCTGTTGGCACTGACCGTGATCGGCCTGATCGCGACCGGCCTTTCGGGGGTCATGGAATGGCATTTCCGCCTCGGCTACGCCGCGCTGTCGCTCCTGCTTTTTCGGCTGTTTTGGGGATTTGTCGGCGGGCGGTGGTCGCGCTTCTCCGCTTTCATCTACGCGCCGCGGTCCGTCGTCTCGTATCTGCGGGGCCGCGCGCACCCGGACCAGCTCATCGGTCACTCGCCTTTGGGCGCGCTATCGGTGTTCGCCGTTCTTGGGCTGCTTCTGGTGCAAGTCGGGACCGGGCTGGTTGCCGATGACGAGATCTCCGCGTCGGGGCCGCTGACAAGCTTCGTTCCCGGTTCGCTGGTGAGTGCCGCGACAAAGTGGCACACGATGCCAGGCAAGTGGCTCGTCATCACGCTCGTAAGCCTGCACGTGCTCGCCGTTCTGTTTTACGTGATTGTCAAGGGTCGCATGCTGATACGGCCCATGATCTCCGGTGACAAGCCACTCACCGACGGCACCGGCGCGTCAAGCCGCGATGACGCCGCATCAAGGCTTCTGGCGATTGTCGTGTTCGCGGCCTGCGCCAGCTTCGCAGGCTGGATCTCATCATTGCGCGTATGAGCAACTCAATGTCACGCCCCTTGCCCCTGGCAGGCACACCAGAAATCGTGCTTTTGACACCCGATGAGCCGGACGAGATTGAAGCGACGCGGGCGATCTTTCGAGACTATGCGGCTTCACTTGAGATCGATCTCGGTTTTCAGAATTTTGATGATGAACTCGCCGAATTGCCGGGGGACTATGCTGAACCTCGGGGCGCTTTGTTTTTGGCATTGGTCGACACCGACGACACGGCGGTACCCGTGAAGGGGCGGCCATTGCGACGGTCCGATGGAGGTTTCGCGCACGTTGCCGGCTGTTGCGCGCTGCGTCCGTTGGATTCGGCGGATTACCCCAACGCGGCAGAGATGAAGCGCCTGTACGTGCGGCCGGAGTTTCGGGGAGTGGGAGTCGGACGGCAGCTCGCGGAAGCCATCCTCGATGCTGCGCGCGGCGCGGGCTATGCTTGCGTACTGCTGGATACGCTCGACGATATGGAGTCCGCGAGGGCACTCTACGAAGAGCTTGGCTTCGCCGAAGTGCCCCCCTACTATCACAACCCGATTGCAGGGTCGCACTATCTCAAGGCGGATCTGTAGCTCAAGCGAGCGTCGGCCACGGGTTGCTACGCCACGCTGCGGGCTTGTGCCAACAGCGTGTCAGCATCACTGACCTCGAACTTGCCCGGATCTTCGACGTTGAGTGTCGCGACCTTGCCGTCTTTCACCAGCATCGAATAGCGATTGCTGCGGACACCCATTCCGCGCGAGGTCAGATCCAGCGTCAGGCCGGTTGCATTCGCAAAAGCGCCGCTGCCGTCCGCCAGCATGCGAACCTTGCTTCCCGTCTTCTGATCACGGGCCCAAGCGCCCATGACGAAGGCATCGTTGACACTCACGCACCAGATTTCGTCCACGCCGGCAGCCTTGAAATCTTCAAAATGCTGGACATACCCCGGAACATGCTTCGCTGAGCAAGTGGGTGTAAAAGCCCCAGGCAGAGCGAAGACGGCTATAGTCTTTCCAGCGGCAGCCTTGGTGACGTCTACAGGATTGGGCCCGATGCTGCAGCCCTCACCTTCGACCTCAGAATATTCCTGAAGCGTTGCAGCAGGCAACGTGTCACCGACATTGATCATTTGAAGTACTCCTGAAAAAGAAAAGCGGCCCACATTGTGGGCCGCTTTTGCTCGGACTGCTTCGGCTGCGATCAGACCAGAACGGCCTTTTCGATCAAACGGGTCACAACCCAGTTCTTCGACTTCGAAATTGGCCGGCTCTCAGTGATCTCAATGGTGTCACCCAGCTTGTATTCGCCCTTTTCGTCATGGGCGTGGTACTTGCTGGTCTTCGCCACGATCTTGCCGTAAAGCTCGTGTTTCACGCGACGCTCAACGAGCACGGTCACGGTCTTTTCACGCTTGTCGCTGACCACCTTGCCAATCAAGGTGCGCTTGAGGGATTTTTTAGCTTCCGTCATGTTCACTCCTTACTTGGCGGCTCGGGCTTCTTGCTGCTTTTGAGCAAGAATGGTCTTGGCGCGCGCAATGTCGCGGCGCGTCACGCGCAGTGTCGACGTATTCGACAGCTGTTGCGTGGCTTTCTGCATGCGCAGGCCGAAATGGGCCTTCTGCAGGTCTTTGATTTCGGCTTGCAGGCCCGCAACGTCCTTGTTGCGCAGCTCGGTGGCCTTTGAAGTCTTGGCCGGGGCCGCGACTTCCTTCTTTTTACGTGTTGCCATGGTGTTCTCCTCGATCAGGCGCCGAGTTGGCGTGCGACGAAAGTCGTACGCAACGGCAGCTTGGCAGCGGCCAGACGGAATGCTTCGCGAGCCAGTTCTTCGGGAACGCCGACGATCTCATAGATCACCTTGCCGGGCTGGATTTCGGCGACGTAGTACTCGGGGTTGCCTTTACCGTTACCCATCCGCACTTCTGCGGGCTTGTGAGAGATCGGCTTGTCCGGGAACACACGAATCCAGATGCGGCCGCCGCGCTTGACGTGACGCGAGATCGCGCGACGTGCGGCTTCGATCTGACGGGCCGTAAGGCGGCCGCGGTCGATCGACTTCAGGCCGAAGTCACCGAACGACACCGCATTACCGCGGGTCGCGATGCCGGTGTTGCGGCCCTTTTGTTCCTTTCGGAACTTTCTGCGTGCAGGTTGCAGCATGTTTATTACTCCGTAGTTCTAAGACCGATCACTCGGTCTTGGCACCGTCAGCTGCTGCAGCTGGCGCGGCTTTGCGGACGCGCTTAACGGCGGGTTTCGAGTCTGCACCTGGAGCTGCCGGAGCGGCGCCAGTAGCTTCTGCGGGCTTGTCGCTGCCGTCGGTTGGGGCGACGTTGCCACCAATCGGGCCACGAGCGCCGGCGCGCGGGCCACGACGGTCAGAGCCCGGACGGTCGCCACCCGGGCGGCCATCACGGCGCGGGCCGCGAGGACGACGCTCTTCGTCAGGGCGTGGCGTTTCGACAGCAGGCAAATCGTTGCGACCCAGCGTATCGCCCTTGTAGACCCAGACCTTGACGCCAATGACGCCGTACGTAGTCTTAGCTTCCGACGTGCCGTAGTCGATATCGGCGCGGAGGGTGTGAAGGGGCACTCGACCTTCGCGGTACCACTCGGTACGTGCGATCTCGATGCCGTTCAGCCGGCCAGCCGACATGATCTTGATGCCTTGAGCACCCAGACGCATGGCGTTCTGCATAGCGCGCTTCATGGCGCGGCGGAACATGATCCGCTTCTCGAGCTGCTGAGTGATGCTGTCGGCGATCAGTTGTGCATCGATTTCGGGCTTGCGTACTTCTTCGATGTTGACAGCGACCGGTACTCCGAGTTGCTTGCCCAATTCGCGCTTGAGGTTCTCGATGTCTTCACCCTTCTTGCCGATGACGACACCCGGGCGCGCCGAGTAGATCGTGATACGTGCATTCTTGGCGGGACGCTCGATCAGCACGCGCGAAACGGACGCGTTCTTGAGCTTCTTCTTCAGGTACTCACGTACCTTGATATCTTCTGCCAGCATGCCGGCGAAGTCGCGGTTGCTTGCGTACCAGCGGCTTGACCAGTTACGGCTGACCGCAAGGCGGAAGCCGGTTGGGTGGATCTTCTGTCCCATATTTCTTCCAGGCCTGTTAGTTGCCAACCGTCACGTACACATGGCACGTGGGCTTGCTGATGCGATTGCCGCGACCCTTGGCGCGCGCGGTGAAGCGCTTGAGCGTGGCGCCCTGTTCGACGTAGATGGTCTTCACCTTCAGTTCGTCGATATCGGCCCCGTCGTTGTGCTCTGCGTTGGCAATTGCCGATTCGAGCACCTTCTTTACGATGACGGCGGCCTTCTTCTGCGTGAATTGCAGAATGTTGAGTGCTTGATCGACTTTCTTTCCGCGGATCAGGTCAGCGACCAGACGGCCCTTGTCGACCGAAAGGCGAACGCCGCGGAGGACTGCACGTGTTTCAGACATGGTCGTTCCTTACTTCTTCTGGACTTTCTTGTCCGCGGGATGCCCCTTGAAAGTGCGCGTGAGCGCAAATTCACCGAGCTTGTGACCAACCATCTGGTCGGTGATGTACACGGGCACGTGCTGTTTGCCGTTGTGCACAGCGATCGTCAGGCCGATGAATTCCGGCAGAACCATCGAGCGACGCGACCAGGTCTTGATCGGCTTCTTGTCCTTGTTCGTCACAGCCTTGTCGGCCTTGGCCACAAGGTGGTGATCCACGAACGGACCCTTTTTGAGAGAGCGAGTCATTTGCTAACCCTTACTTCTTGCGACGCGACACGATGAAGACCTGCGTGCGCTTGTTGTTACGGGTGCGATAACCCTTGGTGAGATTGCCCCAGGGGTCGACAGGATGGCGGCCTTCGCCGGTCTTGCCTTCGCCACCACCGTGCGGGTGGTCCACCGGGTTCATTACCACACCGCGAACGGTCGGGCGGATACCCATCCAACGCTTCACACCGGCCTTGCCGAGTTGGCGCAGGCTGTGTTCTTCGTTGGCGACTTCACCGATGGTCGCGCGGCATTCCACATGCACGCGTCGGACTTCGCCGGAACGCATGCGCACCTGTGCGTAGACGCCTTCACGAGCCAGCAACGTGGCCGAGGTGCCTGCCGAACGCGCGATCTGCGCACCCTTGCCGGGTTGCAACTCGATGCAGTGGATCGTCGAACCCACCGGAATGTTGCGAATAGGCAGCGTGTTGCCGGCACGGATCGGAGCTTCCGAACCGCTCAGCAGCGTTGCACCGGCTTCCAGGCCCCGCGGGGCGATGATGTAGCGGCGCTCGCCGTCGGCGTAGCACACGAGCGCAATGTGAGCAGTACGATTCGGGTCGTACTCGATACGCTCGACCTTGGCCGGAATGCCGTCCTTGTTGCGCACAAAATCCACCACACGATAGTGATGCTTGTGGCCACCGCCCTTGTGGCGAGTCGTGATGTGGCCGTTGTTGTTACGGCCGGCCTTCTGGAACTGCGGCTCCAGCAAAGCTGCATGCGGCGCACCCTTGTAGAGGTGGTCTCGCGAAATCTTCACCGCGCCGCGTTGGCCCGGCGAAGTGGGTTTCATCTTGATGACGGCCATGATTAAGCGCCTTCCCCGACGAGGTTGAGCTCTTGACCAGCCTTGAGCGTCACGTAGGCCTTGCGAACGTTATCGCGGCGACCGATGGACTTGCCGAAGCGCTTGGTCTTGCCCTTGGTGTTGAGCACCGACACGCCCTGAACCTCAACCTTGAACATCAGTTCAACGGCGGCTTTGATTTCGGGCTTGGTGGCGTCCTGCAACACCTTAAAGGTGACTGCATTCGACTTTTCGCCGATCATCGTGGCCTTTTCGGACACGATCGGGGCGACCAGCACGTTCATCAGACGACCTTCGTCGAACTGACGTTGTGCGGGAGTAGGGTTCATGCGGCTCATGCGAACATCTCCTTGAGCTTGTCGACGGCACCCTTTGTGACCAACACTTTTTTGTAGTGAACCAGCGACACCGGATCGGCGTACCGCGGCTCGACCACAAGCACGTTGACCAGGTTGCGCGAAGCGAGATACAGGTTCTCATCGACTTCTTCGGCAATCACGAGCACTGACTCGAGATTCATTGCCTTGAACTTGGCGGCCAGCGCCTTGGTCTTCGGCGAGTCAACCTTGATCGAGTCAACCACAGCCAACCGACCTTCGCGCGCGAGTTGCGAGAAGATGGACGCCATGCCAGCGCGATACATCTTCTTGTTGATCTTCTGTGAGAAATTTTCGTCAGGCATGTTCGGGAAAATGCGGCCGCCTCCGCGCCACAGCGGCGAGGAAGTCATACCAGCACGGGCGCGGCCCGTTCCCTTTTGCTTGAACGGCTTTTTGGTCGAATGCTTAACCTGCTCGCGGTCCTTTTGGGCGCGGGTGCCTTGGCGGGCATTGGCCTGGAATGCGACGACGATCTGGTGAACCAGGTCTTCGTTGTAGTCACGGCCGAACACGGTCTCCGGCGCTTCGTACTTCGAGGCAGCCTGGCCTTGTTCGTTCAGGAGTTCGAGTTCCATTACTTCGCTCCTTCAGCGGCTTGCGGCTTGGCCTTGACGGCCGGACGCACGGTGACGAAGCCACCCTTCGAACCCGGAATTGCACCCTTAATCAGGAGCAACTGCCGAGCCTCGTCGATACGGATCACATCGAGGTTCTGGGTTGTTACCGTGACATCGCCGAGATGGCCCGTCATGCGCTTGCCCGGAAATACGCGACCGGGATCCTGCGCCATGCCGATAGAACCCGGCACATTGTGCGAACGGCTATTGCCGTGCGATGCGCGCTGCGAACTCATGTTGTGACGCTTGATGGTGCCAGCGTAGCCCTTACCGATCGAAGTGCCTTGCACGTCGACCTTCTGGCCAACCGCGAACACGCTCGCGGCAGCAATGACGCCGCCAGCCTTGTGCTGACCAGCCGTATCGGCAGTCACGCGGAATTCCTGGATGATCTCGCCTGCCTCGACGCCCGCCTTGGCGAGGTGACCGGCTTCAGGCTTGGTGACGCGCGATGCCTTGCGCGAACCGAACGTCACTTGAACTGCGACGTAGCCATCATTCTCTTGGGTTTTGATCTGGGTCACGCGGTTGTTCGACACATCCACCACCGTGACAGGAACTGCGTCCCCGTCATCAGTGAAGAGACGCATCATCCCCACCTTGCGGCCCAGCAACCCGAGGGAGTTGCTCAGACTCATAGTTTTCTCCAAAACTTCCGCCGCTGCCACTTCAATTGGCGACAGCGTTTGGTTTGCGAAAGAAGGTTAATAAAGCTCTGCGCAAAGAGGCTCGGAGGCGCAATTTGGGCAGAGCCGGAGATTATAGCGCGCATCTCGCAAAGACCGCAACGCTCCCAACAGCCCAGCAGGACGCCTACTTCACTCGATACGATCGGACTGGGTCTCCACCGGGTGTTTGCTTGAGTTCGCCGGCATGCGGTAGGGCAGAAGGGGACGCTCGCGTCTGGATTGGAATCGAAGTTGCGCTGGTCGCGCCGTGCTGCGTCGTGAACACATGTAGGTAGCCAATACCTGCCGCTGCGGGAGTGACGTTGACTGTCAATGACGTCACTTCGCCCGCTGGCAACGTGCGCACCTCTTCGCCACCTGGGAGCCTGAGACCTCCCTCCGTGGTCAACTTAACCACGGCGCCGCTCTGCTGAGTCACCCCGTCGAAAGCCAGCACCACCGGAACAGCAACACCGGGCACGGGCGTGCCGTCGACTCGATACTGAACGATCACCCCCGAGCCGTTCCCCTTCATCGGAGCCGTGCTCATAGTTTTGCTGGGGGCCGGCGCTTTGCGCAGTCCAGTCATGTCCGCCGCAGCAGCCAACGCATTCAAGGAAACGAAAAGCGCCAACGCAAGGGGCGCACTGACGACGGTGCCTTTTCCTTTCGTAGGTCCAGCGATCATTGAATGGTCACTTTGAAACATGTCGAGGCCGATGTGTTGTTGAAGTCGTTGATTACCAGGATGCTCTCTCCCGCTGGGAAATTGACCGATGCCGCCTCACTTTGGCCGAGACCGTCGGCTTCG
Organism: Variovorax sp. 05N34; assembly: GCF_056397405.1. NCBI lineage: Bacteria > Pseudomonadati > Pseudomonadota > Betaproteobacteria > Burkholderiales > Comamonadaceae > Variovorax > Variovorax sp. 05N34. Next base: position 595,771 of record NZ_JBFTNI010000003.1, read on the forward strand.
GCAATCTGTCCGCCGCTGTAAACGACCCAGTCCGGATCGACCGCGCTCGAATCGGCTAGCACTGTGATCGTATGGGTACCCGCCGCCGGTGCGGTGAGCCGGAGATAGGCGTAACTCCCCAGTTTGTTGCCGGCACCCGCCTGATTGGAAACACAGGCCGACTTGACTGCGCCCGCCGCAGCGCTCTGATACATGGGAAGAGCGGCCTGAACTCCGCCATCGTTCATTTCAAGAACGCCGTACGGATCAGAAAAAGCGCTGATCTTCTGCCCCGTCAAAAGCGCGGACAGATTCGAAGCGCCTTCCGGTGCGGTCAAATAGAAGGCAGCGGCGAACGGGTGAATAGAGGTCACAGGCAACCCGCGCTTGAACGGCCCGGTCATGGTGTCGTGGATCGCCTTGAAGCCAACTTGCCCATTCAAGATCCACAGAATTGACTGCACGGAGGCCTCGCGAAACCATCCAGGATCCGAACCGTCCCCGGCTCGGAGATCAACATTGGACCCTTGAGCTTGGCCGGGCCCGACTGAATCGATGTAATTGCTGCGTCCCAGGGCGATGCCTGACCACGCATTGCCCCAACCCTCCGAAAACGCGACCCGCCGATCGAGCCTGTCCGTGATGGCATGGCTGCCCCCAGGGGAATCGTCACGACTGAATGCTGACTGATAGTAGTGACCCCATTCATGGGCAATCACCGATTCATCGTACTCGTCCGAGTCAACGTTCTCCTTGCCCAGAACAAAGATCGTGCGGCCCCCCGTTCCGTTGCCAAAGAAGGTCGTGCCGATTTGCCCCAGAGCTGGATTGCCGCTGGCCGGGACATTGTTAGCACTCCAGAACACACGCAACGCTGGAAAAGCCGTATTGGGCGCGACCGACAACACCTTAGCCTGAGCCGTATAAATCGTATCCAGGAGAGCAAACGGCGCCGCGACACGCATCCCGCTATATCCGGACCCGCCCCACCCGGACGGCGCATGAACGTCACGCGCGAGCACAGCAGCGGTGCCGGAGGCAAACGTAGGCGTCTCCATTGCGTAGATGGCATTGGCCTGGGTGTTGTCGCGGACCGAGACATCCCAACTCGGCCCAGCACCCAGTTGCGACAACTGAGCTTTGACGCGCACTATCAGCGATGTATTCGACGGGACCGCCACCGAGTACAGGCCTTTCTCATCCGTATTGGCGGAGGCAACGATGTTTGATGCGGCGTTCAAGATTTCGACCACTGCTCCTCGAACCGGCTTCGCAACTGTTGCCGCATAGTTCAGAGCGCCCGTGATGTTCGGGACAGAGTCATAGGTAACGGCTCCGCTCAAGCGAACATTGGCTACCGCCACCGACGCGCCAGAGGCGGGCGACGCCGAGGGAGAGACGCCGACGGTTCCGCCACCACCCCCGCCCCCGCAGCCCGCCAGGAGGGCCAGTGCTGCAGATAACACTAATCCTCGCCTTAACACTTCACTTCCCATATCCCGCGCCTCCCTGGCCTTCACAACGGCCTGCCGCCTTGCTTCTAGGATGCCATATCAGGCGCAAAAAAAGCCCGCTGACACAAAGGCCAGCGGGCTTTGAAGTAAGCAAAGGCTCTTATTGCAGCTTGATCTCCACGTCGACGCCTGCGGGCAAGTCGAGCTTCATGAGTGCATCGACCGTCTTGTCGGTTGGGTCAACGATGTCCATCAGACGCTGATGCGTGCGGATTTCGAATTGATCCCGGCTCGTTTTATTGACGTGCGGCGAACGCAGAATGTCGAAGCGCTTCATGCGAGTCGGCAGGGGCACGGGACCCTTGACGATCGCGCCTGTACGCTTGGCCGTGTCCACGATCTCTGCAGCCGATTGGTCGATCAGCTTGTAGTCGAACGCCTTCAGGCGGATGCGAATTTTTTGCTTGGTAGCCATGGTAATTCCTTGGTGCGTTCGATCAGATGTCGAGGATCTTTGCCACGACGCCCGAGCCGACGGTGCGGCCACCTTCGCGAATTGCGAAGCGCAGGCCCTCTTCCATGGCAATCGGGTTGATCAGCTTCACTGTGATCGACACGTTGTCGCCCGGCATGACCATTTCCTTGTCCTTGGGCAACTCGATCGCGCCAGTCACGTCCGTCGTGCGGAAGTAGAACTGCGGACGGTAGTCTTTTGCGTCGGGCGGATACCCACGATCTCGATTTCTTCGCCCACCTTGATCACGCCGCGCTCGACCGCGCCAGTGACCACCGTGCCGCGACCCGAGATCGAGAACACGTCTTCCACCGGCATCAGGAACGTACCGTCCACCGCGCGCTCAGGCGTGGGGATGTAGCTGTCCAGCGCCTCGGCCAGCTTCATGATCGAGCCTTCGCCCAGCTCGCCCTTGTCGCCTTCCAGCGCCAGCTTGGCCGAGCCATGGATGATGGGGGTGTCGTCGCCGGGGAATTCGTACTTGTCCAGGAGCTCGCGAACTTCCATTTCAACCAGTTCGAGCAACTCCTTGTCATCCACCATGTCGCACTTGTTCAGGTACACGATGATGTAGCCCACGCCCACCTGGCGGGCCAGCAGGATGTGCTCGCGCGTCTGGGGCATCGGGCCGTCAGCAGCCGAGCACACCAGGATCGCGCCGTCCATCTGAGCCGCGCCAGTGATCATGTTCTTCACATAGTCAGCGTGCCCCGGGCAGTCCACGTGCGCATAGTGACGGTTGGCCGTCTCGTACTCCACGTGCGCGGTGTTGATCGTGATCCCGCGCGCCTTCTCTTCGGGCGCCGCGTCGATCTGGTCGTAGGCCTT